>CAMDAD010000010.1 GCA_945888515.1 Akkermansia muciniphila | reverse complement strand
TGGGATGGTGTGACAGGGACGATTGCGGATAACGCGACGAATTCCGCACCCGTCATTTACAATGCAACTTTCATTGGCTCCGGAATCACGGCCGATCTTGGCAATGACAAAGGAAACAATGCGATTTACATTGATGACCGCTTCAAAGGTAAAGTCTACAACTCGCTGTTTCATGATTTCCGTGAGGATTTGATCGAATCATCGAGTGATGGGCCTGGATCAGGAATGACTTTCGAGAATAACACTATTGGTGCTTTTGGCGGTGGCACATTCACCGGAGCGAATGCATCCAACCTCACCTACCTAAATGGTTCAGGCGCGGCGGATACATTCTTCGATGCCAATGGTTCTCCCATCAAAGGCAATACGAACGGCGGAGTGAATCCAATGCTCACCGCATATGAGCGCGATGCCGAAACCTTGGATCTGCTGGTGATCGATCCGCGCCCTGCGACCGGTTCCCCACTTTGGACGAACAAACTGAGCGCCGGTGCTCCCGTGGCTACCACATTCCGTGGCGCTTTCGGTTCTGACAACTGGGCATCCGGTTGGACCAAGCTGAGCCAAGTTGGCTTGCTGCAAGGCTCCGCTCCTACTTCCAGTCCGATCGTTGACGCAGACGGTGATGGCATCTCTGACTCGGTCGAAACTGCGAACACCGCACTTGGCTTCAATGCCGCTGTGAACGATGCCACCACGGTTTTGGGAACCCTCAAGACCACGGCCCAGTTCAACGCCAACTTCACCGCTGGTCAAACCAGTGTTACCGGTAATCCAAGCGACTTCAGCCTCTACACCGCAAGCTCCATCCAGGACCTGCGTGGTAGCGGCTTGATGATCGGCCCTGTCACTCCTGGTGCCAACGCTACGATCACGCTGCCATTGTTCAAATCGGACAACCTCACGAACTGGACGGCTGCTGGCAATGCTACAGCAACTGTCGCCGCTCCCGCTGGCAAGCAGTTCTTCCGCGTTGACCTGACCAACGGCACTCCGAACCCATAATTTCCCCCCAGAGAAACCAAAACAAATCAAAGGGTCGTCGGCCCACGCCGGCGGCCCTTCCACACTTTCCGCAATATGACAGTTACGACACGCATCAAATTCCTTACTCTGACAACATCGTTGCTTTTCACAAATGCCACGATTTGTGAGGCTCAAAACGATCATCCACTAGACCAGTCAAAAGAAAACATGCGCCTGTGGTTAGAGACGGCACAAAAGCGGCAGGCGGAAGAAAATGCTTGGAAAACCGATCAGGAGATCCTTAGCAGCTACAAAGAAGGTCTTCTTGCGGAAAAAGCTACTTATCAGAAGCAAATCGAAGAAGCGAAACAACGATCTCTGGCAGCTGACCAGCAATCGACTGATAAAATTAACCAACGCGATCAATTGATTGCGGCAGAAAAAGCGCTCTCCGCGCAATTGCGCGCCATGGAGGAGGAATTCGCTAAGCAAATTCCTAACTTGCCAGCACCTCTCATCAAAATGCCCAAGATTAACGTAGGGTTAGAAACATTGAAAAAAAATCTATCGATGCCCGCAGAGCAACAACCCGATGATGTTGGCAAACGAGCTGCGAATCTTACAGAAATGATAGCAGAAGTAGAAAAATTTCAACAAAACATTACAGTGAGCAATGAGCTACACAAAAACTCAACTGGTCAAGAATTCAACATGCAGGTAGTGTATATGGGAATGGCCGCCGCATACGCAGTGAATGAAGATGCCAGTTTTGCACTGATCGGTAGTCCCAAAGAGGGCGGTTGGAAATTTGTAGAGCGGAATGAGATCGCTGCCGATGTCAAAAAACTGATCATCACCGCTACAACGGAAAAAGACTCATCGTTTACCACTCTTCCTGTTCCCACACCTTGAAAATTTTACTTTTACCAATCATGAAACATGTAATCACTCACACGATTCTATCAACCATCTTAGTGCATTTGACGTTCGCCGTTGAATCCACCACACTTGATGAATCTAAAAAACGTATTGAGGAAGCTGCTCAAGATCTAAGCAAGACAGTGGCCCAAAATAGCGATTTACGCCGTTTTACCTACAACGAAATCAACAAACTAGACGATGAGGTTATCACGCTAACCAAAGAATTGCGCGCTCTTGAGCGTGATGAAGAAATGCGCACCATCAAAACAAAAACACTGGAAAAAGAAGTCGATCAGCGCAAAGCTCAGTTCACCTACGCTTCTGGATTGCTCAATCAATATTCCAAAGCTCTCATTACACGGATGCATCCAGCTGAGTATCAACAATACAAAGAGGAAGTAGCAAACATTGATCAAAGTGCTCTTAACGCTGTCAACGAGCCAGTTAAGGAAATCAACGAGCGCGTCAAAGTGTTATCTCTTGGAATCAAACGACTCGCCAATCTTGCTGGTGGTCACACTTTTGCCGGTAAGGCTTTTGGTTTCGCCGGAAAATCGATCGAAGGAAGCTTTTTGATTATGGGTCCCTCAGTGTTTTTTGCCGCCCAAAATCATATTTCGGAAGGGATCTGTCCTATGTCGGACACTGGATCAGGCTACCCAGCTTTTGTTTCTATCAATCAATCGGGAGGCGCGATCGCGCAGGTCATTGCCAGTGGAACAGGCACTCTGCCGCTCGATGGTACGATGGGCAAAGCTATCACGGCCGAGATGAAACATCCGGGGGGGCAAAACAAAGCTCTCGAACACGTGATGCTATTCGGTGACATCGCCAAGAATATGATGTTCGACGGTTGGATCGCTATCGCGATTTGTGTCGCCATGATTGGTGTAGGCTGGACCGTCGCAGCACGTAAGATTCTCTATCTGAATAAGATCGAAAAAGGAAATCACGATTTTATGCGTGAATGGCGTAAAATGGCTAATGATCTCACTACGTTGGAACGGAATGCCGAGGCACAGACATTAACCGAGACACCAGCGATGAAGCGCTCACCATTCTACGAGATATATCACATCGGAGCGGGAGAAATCACAGCGCGGGTAAGTTCCGTCAAGACTGGTCATAAAGGACTCTCTGGTCGTTCGATCCAAGCGGTACGCGCAGCTCTCGATGCCGGTCTTGTCAATCTGCAACACAAACTTACTAATGGATTGGTATACCTAACCATCAGTATTGCCGGCGGGCCCTACGTGGGTCTACTGGGTACTGTAGTAGGAGTGATGATCACTTTCGCCATCATCTCCAAAGAGGGCGAAGTAAACGTTAACGCGATTGCACCAGGTATCGCCTCCGCACTTCTCGCTACCGTAGCTGGTCTAATCGTCGCGATCCCCGCACTCTTCGCTTATTCTTACTTGAACAATCGCATCAAAAATATCACTTCGGAAGTAAAAGTGTTTATTGATGAATTTGTATCTAAAATGGCGGAGTTTTATCCTCAAGTCAATGAGGCGACTTCACCCAAATTCAGCGATAGCGAGGATGCTTAACATTTTCACCACTCATTACCATGGCCTCAGCAGACGATAAAAGCTTTGATGATATCAATGTCACACCCATGGTGGACTTGTATCTGGTGTTACTGCTCATTTTTATTGTGATGACAGCAGCAGGAGTCAAGGGGGTGAAAGTAGATCTTCCCAAAGCGGGCAGCAAAGCGGCTGCGGACATCAGCGCGCCCAAGATTCAAGCGATCACCATCGATTCGGAGGGCAAAATCACGCTGAACCTTACCCCGATGTCTCTTGAGGAGCTCGAAAGCAAGATTTCTGGCATGGTGGCTGTGACTCCCGACCTCCCAGTAGTCGTGCGAGGAGATAGTTCCACTCAATATCAAAAAATCATGGCTGTGGTAACGATGCTAGGGAAAAATGGTATTACTAAAATTGGTCTAGCTACTCAGCCTAATCAATAATTACGATTCATGAGACAATTTTCCACCATATCCGATGACAAACCCAAAAAGGTGAGAGCGATTCTTGTACTTTTAGGTTTGGTGATCGCCGGAGGTGTGGCGTCTCTCTTCATCAATGGCTCGAAAGTAGATGAGCAGGGCAAGGAGGAGGAATTCCAATTTGTGGAATTTGCCCCGCCGCCACCTCCACCTCCGCCGCCACCCGCGCCTGAAGAGCAGAAACCCGAACCCGAGGAATATGATGAACCGCTTGAGCCCGTGGAAATCCCCGAGGATTCGGAGGTATCTCCTGATGAACCCGTAAATGATCTAGGACTTGATCTCGGTGAAATGGCGATGGGTGAAGGTGCTGGTGGCGGTTTCATTATGGATGTTCCGCGTTTTGGCAGGCGCGGTAGAGCTGGCGCTTCTGAGGAAGATGATCTGATGGGTGGTGGCGACACCGCAGAGCCTCCCGTGCCGACTTTCAAGATTCAGCCTACCTATCCGAGCTCCTTGTTGCGTAAAAAAATTGGGGGCAAAGTCGTGGTAACCGCCACTGTCGATTCCTCAGGGGCTGTCACCAAAGTCGCGATCAAGCAAAGCTCAGGGCAGGCAGAGCTAGACAAAGCGGTGATTACCGCAGTTCAGAAGTGGAAATTTAAGCCTGGTTCGCGAGATGGTAAACCCGTTCAAAGCAATTGTCTCATTCCATACACATTCGAAGTTAAAAACAGCTGATTATGACAAAACACATCATTCTATCGTTGATAGGTATCTGGGGAATTCACTCGTCACAGGCTAAAGAGGCGCTCATCGCGCCTACGCCTCTGTTCCAGCAGCCCGGATTTGCCAAAGATTTTGTTGGAAGCTACGGTATTCTCTCAGAAGTTGAACCGGATGTAACAGACACAGAGCAAAAACTGCTGAGTCGATTACAAGTGCTGTTTTCAGAATCGAAGTTCAAGGATGCTGAGAACCAATTGATCCTCTACATCAAGGAAACCACCACGCCATCGGATCCAGATTTACAACCCGGCGAAATAAGTCCCGCTCTCGTTTTTGTTCTGGGAAATCTGTATTTCCAATCGGAACGTTTGCCCGAAGCAGAGCGGGCGTTTAAGGAAGCCATCCGTCGCTTTCCCAAGTTCCGCCGCGCCTTCACCAACCTCGGTTTTCTCTACACATCACAAAACAAAATGGATGATGCACTCGCTGCTTTTCAAAAGTCGGTGGAACTAGGCGAAAAATCCGCGCGTGTCATGGGGATGCTAGGTTACTGTTACATGTTTAAACAAAATGCGGTTGCGGCAGAAAATGCATACAGACAGGCTTATTTGATTGACCCGAATGCACGAGATTGGAAGCTAGGATTAGCTCAGGCGCTGCTTATGCAAGACAAGTATGCTGATGCGGCTAGTATGTTCGATAACCTGATCAAAGAAAATTCTCAGGATCGTAATTTGTGGATGCGCCAAACAAGTGCTTTCCTCGCAATGGAGAAATTTGACGATGCGATCATCAATTTGGAAATGATGCGCATGCTGGATTTGGCTGATGAGAAAAGCCTGGTATTGTTAGGCAATATCTACATTGACCAATCGCAACCGCGTCTCGCGCTCGATGCCTTTGCGGATGCTATGAGTCGTGCCACCCAGTTTGATGTGGCACAGGCTTTGAAATCCGCAAAAATCCTCAACGACAACGGTAATCCTAAAGAAGCCGGAGAGATGTTGCAAAAAATCCGCGCCAAGGTGGGCGAGAAGATGACCTCTGCCGACCAGCTGGCTCTGGATCTAACGGAAGTGAAAATCGCCCGTAACAACAACCAACCGGATTTGGTCGGCAGCATTCTCGCACGATTGCTTCAGGACAATCCGGCTAGTCCTGAAATTTTGTTAGAGATGGCTAAACATTGTGACGAGTGTGCGAAGATCGAGACGGATGAGGAAAAAATCCGCAAGCACATCGGCGAAGCAAAAACCAATTACATGCTGGCCATGCAACATGAGCAAACTGCCTACCCGGCCAATCTTGGGTATGGTCAACTGTTGATTCGTGACAACAGAGCCTTGGAGGCACTTCCTTTCATAGAAAAAGCTCTAACACTTAAGAAGACTGACTCACTAGAGCAGTATACTAGTCGAGTTCGTCGCGCTGCCGACCGCGAAAAAGTTCGCTTGGAGCGTGAACAAGCCGAACGAGCAAATGCAGAACCACAGAAATAATTTATCCCTATCTCACCCATATGAAACCTCACTCCGTTGTCATGCTGTTAGCTCTGTCAGCTCCGTTGCTGGCCAATGAAGCGCTCGATATTCTCGAAGGCAAAAAAGACGCCGCCGCCGTTACCGTGCCACCACAGCCCGAGGATGCCCCAGTGCTCAGCGGTGCCATCGGTGCCACCGACGCAGAAGGCAAAAGTACCAAGCCATACAAGGTCATGGAGCCCTCCGAATTTTCGGTCAAATCGCACGAAATGTTCGACCCGATCTGGGCGCGCGCGCTGCTCTATCAAAACGAAAAAAATCCCTACGTGCAGGAATTTTCTCTCACTGGATTGTTCGAAGGTGCAGGCGCTTGGGGATCGATCGATAACGATCTCACTACCTCCACTCTCAATCAAAACGTCAATGACGTGCAAATGCGCCGCGCGCAACTCGGTGCTCGCATGAAGGCTTTTTACCGCACGGAAGTCACCGGCGTTGTCGAAATGGCTGGCCCCTCGCGTATGAATGGGGTCCAGACACTGAAAGCGCGCACGGAAATGACGGAGAACACCGGCGTGACCATCGGAAAATTCCGCCCTCTCAGCACGCAAGAAAACAACACACTTGACGCGAACTTGCTGATCAGCGAGCGCTCACTGCTTTCGAACATGGTCGCCCCTGCTGATAGCCTCGGCGTGATGTTTGATGCCACCGCCAAGGGATGGACCTATCAAATCGGCTGGTTCTCGGGTGATTTCAGCGACAATCTTCCCGGCGTTAAAAACGATGGGCTAGTGAATGCAGGGATCTCGTATGAAAAAGTTGGCAAGGCGGAATCAGGCGCGCCACTGCGCACGCGCTGGTATCTGAACTACCTTCATAGCCTCGACCACGATGGCAGCGAGGTGCTACCACGCCACCGTTATCCTGGTGCCTCCGCCTACAGCGATCTCTACTCCACCGGCTTCAGCCTGCAGCAGGATCGTTTTGGCTTCATGGGTGACTTCACGATCGCCCGAGGCGATAACAACGCCTGGGGATTGACGCTGATGCCTACCTACTGGATCATGCCCAGCACGATCCAACTGGTGGGGCGCTACCACTATGCTGATACCGATAAACAAGATGCGATTTACGGCGGCTACGGTCCCGGAGCTGATCCTTTTTATCAAGGCGATGGACCCATCGTCAGCGGCGATGAGTATCACTCGTTCTACTTGGGTGCCAATGTCCACATTTACGAAAATCGTATGATCATCAGCAATGGTCTGGAATACTCACTCTTCCGCGATGATCTCGATTCCGAGACGAACACCACCAGCCTGATGTGGCAAACCGGTGCGAAGTTGAGCTTCTGAGTGCCGCGCTGGCACTCAGATGATACGAAAAAAACGATCCATTACGAGCGCTCGAGAATTTCAACCTCGTAGCCGTCCGGATCGGTGACGAATGCCATTTTTTTCTCGTCGTTCAAGAATTTCTCCCGCCAGGCAGAGGGCCAGATCTCGATGCCTGCTTTTTCAACCATATCGCAATACGCGATGATATCAGGCACACCGAGGCAGGTATGCATCAGGTCCTCGGGACAGCGGGCGGTATACTCGGGTGAATGGCACAGCTCCAAGAACACATCATTTCCCGGCAGCTCGAGAAAGGCCAACTGGTTGCCTTGGGGCGAGGCCTTACGCACGCCCTCAATGTAACCGAGATTTTTATAGAATGCGATCGATGCCTCGATGTCCTTGACGCGAATGCGGGTGTGTAAAAAACGGATCATGTTTGTAGCGTAGCGCAGGACAACCGGCCACGCAAGCTCGGCGCTCGGGAGAAAAAGCTGTTCTTATGAGCATTTGTGATTGGCAAACGCCGCGCTTTGTCCTCATGCTGTTCCCACACGACTGTGGACGCGTCTCTCCTACTTCCCGCCAGCCACTTGCTGGAACAATCTTCCTTCCTTACGCCGAAGGAAATTGCCGCGTTCCGGGCGATCGGTCTATCGACGTATGGCGACCTTTTGATGCACCTGCCGAAGCGCCATGAGGACAGGCGGCAGTTCGATGCCTTTCCAGTCATGCCCACCGCGCATCCGGTCTGCCTGCGCGGGATGGTGATCGATGCGCGTTCGATGCGTTTTTCCTCCTCCTACGCTGCCTACGAGGCGATCATTCTGAACGGCAGCGGAGGAGTGTTTGGCTCTAACAAAATCACCTGCCGCTGGTTCAACATGCCCTTTCTTTCGAAAATGCTCGCCGCCGGGCATGAGGTGATTGTTTATGGCAAGGTCAAGGATTTCAAAGGCAAGCTGGTCATCGATCACCCAGAGTTCGAAATCATCCGCGATGAGGGCGCGGAGTCCATTCACGTCGATCGCATCGTTCCGATTTATAAAAACGTGAGCGGCATCGCCCAACGCCGCTTGCGCGAGATCCAGCATCTACTGCTGCATCGAGTGAACCCCGCGACTTTCACCTGTGCCATCGATGTCGCCCCGGAGCGCGATCGTTTCAGCGACCTGCGTCTCGCCCATTTCCCGATTCATCTGGAAGAAGCGCAACGGGCGCGGCGGCGATTTGCGTTAGAAGAATTTTTCGTCCTGCAGCTCAATGTCGTCTGGCGGCGCGCCCGGCATTTCGATTTCGAGGGCCGTGTGTTAGGCCGCAAGACCACCCTGCTCAAGGCCTTTTACGTATCACTGCCCTTCGATCTCACGGGCGCTCAGAAGCGTTCGATCAAGGAAATCCTCGTTGACATGCGCAGCCTGCGGCCGATGAATCGTTTGTTGCAGGGCGATGTCGGTTCGGGAAAAACTTTCGTCGCCATGGCCGCCATGCTGCTCGCGATTGATAGCGGTTGCCAAGCCGCGCTGATGGCGCCCACGCAGATCCTTGCGGAACAACACTACCTGACGTTCCGGAAATGGCTCGCTCCCTTAGGCGTGCGTCTGACACTGCGCACAGGGAACCGCGAGGAGCAATCGCACGATCAGGAAAAAGGCGATGCGCAAATCATCATCGGCACGCACGCTCTACTCTACGATTCCCACGCGTTTCCTGATCTCGGGTTTGTCGTCATTGATGAACAGCACAAGTTCGGCGTGTCCCAGCGCGCGCGCTTGATCGCGCATGGGGTGAAGCCTGATGTGCTCGTGATGACCGCCACACCCATCCCGCGCACGCTCACACTCACTCTTTACGGCGATCTGGATGTCTCTGTGCTGGATGAGCGACCAGCCAATCGCGGTAAAGTGATCACCGCCCTGCGCAAGGACCCGAAGATCACAGACATCACCGCTTTTTTGAAACAGCATTTGTCCGATGGTCGTCAAGCGTATCTTGTCTACCCGCTCGTCGAGGAATCGGAAACCGTCAAGGCGGAGTCCGCCACCGAGGCCTATGCCAAATGGCAGAAACGTCTCAAGCCGCATACCACGGGCTTGCTCCACGGCAAAATGAGTGCGGAGGAGAAAGAACTGACCATGCAGGCGTTTCGCGCCGGGGAAATTCACGCCTTGGTGTCCACGACGGTCATCGAGGTAGGTGTGGATGTGCCAAATGCCAACATCATGATCATCCACCACGCCGAGCGCTTCGGACTCGCGCAGTTGCATCAACTGCGAGGACGAATCGGTCGTGGCGAGCACAAGTCCTATTGCATTCTGCTCACCGATTCCAAAACGCCCGAGGCCCTCGAAAAACTCCAAGCTCTCGTCGATAGCCACGATGGCTTTGTGATCGCAGAAGTGGACTTGCGCCTGCGCGGGCCCGGTGATGTGCTAGGCACAGCGCAAAGCGGCATTGCTGACCTTAGGTTCGCCGACTTTCTCGCCGACCCTACCCTGCTGCGAGAAGCTCGTGCTCTGGCCGATGAAGTCATCGCCCGCGATTCTAAGCTGACCCATGAACACGCCGCATTGCGCCCCTTGATTTCCGATGAACTCGCGCTGCGCGAACAACGCGATTGAAAAAGGCGTGTATACCTATGAATACGGCCTGTAGAAGCTGAGAATTTCTTAGATTCAGGCATCGGATGATGCATTGGCGCAGACACTAGCGTATCATCTGCAAAAAACGAATCGTAGCGATCAAGCAAGTTATAGTTGAATCATACGATTGGTGTTATTTTTACGTTTGCTTATATATAGTCGCTTGATTAACGATTTCGGCTTTTTACCCGCAGGAACGGATTTTACGGAAAAAGGGAAACAACACTACATCGGTCAGCGGCAGGAGAGTCGCCCCGCATGATCACAAGCGATCATTGCCCGACACTGATCCCCTGCCCTCTGGCACGGCGTTTTTTCACTCGCCAAGCGGGGGGCTCTTCGGTAGCGTGGGAAATCATCCACAGTGCCACTGCATGAAACAGGAACTCAAACTCACCCAAACCTCTAGCAAGCTCTCCGTACGTCGCGAGCAAGTGGCCATTTATCTTGCTGCGCAGAAGAAAAAAGACACGATTCAGTCGATGATTGTGGCTGCCGTGGTCGTGGCGTTATGCGGTGCCATCCTTGCACTGATCGCCATTCTCCCCACTTTGCGCGAAGTTCCAGTCATTGTGACCTACCAAGCTCCCATCGTAAAAGAAGAGGCACCCGACCGACCAAAAGACATGGCGCGCGGGCTGAAGCCGAAACCCGCTAGCTCCAGTTCTTCGATGGCTCGCGTCATCGCGGCCACTACCGCATCGGCGATTGCTGTGCCAGTGCCGGAAGTTGTGGACCCCACTCGCCCCTTCGGCATGGACGATGATTTTAACGCAGGTTTCGGCGCAGGCGATGGTGATGGAAATGGCGGAGGCGGCACCTCGTTTTTCGGCACCAAACGCACGGGCAAACGCGTGGCTTACATCGTCGACTTTTCGCTCTCCATGGAAAGCGACTGTTCGGGCGGCACGCGCATTCAGATGCTGAAAAAAGAATTGATTGCTTCGATCAACGGTCTCGCCGAGGGCATGCGCTTCAAGGTGATCTACTTCTCGCACAATGCCTGGACTGACGAAACCCCCGGCCCGAACCAAGTCGATCACGGCTGGAACGGACTCGGTGAGACACCCAGCGTGGATTGGCTCCCTGCGAGCAAGGACATGAAGGAAAAAGCCATCGCCACAGTGAATGCCACTCCTGCCCAAGGCAACACCGGTTGGTATTCGCCACTGAAGATGGCTTTCTCCATGGGGCCTCCGCCCGATGTGGTCTATCTGCTCTCCGATGGCGAGGCCCGCGACTCGAACATGGTATTTGATGAGATGAAAACCCTCAACCCCACGGGTATTCCCATCGATACCATCGCCTTCGAACTCCCCGGCACCCCGGCGTATGACCTAAGCGAAATCGCCAAACAAACCGGCGGCTCTTTCGTGCTTTTCCACGAAGGCAAACGCTACCCCGGCGAATCATCGAAGAAATTCCTGAGTTCGGAATACGATCCGTAATTCGAAGGATGATCTGAAAGATGCTCTCTCCCCTCGCCTGTGATGCCATGCGATTACTGTGGGCGATTGAGCTGCGGCATGACTTTGAAGCGAGCGAGTGGGTCGGCGGCTTGCGGAGGCAGTGGTGGGGGTAGAACTGCGGAGACGAGCGGAGCTTCTGGGCTTGGCGCTTCTTTGATCGGTGTATCCGTGGGTGATTGCGTGGAGCTGAAGGTCGACTGAAGAGAGGGGCCGAAGAAGGAGGTGGTGGCCGCCGCGGTGAGTGGTTGCGATGCGCTGGGTTGCCAAGCAGGAGTGGTGGTTTTCACACTACGATCGCGCCAGCTCAAGCGGATGGTGGGCACGGGACCGATGCCGATGATGAGTTTGTCGTAGTCGAGCCCATCGATCTCGATGTTGTCCACCATGGTGCGCGCTTTGAACAAGGCGGAAAGAATGGAGCGCATGGTCGATTGGTCGCGGTATTGCTGGATCAGTTCTTGGAGTTTGCCAATGTCCACGTCTTTCTGGCGCTTGAGCGTGACGATCATGCGCTGGATGGGGCTGACCTCGACATCGAGGCCGTCTAACAAAAATCCGGCTTGTTGGAAAACGGCGGCGTGCCCGGCGACTTCGACCAAGGCAGTGCCGATGTCGTCCTCATGCTCGATTTGCAGGTCGGCGACGTTGACCTGGATATCGGTCTTGAGCGTTTGGAGTTCGCCGGTGGTGGCTTTCATTGCCTCGCGCAGTTCGGCCACGCGAGTCGGCAATTGACCCGCGGCGGCGGTGAATTGCGAAGCGCTTTCGTTGAGAGATTGGATGCGCCGGATGATTTTTTTCATGAGAGTGGGTTGGTAAGCGGATGTTTTAATGTGGCGCCCCTTCAGGGCTCAAAAGGTGAGGCATGGCATTTCCCAAGGCGATGCCCTAGGCTAGCTTGTCGTTGCAACGTTGGTGCGCTGGAATGCTGCTGACGAATCATTCTTGCGGGAGTGTTTTGTCTTTTTTGGCTTCAGCTAGGGCTTTGTGGAAGTGCTCTAGGAAGGCGGATTCGTTGGCTAACAGATCTTGGGTGACTTCGATTTCCACGGAGCCTTGGCGCGCGCGTTCGTCTAACAAACGGCGGGCGTCGTCGAGGTGTTCGCGTTGGCGGGCAGCGAGTTCTTTTAGCGTGGCGAGAGTGCTGTGCACCATCTCCAGCTCGTGGAGCACGCTGCGGAGCTCGGGGAACTCGCCTTGCGGGCGAGTGAGGTCGGAGCGAAGCCCATCGATGGCTTGACTAATAGGCGAAAAGTCGAGGTGAACTTGCGGCGCTGGCTGAGGGCGGGCGAGCTGACCGGCTATGGTTTCGCGGATGCCTTCGAGGCCGGTTTGGAAACCGTGGAGCTGGGCGACGACACGTCCAACGGGATCCTCGTCCCCGCCCGCGCCCTTGGCGATGGTATTGCGCTGAAAGGTGCGCTTGATATCGTCCCAACGAGCTTGTTCTTCGACGGTGAGGTCGCCGATGATTTCCTTAAACTTGAAAAAATTCGACTCGGTGCCGGTGGTCAGTGTTTGGGATTCGCCGCGGTAGTGATCGATGATCAGCCCACGCACTTCGGCATCGTTCATAATGGCGACGACTTTTTCGGTCATGCGATTCATGTTTCGATACGATCCCTGCAGGCGGAAAGGCGGCTCGGTGCGGAACTCATCGGCTTGGGCGGCTGAGTGGATGTATTCCTGGTTCACGCGCAGTACGACATCGCGGATGGCGACGAGTTTTTTCATCACCGAGAGGATTTCCTCGATCTCGCGCGCGCTGTAACTGGCTTCGAAGGTGATGCCATCGCGCTGACCAGTCTCGGCGATGCGAATGAAGGCGCGCACGTCTTTTTGGCTCTTGTTCGAGAGGGCGACGAGCGCGGGGTTCGAGGTGACTGCGTTCTCGATGTAGCTGGCCTTGAAAGCAGCGGCGCTGTTGCCGATGATGTCGCCGAGGTTGTAGGTATCGGCGCGGTTCGCGAGCATGTCGGGTATTTTGAAACGCGTGCCGCTTTCGGTGTAGGGATTCCCCGCCATGACGACGATGATTTTCCGCCCGCGCAAGTCGTAGGTCCGACTGCGCCCGCGCCACACGCCTTCGATGCGGCGTTGGCCATCGCAGAGAGAGATGAACTTTTGCAAAAACTCGGGATTGCAATGCTGAATGTCATCCACGCAGATCATCGCGTTGTCTCCCATCTCCAGCGCGAGGTTGAGCTTGTTGATTTCAGAACGTGCAGCGGCATTCGGCGCTTCCTCGGGGTCGAGCGAAACAACGTTGTGGCCGAGCGCAGGGCCGTTCACCTTGATGAAGGCGATGCCGAGACGACTGGCGATGTATTCTAACAAAGTCGTTTTGCCGTAGCCCGGTGGAGAGATGACGAGCAACAGGCCCATGAGGTCAGTGCGGCGGTTATCGCCTGCGGCACCGATTTGTTTGGCGAGGTTATCGCCGATGAGCGGGAGGTAGACATCGTCGATGAGCTGGTTGCGCACGAATGAGCTGAGCACTTGTGGCTTGAATTCATTGAGGCGCAGCAAGGCGCGTTCACGGGCGATACGGGCTTGTTTGAGAGCGTGGAAAGCCTCGAAACGCGGCACCACATCACGCACGTGGCGGGCGAGGCGTTCGTGGAAATCGAGGTGATCGAAGGTGTATGCCCCGCCCTGCATGCGGGCATGCGCTCCCTTCATACCTGTGAGCGTGAGAGTGGTGGTGGCAGTGACCACGCGGCGCGGGAGGGCATCGCCACAGAAAATCAGGGCGCAGGCTTCTTCGTGGTGGCGAAAGTCCGGCTCTGCGCCGTCCTTGGCCGCCGAAAAAATAGAACCGCGCAGCCAATCGCGAACGAGGGTGAGCTCGCTGGCGGGATGATCGGACAGCGCGGATCGACCATCGGCAAAGGTTTTTTCCGCACCACCGTGCGCGATCTGTCGGGCGAACTCCGTGGTGAGTTGATCCGCCTCACGAGTCACCACAGCGGGCCAACCTGCAACGAGTTGATGGAAAAGATACTCTCCTGCCGCATCGGCGCGGTCAGCAGGATAAAGTCGCGTCGTTTCGGCAAAGGTGTGTAATAGTGATTGCAAAGCAGCGATGTATTCACCTTGAATCGGATCGCCGGGGAAAAGCCGATTGCGTTGCGCGAAGGAGGAAAGTTTCGAGGCCCACAAGCTGCGGGTTTCCTCCGGGCAAAAACGATGCCACCACACGAGTGCCATCGCGCGCGCCACGGGGTGCGCGCGGGCGAGACCGAGCTCGCGCGTGGTAGTGATGAGCGCCGCGAGAATGTTGGCGCCATCGATGTCATGGATGCCGCGGGTATAACCCTCGACGTAACGCGCGCCCATGAACTGACGGACGCGTTCGAGGGTTTCTTCTTCGTTCGATGGCACAGCATCGCCGTTCCAGCTCTTCCGCATCTGCCACGCGAGGTATTCACCGCGATAGACGTCGCGGTTTTCCGAAACGATTTCCTGCTCCCACACATCGCGGGTGGCGACAAATTCTTCGTCGATAATCGGATCGAAGTATTGCGTGCCGGTGATGTGAACATGTTGCACATCTTCGCGCAAAACAACCGTGAGATCGATGGGCTGGGTGCTGACGTTGAAATGATGCTTGCCGAGGCGGATGATATTTTCCCCATCGGCGAAAAGTTCCTGCCTGTCCTTGAGCCGGCGCACCGCTTCTTGCTGGGCGCTTTTGAGTTGCGAATCGAGTGCATCGGCGCGCGGGGCATCACCTAAGTCTAACAACTGAGCGACAGTTTCGCGAACGCGCGAGACCATCATGTCCGATGCCATGTAGGCATGGATCTCATCAAGCGACTTGAAGCCGTCGAGTCGATTGACGATGACTTTAAGAATGCGCGCGGAGGCCGTAGCGAGAGAGTTGGCGCGGCGGTTGCGTTCTTCGACCAGCGCGACCTTGCGTTGCTCGAAGGCCTCGTAAAGTTCCGTGCGACGCTCAGCGAGGCTGACGGTAAATTCATCGAACCCCGCAAAACGTCCCTCCAGTTCCTCAATTTGCACCGAGAGTCGATTGAGATATTCATCGCACTTCGCTGGCGTGTTGCAGAGATCCAGATAACTCGATGCCGCTTGGCCTAACAATTTCATCTGCGCCGCGAACTGCGCTGCGCCCTCGGTGGAGGCGAGATCGGAAAGTCGATTGCGCAATGCCGCGCGCACTTGATTGAGCGTGGAGTAAACGGTGGTGATGCCGTCGATGATGCGCGTGGTCTGTGTGGCATCCTCGATGCGCAGACCATTGACCACTTCAATGAGCATCTCCAGCTCAGCACCTTCCTTACCTGCGGCTTCCTCGATTTTTTTCCCTTCGGCGACAGTGCGCACGCTATCGACAGCGGCAAGATGTCCGGTTGCCGCTTTTCGATAGGGTTCGAGCGATTCTGGTCGGAGTAAAAACTCGACGCATTTTGCTGAGAGCGCGGCCGACTCCTCGATCACTTGTTTTTCCAGCGCCTCGACTTCCGTCACGACCACGTAGCGCACCTCGCGCAGAGAAATCAGCTCCCCGCGCAACCCTCGCAATGCGGCGAGATTCACGACATAATCGGGAAGTGCACTAAAATTCGCGCGTCGGATTTCCTGAAAGCGCAGTTCACAATCCTTGCGGGCTTTTGCCACACGCTCCACAGCCTCGCGGCGCATGCGTGTCACTCGATCAAATTCATCCACGGCCCGATCCGCTGCTTCCCCAACGGCGCGGAGAGCGGCATCGATCGCAAATCCATCGGCGTGAGAAAGCCAAGGGTAGGCATCGAGAATTCCACTGCTCCGACGCACGAGATCAGTATAAAGTTCCGCATACGGCTCCTCGCGGCGGATGAGCGTAAGCACTTCATTGCACTCGGCAAGACAGCGCACTACCTCGCGATTGCCGACCTGATAGAGAAACGCATCACGCCGACCCTCGGGCTCATAGCCTGGCAGATGATAGGGCGTTTGGCGCAGTTGAATCATGTGATGCTTTTGTGGCTCGGTATCCGCGCGGAAAAGCAGCAAGTGACCATTCGGGAACAAGGAGAATCCATGACACGTAATTCGCTCCTCCACACGTTGTTGGATCAATCGATACGGCATGAGTGCATAGTCGCCGCTGCTGCGGTTATAGAAAACATAGAGCACGTCCTCGCCATTCGGTGCCTGGATCACTCGCTCGATTTGCATGCCACGGATGCGACACTCGAACTGCTTAAACTCTCCCGTCGCCAAATAATACCCATCAGGAAAAATCAACCCATGACTCTCCGGCAACAACACGCAGGATTCGCCAATGGCATCCGCTCTAACGACGCTGTGTTGTTTTTCATTGAAGATGTAATAGCGGTAGTCCTTTTCCTTGTAGGGGCGAACTTTAAGAATGATCAATTGATTGATGATCGCATACTCGATTTCAGCATCGTCGAGTTTCTGATGACGATCCTCTACCGACTCACTGAAAATCCCCTCGCCATCTCGGGTGTTGTCTTCCACTTTGACCGTGAAATCTCCGCCCACGCATTCGACAAAAACGCGATCTTGAATCGAGATATGCGGATGATCGCCGTAGCGATAAGCCTCACGATCCGGTTTGAGCCAACGGAACTCGTGTGAGGGTGGATAGCCGATGCGACGGAATTCCGCCTCCGCACGCCCATCGATAAATTTCAAATTCCCATCGTTGAACTCCCAGACAAACGCGGAGAAATCCGTGAGCGCCGCGCCTGTGCCGAATTCCATGAACAATTTGCCTTCACGCACGGCGAATTTGCGAAACGAGCTGCGCTCATAGATATTGTAGAGGCGAATGAAATCGGTGACAAAACGAGGATCGTTGATGACATCGAGCGACTCTTCACGAAAGGCACCGGACTCGGGGTCGCGACGATAAACGGCGAACACATCAGCGAGCTCCATTTCCTTTTTCAGCCCAAAGCGAACATTGAAGGCGAAAAGAAACCGATCATTACCCAGCTGCACCATATCGCGCGGCATGCAGTTGTGATGCGTGACGATGCGATCAGCTTGAAGCAATTTCGATTCGATCGAACCAAAGACCTCGGCACGGCGGGCATCGAGCTGGGCCATGCGTTGATGCAGGCTCTCACCCTGCACCGTCAGTCGCTGGCGGATGATCTCATAGGTCGCGCTGCCCAATGCTTCCGCTGCGCCCTCTGCCTTGGGAGCATCGGCGACTTGGGTGTTAGGCTTATTGGGATCTTCGGACATGGAGCGGAAACTTCACAGGAATCCAGAGCCGCCCGCGGGCATTCCACGGCGCGGCAAGGAGAAACTCATTTCACATCCAACACGTCCGATGCCTTCGCATCCGCGAGGCCGACATCGCGAGCGGTATCCATCGCGCTATGGAGAATGCTTTGCAGGGCATTGTCCTTGCTGCCAGCGATCATGCGCGCGAGAAGAGCGGCGATCGTTAGATTTTTCAAATCCTCGCTCTTGATGCCGAAGTCCGACACCCACTGCGACAGACGCGCCTTGAACTGTTCGGGCGAGCCGCCATCGAAAAAGGTGTTTTTGATATCTGTGAGCGTGCTGCTGTTTGCGAGCATGCGATCCACTGATTTACCCCGACCGACGGAGCGGACGATTTTCTCGAAGAAATCGTTTTCTCCACCGACAATGTCGATCTTGGCGTGCTTAAGCGCCTCACCCACGAGACCCGAGTGAGCAGCGGCAATGTCGCGCTCGACGTGGATCGCGGCGAGCTCGACATCGCGATCCTTGTTGAGGCGGAGTCGGAATTCCTCGTGCTGCTGACCAGCCTCGTGGAGAAGTTTCATCGCCTTGGCTTTTTCCTCGATCGACTTCGCTTCGGCGCTGCCCTTGGCCTCGATGCCCGAGGCAACGGCGGCTTCGTTCTCGCGCACGGCTGCGGCTTCGGCGAGTCGAGCGTTGGCCTTCGCAACAATGACTTTCGCTTCCGCAAGTCCTGGAGCGGCTTCGTGAGCGGCCCGGCCCTCGGCTTCCTGCTCCATGGCATGACGTCTTTTCTCGCTGGTGAGCGCCTCGGCATCCGCCATCGTCTGCATGCGCTCGGCATCGCGGAGAGCCGCCTCTCGACCGGCTTCCGCCGCAGTGACAAGCTTGATTTTCTCGGCCTCAGCAATATTTTTCTCTGCCTCCATCTGCGCTTCAGATGCGACGACTTTTTCGACCTGATCTTTTTTCGCAAGCATCTCCGCCTCGATCAAAGTGACATCGCGCACGCGCTCGGCCGTCATGCGGGCCTCGATGTTCGTTTTCTCTTCCTCCTGCTGGACCACAGCCTTCTGCTCGGCGACGACGATCGCGCGCTTGCGCTCCACCTCCACCGCGGCCTCGGCGACTTTGACTTCCTTATCCATGTTGGCCAGTGCGACGGTGCGTTCACGACGCACCCGCGCCTCTTCGCCCTCCTGAATCGCCTCCTGCTCGAGACGTTCCTTCTCCTTGCGAACTGTATAGCCACGCTCTTGCACCGCGCGGTTCATGTCTTCCGTGCGCAAGTGAATCGCCTCTTCCGTCTCGAGACGCTTCGACTCCACTTCGCTGCGACGAGCCTCGATGACCTTGCGTGACTCCGCTTCCTCGTTGGCGCGGATTTCCGTGATCGCACGATTTTGTTTCGCCGTGTCTTCCTCGTTGCGGCGGATTTGTTCACGCTTGGCGATGTCAGCATCGGCGTTTTCCTTCTCCACCTGCACTTGCGCGCGTTGTGTGAACTCGTTCGCGACGACACGCTCGCGTTGCGTGATCTGGGTGATTTTTTTGATACCCTCGGAGTCGAGAACGTTGTTTGGATCGAGGTTTTCGAGAGGCGTTTGTTCGAGGTAATCGATGGCGACGTCCTGCAACAAAAAGCCATCGAGATCCTTGCCGATCGTGGTCTGAATTTCATCACGGAAACGCAAGCGCTCGGTGAAGAGCTCGTGGAATTCCATTTGCTTGCCCGCCGTTTTCAAAGCCTCGGAAAACTTAGCTTCGAAGAGTTCGCGAAGTTGCCCCATGTCCGAGACTCGCTCTGGCGTGAGCATTTGCGCCACTTTACGCACGCTATCGGGAGTCGCATCCACGCGGATGTAAAACGCCACCGTGATGTCGGCGCGGATGTTGTCCTTGCAAACCAGACCATCTTGTCCCTTTCGCGCGATCTCGAGTTTTTTCACGGAAATGTCCATGATGTGGTAGCTCTGGAGCAGAGGCACGCGCACCATCCAGTCGAACGACACCTTCAAGCCCCCCCACCCCGTCTTCAGCCCTGCGCGGCCTGGCTGGATTTTACGAATGCAGAGAACTGTCATGAGTCCGATGGGGACGATAATGAAGATGATGCCGATGATGATAAACCAAGTGATGGGATCCATAGTGTGTCGTTGATGTCAGGGGATGATTTGTTCGCTTACAGTGCCACCGCGGGATGAGAGCGAGCACAGGAATCGGGTGAAAAATGAGGCTGTAGGGCTGAATTTGACCAATGAAATCTTTTCCAGCGCGCGCCATATACGAGCAGGCGTTAGAGGATTGATTGACTCGTTCACTAGCGAAAAAAGATGCCCGCAGCCCCCGGGATGTCAAGATTCATTTCGGTCACGATCTTGACAACCGGTCATCAGGCCATCCTACGCAGCCCGCTCGCCTGTAAAGCCGTGATCCGCATGATTTTCGGGAAATTGCGATCCGAACGAAAAGCCACCGATTCTCTCGCCGTATACTATCCCCAATGTCGCGCTTTACTGCACTATTCACTTCCACCCTACTCTGGCCGGCATCCCTGATCGCGGGATGGCAGACCACTTTTGTCGCATCTGATCTGCGTGATCCGATGGAAATCAGTATTGCATCGAATGGCGATCTCTACGTCATCGAGCGCGAGGGACGCGTGCTGCGCGTCCAGCCCGCTACCGGCGCCATGATGGAGATCGGTCTCATTCCTGTCACTGCTCTGCGCGCGACCAATAAAGGCAGTTCCTGGGCGAGGGAAGACGGCTTGCTCGGGCTGGCACTGGATCCGCAATTTGAGCGCAATCAGCGAATGTATTTATACTACAGCGCACCGGACAAGATGCTTAATCGTCTTTCTCGATTCACACTAAAAAATGGAACCATCGATACTCGCTCTGAACAGATGCTTCTGGAGATCCCCACCGACCGCCGCGACAAGGTTTGTCACCAGGCCGGATCGTTGGCTTTTGGCAAGGATGGCTTGCTCTACCTGAGCACGGGCGACAACACCAACCCTTTCGAAAGCGGGGGCGTGGCACCCATCGATGATCGAGAGGATCGCGATCATGCCAATGCCATGCGCAGCGCGGGAAACACCAACGACCTGCGCGGTAAGGTGTTGCGCATCAAACCCACGGAAAAAGGCTACGACATCCCCAAGGGCAACTTGTTTCCGCCGGGCACAGCGAAGACTCGTCCGGAAATTTATGTGATGGGATGCCGCAATCCGTTCCGACTATCGGTCGATCCGAAAACGCAAACGATTTACTGGGGCGAAGTCGGCCCCGACGCCGGAAATCCATCTCCCAAAGGACCCGCGGGTCATGATGAAATCAATCAGGCCAAGTCCGCTGGCAATCACGGTTGGCCGTTTCTCGTGGGGAACAACAAACCCTATCCGATTGTGGATTTCACCAAGGGTGCGGTCGGCGCCATGACCGACCCTGCTGCGCCGAAAAATCCATCGAAGTTCAATACGGGTCTCGAGGTGCTCCCCGCAGCACGCGCGGCCTTCATCTGGTATCCCTACAGTGCCAGCGCCGAATTTCCACTGATGGGACAGGGTGGTCGAAACGCCATGGCGGGTCCGGTGTTTTACTATGATGCCAATAGAAAATACAACCTTCTCAGCCAAGAGGACGATCGCACCTTACTCACCTACGATTGGATGCGGAACAAAGCGTGGAAAGTGAAGCTCGATGAGCAGGAAAATTTCGTCAAGATGGAGCCTTGGTTAGAGGGGTTGCAGCATCCCATGGACATGGAGATGGCAGCGGATGGCAGCATCTATCTGTTAGAGTATGGTGCCGACTGGTATTTTAACAAAAACGGTCGCATCCGTCACATCACGCCAGACATTGGCAACAAAGCACCGCAAGTTACGATCAAAACCGGAGCTGGAAATTCTTTCGTGGCCGAAGTCAAGGAGCTGGAAAAAGAAAATTGCACGGTCGTGTGGTATCTCACCAAAGGCCTCGAGGATCGCAAGGTCGGCGAAGGAACAAAGATCGAACTCGCCAACAAACTCGGCGATCAACTGCGCGCCGTCGCCACCGACCCGCGGGGCAACCGCGGCATCGCACGTGTCCTGCTCAGTTCCGGATCGCAACCGGAACTCTCACTCAAGCTCAAAGGCAACCCGCAGCAACTGGGTTTCGGTGAAAACATCTCGTTCACGATCGAGGGAGCGGCTGATGACAAGGACATCGTGATCCGCGCCCGCTACATCCCCCCCACCGGGCACGATGCCGGAGGGCCCTCGCTTGCGACTGATGCGGCAAAGCTCATCACCGCGAAACAATGCCTCGCCTGCCATCAGGTCGAAACCCCATCGGTCGGCCCCGCCTATCTCGATGTGGCGATGCGTTATCGCGATGACAAACAGGCTCTCGCCCGCTTGCAACAAAAACTCAAGATCGGAGGCGGTGGAGTCTGGGGAGAAATTCCGATGCCGCCCCAAGCCGCAGTCAACGAGCAGGAGTCACAACAAATCATCCAAGCGATTCTCGGTCTTTCCGAAGGCATGGGCGAACTGCGCGGCAAGCGCCAAGGAACGCTCACCTTGCCTGCGGCGCCCGCCAACGCCGCTCCGGGCGGGGCTTGGGAAATCGTGGCACAGGCACCGAATGCGACCAATGCCAAAACGCGCGTCAACTGCAAATGATCTAAGCGCGCGATAGCACCCTGCGTGCGATCTCAGCGTAGCGCGCCTGATCGCTGAGATACGCATGCAGAAACAAGGCCGCCGCAACCTCAGGTAAGTTGACTTTTTTGATCGTGCCACTACGACCGATTTCCTGTTGCTGACCGGTGCGGGTATTTCCCTCCACGCTCACCACTCCGTGGGCATCGATGCGACCGCACAACCACGTGACACCCCGCGTCGCTGCTAGTTCACATTTTTTGCGCAACTCCTCATCCTCCGTCGCTAACACAAACCGCTGCAGGTAAATCAGTGCTACCGCGTGATAGCTGCTATCGTGGCCACCTTTTTCTGGGAAGGCGCCATCCGATCGTTGCAAGGTCAAGCCGTCGCCGACAAATGCCGCCGCCGCGCGATGGAGTGATGCGTCATCATGCAACAAAGCCGTTTGTTCCAGTGCGCATCCTAACAAAAAGCGGCGATGCGTGTAAATGCGTTGTTTCTCCGCCGCCCTCTGATTGACCGGCGAAGTCATCCAACGCGCGCAGGTCAGCAAGTTCAGCCGCAAGTCATCGATGCGTCCTTGAAACGCTTTTTCATACGTTGACCCGCGCAGCATGAGCAGCGCGCGCGCCGTGCTTTCCACCAGAAAACTCGCGCTGTGAAACGGATCACCGCACGCGAAGGAGCCGTCTTCTTTCATCTGCGCAAACCCCCACGCCAGTTGTTGCAGTCCCCAGCCAATGGAGGCTTCATCGCCATGCGCCCATCCCGCTTCCACCCAGCGCCCGCCCTCGCGCTGCAGCTCGACATACCACGGCTTGCTCGGATCTTTTTCCCATGCCTGATTGAGGGAAACCGCACCCGACCTCTTGGCCCAGTCGGCTGGCGCGCGGCGCGGCGTAGCGAGACATTCCTTGTTCGATGCCGTGCGACTCCAATGAAGCGCGCTTTTTTCTTCGGCGCACGCCATCGCCACACAGAGTACCGAAATCATCCACCGCATGATCTATCAACGCATACGCAGCGGCAATTCCTACAAACAAAGCCACCGATTTCTGTCATGCCCGCTGCAAGGAAGATGCCACGTTCACGTATCTATCCCATGCGTTTGTTACTCCTGTCACTCCTCTTTCCCTGCGCGTTACTCGCAGGCGAATCACTGATGCTCTGCGGCGGCGCCGAGTGTTTTGTGATCGATCCTACTCAAGAAAATCCGGTCAAGACATGGTCGTGGCGAGCCAAAGATCATCCCGAGCTACCCGCGGAGCTCAGCAAAACATTTGGCACCACCACGGATACGAAGTTGATCGACGACGGAAAAAGTCTGCTCATCAGTTCCTCCGGCGGCGGCTGTGCCTTGCTCGCATATCCCTCGGGCAAAGTCCTGTGGTCGGCACGCGTGGGCAATGCGCACTCGATCGCAGGACTCCCGGGCGGACGCATCATCGTCGCGGGCTCTCTCGGCGCGAACCAATTGGTCCTGTTCGATCGCCACAAGGGAACGCAAGTGATTTGGCAAACCAAGTGCCACTCCGCCCACGGCGTGGTCTGGGATGAAAAACGGCAACGCCTCTACGCACTGAATTTTTCTGAACTACTCGTCTATCAACTGAAGGACTGGTCGGGGGAAAAACCGCAATTGTCGCTGGAAACATCGGCTCCCCTACCCGATCCCGACGGTCATGATCTCAGCCCCGTTCCCGGTGGAAACGACCTCGCAGTCTCGACCAAAAGCCATGTCTGGTTGTTCGATCGTGAAACCCGCAAGTTCCGCCCTCATCCTGTCTGGAAAGACCAGGCAGCGGTGAAATCCATCGACATCCACCCGCAAAGCCATCGCTGGGCCATGGTGCAGGGCAAACAAGGCAAATGGTGGAGTGATACCCTACAATTTCTGGAACCATCTGCCGAGCGCCAAGTCCGCGGTGAAACTCTCTACAAGGCACGCTGGCTGCACTCCCATTGATCGCATCCACGCATGCCGACACGCCCTCACGCGATCCTTGCACTCGCTCACAAGCTACGCTAAGCTCCGCCACCGATGTTCCTTCTCAAAAAAGTTTTCCAACTTCGCGACAAAGCGAATCCTGATGCAGAAAAGCCTTTTCTCGAGCACTTGGAAGATCTTCGCATCATGGTCACGAGGGTCGTCGTAACCCTTCTCATCACCACTGTGCTGTGCTTCACTTACCGCGATCAGTTGATGGAAATCTTGCGCAAGCCCATCAGCGATGTCTGGGAAATGCACTCGGCCAACAAGCTGCCGAAATCGGGCAAGCTCAGCGCCGACCAGTGGGAGCTCGCGAAAACCGGCTCGGAAGTGCTGGCGCATTTGCCCGAGTCCCTGCACGAATCCTACCTGCAACAACTCGAACCCGCCGACCGCAACATGGTGATCGTAGCCTCTTGCTACCGCGCTGCCACTTCCCTGCCGGAAGCGAAGCGAAAACCATACATCGACACTCTCGTCACACTCTCTCCCGATCAGAAAAGTTTGTTAGGCGAACTGATCGTCACCAAGCCGGATGCTAACTCTGGCACGCGCGATCGCTTTAAGTTCATGAGTTCGCTCAATCCGACCGAGGCCTTCATGCTCTCGATGAAGCTAGCTTTTTTCGCCGGAACGGTCCTCGCGTTTCCTCTGCTCTTGCTATACACCCTCCAGTTTATCATGCCCGGCCTTCATCAGCATGAGAAAAAAGCGATCTTGCCCGCACTGGGCATCGGCTTCGGGTTATTCCTCTGCGGTGTTCTTTTCGCCTACCTCTGGGTGCTGCCCAGCGTGTTAGAGTTTTTCTATTCCTATGGCGAATCCATGGGCATCGCCAATGAGTGGCGGATCGGCTACTACCTCTCCTTCGCCACGCAATTTACGCTCATCTTCGGCCTTTGTTTTGAGCTGCCCGTCATCGTCTGGGTGCTGGTGAAAATCGGCTTGCTCAACTACGAGGTCATGAGTCGCACTCGCGGATATGCCGTGGTCGCCATCGTGGTGCTGGCTGCCGTGATCACCCCGACGCCGGATGCGTTCACGCTCGGGCTTTTGGCATTGCCCATGGTGGTGCTCTATGAGTTGTCGATTTGGCTCGCCTGGTTCGATGCCCGCCGGCAAAAGAAAAAAGAACAACGAGAAGAAGAGGAGCGCCTCGCCCGACTGCTGGCCAACCCACCCGCAGCCGTCACGGAACCATTGCAAGCGGATCCTGAGCAGGAATACGCCAATTCTCTCGATCACCACGCCACGGAGGAGGGCGAGGAAATGGATCGCGGGGACGCAGGGGAAGAAAAACAATCATCTGAATAATCCGGAACCATCCAGCGTCCACTCAAGGTCATGAATATCATACGCGCCCTGGTCTTTCTCAGCAGCATCTCGTGCATTCACTCCGCAGAGCCGGCCTGGGCCTCACGCATCACTTCGAGCAAGCCCGGCACACATCCCGCCATCATACCGCAAAAACTGCACTATTCGCTCTCCTGGAATAGCCAGATCGCGGCGGGGGCCGTGCAGTTCAGCTTTGGCAGCGAGGGCACCACCGCGCAAACACTGCAATGCTTTTGCGAGGGAGGCAGCAAGGGCATGGCCGCCACCTTGTTTCCGTATCGCTTCGACATGACAGGCAAGATCCATCGCCGCGATCTCAGCCCTCTGCTGGTGCACTGCAATGAAACGGACGATAAGGAAACGCTGGTGACCACCGTGCGATTCCAGGCGAATCAGGTGCGCGTCACAGAAATTTCGCGCCCCCATCGCACCGGGGTGGATACCACCACGCATCGGAATTTTTCCTACACACCCGTGTTCGATGCCTTTTCCGTCATGCTCTTCATCCGCAGCCATAAACTCGCGGACGGCGACTCCCTTTCTCAGGTGCTGCACCCCTTCAAGTCACCCTACCTCGCCACGATCCACGTTCTGGGACGGGAAAAGGTGCACGGCAAGGACGCGATCAAACTCAGCATTGGCTTGGAAAAAATCAAGCCCGACCTCTCCCTCAAACCCTATGCCAAAATGAAAACGGCCACACTGTGGATCAGCGATGACAAGCACCGCATCCCACTAGAATTGCGCGTCGCGGCTTTCATTGGCGATGTCCGCATGTCTCTAACGAAACAGGAGATGCTCTGAGCATTCTCTCACCGGAGCTGCGCTAACGCTGCTTGGATCGCAGCACGGTGCGTGGCCACACGCTGCGCAAGCGGCAAGGCACAACTCGGGGTCTCGAAGGTGAAGGAGAGCGGACACCCACGTTTCGCAAGAAAGATCGCCTCGGGCCAGGAGTCGGGGAAATCCGCTTGCGGCTCGTGATGGATCCACCCTTCTTCACGCACCGCGTGTTCGTCAATCACCAGGCTCGATTCGATGGGGCAGATGGGGCGTATGTGGTCGAGAATGGATCGTGCGCGATAGGGTTCATCGTCGCGGAGACTGATTTCGTAAAAGTAAAACCCTTCTGTTTCCCAATCTTCATGCAAACTCAAAAAGAGATCCGGCACCACCTGTCTTTCCAGCCAAGCGGCATGCGCCCGCACTTCGCGCGTGGAGCGCAGCCAGTAATCCCGATTCAAGTCCACGCCCTCCGCATTCCCCCTGCTGCGCGCAAGAATGCCAGTAGGATTGACCACCGGACAAATCAACCAATTGACGTCACGCGGGTCATGCTCGCGCCAAAACGCCTCGATCGCTAGCGGTCCGGCTGGCTCGTCACCATGCATCCCAGCCGATAGATAGACGGTAGGACACGCGTCCCCCGCAAAGCGCGACCATGCCACCATCGGCCCCGCTGCCGTGATCGCAATCTCCTCACGCACGAATCCGCGCTGGGAAAACAAGGCATCCAATGACTCCCACAGCGCCACTAGATCGATACTATCGCGACAGATTCTCATTTCTTGGTCTTCCCCACCTTCTACTCACCACCTGCCGCCAACGCAATCGCAAACACACCACTCTCCGAGCAGCGCACACGAGTAGCAAACACGCCCTCTCGCGTGGTCCCCCCCACCGGCCTCCTCATCGATCCATCAGAAACGCACCCGTGCGGAAGCTGCCTTTGATGCCTGTGGTGGGGATTTTGATCAAGCCGGCACCGACGGTCTCAACGTTGGCGCGTCGGAATACCACTCCGGACACGCTGGCATTGCCTTTGAGAATGCCGTTGTTGCTCGCATCGACTGCCAGGGTGGCCGTAACCGTTCCTGCGCCGCCGTTCACGGCTCCCTGCCAGAGGGACATGACACGACCAAATAATGGCACTGCGTTCAGCTTGTAGGAGGAATCCATGACGAATCGTTCGGGAAGCGCTGTGAATTGCTCAGCATTCGGCAGTCCGCCGCCGTCAAAGGTCACGTTGCGAAACTCGTTGTTGGTGAGTCCTAGATTGGTTGCCAGTGCCAGTGCCGATGCCGGTTTGATGTAGGGATTCACCTTGGCCTCCGCGCCGAGAGGACCGAAGCCACTGCTGTACGAGAGTTCGATACTATCCGCGAAACGCCGCCACAGGAGACCACTTTGGATCGGGGTGAACGCCGTTTGCGGAACGATGCCGGTATCCCGCAGCGAGATGATGCCGCCGAGGAAGGAATTGAGGTTTCGATAGGGTTTCACCCACAGGATGGCTTGTCCCGTGGCTCCCAGGCTCACGGAGGTTCTGAATGCCTGTGCGTCTCCCAGTTGTCCGCTGAGAGGAAGGACTCCTGCGTTGCTCAGGGTTCCCGTTGCCCAGCCAAGTCCGGCGGGCACTTGGAATCCGCCTTGTTCGCCCTGATCGATGACCATGGTCACTTGGCGCGGTGCCGTCGGCAGCTCGTCGATTTTTGCCAAGCGGAATCCACCAAGCGTTCCCTGCGCATAGGTGCCGCTGGCCAAGGCGGTCGATGCATCGATTTGCCAACTGGTGGAAAAGGCGGGGGCGAGGGATGCGGCGGGGAAAGTGATAGCAAACGCAGCACGATCCACCGATGGCGTGAGATCAAAGACGCCTCTGGTGCTGCGAATCGTCTTGGATCCGATCGCATCATACCTAGCGCTCCATGCACCCGGAGAGCTAATGGTGGTGGTGATGAGTCCTTGTGGGCTGCCAGTCACATCTTCCAGCAAGACTGCCACGTTCCGATGAGGCCCGCAGGGAATGCCGATACCGTGAAGCTAAAGGGAATGGTGCGCAGGACGGTTCTGCCATTCAATACTTGGATCGATAAGTTCACCGCGCCAACCCTACCAGTGAGTTTGCCTTCCAGCACTCCGGTAAGGGCGTTAAAGGTGAGGCCCGTGGGCAAAGTTCCCACCAACTTCAGCGTGCCCTGCGGGACGAGTTCGCGCAGTTCAAAGCGCAGCCTATCCCCGATGCGCGGCTGGCTTGCAGCTACGCTTCCCTTATAGACCAGTTCGTAGGTGTCGCTCAATCCATCAGCATCCGTGTCGACTCGCAAAGGATCAGTCTTAAGTTCGGTCACTTCGCGGAGGTTGGAAATGCCATCGTTATCCGTGTCCTCCAGTGCGTCGTTGATGCCATTGCCGTTGGAATCTGATAGCAGCGGATTGGTCTGCGTGAGCGCGATTTCTTGGTAATTCGTCAGTCCATCACCGTCGGGATCGCTAGTGTCTTCTACGAATGTCGCACCGACGGTTTTATCGCCATCCATCAGCAGCGTAGCGGGATTTTGTGTGCCAGTAAGGTCTCCCGTCCATGCGGTGAAAAAACAGCCAGGTTGTGGCGTGGCAGTAAGGGTTGCGTTAGCTTGCCCCAGATAGGGCCCTGCACCTGAGACGCCCCCCTTGTTTGAGGGTGTAATGGTAAGGACAAAACGGGTATCCACGGTGGTCGCGCCGCTTACACCAGAACCTGTGAGGGCACTGAGCGGATGCGACGCAAGAAGCGTCAAAAGGAAGCATCGTAGAAAAGAGAACGTTTTCATGAGTAAGAGCGTGGTAGAAATCAAATGAAAATTGGTGGCGAGATGTTGTGACTCTTAAGATAGGGACCAAAAAGACGAGAGATGATGGGGTTGCTGAGTATGGGAGGGCGATGAATATTGCTACGAATCTCTTCCTTCTTCACCGACGCGATGCGCCCGCTCCGGAGGAGTTTGTTTAACTCATCCTTCGCACTTCCCTGCCCATTGGCAGGAATTTGTATGAATTCAAATGGCATCGATCAATAAACTCAGTTTCTTAAAAAATTCTCCAGCAGGGGCTACGCCCCTGCACCAACTCGGTTTTCATCACATCATACTTCATACTTCATACTTCATACTTCATACTTCATACTTCATACTTCATACTTCATACTTCATACTTCATACTTCATACTTCATACTTCATACTTCATACTTCCAACCTCTCCGCTCCCTTCACTCCGTTGCCTGCGCTCGTCCCTCGCTTAGCTACTCCGTTCCGTTCGCTCCGCTTCCTGCTGTGCTAGGGGACTGAACTGCGGGCCATGCGGAACCCGATGTGGTAGTCCCGGCCCGTCGGGTCGTAGTAGTAGCGGACCGCGGCGCGGCAGCTGAACGCGTAGTCGAACCAGCTGCCGCCCCGGCCCACCCGGATCGTGCCCGAAGCAGCACCCCGTGGATTCGTCGATCCATTCACATACGTCGACGCCCCATACCAATCCCAACACCACTCCCACACATTTCCCGCCATGTCATTCAGTCCATAACCATTCGCTGTAAAGGCACCCACAGGCGAGGTGTAGGGCGTCGCGCCCGTCGCGTAAGTCGGGTGGTAGCCAGTCGTTCCTGTTTGATAAGATTCACCGTTTACGTTGTAAAAATTCGCCTGAGTATGACTGATCGTATCTGTGCCCCAAGGGAAACGCTTACCACTCACGCCACCGCGTGCTGCTTTCTCCCACTCTGCTTCAGTAGGAAGACGATAGCCATTGGCAGTCCAATTTACTGTCGGCGCTGTGGTTCCTGTTTTCATCACCGATCCACTCACCGTGTAACAAGGCGTTAATCCTTCTTTCTGACTTCTGGCATTGCACCACTTGATCACATCCCACCAACTCACGGCCTGCACGGGATGATTGCTCGCCTTACCAGCGCCAGTGGCCAGATCCGAGTAGCCATTCGCCGCCGCCCAGGTCCGCACCTCGTCCCACAAGGCCTTCGTCACCTCGTTCTTCCCCATGTAAAAGGCACTCACCGTCACCGAAACGGAGGGAGCATCGCTATCTGTATCGCCACTGGTTCGGCCCATCGTGAAGGTTCCCGCTGGAATGAGCGCAAGATCCGCCGGGATGCTGGCCACCGTCACCGTGGCAAGAGTGGAGTTCACATTTCCCGCCGAATTACTCACCCGAACCCAGTAGGTCGTCGTGGCCGTCAGAGCGGGCGTCGTGAATGAAGCTGAATTCGTCCCTACTGGTGTGGTCGTCGTACCAACAGATCCCTGATACCATTGATACGTCAGTGGAACCGATCCGCTCGCAGTCACCGTCAGGTTCGCCGTGCTGCCGCTGGCTATTGTCTGCGTTGCTGGTTGTGTCGTGATGGTGGGTGGTATCACACCGTCATCCGCCGTCACCTCGAATCGCATGCCTGTATTGTAATTGCCGTTCCAATCCACACCCGCATTCCACGTGATCACTTTTCCGGTTCCTATTGTCACATTGGCCCCCACAGCACCGGACAATGTCGTGGCAGGGATGTTGTAGCTCGCACCCCCATCGTTTGAAATCCGCAGTGAGATCGACACCTCGGGCGTAACAGCCGTCACATCATACGTGATATCCACCAGTTTCGTTCCCGAGCGTTGTTGAGCCAGCACATTCGAGACCACGGGCGCTTGGGCCATCGCAGGAACGGATAACAACAGTCCAACTCCTAAGCACAAGGCTAGCTTTGCCAGACCCGAAGGCAGAAATTTCAGTAACCTTGCGCTCCACTGAGCGTGATCGCGCAAGTCTTGATCCTGTCGTGTGTTGTGGTGCATGACGGGGGAGATTTTTTTGTTTTTCATGATTATTCTAAAAAAGAGGTCGATGGATTAATCCTTTTATGAGTGATTACACGACTGTTTCCGCGCTGACGAACGGAGCGCAATTGACAGGCTCGACCCTGCGCCATCAGCTTGATTTTTGGCAGACACACGCGGGAGCTTACCTATGTGATTCTGTCTTAGGATCACGGGCCTCCTGAGATCCAAGCGCACGCGCACAGATCCGTCTTTCGCCAAAGTGAGAGCTTTTGTATCAAACACGTTACTAGTGTAACGAAATCAGATACGCACGCAAGAAAAAATTGGTAACAAGCCTGTTCGATTATTCTGCTATGATCACTATAAAAAATCCATTGAATCGATAAAATCAACGAATCTTTCCAAAAAGATAAATCCATGCCTCGGCCTTAGGGATCTTGCGGTGGGGGTGAGTTGTCTCTGATGGGACTCTGGGCGGCTGAGGCTGGTGTGATTTTTTCTCGCTCAGAGATCGACACTTGCTACAACTGTCGCATGCCTGCCCGCTTTGTCGTTTTCTCGTCCACTCACCTGATCTCGGTGGGGCTGGGATTTGCTTTGCTGGCGATTCTATTGATCGGAGCGAGGCGCTCGCCTGCCATCGCGCAACCGCTGGCCCGCGCGGTATTGGCGTTTTTCTGCCTCAGCGCCTACGGCTATTCTCAGTATGCGTGGAGCACCTGCCAGCATGCACTGGATCTGGACAACATCCTGCCCTTCCATCTCTGCGACATCGCCGCCTTTCTCGCAGGCTATGCCCTGCTCACACGAAAGCACTGGGCGCAGACCCTGACCTACTACTGGGGACTGGCGGCCACGCTGCAGGCACTGATCACGCCTGCGCTGACCTACTCGTATCCGCACCTCACCTTTTTTTCGTTTTTCCTGCATCACTTTGCCATCGTCGGCGCGGCGCTGTTTCTGCCGATCTGCGATGGATGGCGGCCACGGCATCCGTGGTGGACGAGCCCGCTGCGGGCGTTTTTCTGTGTGAATCTCTATCTTCTCTTCGCGGCGATCGTCAATGCGGCGCTGGGCACCAACTTCGGCTTTGTCGCCCACCCGCCACCGAATCCCAGCCTCATCGATCACCTTGGGCCCTGGCCCTACTACATTTTCGCCTTCGAAGTCATCGCTCTGCTGCTCTTTGTGCTGCTGACCGTGCCGCTGATGCGCAAAAAACGCAGCGTTGACGGAATCGCTGATTGAATTTCCGTCAAAACCCGACGATGCTCCCCGCGCATGGCCACCACCACCACACGACCCGCTGGAAAAAAAGTTCTGCTCATGGGCACCTGCCTTTGCGATGCCTTCTTCGATGACGTAGCCAAGGCCACCGTGGAAGTGCTGGAGCATCTTGGTGTGGAAGTCGTTTTCCCCGACAACCAAACTTGCTGCGGACAGCCTGCCTTCAATTCTGGCGACTGGAATGCCTCGCGCAAAGTCGCCCTTCACACCGCCTCGGTGTTCTCCGGCGATCTGCCCGTGATCGTCCCCTCCGGTTCCTGCGCCGCTATGAATTTCCACGGCAACAAACTGCAATTCGAGGAATGCCCCGATGCCTCCATCGATTCCCTCGCCAACCGCACCTGGGAGATCATGGACTACCTCGTGCACGGGCTCGGCATCACCACCTGGCCCGGCAGCCTGCCCACGCCCACCAAAATCGCCTTCCACCGCTCCTGCCACTCGCGCGGGACATGCTCGGGCGAATCCACCCGCACGCTGCTCTCCTCCATCGGCAACATCACCCTACTCCCCTTCGGCCAAAGTGAGCAGTGCTGCGGCTTCGGCGGCACTTTCTCCGTCACCTTCCCGCACATTTCCGGAAAAATGGGCACGCTCAAGCTCGACCACATCCTCGAACAAGAGCCCGATCTCCTCATCAGCGGCGACATGTCCTGCCTCATGCACCTCTCCGGCCTCGCCACCACCCAAGGCCGCCCCGTCCCCACCAAACACGCCATCCAAGTCCTCCGCGACGTCATCAAGCACTGATCCATCTCCCCTGCTCACTCAACACTTTTCAACATGTTCCAATCACTCGCCGACTCCCTCGACAAAACCTTCCGCAACCTGCGCGGCGTCGGGAAAATTTCCGAATCGAACATCAGCGATGCTCTGCGCGAAATCCGGCTCGCCCTGCTCGAGGCCGACGTGGAATTTTCCGTTGCCCGTGATTTTATCAACCGCATCAAGGAAAAAGCCTTGGGCTTGGATGTGCTCAAATCGATCAAACCCGGCGAGCAAATCGTCAAGATTTTCCACGATGAACTCGCCGCCCTCCTCGGTGGCGACAATGCCCCGCTCGACCTCAATCCGCCCGCGCGCATCCTGCTTTGCGGACTGAATGGCGCTGGTAAAACCACCACCGCGGCGAAACTCGCCTATCGCCTGAAAAAAGAAGGTCGCCGCCCCGTGCTGGTCGCGATCGACCTCTACCGCCCCGCCGCCATCGAACAGCTCGCACTTTTGGCAAAACAAGCGGAAGTCCCCTGCTACACCCCGTCCGCCACCGAGACCGACCTCGTCAAAGTCGCCAAGGACGCGCTGGCTTGGGCACAAACCCAGGACCACAGCGTCATCATCTTCGACACCGCTGGTCGCCAGGAGCTCGACGACAACCTCATCGCCGAGCTCAAAAAACTGCACACCTTTCTCGCACCGAAAGAAACCCTTCTCGTCGCCGACTCCGCCGCCGGCCAGCAAGCCGTTTCCGTGGCCACCCACTTCAATGACGCCGTCGGCCTCACCGGCATCATCCTCACCAAGCTCGATGGCGATGCCCGTGGCGGTGCCGCCCTCTCCATGCGCGCCGTCACTGGCAAGCCGATCAAATACATCGGCGAAGGGGAAAAACTCGATCAGCTCGGTGAATTTCACCCCACCCGCATGGCGGACCGCATTCTCGGCATGGGCGACATCGTCGGCATGGTTGAGCAAGTGGCCGATAAGATCAACGAGGCCGATGCCATGCGCAGCGCCCAACGCATGGCCGAGGGCAAGTTCGACTTCACCGATTTCCTCGATCAAATGAAAATGATCCAGAACATGGGTCCGCTCGAAGGCTTGCTTGGTCTGCTCCCCGGTTTTAGCAAAATCAAAAAACAACTGCCCGCGAACGCCTTTGATGGCAAAAAAATGAAGCGCACCGAGGCGATCGTGCTCAGCATGACCAAGGACGAGCGACGTCGCCCGGAAATCATACGCGGCACCCGCCGCAAACGCATCGCCAGCGGCTCCGGCACCACGCTGAAAGAAGTGAACGACCTGCTCAAGCAGTTCGGCCAGATGCGCGAGATGATGCGCTCCCCGCACAAGATGAAAAATATGATGAAAGCCATGTCCGGCGGCGCCGAAAACATGGGCGACCTCGGCAACATCATGCGCGGCTTCGGCAAACGGTAGCGCGAAACGGCATCCACTGGGAGCAAGGCGGAGAATTTCTGATTTCAGGCACAGTCTGGAGCTTGGCCGCGTGCGGGGAAGGGTCGGATCCTGTCATAAAATGCGGAAAATCGCTTGCACTACCCAAAATCATGCTCTAGGAAGGGATCGACATGAACCACACCACCACTTACTGGCTCACCGCACTGCTCTCTCTGGCTGTGCTGGATTCTTGCGCTTCTGAGGGCGGCATTGCCTCAAAGAACTCGAGCACCCGGGAAAAATGGAACGTCCGCACGGTCCAACATGGCAAGGCATCATGGTATTCTGTCAAAACCAATGCAGGCACACGCACCGCCAGTGGGGAGCGGCTCTCTAATGCAGCGGCCACAGCCGCTCACAAAACCCTGCCCATGGGAACCCATGTCCGCGTGACCAATCTCGACAATGGAAAATCAGAAATCGTGCGCATCACCGACCGCGGCCCCTACACCAAAGGCCGCATCATCGATGTGACCGTAGGCTGCGCCGAGCGCCTCGGGTTCTACTCGCGCGGCGTCGTCCCCGTGAAAGTCGAGGTCTTGCACAAAAAGTCCTGAAGAGAGCAGTGGGTCGGTGTTTGATCCTCGGAGTCGTAGTCGCGGCAGCTGATTGCAGCATGAGGCGAGCGTCCGATGCTTTTTTTACTGAGAATCGTCCCCTTCCTGCCTGACAGGGGTGCCTGGTATTTACGGTTGCGTCACCAAGTCATCAACAAACAATCGATCCAGCACCGTGCCACTGGCGGTGATGGAGTGCGGGATTCCCTCACTCAGGTCGGAAAACGCGTAGACAAAAAGGATGGACATAGCTTTGCCATATCTCATAGTTGGTTCCATGAAAATCCTTTTCCTCTTCCTCTCGTCACTCACCCTCGCGAGTTCGTCTTTCGCGGCCAAGCCGAACATGCTTTTCCTCCTTAGTGACGACCACAGCTATCCGTTTCTGAGTTGTTATGGTGATAAGAACGTCAAGACCCCCACGCTGGATCGTATCGCCGCCGAGGGCATGAAGTTCCATCGGTTTTTCACCACTGCGCCGCAGTGCGTGCCCTCCCGCGCCTCGCTATTGACGGGGCGTTCGCCGGTGGCGGCGCGCATCACCCGGTTTTCGGCACCACTGGCTAGGGACGAGATTACGTTCCCCGAGTTGCTGCGATCGCAGGCGGGATATTTCACCGGCATTTGCGGTCGCAGTTACCATCTCGATGGCTCCACGAAAGTCGCCAGCAAAGAGATGAATGCGCTTTTTGATCAACACAAACTCAAGACCTTTGCACAGCGAGTGGATTTTCTCAATGTCTGCGCCGATAACGCAGTGGCGTCGCAATTGGAGACATTTCTTGATCAGAAGCCAGCGGAGAAGCCCTTTTTCATGTGGGCGAATTTCAGCGATCCCCACCATGAGTGGAGCGCTCCCGCCGACTACCGTCCTGATCCCGCGACATTGCAATTGCCCGCCCACTGGCCCGACCTGCCGGGTGTGCGGGCGCAGTTGGCGGACTACTGTGCCGAGGTCAACCGCCTGGATCACACTCTCGCGGGTGTCTTAGAGGTATTGAAAAAACGCGGCCTGTTCGATTCGACGGTGATTGTTTTCATCGGCGACAACGGTGCCGCCCTTCCACATGGCAAAGGCTCGCTGTATGACCCCGGCTGCAACGTGCCTTGTCTCGTGCGCTGGCCGGGAGTCGTGAAACCCGGCACGGAATCGCGAGCACTACTCAGCGGTGAGGACCTAGCGCCGACCCTTCTCGCCGCCGCCGGAGTGGCTTCCATTCCAAAAATGAGCGGAGTAAGTTTCCTGCCATTGCTGAAAGGCGAAACGCAGCAGCCGCGCAAACACGTCTTTCTCGAACGCGGTCCGCACGGCAGTGCGCCCGTTGCGTTAGGGATGTCAAACAGCGGCTACGACCTCTCCCGCGCTGTTCGGAGCGATCACCACAAGCTGATCTACAACTGCACGCCGTGGCTTCCCTACGCGCCGGTGGATTCCACCGGAGGGGGGGCATGGTATCAGATGAGGCAAGCCAAGGAACAGGGGAAACTTTCCGCAGGATTGGTCGCGACGTATTTCACCTCCCCGCGTCCCGTGTATGAGCTCTATGACCTCGATGCCGATCCCTCGGAGCTGAACAATCTCAGCGGCAAGCCCGAGTTGGCGGCAGTGGAGCGATCGCTACGCCTTGCCCTGGCGGAGAAGATGATTCTCGATTTCGACTACCTGCCCCTACCCGATCTCATGAATGGAGCTGCGGGCAATAAGCCGAAAGGAAAAGGGAAGAAATGACCCCCCTTGCCACCCAAAGTCATTCAAACGATTAGCCTGCAACGACAACACCGGGAATGTTGGAATGCGCGTGTTGTGGGAAGTCGAAGGTCAATACGAGCGGTTCACTTCCGGTGTTTTCGATTTCCACCCCGCCACGGTTGAGTGCGGCTTGGGTGATGAATCCGATCTCGGCATAGATTTCGCCCAGCTTCATGTCCTGGTTGTATTGCACCGCAAGCTTGCCAACGCGGCCGCGGCCACGGTTCGTGTGGAATAAGGTCGGACTCTCCGGGCGGAAATTCGTCTTGGCTCCGGGTGCGATGGTAAGGCGGAGAATCGAGCACTTTTGATCGCCGAGGATCTCACCGTACACGATCCACTTGGCTTCCACGCCTTCGCCGGAAAATTCCTCGGCGGTGAGGGCCGGGCGTGAGTATTTTTGGACGAAGTCTGGGTCCTGATTGGCTTTGAAATCGAAGGTGTCCACGAGGAATTCCCAGTCTTCGTGACGGGCTTTCGGGTAGTCTTCTTCGCGGCAGGCATAAAACGCATCCGCCGCGCCGATCCGTCCATCCAGTGTCAGATCCTCGGCGAGGAAATGCTCGTCCATCGTGACGTGCAGCTCGTGCGTGCAAAGATCCGTGGGAGAGTGCAGCACTCCATTGGGCATCACGAAGCCGTTATCAATGTGCATCATCGTGTGCGGCGACAAGTGCCTGACGCCGTTGTAGGCACCCTGTCCCCAGCTCTTCATGCAGGCGAGGAACTGGTCCTTCGTCACGAAGGGATAAAGCCCCATGGCCGTGGTATGATAGTGCGACGGACTGACGCCAGGGTTGTCGAAAGAATTGATGTCGTACACTTCCCACTTCGCCCAATGAAGATGGTGAGGGATGGGGTTCAGGTTGTCGAACTTCTTCGATACAATCGGCCAGGTGGCCTTGCCGAACAAGGATTTCGAAAATTCCGTGACTTTTTCTCCCATGACTGCCACCGGATCGGCCTCGATCAAATCCTGTAGGGAAATCACTTGCCCGCTGGGCGTGAGGACGTGCGCTTCCCCTTCACGGAAAGGCGCTTTACCCGTGCGGGTATCAACGACGCCCGTCACGATGGGCACGGTGCAGCACATCCAGACTTCATCGAGACCGGTTCCCCCCATGTAGTCCGGGTAGTAGGATTTCGCATCGAGACGCAGGCGCTTGCCCGGCGTGCAAAAGGTGCGGCCGGCATAGCGGTGCAGAAGCTGCAGCACGCCGTCGTTTTGGTTGAGGCAATCATCGAGAATCGAATCCGATCCGCTGCCAGCTCCGTCGATGACATCGAGTTTCGGGTATTCGTGCAGTTGATCCGGAAGAATTGAAGTAGAAGCAGCCATGGCGGGCGAATGCTAGAGAGGGGCAAAGGGAGAATCAAGAGGGAATTGCCTGTATGACTCGCAGAATAAGGGAAGAACCAATGCGCCAGCAATTCGCCCTCTAATTCGTTAGAAATGCGTTCTTCTGCTTTCCTGATGTCCGCCTTCCAAGGGGCGCTTGAGGTCGTCGCAGTGAGTGATCGGCACTCATGAGACTCACGACTTCTTCGCTTGCTCCATGCGTTTCTTGAGCAGTTTTTTCATCGTGGCGACGGTTTCCGTATGCTTGGGATCGTCGGCGATGTTTTTGTTTTCCTGCGGGTCTTTGGTGAGATCGTAGAGCATGTGGGCTTTGCCGTTGTCGTAGCTGGTGTAGCTAAAGCGATCGGTGATGACGGCATCGGCATTCAGGAAACGGCTGTAGGCGGCTTCGTGGATTTTTTTGTTAGGGTCATCGAGTAGTGCGGTGAAATCGCGGCCCTGCACGGTCGCGGGTGTGGCGATGCCGGCGAGCGCACAGAGGCTGGGGAAGAGGTCGGCGGTCTCGACGAGGCTTGCGGAGACACCCGGTTTTTTACCGGGGACTTTCACGATGAGCGGCACGCGAATGGCGAGGTGCATGGTGTTGTGTTTGCCCCAGAAATTGTGCTCGCCGAGGTGCCAGCCGTGGTCACCCCAGAGCACGATGATGGTGTTTTCCGCAAGGCCGAGTCGATCGAGTTCCGCGAGCACATCGCCGGTGAGTTGATCGGTATAGCTGGTGCAGGCGAGGTAGCCGTGGCGCATGATGCGGTGGAACTCGTCCGAGTTTGGATCCATGTCCGCGAGGTGGTAACTGCGGAACTCATTGCTGCCTTCGAGTTGCTCGGGCGCCTTGGCTGGGCGTTGGCGGTTGGGGGCGAGTTGGATGGCATCGCGCGGGTAAAGATCCCAGTATTTTTTCGGCGCATAGAAAGGCATGTGCGGTTTGAAAAATCCACAGGCGAGGAAAAATGGTTTTCCTTCGAGCTTGAGTCGCTGGAGATCCTTGATGGTTTTTTGTGCGATTTCGCCATCGGGATAAACATCGTCGGCCACATTGGGGAATTCGTAGATGCGGCCGCGCTGTTTGGTTTTGGAAAGCCGACGCTTGGTCTCCGGGTCGAAGCTGCGCATGTTGTCGCGAGTCATCCACGGCGCTTCGCTCCAGCTTCGGTCCGCCGCGTCTTCCTGATTGTGATAGATTTTTCCGTTAGAAAGAGTGGTGTAGCCCGCTTTGCGAAACACCTCCGGCAAGGTCGCGGCGGTGGGCACATCCACGTCCATGCGGCAATTTCCCACGAAGCGTTTGGCGGTGGGCAGCATCCCAGTCATGAGCGACGCGCGCGAGCCCATGCAGATCGGCACCTGGCAATAGGCGCGGTCGAAGCGCATGCCGTCGGCGGCGAGTTGATCGATATGCGGTGTTTTGACCTGCGGGGCTCCGTAACATCCGAGCTCGGGGCGGAGGTCATCGATGGCGATGAACAAAATGTTAGGCCGCTCGGCACCAGTGGCGGTGGCGAGCAGGATCAGGGTGAGGATGAGATGTTTGAGATGCATGATCTGGTGGTAGTGTGATTACTGGAATGAACGTTCAAGGTCCCGTCACCCTTACATCAACAAACAGACGGGCGGGAAGCGTCCCAGTGGCGGTGGCGGTGACCCGGGTGAAGCCAGAGGCGGGTGTGTTCGATTGGGTGGTGAAATTCACGGTGGTTCCGCCACTGGTGGCACCGCCGAGGTGGAAGGTGGCGAGATCGGTGGACCAGCGGTAGCTCGCGGTGAGATCGGTGGCCAGAGCGGCGTTCTGTGGGTGGGTGAAAGTGAATGTATTTCCGCTCTTGCTCCCCGCAATCAGCCCTTGCGTGAAGGTGCCGGGGTGAGTGCCGAAGAAGTTTTCCACGCCGTTGTCGATTCCGTCGCCATCAGGGTCATCGGCGAGATCGCGGTCGGCAACAGCGAGGCCAAAGCTGGAGATCCAAGTGGAGAAGGTGGGAACGACGGTGGTGAAGTTCCATGCCGTAGTGCTGGAAATGCCTGCGAAGGCATCATCGCCCGAGGTGTCAAGGATCGCGGTAGAGTCGATCTGGAGATGGTAACCCGTTGCCCAGTCCAGGTTGTTGGTCGGATCAATAGTTAGACTCTGGCCGCTGAAGTCGAGTCTCGGCGAAGAAGCCACATCAAAGCTCTCAACCGTGCTGTGGTCGGAGCTTCTCCTGAGCGTGATCGTGCCGGTTCCGTAGACGACCGGCTCGCTGAAGTTTGCGACGAGGTTGGCATCGACAAGCACACCGGTGACATTGTCCGCCGGGCTGATGGTGGTAATGACTGGAGCGGCAACGACAGGCACGAAGGCTGCCAAAGCGTTGTTGTCGGACGACGGAGCACTGACCGTCCAAGTGTAATTGGCCAAGCCCGCCGTTGCCACCATCCGGTAGCCCGCGTTGCCCGCAGACGAACCGGAATCACCGCTATAGAGGGTGCTGGTGAAGGGACCGGTGATGGTGGGTAAGTTGTTAGATGTGTAACCGCCGATCACCAAGCTCTGATTTACCGGGACGATCAAGCTACCGGAAAAGCCGGTGGAGGTCGAGGTTCTTGCCACACCAGGCGCGACGCCAGCCAAACTCAGCACCCCGACTCGTGACTGGGTGGCCGCAGCGAAGGTCACGACAATGTTTCCCGCGCCCGGGGCCGGGTCATCAAGATAGAGGATCGTCGCATTTCTGCCGGTTGCGGATTTCACCGCCGTCGTGAAATTCTGGGTTCCTTTCCAAGTCGCGCTGATACTAGCCGGACCTGGTTGTTCCCAACTGGCCATCAGCACCAGCTTGCGGTTGGCACCATCAGGCACGTTGAAGCTAGAAATGGTATTGGTCAGCGAATCTGTCTCTTGATAGCGCTGGGTGCTACCGGAGACTTCGATAGTGCCGTTGGTGCCCAGCACGACCTTATCAAATTCCAAGGCCGGAGCGGCGATGGTAGCGTGTTCTTTCGATGCCACGATGGAGTTGCCAGCTAGGGTGCTGGCGCGGGTCAGAATGAATGTTACCTTATCATCGGTATCCGCCAAAAGGAAGGCATCAAGGGCTGCGGACTGTAACTCCAGCACCTGCCCCAATGGCTGAGGTCCGGTGGTGGCAAGTGTGCCGAGCAGCGTCACCCGGCTGCCACCGAGTCCGTCTCCTGAGCTTGTAGTGTTGGCCGGTGCGTTGTTCCACGTGATCGTGCTCTCGCCCCAGGATTCCCCTGCGTCCGCGTTTTTCAATCCATAGACCAGCCATGGCGTCGAATCAGCCCAAGCACTCGCGACCATGAACTGCAGGGAGGCGTTCGGCGTAGAGTGTATGTTTTGCCCAGTTAGATCGAAGCGGATGTATGACTTCCGTTGGGTGTCGGCGGCGGCGGAATTCTTTACGACGAGTGTATCCACCGTGCCGAAGTTGGTTGTGGCATGAGTGCCTGCCCGGACAAAGGCATCGGCGCTAGATTCGAGCGTGGCTATGTTAGCAGACGGTTGCGGTGTGGCGCTCACGGTCGCGCTGTCTGGGCTCGTCCCCTCGGCCGTGGTCATCCTGACCTTATAGAAATACGCAGTGCCTTGGACCAAGTGCGAGTCCATCCAGGTCGTGCCGTTGACTCCCGTGGCAATGCTGGTAAACGGACCAGCTTGAGTAGTCGCCCGGAAGATGTCATACGTTGCCGATGTATCTCCCCCCGTCCAACCCTCCCAAGCCAGTGCGATTTTCGTGGCGGAAGCAGAAGTCGCCGTCAGGCTTTCGGGCGCAAGGGGCGTTGCGAGTTGTCGGCTATAGATTTCCACGTAATCGACCTTGGCTGGAGTCCCGGAAACGGGAGTGACATCGAGCCGGATCACATCCCCGGGTGCCAGAGTGACCGCCCGCTCGATCCGATGGCGGATTTGAAGTCCTGTGCCGGCCGGGGTCAGTTCTGCGCTCCACGAATCGATATTCGTTCCGTTGCGGCGCAGCACATAACTCGCCGCGGCGCTGTCCCCAGTGACATAAGCCGTGTGAATGTTGTAGGTTCCGGCCGCACCGGCGAAGGTAGTGCTGAGATTTCCGGCCGCGCTGAAAGTGCGCCCCGCATCATTGGAGTATGCTGATACTCCTGACTCGGTGGTTCCTCCGGTGGTCGTCATGTTCTCGGCCTCGATCTTGGTCGGCATGACATAGCTCGTCTTGCGGCCCGCATAATCAGTGATGGTCGCGTCCGCCGTGGTGACATTGGAAATCAACCGAATGTTCCGCACTCCACCGCCGGTATTCTGGTTGATAGCCCTGGAGCAGTTCACATTGGCGTTTCGCTCGTAGGTGATGAATTCCGAGTAGTTATCCGCATAGATCCCAGCCACTGGATAAGCACCTGTGAGCTCGGCCCACTGAATCGTATCCGCCCAGTTGTCCACGACATGCGTCCCTTGCTGGCGGGCCAGTGTGTAAAACGCCGCGCCGTCGTCGTGAAACTGCATCACGTGATGGACGTAATTGTTTCTTAGGATGTTGTCCTTCATGCCCGCTTCCTCGTGACCACCGGTCTGCCCTCCCGTCTGGGTGCCCATATAGGGGCCGTAAGAGATTTCATTGTCCGCGATGAGCATGCGTTTCACGAAATAAGAGACGATGCCGATCCCATTACTGTATTGCTGGCCGAAGCGGGTGATGCCGTTGTTGACGATCCGGATGTTCTGGCAAGCATCACCCTCGGACGGGTTCTTAGTGCCATCGTCATGAATCACGATGCCATTCCCGGAGAGCCAACGGAAATCGCAGTTGCGGATGGAGCCGCCCGTAACTCCCTTGACATAGGAAATGGCACTGAAGCCGAGGAAACGGAACTGGCAGAATGCGATATCGATATTGTCGGCAAACTGCGCCGTGATCGCTCCATGCTTCGCAAAGGGTTGGACCAGCTCCCTAGCACCCTGGGTCATGGCGGAACCTTTGGTGCTGGGGCCATTCCAGCCGGTCTGGGTGAAGGTGATCCCTTCGAAGCAGACATCGCGCACCTTGTTGCTGATGCTGGAGGAGGTGCCGGATATCTGGATCAGCCTTTCCAGCACCGGCGCTTCGACGGTGGCGGTGGGCATGTATTCACCCGGGCGCGGTTTGTAGTAGAGAGTTGCGGCGGCGGTATCAAGGAACCACTCGCCCTCAGCATCGAGAAAATCGATCGAGTTCTCGACAAAGTAAGGCACGGGATAGGTGGCGCTATCCCAGAAACTGTCACCTTTCCCAAAAATCGAACCGTTCTCCGGCGATTGGAATTTGAAACGGACTTGGGTAGCATTTTGGTAGGAGCCGCCTTCTGCGGCTGGGCGGTCGTCGACTCTCCCGCGGTATTGATACCAATGCGGGTGCATGACCACTTCCACGTTGGCGAGACCGGCGACACTCCTCCAGCCTTCGATGGGTGCCCGCGGGACGATCGCCTCTTGAGCCGCGGCGTCGATTCCGATCATGGTGAGATACGGGCCGAGTGTGTCCGGATTGGTTTGATTCGGCGTTCTCGCCCTGATGGTCGAGGAGGCATTTACGGTCAACTGTCGAAACTGGTTCGTGACCCCAGTCTTCTTGTAGATATTCTTTACTGCATCATGAAGCACCCAACCGCCTGAGAGATTCAGGCCGCCGCTGATGACGGGGACTTCGCTTCCGTAATTCTGATACACCACCTTGAAGCCATTCCTTCCTGAATCCGATGGCCCGAGCGTCAGCGTCGCGGCAAGGCGGTGGATGCCTCCGCGCAGATGGACGGTGATGTCCTCCGTCATGCTTGTATTGATCAAACGCACCGCATTACGCGCTTTCTCTATGGTCTTGAACGCGGTGGCGGGAGACGTGCCATTGTTCGCATTGTTTCCGGAAACAGGATCGACGTAGAAGTCCGCAGCGAGGGATACCGCGCTCTGGGCAATGCAGGCCAGCACCCACAAGTAGGGAGCAAAAAAACGGTGACTGCGAGATGTTTTCATGTGGGCTTCGAGCGATCCATCAAACTTACCATTTTTTTCAATGATGCCAACGAGGAACTGCATCCACGGGCAATGCGGCGATTCCATACAGAATGGTGCTGGCATCAATGGCTCCGTTCTGTGCCGCGGGTCCGAGTATGACTTCGCCACCCTGCGGCATATCACGGCGCCAAATATCGAAAGATACCGGCTTGTTCTCTCGGTCTTTTTCAATACTGACTTTGCCGATCATCTCACCCGTGCGAACAAAACCATCCACGAGCCACGGCGCAGGAGCCTGGTTTCTGCGCTGGAAAACGAAGAGTGCTGTGGCCGGCGCGACCGTGACGGTCACACGAAGATCCTTCCGATCGCGGTGAGAATGTGCTGGCAACACGAGATCCGCACCGAGTAGCCACGAGGGAATCGGCTTTTCGGGTAAGCTCACCCAGCGGGCGTTGCGATTGTGATGCGCTGGCACAGACTCGACCAGACCACCCGCGACGATGTGATAAACGGATTGGTCCTTTTGATTGTTGCGAACCGAGCGAATCAACGAACTGCCGTCATCCAGTGCGCCAGTACTCCACTGCCCAGTGCGAGGATTGAAACGCACTTGGTCAAGTTTATCGATGATGCCGGAGGTATTGACCACCACGCCCTCGCCCTCGGCGAGATGATTGACTTTCCCCTCCTTCGAATGCAGCTCCACACTACCTTCAATGACCACGACGCCGGTAGAATCCGCGCTGGAGGCATCCACGCCAAACCGAGTGCCAAGATCCACCACGCGGGTCTGGGGGGCATCCAAGATGAATCCCTTGCCCTGATGACCGACATCAACCGTCGCTTTTCCCGAAACCATCTGAACATGCAGCGGATCTAGAAATCGAAGTTGTGCGGGGGCTAGTAACTCGATGGTAACACCATTGGGCAAACGCAAGTGGAGTAGGCCCGCATCAATGGCAAGGTCGCGTATTCGCCCCCGACTACCCACGGCGGGAGTCATGCTGCCATCCGCGACTTTGACGTCGTGTGCGGCGATCACATCTACGACAACGCCGCGCGTCGAAACGATCCATGTCGTCACAAAAATCGCGATCAATGCTGCGGCGGTAAGCCATGCAATGCGTCCGCGTGAGAATCGCCCTCGCTCTCTAACACATGTGTCCGAGTCCTCTAGCACCACACTGCGGCGGATGGCAGTTCTGAGTTGTTCTTCTTCGATTCCCCTACTGACAAAGGCGCGCAGCAATCGGTCATCGCCGTCAAGCAACTCACGAAGTTCGCCACACTCACTTTCGTTTAGGCCATTTTCGTAGTAACGGGAAATCAGATCATCAAAGCGCTTCATGGATAACTCCTGGCTCGTTGGGTTTGGTTCTGGATGCACTTGCGCAATTGCTCGCGAATGCGCAGCAAGCTCACTCGGATCGCACCTTCCGTGGTGCCCAGCACTCGGGCCATCTCGTTCGCATCGAGAGAATCGTAGTAACGCAACCGCACGATGTAGCGCGCTTTGGGTGCGAGCTTCGCGAGGCAGACATCGAGAAACGCCTCTTCGTCTCGCTGCGTGGGAGCCACTTCGAGAATCGTTTGAGAGATGCGTTCTAGCAATGCCTCATCGAATACCAACCGCGATCTCGCGTAGTCCCTCTTGCTGCCGAGAATCGCAAATTTTGCAACTCCCATGGCCCATGGCAAGAAGGGCATCGATGTGTCATAGGTGGTAAATTTCCGCAGCAACGTCATCGCGATTTCCTGCAGCAGATCCTCGGCTTGCCCACGGTCGCGAATGCTGGTGTGCACAAAACAAGCTACCGTGGACTGCGCTTCCGTCCACAGTTGGGTGAAGTGTTCCTGTTGTTCCGTCGTCAGCATTCAGGTAGCTTCTCCAAAGATCTCAGGCTTTGTTACAGAAAATGTTCGAAAAAGAAACGAAGTAATTCCAGATTTGATCGGATCGCAAGACAGCATCCAGACGTAAGCGGCAAGTGCTTCCTTTTCAGAGCGGCGATGAGGGGAAAACTGCATGAGTGGTGGCTCGATCCGTCGCAGCGCGAGGGCGAGCTGCAATACACGCGGGAACGCGTGTGCTCCCCGTCATTTCTGTGCAATGGCCACCAGCACAGCCTTTTGCGCATGGAGGCGGTTTTCGGCTTGTTGGAAGATGACGCTGGCGTGATGCTCTAACACTTCCTCGGTGATCTCTTTGCCGCGATAGGCGGGTAGGCAATGGAGGACGATGTGACCGGGTGCCGAGTGAGCGAGCAATGCGGCATTCACTTGAAAGGGGCCGAAGGCGAGTTCCTTTTCTTTTTGATCCTCCTGCCCCATCGAGAGCCAGACATCGGTATTGATGACGTGCGCGTCTTGGGCAGCGACAACGGGATCGTGCGTGATAGTGACGTTGGGGGCGTTGAGTTTTTCCAGAAACGCGGCGCTCGGTGCGTAGTCGGCGGGGCAGGCAACGGCAAGAGCAAAGCCGAGGTGTTTCGCCGCCCACATCCACGAGACAGTCATGTTGGAAAAGCCATCGCCGATGAAGGCGATTTTTTTACCCGTCCACCCACCGAGGAATTCCTGCACAGTGAGCAGATCGGCGAGGATCTGGCAGGGGTGTTCTTCATCTGTGAGCGCATTGATCACGGGGATGCCGGAGAGCTCGGCAAAATCGACAACATCCTTTTGATCGAAGGTGCGGATGACGATGCCGTGAACCATGCGACCGAGCACGCGGGCGGTGTCTTGGATGGGTTCGCCGCGGCCGAGTTGGATGTCGTTTTTCGAGAGAAACATCGGGAAGCCGCCGAGCTCGCGGATGCCGACCTCGAAGGACACGCGGGTGCGGGTGGAGGACTTAGTGAAAATCATCGCCCAAGTCTGGCCCGCCAGAGCTTTCTCGTGGGAACCGCGCTGCGCCTTGAGGCGCGTGGCATCGGCGAGCAGGTGCTCGATGGTCGCGGCGTCCAGGTCTTCGATAGAAAGCAGGTGTTGCATGGTGTTAGAGAGAAATGACGGTTTGATGGAGGATGCGCAGCGCCTCATCGATTTCCTCGCGGCTGACGGTGAGTGGTGGCAAGAAACGCACGACGTCGGGGCCGGCAGGGACGGTGAGAAGTCCGTGCTCCATGAGTTGCGCGACGATCACCTGAGCAGGAGTTTTTCCTTCCACCGCCGGAATGAACGAGGCATCCAAGGTGAAGCCCAACAACAAGCCCATTCCGCGCAGGCCGGTGAGGGCGGGGAGATTCCAAGTCGCGAATTGCGCGCGAATGTGCGCTTCCATCGCGAGAGCGTGAGCGCCGAGTTGTTCGCGCTCGATGACATCCAGCACCGCGAGCGAAGCCGCACAAGCGAGTGGATTGCCACCGTAGGTCGATCCGTGCGAGCCCGGGCTCATCAGCGAACTAAGAGGTTTTTCTCCATCGATCAGGCGATCAGAAATCCAGAAGGAGCCGATGGGAAAACCACCGCCCATGCCCTTGGCCCAGGAAATGCCATCGGGCTCGATTTCGGGGCACAGCGCGCGCCATGCCATCGCCTGACCACATCGACCGAAGCCTGCTTGCACCTCATCGAAAAACAAGAGTAAGTCGTGTTTTTTTGCTAATGCTGCAGCACCGCGAACGAAGGCGGGATCCGCCACATTTACGCCGCCTTCACCCTGCACTGGCTCTAACAGAATCGCGGCGGTGATGGGAGAAATGGCTGCCTCCAGAGCGGCGAGATCGTTGAAAGGGCAGTAGCGAAAACCGGGGAGAAGCGGATCGAAGCCTTCGTGGATTTTTTTCTGCGCCGTGGCGGCCATGGAGCCGAGCGTGCGACCGTGAAAAGATTGGGTAAAGGTGATTACCTCGTAGCGTGCCTCACCATTCGGCTGTGGTTTCGCATGGCCAAAACGACGCGCAGTTTTAATCAGCCCGTCGTTAGCCTCAGCACCGGAATTGGAGAAAAAGACTTTGCCGGGGAGCTTCACGTGGGTTTCCACGATCACGCGCGCCAACTCTGCTTGTTGCGGGATTTGATAGAGATTCGAGCAGTGCATCAATGTCGCACACTGTTCCTGGATCGCGGAGGTGAGAGATGGATGGCAGTGACCGATCGAGCAAACGGCGATGCCCGTGCAGAAATCAAGGTAGCGTTTGCCCTGATCATCCCATAGATACGAGCCCTGACCCTTGACGGGTACAAGCGGGAAACGACCGTAGGTCGGCAGAACATAGTGGGCGAAATCAGCGGCGGTGCTCATCGGGGAAGGGAAAACTTAGCGGATTTCCGCGCGGAATGCAAGATTGCGATTGGAAAGATTTCGCAACCCAGTCTATGGCTGTGCCATGCAAAATAACGTGTTGTTTGTCTTCGGTCACGGGGTGGAGGAATTGGAACTCATCGCACCGGCGGATTTGCTGCGCCGAGCGGGGTTGGCAGTGAGTTTTGCTTCTATGGAAGAGACGCGACTCGTGAGCACGCGTGGTGGCTTTGTGGTGCAGTGCGATCAGAGCTTCTCGGAGGTCGATGCCACCGATGTGGATCTGTTGGTGCTGCCGGGCGGTCCAGGAGTGATGGCTTTGCGGGAGCGGCAGGATCTGTTAGGTTTTCTGCGCGCTTATGGACAAAGTGGAAAGCCACTTGCCGCGATCTGTGCCGCGCCTTTGTTATTGCAGGATGCCGGATTGTTAGGGGGCAAACAGTTCACCTGTCACGACAGTTGCTGGATGGAGCTGGCGGCGGCGCAGAAGAACGAAAGGGTGGTGATCGATGGCACACTCATCACTTCCCAAGGCGCTGGCACGGCGCTAGACTTCGGGCTCGTCCTTGTCGAGCGGATGTGCGGCGTTGAGGTGCGCGCGCAAATCGCGCGCGCAATCATGGCGTAGGCGCGGCCGGTTCCGCAGCGGCTTCCTTTTCCACGCTCTTCAGCAAGCGAAACAGATCGCTGTCCGTGGTGAAAATGGCAGTGGTTTCACGATCAATCGTTTTTTCATACGTATCGAGCGTTTTGAGGAACTGATAGAAATCCGGTGCCTTCGCGCTGCTGTTGTAGGCAGTGGCATAAATCTGTGTGGCCTCGGCATCGGCCTTGCCTTTGATTTCCTGCTCCTTGCGATAGGCTTCCGATTGGATTTGCAGCAGCTCCTTTTCGGTCCTGCCCTTGATCTTCGCCGCCTCACCCTCGCCTTCGGAAATGTATTTCGAAGCGATCTGTTGGCGCTCGGTGCGCATGCGGTCGTAGATCTTGTCGATGACCCCAGCCTTGTAGTTGATGCGTTTGAAGCGCACGTCGATGAGCTCGATGCCCCACAATTTCGCCTTGTCTTTGGCACTAGCGAGGATCTCCTGATCGAGAGTTTGACGACCGTAGCGGATGCTTGGCAGTGTCGCAGGAATACCCGTTTCCACCAGATCATCCGGCAGTGTGGCAATCCGTGCTTTGTCAGTGCGGATCACTTCGATCAGATCGTGTTTGGCGATGATGCTGCGCGTGGCACCGCCGATGGCGTCATCCAACCGAGAGAGGGCAGTGCGAGTGTCGCGCAAGCTTTCGAAGTATTTTTTCGGATCGGCGATGCGCCAGCGGGCGAAGTTATCGACGGTGATGTAGAGCTTGTCGCGCGTGGGCATTTCTGTAGGCGGGCCATCCCATTCCATCACGCGTTTTTCGATGCGATTGACGGTCTGGATGAACGGTTTTTTGAAATGCAGGCCAGCTTCTTTGTCGTTTGGATCGCTATTGATGGGATTGCCGACTGGTTTGCCGAACTCCGTGATGATGACCTGTTCGGTCTCATCGATCACGTAGGCACTGCTCGAGACAACGACTACTGCGATGAAGCCGAGAAAAACAAAGGCGGGAAAGGAAAGTTTTTTCATAACAGTTAGCGTTTGGGAGTGGGAGATGCTTGCAGGTTCATGAGAGGAAGAAACTGCTTGGCGTCTTCATCGATGATGACTTTGCTACCCATTTTCGGCAGCACCGTGTTCATGGTCTCGAGGTAAAGCCGTTGTTTGGTCACCAGCGGCGCTTTTTCATACTGCACCAGCAATTGATTGAAACGAGCGACATCGCCCTGAGCTTCGTTCGTGCGCTGCAGCGCGTAACCTTCAGCAGCAGAAATCATTTGTTGGGCCAGTCCGCTGGCCTTGGGGATGACCTTGTTTCGCTCACCGTTCGCGATATTAATGCGCTCTTCTCGTTCCTGTTGGGCGCGATTGACCTCATCGAAAGAATTTTGGACGGCACGCGGCGGATGAACGTTTTTCAACTGAATCTGCTCAACGCGGATTCCCATGTTGAATTGTTCCATGGTCGTTTGTAGTTTTTTCAAGCAGTCGATTTCGATTTCACTGCGACCATACGTGAGGACTTCGTCAATGGTGCGGTCGCCCACGACTTCATTCATCGAGCTCTCGGAAATATCACGCAGCGTGGCCTCGGGTTCGTGCACATGGAACAAATACTGTGCCGGATCGGAAATGCCGTATTGCACGACCCACTCGACCTCGGACGCATTGAGATCACCCGTGACCATATTACGCTCCATTTCTGACTGCTGGCTGCCTTGGTATTCATTGGTAGCGCCGCGTGTGGCGAAGCCAAATTCCAATTTTAACTGACGCAAGGTAGGCACGATTGTGACGCGGTCCACGGAAAATGGTAGTTTGAAATGCAGTCCCGGAGGTGTGATTTTTTGGAACCGACCGAAGCGTTGAACCACGGCAACCGATTCCGTGTTGACTGTATAGAAGGAACTGAATCCCCCGACTAAGAGAAGAAAGAACAGCGGAACATAGAACAATTTCTTCACAGAAAAAGTGCGTGATGACGCTGCGCTGTCATTCGTAAAAACATCGATAATCCGTTGCATGCGTCAGCAGACTAACCGCTACACCTCGAGAGGCAAGTGGAATCGGCAAGACATTTTCCCATCCGCACGTCCTATGGCTTGCGCAACACGAGCCACGGCGGAGCATGGTTGATTCGAAGATGGGCTCGGAAAATTAACGCTGAAAACGTCGCAATCCCCCACCCGAGCTACCCGAAGCACCGCCGCCCAGCGATGAATTGCCATTTGCGCCATCAGTCGTCTCCGGAGAATCATTCCGTGGAGTCGAACGCGAGGGCGCCTCTGGGGCACTGCGCGGTGCAGGAGTTCGTTCTAACTGCGCGGAGGGAGCATCAGCCTGGGGGCGCGTGCCCGTGCTGCGGCTGAGTCCATCGAACATACCGCCGCGCGCAGGGCGAGGTTCGATCGCTGGGGTCGCTGGGTTAGAGAACTGCGAGGCACTGCGCAAAGATCGACTCCGACTTTCGGAAGAAACATCAGTCTGTCCAAATGGAGGAGGGCTGGTGTGAAAGCCACTGCTGCGACTCGTTGGTCGGAGGCCTCCATTCATCCAAGAAGGCGTCGTTTGCTGAGGTGGAAGCGCTTGAGGCTGGCTCGCACGATCTTGCAGTTGGCTGCGCTGTGATGAATTCAGCCAGGAGGGAGAACCCGTGCTATCTACTCGGCGCGCCCAGTGATAGTTCGCGGCTTGATAATTGCTGATGCGTTGATCGTAGCGTCTCAGCGTGGTGGATCGTATCTGCTGCGGCGGAGGGCACGCACCGTAACCTGACCAGTTATAGGGATGCGGACAACCGCGAACCGGCATCGGTCGATAGCCAACCGGATAGTAACCAAAAAGATAGGGATCATAATAACACGAGCGATAGCGATCGTAGTAGCAAAAAAGATACGGATCGTAAGACCAGCGTGGATCCCCTGTGCTGACGAAAAATGATGTGCGATAAGCACTGCCGAACGAGCTCACACCGTGACTCACAGAGCCTCCGCTATAATACGAATCCGTGTAGCAGGAGCTCAGCAAGGCGCAAAGCAGAGCAGAACCAATCAAGAGGTTTTTTTTCATCTCAATCGTGTGACGCGGTGATTCTTGATTTATTCAATCACGACCGAGAAGAAATCATTTTTCTGATTCCATGCTTGCCATTTCCACTTCACAAGCGCATAGTGCGCGCCCGCGCCGGGATGGCGGAATTGGTAGACGCGCTTGGTTTAGGTTCAAGTGGATTCATCTGTGCAGGTTCGAGTCCTGTTCCCGGTACTTATCACACAACAACATCGCAACATGGACGAGCTCAAACAGAAACTGATGGCGCTCGGTCTCACGCCAGAGATGGTGGATCAGGTGATTCACACGATAGGTGACTTTGTTCAGTCGAAAGTCCCAGGGGTGGATCGGGCTATGGTGGAGAAATTACTCGCGGGAGAAACTGGTGATTTGTTTGGTATGGTAACGCGATTGCTTGGCTCAAAATTCATGTAATTTGCGCTTAGCACCTGATGCGAAAGCCTGCCTAACAGGAAATTAGCAAACTTTTCCGTAATTTTTCGCTCGACAGCAGACACAGCAATGCGAAAAGTCACTGTGTTCATTCTTACGCTCAAACACTTACCCGTTTTTTGTATGAAACTTCCTTTTTTCTCTCTCTCATTTCTGTCACTCTTTGGTTCGATTTTCGCTGTAGGCATCATGTCATCGTGCAACTCCACCGGTGGTGGAGTTGCGGATACGGGTTATGGGCCCTTTGACAGCCGGGGGAACTATGTTGAGGCTTGGGCAGATAATCCGTCGAAATGGAATCGCCGATCAAGTTTCAAAGATTCTTCTCCCGTCGAAGATCTCTCCTCCGAATTGCTGGCATCGAACGACAGTCCTCCCAGCAATGTAACGCCCATCAGCACCTCCACCTCATCGCGTCAGGTAGAAGTCGCAAGCTTGAAAAAAAGCGTTACTCCTCCCAAGACCACGGTGAAGTCGAGCACCACACCGAAAAGCACAACATCAGTGGCAAAAACCAGCAACAAGACCAAAGCCGTTGCCACCAAACCGAGTAGCACTCGCGTGGTAGTGAAAAAGGGCGATACGCTATCCGCCTTGGCCCTGCGCTATCGCTCCAGCGTCAGTTCCATCCAGCGCGCCAACGGCATGCGCGATACGAAACTGGCCATCGGTCGTTCGTTGGTGATTCCACGGCTTTGATTTCCTAACGATTTCCCATCCGTCGCTCCAACTCCCGCAGTGAAAACTCGCTCAGTGTTGGTCTTCCATCTGCTGCGCAATACGGCAGATCGCAGTCAAAAACCTGATCTAACAACTCCTTGACGCGCTCAGCGGTGATGGTTTCCTGAAGGCCTGCGCGACGCGCCAGACAACGAGCCAGTTTGTCATAAGCAAGCTTCGCACCACCTGAGCCACCAGACAGCAGATCATCCACCACTTCGTGTATGAACGCCAGCGGGTCGGTGAGATGGAGAAACGCTGGCAGGCTGCGGATTTGCAACGTGCCACCGCCAAAATCCCCCAACTCGAGCCCGGCCTGCGCGAACCCATCCTGATTGTGGAGCACCGCATCCATTTCGCGCGGATCCAGATCGATCAACATCGGAACGAGTAAACCTTGGCTCTCGATGCCGTGGTTCTGCACCTGCAACATTCGCTCATAGACGATGCGTTCACGCGCAGCTCGGGGATCGAATAATACCAATCCATCATGACTCTCTAACAAGGCGAAGCGCTGGTGCAACAGCCCGATCCAGCGGAAAGAAGCCGCACCACGCATCTCTTGCGTTTGTGCAGGTCGCACGGACGGCTCTTGCGGCAATGGGATTTCCTGTTGCAAAGCCCGCGGCATCCACGCAGGAACAGCGATGGCAGGATGCGCCACCGGCGCGGATGGTAGTGGGTTTGCGAGGACCTCTGAAGAGGGAAAAAACGACCGCACCTGCCCTTGTCTCGGTTGGATTTCGTCCGCCGTCGCCGCACTGCTGCGGCGTTGTTGTTGTTGCAGCGCATGAGCGACTGCAGAGGTAATGCCCTCACGTAATTCATGACTGCGGTGAAAGCGCACTTCGCGTTTGGCGGGATGGACATTGACATCGACCAACCCAGCATCCATTTCGATCCACAACCAAGCGGCGGGATGCAACCCCTCCATCAACCCACCCTTGAATCCCTCACTCAGACCTCGTGCAATCGCCACTTCCTCTATGGGACGTCCATTCAAAAATACGCACTGATGCTTGCGACCTTTCCGCGCGTGCGTGGCGGGTAAAAGAAAGCCTTCCACGGAAAATCCATTGCCGTGATGCAAGGGAATTTCGATCAGTTCGCGCGCACTTTCCACACCTAACAAATGGCGCAACCGATCGCTTTTGCGCGGCACCGCAGGCAATTCCAATACCTCATGCGCATCGCGACGGTAGCGGAAACGCACCGATGGCGCGGACAACGCGTGGAGTCGCACTTCATGCTCCACATGCGAGGCCTCGGTATTCTCGGCTTTGAGAAATTTCCGCCGCGCGGGGATGTTGTAAAAAAGCTGTTTGATTTCAATCATGGTGCCCGGTGCGCAGCCAGCAGCACGAACATCGGCGATTTTCCCACCGTTCACCTGGATCTCCGTCCCATCGATCGACTCCCGCTCGCGCGTGACGAGTCGGAAGCGGGATACGCTGGCGATACTGGGGATCGCTTCACCACGAAACCCAAGCGTGCTAATGTTGTGAAGATCGCTACTGGTCCGCAGCTTGCTGGTGGCATGACGTTCTAACGAAAGCAAGGCATCTTCGCGCTCCATGCCGCAGCCGTCATCGGTGATGCGAATCAGCGCAACGCCGCCGCGCTCGATTTCCACTAAAATTTCGTTAGATCCAGCATCAAGCGAATTCTCGACCAACTCCTTTACCACACTCGCAGGACGTTCCACGACTTCACCAGCAGCCACTTGGCTGGCGAGGATGTCGGGCAAAACATGAATGCGTGGCATATGGCAGAGCCATTCTATGAGGGAAGAGATAGCGCACCAAGCCATTTTTTTCGCAACTTATCCCTTTCCTTGCGGTTCATTCTACAAGACCATGAGGGCCGCCCTCTCCATGCCTGGATTCACCCCTGAACATCCTCGTTCCTCAGCCGATGGCGTCGATGCCGAAGATGCCATCGACGTCGCACTGATGCGTGCGACGGCCCAAGGTGATGAACAAGCATTTCGGCAATTGATACAGCGTCACCAACAGTCGGTGGTGGGCACCGTGGCGCGCATGCTCAATGATGCGACCGAAGCAGAGGACATCGCGCAGATGGTTTTTGTTAAAATTTGGCAAACGGCCCCGAAGTGGACGCATGATGCGAAATTCACGACATATCTTTTTACCATCATGAGGAATATGGTCTTTAATGAGAGTCGGCGTCGCGGTCGGAAAAAAGAAGTTTCCTACGACGCACAAGAGGCCACTCATCCGGCACTGAATCGCGCCGATGAAGCCCTCCAACCCGCCGAGCGGCTGGAAAAAAGCGAACGTCACCGCACCATCGATCGTGCCATCGCCGCCTTGCCCGAGCAGCAGCGCCTGGCAGTGGTGCTGCGCACCTTCGAGAGCCTCGACTACGAAGAAATTGCTTCCGCTCTGGGCACCAGTGTGTCATCGGTAAAAAGCCTGCTGTTTCGTGCTCGTGCCAACCTTCGCGAGTCTCTCGCAGAAGAATTGTAAAAGTCAGCCATTTCCCCTGCCTCAACAGACTCAACTTGTCGAAGAACAGGTGATATCGCAATAGCAGAATGACATCGTTGCTTTAGGTTTTTTGCGATAGGACAACGCCGTCCTGCGCCGTAAATCACGGCGATTGTCGCTCCACCGTCACGCGCACGGTGGCGGACATGCCGCGGTCGTCCATGACGTGGATTTCATTTCTTCCATCCGCTTCTTGCCATATAAAGGCCTCGCTCGGCTTGCTGGAGCCGAGAAACTCGCCATTGCCGAACCAAAACAATCGACTCACACCTGCCGCGGCCTTGGCTTTGCAGATGAGGCCCGACTGCGGCCCGTTCGCGATCTGATAGAGATGGTCAGGCATCGGTGTAAGGATTTGCGGAGCTTCGTTCGACTGCGCTATGACCTCTGCGCTCTCAGGAATCGACCGACGAGGAAGGCCTGCGAGGCGGAAGAGTTCCAAAAATTCCGGTGTCCAAAATTCGCAGATCTGGGGTTTTACGTTAGAGTCGTCATCGCGCGGGGCGACGCGGAGTCCGGTGCGTTGGTCGATCCACACCAAGCGATGCATATCGCAGGGCACGATAGGCGACACGCCAGCAAGAAACCACCCACTGCTGCGGTGACGGCAATGTTCACAGGGAATCATACCCGAAACCGCGCAAAGCTCCACTTTTTTCACACTCTGCGGCGGTGCTGGCAAAGGCGCGGAAAGGCCCGTGCGACGGAACAATTCATTCAGCAGCGGAGCCGCCATGGCGCGGCCTTCCAGCGCCGGATGGGAGCGGGCATCGGTGTGGCCCACCCATACCACGATCACCGAGCACCCGCTCATACCAATCGCCCAAGCATCACGAAATCCCTGCGAGGTGCCAGTCTTGAAGGAAACGGTGGGCACCTGAAAAGGATCTCCTTGCGGAGGATCCACGAGCATGTGCCGGATCAACCAGCGTGTGCCTTCACTAAAGGCAGGAGTTTGTGATATCGACGACGGTTCTTTTCCTAACTCATAAACGAGCGGCCGTGGCAGTCCATCATCAGCGAGAGAGGCATACAGCATCGCCATTTCCTGCGGGGTGGCGGAGGCAGCTCCCAGTGCGAGCGCGAGTCCGTAGTGGTCGGGGCGATGTTCGAAATGCAAACCGGCCTGCGTAAGATAGTGGTAGAGTCCATGACCCTTCACGCGCCTCATCAGTGCAATTGCTGGGAGATTGCGACTGCGATGAAGTGCCTCGCCCGCCTTCACGGGACCCAGAAAATCGCGTTCGTAATTTTCCGGATTGTAATCGCGAAAGCGCATAGGCGCATCCGCCACAAGCGTATTCGGGTGAAGCAATCCTTGCTCGATCGCTAGGCCATAGAGAAACGGTTTGTAGAGAGAACCCGGCGAGCGCTTGGCGCAGCAGAGATCGATCTGACCCTCGATCTGCTCTTGAAAAAAATCGGCTGAACCCACATAGGCGCGCACCTGCCGCGTCGGTGCGTCAACAATCATCACAGCAGCATTGTTGACGCCTTTTTCCGACACGCGCAGCAAATAATCGCGCACGGTCTGCTCCACCACACTCTGCATCCTGCGATCGATGGTCGAAACAACTGCCTCTCCGCGCCATCGACGCGCCAGATGAGGCACTTCGCGCGGCACGGGAATCTTCTCCCACCGGTATTCCGCCAGCAGTTCATCCGCTTGGCCAAGCTTTTGCAACAAGCGCTTGCGTGTAGCGAGAGTGCCAAGCGACTCTTCCACACCCGGCCGCGGACGGCGCAGGGCGGGACGCTGGGGCAGCATCACCAGTGCCACCGATTCCGCTACGGCCAGATCGCGGCACTCCTGCCCGCACCAACGCAGGCTGGCCGCTGCCACACCTTCCACATTGCCTCCATAGGGCGCGGTGTTCAGATAAGCTTCGAGAATTTGCTCCTTGGTGTAGTATTTTTCCAACTGAACCGCGCAAAGCATTTGCTGGAATTTTCCAGTGATCGAGCGTGTCGATAGAGCGAACCGCAAACGCGCGTATTGCATCGTAATAGTAGAACCACCGCCACGCGCTACACCCTGGATTCGTCCGAGCAAAGCGCGCAGCATGGACAATGGATTCACCCCGGGATGGGAAAAATAATGTTCATCCTCGAATGCCAAGGTCGCCTTGATCATGTTCGGTGAAACATCTGAAAGCGGCACGCGGATGCGGTAGCGTTCATCCTTCGCCAGTCCCAAATGCAGCACCTTTCCCTCGCGATCGCGAAGCAGCGGTGACCAAGTCAACTCTTCCCGATAAAGCTCACAGCGTGGAATCGTCAACCACAGAACTCCAACCAGTAGCAACACGATGCTGCTGGCGATCATGCCTACTCGGAAGATTCGCTGGAACTTGGATTTCACTCGCGTGAGGTGACTTTGATACGTCGACCGAGACCGACACCATTGACACCGCGGTCATACATCGATTCCGCAAACAATGGAGGAACGACAAACTCACCAGCGCAGGTGGCGCGCAAGGAGTATTCGACGGTCAACTCCTTTGCTCCTTGCAATCCGAAGAAAAATAAATTGCGGTCCTCGCGCAGATCGACACGATCCGTGCCCGGCAATGTGCCGATACCTGGACTCATCACGCCGGGTTCCAGAGAGAAGCCACCGGGCAGCAAATCAATCATCACCAGATCACCTAACGGAATGTTGCTGATATTGCGGATGCGCAAAGTCACTTTCATGGCCTCGCCCACGGGCAGCGACTCGATCGGTTTGCCATCCATCGTCGTGATCTCCCGATAGACCTCAATACCGTCTTTTTGCACCTTGGTCGTTGCCTCACGATCATAACCTTCTTCCACCACCTGATAGAACAGCCCCTGATCACCCTCTTTTTGCTCCAGTCGGAATTTCAACGACTTCATCGCATCGGCAAACGAGGCCTTCGCGAAAATCTCATCGCTCTTGACCAAAGACAGCGCGGCGGAGCCATCACGAGGCAGGGCATCGATCTCGAAGTGGAACGCATTCGCCTCGACCACCTTGGCAAACTCGCGCATGCCCAAGGTCGCACAAGATGCCGTGATGGTATTGTAGCGCTGCTGCCATAACACACCATAGAGCTTCTGCCAATCGGCATAGCCATAGTTTTTCACCGCATCGGGAAAATGGCGGGCACGCATCGCGAAGGATAGCAACGAGTCCACCTCGACCTGTGACCAATAATCCTCACCGTTTTTGTAATCGACAGCTTTGGCGAGCTTCCACGTTTTGACAATTTTCTCGGCTTCTTCCGGCTTTTGCTGCAAGGCATAACTCGAAGCCAAAAAACTACCACACAGGCGCGTTTGCCACTGATCCGCGAAGCTGCGGTCGAGCGACTCACGCAGGGACAACAAGCCATTCGGACGTTCGCCCTGTCGGGTTAGCAAATAAATCGCGTAAGCCTTGCGATCGGCGAGCCCGAGACTGTTCACTTCGCCCGACTGGCAGATCGCGCGCAATTTGTTGTTTGTTCGATTGATCATCGTCTGCGGTATCGCAAAGCCAGCTTCTTTCGCTTCTAACAGAAAATGTGCGACATAAGCATTCAGAAAGTCATCACTCTCCCGCGTGCTACCCTGCCAGTAACCGAAGCCGCCCGTAGAGCTCTGTCGGCTTTGCAACTGTCCAATGATCGAATGGATGGACTGCGCCGTTCTTTCCTCTTGCTGCGGCAGAGCTTTCATTGCTCGATATGATATCATAGTCAGGCCGCGACTGGTCAGTTGCTCTGTGCAATCATACGGATAACTCGACATATAATCCTTCATGCCCAGGGCGAGGACTACCGGCAAGGGCGATGCCACGACTTCACAGCGGCGATAGGCTTCATACAAACTGCGCGTCACTTCCTGCTCATGGTCCTTCGTGCGAATGTAGGCACTTCTCACCTGCGTGCGGAAAGGAGTCGCTGGGCGCAAACTCAGCGTCTCGGTGCGCACGGACGTTTCACTACCCGCCGCCGCGTAGCATTTGATGCTCGCCGAGCCTAACGAATCGAGCGCTTTCAGGCGAAAGCGATGCGTCACCTCGCGCGATTTCTCCACAACCACCGTAGCTTTCCCCTCACCCACCACCTGCAACGAAGCCGATGGCTCCAATCGCAAGCTCACGTCCGCAGGACCTTCCGACTCTAACAGATTCGTGACCGTGACCGAAAAAGTAAATTCATCGCCCGGTGTCACCGTCGTAGGAGCATTAGTCGTTAGCACCAGCGGCGAGCGCACCAGTGATGATGCTTGCGCCGAGCCAGCACGGTTCTCATTTACAGCCACCGCCATGAGTGTGAGAGTGCCTGCGAAATAATCCGGCACAGTGTAAGTCAGCTCCTTGCTCTCCGGCCCGGCGCTCTGAATGCCCGACCACCACACGACAGGAGCATCGCGTTTACGTTTGAACGGATTGAGCGTCATCGTCAGTGGCGGCATGCCTTCCGCACCACCACCAAAGGCAGCATTTTGCTTGAGAAAACGATACTCGGGCAGCAAGAGATCGAACCACTGCTGCGTGCGCACTTCCAGCGCCTGCTTGCGGAAAAAGAAATCCAGCGGCTGAGGGCGTTTGTATTGCGTGATCTGGTGAATGCCTTCATCCACCGCATAGACCACGATGCGCGAAGGATGATCGGTGCGATACTGCAGCTTCAAAGTATCGCCTGGCTTCACGATTTTCGGTGCCGTCAGCTCTACGGCCAGTTGCCTTGTTTCCGGCTCGATGCGCAGTGGCTGCGTCGCATAACTCAATGGCGACATCAGCACGTCTGGTGAGTCCAACGAACGCACGAACGACACGTTGCAATAAACCGTTCCTTCCAGACCATCGGGGATGGTGATGCGCTGCACCGTGGCAGTGGTATCGGCAGTGAACCACTGCGCATACAATACTTTCTCCCGCTCCAGAGTGATCAGTCCAGCGCCGGCATAGGGTGCCACGATCGATACCTCCACCTCGCCGCCCGCTTTCACCGACTTCTGTGCCACCGTCAGACCCAGTTCCGCTTCGCGTTCCAGACTGCGGTCCTCTTGGCCCTTGCCTACCACTCGATAAGAGAACTGGCAAATGACCTCGTCCTTGTCATTGAGCACCTGCCAAGTGAAATTTCCTACTTTGCTAGTATCGATCGTCAACTCAGTGGGTGCCGCCTCCCAGTTCACTTTTTTCTCCTCGCGCACAAGCACCTGACGTTGCTGCGATTCATAGCTCATACTGCCATTCTCTTCCTGTCGCAGCACCGAAACGTAGCGCATTTCACTCAGCTTGTAGCGCAATCCTTGCACCGCTTTGGGCTGCAAGTTCTGATCCAGAGCGACGAATTTCACTTTCCCGGCGGTGTCTTTGCCAAGGTAGTCCAACTGGCAATCGGCATCGAATCCCACCACGTAGTCCCAAGGCGATACTAGGAAACTGCGCGAATCGCGAACGCCGAATCCGCCATCGCTTTCGAATCCTTCAAGTTGCAACGAGACGCTCAGGTTGACCTTGTCGAGATTTTGCAAACCAAGTGCCATTTGCGCATTGCCTTCTACCGAAGTCTTCACTTCCCCGAGTGCGATCTTTTTCCCAGCAATCGAGTAGGACGTTCCGGAGGTATGATTGTAGAACTGATAATCTGGCCAAGAATCAAAGCGGAAATTGGCAGGCTGCAAGACCATCTGGCCAGTGATCCGTCGTTCCCCTGCTGGCGCGCCAAACAAATTTTCTAACGAAATATTGGCACTCAGTTCAGTGGGCTTGACCCAACCCTTGGGCAGCGCGGGATCGAATGCCACTTTGATCTTCATGCGATCTGGGCGAAAATCCTCGACTCGTAGCGCAATACGACCTAACAGAAACTGCACCGTCGTTTCATCGCGATTGAGCACCCACAGGCAAAGTTCATACACCCCCGTGGGATGATTCTCGGACGTCACAAGATCGCCATCAATTAAGCCATCGGCAGGCAACTTGAAATTTTTTGTCGCGACCTCATTGCCCTCGCTATCGCGCAAACTGGCGCGCACTGGTAATCCCTCAATGACGGATTGCCAATCACGACGTTTCACAATCGCGGCAAAATGGACGGTATCGCCCGGACGATAAACGCCGCGCTCAGTAAAGATGTGCGCTTCCACCGCCTGCGCACGAGATTGCAGTATGCCGTCAACGTCGTAACGGGAATAATCGATGGCCGGCAACTGTCCGGGCCGCAGCGGGATGAAAGAAAGATCAGTGCCGCGTCGCACCACCAGAGCCACTGCCTGTTGCTCCTTTGCCGTGACCTTAGGCTTGGGTAATGAAGCACGCCCCATGGCGTCGGTGACCGACTCGGCCAGTGTGCTACCATTGCGGGAAATCATCGCGACAATGGCACCAGAAACGGGTTTTTGTTCGCTGAGCGACATCACAAACACATCGCGGCTCACATCGGCATTGGTCTTAACTAGAAGCCCAAGATCGGTGAGCATAATAAAACGCTTGCTAAGTAAATCACGACTCACCCAATGGACGACTCCACCGGGCTTTACATCAGAAAACCATTCGCTTGCTTGGGACGTGGAACCGTTTGCGTTGACAAGATTTTTTTGCGCTCCGTCGGAATCGATTTCGCGGTAGCCATCGCTATCGTCTTCATAATAATACGCATCTTCTGGCTCATCGATGCGGGAATAGACAGAGGTATCTTTTTCGCTCGGTAGTGAAGGAATAACGGCCTCCGCCTCTACAAAAAACAAGCCGCGTGAGGGTTCGATATCGCTCGGGTCCGCGTTCGCCATGGCTTTTCCTAGATCGAACGCCGTGAAACATGCGTCCCAGTTGTTTTTTTTCTCCACACGCACGATGAAGGTCTGACTGCGAACGAGGTTATCCTTGCTGAAGCCGCCATCGAGATCGGGATTCGAAAAATCGCCATAGTCATTTTGCGTGATCATGTGATTGACCTCACTCGCACGCACACGCCCGCAGGTCAGTTTGATAAAATCAACTCCCCGCGATTTGAACTGAATGGTTTTTTCCCCTTGCAAGGCCAGCACCATGCCCTTGCCTGTCCACTCGAGCTCCATCGGATAAGGGGGCACGGAAAACAAATCCCGGTATTCCTCTGCCAGCACGAACCCACCCAGAGCGGGCAATTCGGAATCGACGCGCAGGAACAAGCGCCCGGGCATGGGCGAGAAAAACTGATAGCCATGCGTTTTCGGATACGGCGACTCTTCCCCCTGCTGCACTCGCTCTAACGGAATCTTAGTCGCGCGCGCCAGAATTTCAGTGGTCACGCCGTTTTCCGTTTTGCGACCAGAGCGTAAATCATCATCATCCTCAGGACTCAGACGCCAGAGATGCACTCGTTTGTTCAGCTCCAGCGGCGAGACACCCAGGCTGGTGGCCATGGTCAGAAACTGCTTCGGCTCGCCCTGTTCGTTCTTGATCACCTTCGGCTCAGCGGCGGTGATTTTCAGCGCCGAAAATTTATCGGGCACCACGGCTTTTGCCACTACATCGGCGGCCAGTGCTTCGCCACCACTCACAGCGCGCAGGCCCTGGGCGATGGTTAGTTTTACCTCTTCCGCCCGACTCGGCACCTGCACACGGGCGCTGCGGAAATACCATTCGTTCGGCGACGTGCTGGCTTTCAGCGTGTAAGTGGGCGCGGCTCCGCCGAAGGCTTCTGGTTTCTCCGCCAGAGACTGCAGACGCACCTGCGCCTGCAGGGCCTCTTGCGTGAGAGCATAGTTGCCGCGCAGGGTCGCAGTGAGTTCATGGATGTCGGGTTGATCGGGCTGGGTGTAAAACTGATAGCTCACCACGTTGACTTGCAGCGCGGCCGTGCGGAAGGTCGGCTTGGGCGTCGTGAGTTTCACCTCCGCGGGAAAGGCCGCGGGCTGCAACGCAAGGGAATATTCCTGACCTGCCAGCCACTCCTGCTGCGGGGCGAACTCGAGCGTGCGATCATTCGTCCAAGTCCACGAACCCAGCGTATCGGGCTGAATCACGACGACATCGGTGACGATTTGTTTGATTTTCTCCAAGGGCGCGGCAGCATCGCTAAACACCACTGTCAACGAGCCAAAGGTCGGTTTTCCGTCTTTCCATACCGTCACGGGCGGGGGCGTGACAGTGACGCCCAGTTCGCGCAGAACTACCAACTGTCGCTCTTGCGGGCGATGCATGTCCCACCATTTCTGCCACTGCTGCACGCCGAAAAAGATCGCCACAGCGGTCACGCCCAGCCCCGCCCAAGTGCGCGGGCGCTTCGCGAGGATGATCAGGATTTTTCCGCTGATCCAGCGCAACCAATTGGGTGGCTGCCACGTTCCGATAAGGGCACCCACGACCATTGCGATCGCGGAAAGTAGGGAGGAGAGGACTTGGAAGAGTGCTTTCATAGGTAGGTAGAGTGAAGGGGAAGAGCGCGGTGTCTGATCATGTGTCGCCCTCTGATCCACGGATACGAGAATTCTCAGCAAAAAGGATCATTCTTTTTTTCAAACGGTGAAATTTTTTCGAGCGCAACAGAAAGTGGTGGGCGACATTCTTCAGAGCACGAACTACAGCCCTCACCTCCACAGCATGCGCAGTCCGACAAGGATCATCACAACGGCGAAAATTTTTGTCAGCACGGGACTCGATAATTGCTTCATCCAGTCACTGCCGAACCACGAAAAGACGGCCGCGCTGAGAGCGACAAGCATGACGACTTTCCAATCGATCAAGCGTTCCGTGCGCATATTGTTCGCAGTGGCAACGAGGGCTGTCACCACCACAGCCGCCATCGAGGTGGCCACAGCATTTTTTTGATCCATTCCCAGTGCCAAGGTGAACGCTGGCACCATCACGATGCCACCGCCTATGCCGCAGAGCGCGCCGAGCAATCCCGCAGCGGCTCCGATGAGCAGGAGTGTGACGATGCTTTTCATGATCAGCGCGCGCGACTGGCGCGGACAGGGTTCGAGAGAGTGGCGATCTCGGTGACGAGCCGATGCAGAATCATGCGGTCGTCCAGTCCGGTGGTCACCAGCATCTTGTCCGCACGCGCTGCGGCGTGCATGATTTTTTCCAAATTTTCGAGAGTGAACGAATGCGCCCCAACCGCCGATAAAAACAAGGGATAGATGTTCACACCATCGCCCGATTTTTTCTGCGGAAGCCAGGCTTTTTTATCGGCAGTCAGCCGGTTCACAGCCGTCTGAAATTCATTGTAGGTCCGGCCCGATGACTTGGTCAGATCCAGCACAATGCGGGCCATGAAAAGATTGCGCACGGTCGGGATAATCGAGGCGCGGATGATCGCCACCGCGGATTCTCCCATTTCCATCTGCTCGTTGATGAGTTCGATCGCGCGCGCGGCATTCCCCGCTTGCAAGGCTCGACCCGTCTCAAAAATCACCCCCTCGCGGCTGAGCGGCACCATCGCACGCACGTCATCGATGGTGACAAGCGTGCGGTCGCCCAAATACAAGTGCAGTTTTTCCAGCTCATTGACGATCTGCTGCGTGGCCTCGCCGGCGAGGTTGATGAAGAGCTCCAGCGCGTCCGACTCAAACTGCAAGCCCACCGCGCGGGACTTATCCATCACCAGCGCCGCCACCTGGTATTGCCAGCCTTCTTGGCTCATGTCGATGCGGTCATGCACCTGCACGCTGGCATTTTTTTCCAGAAATTTCCAAAACGCACGCCGCTTATCGATCTTATTGGCACTGATGATCAACGCCACGCCATCGGGCAGGCCTTTTTCGAGCTGCTGGGTGAGTGAAATGACCTCGTTCAGCACGCTTTCGGAATCGGAGGTGCGGTCACTGCCGAAAAAGGTCGCGTTGCGCAGCCACACAACCTTATCACCGCCGAACATCGAATAGGTCATCAGGGACTGTAACAACTCCGCCACGATGCGAAAGACATCGTCCACCTTGAGCGCATTGCCCTCCACCACCTCGTGATTGAAACCCTCATCCGCGCCGCCGGTCAGCTCGCGCCAGAGCGCAAGCGCCTGCTCACGCACCATGCCCTCATCCGTTCCGACGACGACATGGATGTTGGAACGAATCTGAGATTTTTTCGCGGCCACGCCCCTTTGTAGCGAGCCCCTCGCCGTCGCGCAAGTGCGGAGGCGGGAAATCTCTGATAGGCGACCAAACTCGGAGTTGCGAACTGTGCCACCAAGTAAAACTTTCCTCCCGAATGGTTTGCACACCAAAAACGCTTTGATCACCAACGGACTTTTGAGAAACGGTCTAAGTAATGGCGCGGATGGTGCTCTTGGCGTCGATCTCCCAGCGTCTTGAGAGACTCAAATCCCTCGTGGAAATCGACCTGGATACTCGTCTCGTCGTTTTTTGTCAGACATTCGGGAATTGTATGCCAATTCCTAAAGTGAGGGAATCATGTCGTGCTCACCATGCGCTCACCTTTCAGTTGCAACTTGCGCATTGCAACGCATCTTACTGAGTGCCACATGGAAGTTGTCTGGTTCAAAAAAGATTTGCGTTTGCTTGATCATGCGGCACTGACCGCAGCGGCACGGCTTGGGCCTGTGCTGGGATTGTGGATCTATGAGGATGAGGTGATCGGCGCGAAGGATTTCGATGCTCGGCATCTGGGATTTGCCAATGAATGCCTCGCCGAGCTCGAGGCGGATTTGATGGGTTATGGCGTGCGCTTGCTGCGTCGACGTGGTGATGCCGTGAAGGTGTTCGAGGAACTGTGGCAGCAAACCCATTTTAGTCATCTGCACAGCCATCAAGAAACGGGCCATGCAATCAGCTATCGGCGAGACCTAGAGGTCATCGAGTGGGCGCGGCAGAGAGGTGTGCATTGGCAGGAATATGCGCAGACGGGAGTGGTGCGCAGGCTAACACACCGCGATGGCTGGGCTGAGCGATGGCTGCAACGCATGTCCCCCTCCCCACGCCAAGCGCCTGCGGACTTACAGGGTGTCGTCTGTGATCTGAGGAGTGAAAAGATCTGCACAGCAATGGACTTCGGTCTAACGCTAGATCGGAGCGAGGCTATGCGACAGCGCGGTGGTAGCGCGCAAGGCCACGCGACGCTGGCGTCGTTTTTGCTGGATCGCGGCGTCGGCTACACAAAGGAAATGTCCAGTCCCGTCACAGCCTGGGATGCGTGCAGTCGAGTGTCACCGTATCTCACCTGGGGGGCGCTGAGCATACGACAATGTCTGCACGCGGCGATGGACCGACGTCGTGATTTGTTAGAAAAAAAATCGTTAGGTCAACGCATTGACGCCCGCTGGATGTCATCGATCAAGTCCTTCCAAAGCCGCTTGCGCTGGCATTGTCATTTCATGCAAAAACTGGAGGACGAGCCCGCCATCGAGTATCGCAATTTTTCCCGCTCCTGTGATGGATTGCGTGAGGAAACAGAGATCGATGCCGAACGTCTCGAAGCCTGGAAACAAGGCCGCACGGGGTATCCGATGATCGATGCCTGCATGCGTGCCTTGACTGCGACGGGGTGGCTGAACTTCCGTATGCGAGCCATGGTCATGAGCTTCGCCAGTTACCATTTGTGGCTGCATTGGCGTGAGCCAGGCTTACACCTCGCGAGGATGTTTCTTGATTATGAACCAGGCATTCACTGGAGCCAGTGCCAAATGCAATCTGGCACCACGGGCATCAACACCCTGCGCGTTTATTCGCCGACCAAGCAACTGCTCGATCAGGACCCGCAGGGAATTTTCATTCGCCAGTGGCTACCGGAATTGGCGCAAGTGCCCGATTCTTTTCTCGCCGAGCCTAGGAACATGCCCGGGTTGGAACAGCAATTTTGCGGATGCGTGATCGGACGTGACTACCCGTATCCCATCGTCGATCACCCCACCGCCTACCGCCACGCACAAGAAAAATTACATCACCTGCGCCAGCGCGATGACAGCAAAAAAGAAGCCCGCCGTATCCAACAAAAACATGGCAGCCGCAAGAAAAGCAGTCGTCAGTGGCGATAAAACCCCTCTCCTCATGCCCTACTTTTCCCGCTATATCGGTATCGACTACTCTGGCGCACAGTCACCCGAAAACCATCTAACAGGTTTACGCATCTACGCTGCGACACCGGAGGAAGAGCCTGAAGAAATCTTGCCACTGGGTCAAAAAAAATACTGGAGCCGCCGTGGTGTGGCGGAGTGGTTGGTCGAGCAACTACGCGATGGTCCACCGACGATCTTGGGCATCGATCACGGTTTTTCCTTTCCGCTCGATTACTTTCACGTTCATGGGCTACCGCATGATTGGGAACATTTTCTCGACGACTTCTGCCACCACTGGCCCGCGCATGTCGGAACCGTGGATGAAATCAGACGGCATGAGCGCGGCCATGGTGCGGCACGCGGCGGGAGTAGCCGATGGCGGCGCATGACAGAAAAACGCAGCAGAAGCGCGAAGTCCGTTTTTCACTTTGACGTGCCTGGTAGCGTGGCGAAGTCCACCTTTGCTGGCCTACCCTGGCTAAAGTTTTTACGCGATGAACTCGGCGATATGCTCCATTGTTGGCCCTTCGATGGATGGATACCTGCAGCGGAAAAATCCGTCGTTCTCGAAGCCTATCCCTCCCTATGGAGTCGTGGCTACCCACGTGGCAATCGCACACCCGATCAACACGATGCCTACAGCATAGCTCGCTGGATCCGCGAGTCCGACACACATGGTTCCTTGATCGGGCATTTCCAAACGACACTCACGGAAGAGGAAAAGGCGGTGGCGCAAATCGAGGGATGGATTTTGTCCGTGTGATGTTTCACTTCAGGGAAATGGGCTGTATTCGCGGAAGGAAACGTAGCCGATGGATTGCCGGGCAGGATCAGGAATGAAAAACAGATAGACACGAGCGCTACTGGCAAGCGGCCAGCGGGTGTCATTAAAAATATGCGCTTCGCCATCGCGTTGATAGAAAAACTGTGCTTGATACATGCGCTCGCTCGCTAGTTCCGGAGTGGGTGTCAGGATGGTCGATTGCGTAGGTGCGATTTGGAATTTACTCTTTCCCAACAATCCAGCCACGGGCACAGCGGTAAGATTATACAGATACAAATCGGAAGTATTGAAGCGCAAGTGATCGGTGCGAATCAAAAGATGGCGATACGGTGCTAACGGTGTGGCATTGGGCGACGGGAAAATGGCGAGGACAAAACGCGTGCCTGTTTCTGGTATGACTACTTTAACGACAGGATTGAGTGCCATCTCCTTACCAGTTCCCGTAAATTTCGCCAAAGACAAGGCGCCACGCTCCACTTCCATGGGATCAGTGACCAGAGAAGGAACGACTGTAAGATCCTGCAAAACAGCATCGCCCTGCGCAACTTTGAGTTCCTCAGATCCCTCCACCGGTTGACTGCAAATGATCCGCATCATGATACGCGCTTCTTTTTTATCCGTCGGCGTTTCCTGCGCAAAGGAGTGCGAGCTGAGAACACACAGCACTGTGAGTAATCTAATCAATAATCGGAAATTCATGTTTGGATCAAAAAAGTGATGGGGTGAGAAGAAGCGAGTTCAGACCTCATTGCGAGTGAGCCAACGGTAGCTGGCAATGAAGAATTTTCTGCCGAAAACACGATTCAAAGGAGAAGTGAGATTGGCATCGCGCAGCTGTGGAGCATCGACGGAGTTGATATACTCCGGCACGCGCTGCACCTGAGCCTCACACCATGCTTCCGCGACCACATTACCGTTAGCATCCGTGGCATTGCCGTAGGCGCGGATCGTAAAAGTATCGGCACGCGGCTGCAACACGGGACCCAATGCAGTAAGGATATCCGCCTGTGTCATATAGCCAGGAATGCCGGCAGCTTTTGATCCCCTTCCCGCCTCAGGGAAAGGAGCACCAGCCATGCTACCAAGTGCACGCGCTCCTTTGTCGAGAGCGCCATTGATTTCCGCGTTTTCAATCGCCGCTTGCAGCGCACCCTGCCGTGCGAGTTCCGGCTGCGGACCGGGTCTGCGATTGACGAAATCCGATAAGCTGAGAAAAGGTCCACGCAACCGAATCTGCTCTACCAGACGATTGGCCAACAGATCGATTTCTTGATCATCAAGATTACGATAGCCAGTCCATTGCGAGGGCTCGGCAACATTCGCGTTGGGCGTGGTAGCGACTCCCGTTGCACTGCCCAGTCCATTGATAGGAGTAGAGCCTGCGGAACTGCTCACCACTGTCAGTCCACCCGCTGTCGGGCTCATGCGTGTCGTCGAGTGTCCGCGCAAACTTCCCAGAATCATCTTCCACGCGGTGACCGATGTTGAATTCACATTGAACGCGCCATCCACAAGAAGAAACGATGACAAACGCTGGTACGCGAGAGCCTCCGGAGTGCCATTGCGAATCAGCGCGCGCAATACCGTCTCGTTTGCTTGTCGATAGGGACTGAACCGCACTGTGGGCAGAGGCACGTATGAAGTAGCCGATGAGACGGGGAAAAAGTCATCGAACACCCGCTGCAAATTGCGTGTATTAGCACGATACGGATGGACTGTTTGCGGCGCCATCGTCGAGAAATACCAACTATCCCAGAGTGCCGCGTTGGCAAGATATGAATGGTCCGCCAAAGTCTCCGATGTCGCTACGGGAGGCGACGCTTGATCGTCAGGGATCATGCTCTGGCCGCGCGTGGCAGAAGCTGGAATCAAGGGATGAGCAAAAGAATTCCCGATCAACTTCGATCCCATGGGGAAGAGATAGCGATGCCCATCCAATCCCTCTGCGTTGGCAGGAAAGCTGCCACCAGGAATGCTCACTGAGCTATCTTTCCATTGTCGCCTCATCCCATTCGCGCAGGAATGCTGGAAGGATGCTATCGATTTCAACGGAGTAAGTGGAACGCCACGCATCGTGAAAAACGGCACTCCAAAGTCAGCCCGCGTCCCACCGCCCCAGTATGCCTGGTTTCCCGGTGTGATCTGAACATAGGGATTTTCCCAAGAGTTGACAGGGGTCACAAACAATTCCATCTGGTGCGATAGCTTGGCGACCGTCGTGCTATCGGCCGCCTGACGGAAGATAATCGATGGATTGCTCCAGAGCCATGTTTTGGATGGTGACGTCGTATCATTTTCCGTGCGCATGTTCTGACTGATGAGCATGTGCGGGATCTTCCTGTCCGCGACGATATTATATACCGTAATGGTCTGCGGAGTGGCGACGGTAGGAAGAGCTGATGCCAGACGATCTCCACGCAGAATGTATGTGCCCGACTGCAAGGCGGGAGTTTGGCTGCGTAAGCCGAACCAGAAAGTGAGGTAATTGACATAGCCCCCAGAATCGGGTCTGAGGGTAAGTCTCACTGCAGCGTTCGCATCCAGATTTTTGGGGAAATTGGCGTGATTGATGAGGATGCCCTCTGTGTAGCGCCAACCGCTGGAGAGTGAATCGCCTTGACCCTCGACACGAGAAAATACGCGACTCTCTCCAGGTTGCAAAATAATCGGCTGATCTCTTCCGATATTAGCGGGAATGAGATTCACGTTGCCGTTAGGGAAGAACTGCGAAAACGGAACGCTCACCGTGCCAGCCGGTGTCTGGAAATCAGCTACATAGGGTAGCCCAGAAAAACCGACGGTAGTGAAACCGCCTGTTTGATACTCGAGCGCGACATTGTAAGGATTCCAGAGCACAACCACAGGATCGATCGCAATCCTTAGATCAAAGCGACTCGCCTGCGTGGCGCTGGGCAGTGCCGCGAGCGAAAGCATGTATTTCACCTGCGAATACACACGACGCTTGTAGGGATAAAATCGATCCGCCACCACGGCTTCGCGGCTATTTCCGGAGACTAACGTAGGAAATCCCGCAGGACGTCGCCCCACACTATCGTTACTGCTGGTGGGTCGATTGTAGGAAACGTCTTTGTATAAGTTATAGTAAATCCACAACTCCTCCATCGTGATACCCGTGAACTCATTCAGGGCCGCTGCATTCGCTCCATCAGGACTGAAATTCACTGCAGAGTTGCTGTTCACTGTATACAAAGGCTGCCGCAGGCGGCCAGAGTATGGCTGTTCAAGATAAAGTGATAAATCTCGCTTGAGTCCGCCATTGCGCACATCCGTCAGCAAGCCATAACTGCTCGTTGTTAGATCGTGATCATACACAGTAAGGTCTCCATTCGCACCGGGCAGTAGCTCCGCTGAGGATAGCGAAACGCATTTACCACGCAATGCATCCCCCATATCCCATGAGGCACGACCTGCGCTATTGATGCCCTGCAATTCCCCTAGGATCCGAAAACCCACCCCCGGCGCCGATTGAGCGGACTCCAAAGCGAGGAGCTCATTGGTCACGGCTGCAGGCATATCACGCCCGGCATTGATCTTCGCTTTGGCATTCTCGTCCCCTATCCACCATCCGAAATTTCCCGAAGCATTTGCGATAGGCAATAAGCCGACTCTGACTCTGCGCTGGAGTGCTGTGCTTGCATTACCCACGATGTTAATCCCCTTGCCCGGCAGTGTCGTCTTCGCCGCATCACGTCTTCTTAGCGTATTGACATCGCCCGAGACCAGATAGCGTCGGAATCGCGCCGCGGGATCCGGGCGAGCCATTTCATTGGCGGCCCACGCATCGTATACGCCCACCCACTGGCGTTGCTCGGCGACAACGCTGGAATCGATCCCTGCCTGACAATTCACTCTACGATCAGGACCCAGTTCTTTCTGCAATTCACCAATCGCGATCATCAGAGACATGCGAGCGTTCGCACGGGCCATCGCCTGCCCCTGCTCTCTGCTTCCGATGCGCAGCGTGACCGTCGAAAGGCTGAGCACCCCGATCGCTATCAATGTCAACAAAACCAGCAAGCTGATCGTAATGATCAAGGTAAAGCCTCTGTTTTCATGGTGTGATTGACCGAAATTCATAGGAAACGCAGATGAAAAGTAACGATTCATATCGTATTTGTAAATACATAATATGGCAAAAATAAAATTTCTCTGTCGCGAGCATCATCTCACGCTCAAGTATTGAAAAAATATCGGTATCGTCCGCCGAGACTATTCTCGAACATCACAGGAATCCCTGCCGCCCATGAGCGCAACACCAAGCACGTAGCGCAGGCGAAAAACTGTATTCAAGAGCTCGTCGATCCGCGATCGGAATGCACGGAGCGGATTTTCGGAGACAGTTTCGATAAAAATTGATGATGGTAGAAAGTTAAGTCGATTTCATTCTCCCCATTTGGATTAGGCGGGCGATGAGGTGGGCGGGTAGTCGCATTTCGCTGATGACGGGGCAGCCGTGCGGCTTGAGGCTGTTGAAGTAGGCTAACTCGAGGGGAGCAAAGAAAACTTTGGCGAGTGGGTTTTGTGGTGTCTTTGACGCTGTATTTTCTGCCATGAAAATTTTTTCGGCTTATGGCCACTCAGGTCAGCTTTATTTGGCTCAATGCGCGCCCATCAAAAAATCACAAAAAGATCTTGCCAAGTCATAAGGAGAGGGTTAGCGTTCGCCCCCGCGCCGCAAGGCGCACTACCAATCGCGGGATGGAGCAGCCAGGTAGCTCGTCAGGCTCATAACCTGAAGGTCAGAGGTTCAAATCCTCTTCCCGCAACCAATAAAAGCCGTTAACCTTCAAGGGTTAGCGGCTTTTTCCTTTTCGAGGAATGACGGGGTGTAGGCACCAAGTATGAACACTTTTGTGCCTAGTTCTGTCTTTTTTGGGATCCGATGAGGCTCCCTGGCTTGCATGCGAAGACATGGCGCCCCTTGCACTCGATAAAGCAATAGGGAAAGTCGCGCGACACTTCCATTGTCATTTCGATTTGGTATTTGATTCCATTGCTGCTATTCTACTCCCGATGAGTGCACCAGATTGTCCCGACTGCCCCCACGTATCACCCGATCTAGCGGTGGACCAAAAAGCGATTGATGAGCAAATGCGCTATGAGTTGGAGCTACCCGATCGGTCGTTTCTCTCCGGCCCCCGCTCGCGAGTCTCGGACTTAGGAACACTATTCAAAGTCTCGCTCGATTTCATCCGCGCGTTCCGAGTCCTGCATTTCGTAGGCCCCTGCGTGACCATTTTTGGTTCCGCTCGGACTCCTGAGGGAACTACCTATTACGAAATGGCTCGTGCCATGGGCGCGCGAATGGCAAAGATGGGGTTCACCGTGATGACCGGTGGTGGACCGGGTATCATGGAAGCGGGAAATCGCGGCGCTTTCGAAGCCGGTGGGCGCAGCGTGGGCGTGAATATCCAGTTGCCCTTCGAACAACACGGGAATCCCTACGTCGATCGCGAGGTTACCATGCGCTACTTTTTCACGCGTAAAACTGTGCTGGTAAAATACTCCTACGCCTTTGTTGTCATGCCCGGTGGAGCAGGCACGCTGGATGAAATGTTTGAGACCATGACATTGATCCAGACCGGTAAAGTCAGAAACTTTCCTATCGTATTGATGGGCAAGGAGTATTGGGCGCCGCTGATGGAAATGATTTATCGAATGGTCGACGAGGGTATGATCAGCCCCGAAGATCCAGATCTCATCTTTTTCACTGATGACGTCGAAGAAGCGGCATTGCATATCCAGCGACATGCCGTTCGTCAGTTTGCGCTGCGTCAAAAAATCATACCGAAGGGCCTCAGTGTGTTGGGCGAACGCAATCTCGTGCGTAAATCATCATAAAAACACTATTCAAGCTAATGAAACGACGCAACTTTCTCACAGGTACGCTTCTGGCTGGAGGACTCGCCCATCCATCGCTCAGCAATGCGATTCCCGCAGCGCCCAGCGATCGCTTCACAGGTGCAGTTGCCCAGGGCGAGCCTCTCCTTGCCGGACCGGATCCTACCAACTTGGCCATTCTGCAGGCGCTAATCATCCCCGCCAGCGGATACGCGGAAATTTCCGTCAATGACGGCGAATGGCAAAAAGTTCTGCCCGAGCACCAAGGGATGGTCGCATATGAAACGCACACACTGAAGTTTTTCCTGCCGCAGATCCCCTCGGGGGCTAAGCTCCGTTATCGCGTCACCGTGTTTTCTGTCACTTATCAAAGCGCCTACAAAATCCAGCGCGGCCCGCTTGTGACATCGCAGGAGTATATGGTGAACTGTCTTGATCCATCGAAAAAAACAACGCAATTTATCATGTGGAATGATACGCATGAGAATGCGAAAACACTCGAAGCTCTGCAGGAAAAAACACGGAAGATCAAACCAGATTTTTTACTCTGGAATGGCGATCAGACGAATGACGTCTATGCTGCCGAAAAAATGGCGAACCAATACATCTGCCCCGCCGGCTTACCCATCGCGACAACCTATCCCCTCGCCTACCTGCGCGGTAATCACGATGTTCGCGGACCCGCTGCCCGATTGGTCGAGAAATTCACTCACTCACCTGGCGCTGATTTTACCCACGCCTTCCGCTCTGGTCCTGTCGCCTGCTTGACGATGGATACAGGTGAGGACAAGCCCGATCATCATCCCGTATTCCAAGGGATGGTCAACTTCGATGCCATGCGCGCGCGGCAAACCAAGTGGCTCGCATCGGTCGTCGAGAAACCTTGGTTCCACAGCGCTCCCTTCAAATTGCTATTTTGCCATATTCCTCTTTGGTGGACGCAAGATGATCCGAATCGGGAATACTACAACTGTCACAAACCCTGTCGTGATGCGTGGCAAGACATTCTCAAAAAAGCAGGCATCCAACTCGTGGTCTCGGGACACACTCACCAACCTGCGCATCTTCCCGTAACACCTGAACGGCCCATCGCACAATTAGTGGGCGGTGGCCCGCAACTGGAACGCGCTACCATAACGCATTTTGTGGCAAATGAAAAAAATCTCACTATCACCATGTCGACGATGGATGACAAAGTCGTTCACCGCTTCACCGTTGATCCCGCATGAAACCCATCATCGAAATCTGTGTGGATCGACTGGACTCCGTCCTTGTCTGTGCCAAACATGGCGTCGATCGCATCGAACTTTGCGCGGCCCTGAGTGAGGGAGGACTGACGCCATCGATCGGATTTTTACAATCTGCACGCAAGGCTTTTTCCGGAAAAATCATGATGATGATTCGACCAAGATGCGGCGACTTTCTTTACTCAGACGAAGAAATCGACATAATGAAAGCTGACATCAGTGCCGCCCGGGAGAACGGTGCTGATGGCGTGGTCTTCGGCTGCTTGCTGGCATCGGGTGAGATCGATACGCAACGCACGCAACTATTACGGGATATCGCCGCGGGTCTGGATGTGACTTTTCACCGTGCCTTCGATCTCACGCCAAACCTCAGCCACTCGCTTGAGACGCTCATTTCTCTCGGCATCCCGCGAGTGCTCACCAGTGGTGGCGAAGCCGATGTGTGGAAGGGGCTCGACACCTTAACGCATCTCGTCGCGCAAGCACGGGGGCGCATTACCATACTCCCCGGCGGCGGTGTGGTAGTGGGACGGGTTGCGGAACTACTCGACATCACCGGTGGAGAAGAAATACATCTTTCAGCCCGACATACGATACACAGTTCGATGTTTTTTATTCGCCATGATGTCCCCATGGGTGCTAGCGTAGTTGTATCAGATTCTGTCCACAAGGTAGCCGATCCCGCTCAACTAAACTATCTCACCCGTTCCTCTCATCCATGAAAATATCCTTCACCGCAAGACTACTTGTGTATTGTGGCGTGCTTCTTTATGTGGCGCTCGACTTGTATGGATTCGCTGGACCACTGCGTAAGGCGATCAATCGACGCAAATCCGACAGCCCCGAGTTCATTGAAGAAGCCAAAAAAAATGGAATCGCAGCGATGGTTCTCGGGCGTCCCATCACGACATCGCAGGTTGATCGTGCCGCGCGCGAACGTCTCTGGTTAGAAGGAAAATCATGGCAGGATACCACGCCAGAGCAACGGACCTTGGTGCGCAAGGCAGTGCTAGTTGAACTCACGGATCACCAGTTGATTCGCTCGAAGATCGCTGCCAATAAAGATGCGGCCCGCGCCAGTGAGGAGGAAATCAGCGAGCGGATCAAGCAATTGCTCGCACGCTTTGTCTCACGCGAAGACATGGAGCAATCGATGAAAGCGCAGGGAATTTCCACAGAAGAAGAATTGCGTTTGCGACTCGCCGCGATCATCGAGATGGAAAAGTATCTTGATCGCCAATTGCAACCTCTTCTCGAAGTGAGCGACGAGGAGGTCCGCGATTTCTATCAAAAACACCAAGCAGCACTTACCGTTCCGGAAATGATTCAAGTGCGGCATGTGTTCTGGGCGACGCTCGACAAAGACAGCGAAGCGGTGAAAGCACTGGCCGAGCAGGCCCTGGCGGTCTATCAGAAAAAAGAAAAAACCTTCGAGCAGTTGGCAAAAGAAAGCAGCGAGGACGAGCGAAGCAAAACGGCAGGCGGACAACTTGGCTGGATTCGCAAAGATCGTTTGCCTGCGGATGTCACCGAGCCTTTGTTTGCTATGCAGAAAAATCAAGCAACCGTTTTCCGCAGTAAGCTCGGTTGGCACTTAGCCGAGGTGCTCGATCGAAAGAGCGCGAAGCCGCGCACGATCGAAGAATGCGCTGACGAAATCCGTCGTTCACTCTCTGATCAAAAACGCCGAGAAGCTCTGCAAAACATTCGCATTGCGATCCGCCAGAGCCACAAAGAGCACATCCACACCTACATCACAGTCGTGGAGTCCATGCCATGAGCGATGCTAGAAGGATCATGCGTAAGAAGCGGATCGAAGCCTGAGGAGTGTGTGCGATTTCAGTGATCCGATGAAGAGCTGACTTTTAGTTTTCCTCCAACACGAGTCCCACCGGCATCGAGTTGCCGAAATGCACGAAGTCTTTCATCGTCCATACGACTTTTTTCTGAGAATCCACCTCGATCATTTGCGGATTCTTTTGACCAGCGTGGCAGTTCACAAAGATCGTATTGCCATTGGCCAAACGTTTCACGCCGCAGATCCATGCCAGTTCGATGCCAGGCAAATCACCCGCTTCCAATTTCCAGACGATTTCCTTGCCAGGAGTTACCTCTAACACACGATGTCCGTTTCCGCAGCCCATCAGAGTATTTCCGTTAGGGAGACGCTGCACACCAAAAACCGCATTTCCGTAGGCATCTACACCGTGACCGCCGACGGGCTTCCGATCAAACAAGGGCACGGCATAATCCCAAACGACGACGCCTTTTTCATCATACTCGCGCACACAGCCATCGCGCTCATGGGCCGCGAGGTAGTGACCGTTCGGAAGCTTGATCACCTGCCGAGTATCACTATGCACGCTAGGAGTGCTGACCTTCATCGGTATTTCCTTATTGATTTCGCCTGTGGGAGAAATTTCCAAAATCCGGCAAGTGCCCGACTCTGCAATCATCGTGTCGCCATTCTCCAAACGCTGAAACGCGTGAATTTCCACGGGACGCTTCGGGTTCTTGCCGTGCTTTCGCGCATCGTATTCCCAAACGATCTGTTTTCTTTCGTCCGGCCTCACCTCGATCACCCGCGTCCAGTTGACTTGAAATAGCAAGTTCCCATTAGGAAGCACTTGCGCCCCGTGGATGGGACCCACGAGATACTGCCACTCGATCGAACCCTTGGCGTCGACCATCGCAAGAATTTTTTTCGAATCATCCGCGCATAACACACGCCGTGCTGGGCCAGTTTGCTCAGCATGCAACAAAGCGAAGAAAAAATCGCATAAAAAGAAAAGCGTAAGGAAACGGATCATCTACAGTCATACGCGGCTTATGTTGCGCGTTTCTCATTGAATTGTGTTCCGTAACTCTTCGCGGATGCTCCATCATCCTAGTTCCTTTTTTCACTCCAGCGCATGAGCCACTCAGTGATCAGTAAATTTCTGGATATCAAGCTCCAGCCCATAGACCACCAACCGGTCACCCTCTTGGAAGATAAAATCCGGGCCTGGCAGACCGCCGATGACGGGCACGTCATCGGGCAATACGTCTCGCGAATCCGCGCGGCGCACTGTCACGAGGTTGAGGCTGTGCTTGCCGCGCAGTTCGGATTCTTTGAGTGTCCTGCCCACCAGAAATGCTGGACACATCAGTTCTACGACGGCATGCGTGGAATCCACCACAAAATGACGCAAAAAGGCACGGTTCGACAAATGCCGTGCAAACATCTCCGCCGCCAATGCCTCGACACGAATTTTACCGCTCACACCCATCAAGTCGAGCAGATGCTCTTGTACTTCGTGAAACACCCGTGTGTAGATGCGCTTGACGCCGATGGATTTCAAATGCGCGGTCATCATCAGACTAGCCTCGAAGTTTTCACCTACCGCGACAATCGCCGCATCAGCCGTGGCCACACCCAACTCTAACAGAACTTCTCGATCCGTTGCATCACCCTGCACCGCCAGTGTCACCATTTCCTTGACCGCATCAAGATGGCTTTCCTCATTGTCAATCACCATCACCTGATGGCCCGACTGCGCCAACTCGCGGGCGATGCTGGTCCCGAAGGCACCCAATCCTAAAATAACAAAATTCATGGTCGTATAATGGTAAGTGATCGATTTTTCTGTTAGCCCAGCGGCACGCGTGTTTCTGGTAGGCGGATCTTGGAGGTTTTCTTCGAACCCATCAAACTCATGGCAAAGGTCAGAATCCCGATACGGCCGGCAAACATGGTCAAAGTGATAACAATCTTAGAGGGATCCGCCAGCACTCCGGTGAGCCCTCTGGTCAAGCCCACCGTGCCAAAGGCACTCACGCACTCGAATACGACATCGGCACTGGAAGCAAGCGGGTTGAACATGCCGACGAAATAGGTGGCCGCAGCAATCCAGATCAAACAGAGCGCCAACGTCGCTAGGCTACGTTCCACCGCATCTCGCGAAGCTCTGCGATCCCACAACTGTAGGTCCCGCTGTCCGATCAAAATGCGTTTCATTTCCAACACAATGATCGCTAGGGTGGTCGTCTTGATTCCTCCAGCCGTCCCGCCGGGATTGCCACCGATAGCCATCAGCACACATGAGATCACCAAGGCAGAGGTCCCGTGTTCACCAAATAACGAAATGTTGAAGCCCGCTGTGCGGGTGCTTACTGAATTAAAAAGCGACTCCCATGGGCCAAGGCCGCTACACCAGTATCCCAGCATACCGAGTGCCAGCAACCATAGTGTCGTAGCAGACGCTAATCGACAGTGAACACTCAGGCGCGGCAGTTGTCGCCTTTCTTTTGTCATCCTGAGTCGTATCCATGCCGTGGTGTAGCGAGAGAGTTCTGTCAGTAAGGCAAAACCAAAACCACCGAGCACAATCAGCAGCATCAACACGCTGTGCACCGCGGTATTGTCTTTGAGCGACGCATGCATCAAACCATCGCCGTAAGTCGAAAAACCCGCATTACAAAACGCCGAAATACCATGAAACACACAGTCCCACCAGAGTCGACCAGAGCTTTGGTGACTCGATTCCCAGAAATGATGCAAGCACAACACTCCGATCACTTCGATCAGCAAAGTGGCGCCTACAATGTGCCAAACGAAATTGCCGACCCGCCCCAGATTGTCCTCACTGAGCAAATCGCGCAGTGCCACGCGGTCGCGCAAATTGATCCCCTGCCCTGCGATCAAGGCCAGAAAATAGGTGAGCGTCATGACTCCTAATCCACCGATTTGAATCAAGACTAACAGAATCGCCTGCCCCGTGAACGTCAACTGAGTTTCCACATTCACGGTCGATAAACCGGTAACGCACACGGCACTTGTGCTCATGAAAAGAGCATCCACTGCGCGCAGTCCGTGGTGAGATGCGTTCGGAGTCATTAGCAGTCCCGTGCCTATCATGATCATGAGCGCAAAACTCATCACACCGATCAAACCTGGCGGCATGCGATTGAACCACCGCTGATCTCGCATCAAGCGGATCATTCGGACAGCGGTAGGCAAGATCAGATTGAATTGCACCACTCCCATCGCCACATACGGCACCGATGATCGAGGAAATACGGCATCGAGAACTGGCCACAACCTTTCCCCAAATACCATCTGCAACCCCGCGATAACAGGCAGTGCCAACAATATCATTCCACGCCGCAAATGCTCCTTTTTGCGCTCAAGCAGATTGAGTGCTAACTCCACCAGTGCCGCGATAATCACCATTCCCCAGGTCACTGCGCGAATGCGCGTGAGAGTCAACGCAGAAACTGGCCAACCAATTTCCCACACTAAGGTGGCTAAAGCGAAGATCCCGCAACACGAAGCCACCCACACCAGTCGCCGCGACCAAGCTTCCCGATCCTCAAGATTTACCTGTGTATCAGACCACGGCACGACAAACGTTTATCCAAAAAGCGCACGACCGACAAGGACAAAGCAAATGCCACCACGAAACCATGATACGCTAGCAATGGCAGAATTGCTCATTGGCAACCATACCGTTTTCTGCCAAAAAGCGCGACATGCAGCGCATCAAAACAGCGATCGTCGGAGCAAGCGGATACACAGGGAGTGAGTTGTTGCGCTTGCTTTTACAACATCCTCACGTGGATCTTTGTGCCGTCACATCGCGGCAGGAAGCAGGCAAAACCATCTCATCGCTATTCCCTCGCTACCGCAGTATGCCCGGGACAGAACTTGCGTTCATAGAGCCCGATGCCGATGCCATCGCCGCCACCGGAGCGCAAATTGCTTTCCTCGCTCTGCCCCATGGCGTCGCAGCCGGAATTGCCACCGCACTGCTTGCGAGGGGGATCAAAGTGATTGACCTAAGCGCGGACTTCCGCATTCACGATCCCGCGATTTATGAGGAATTCTATCAGCACCCGCACCCCTCGCCGGAGTTGCTCAAAAGCTCCGTCTATGGACTAGCGGAAATGTATGAAAAAGAAATCGCCACCGCTTCGCTCATCGCCGCTCCCGGTTGCTACCCTACGAGCATTCTACTGCCGCTGATTCCGCTGCTCCGCGCGAAGCTCATCGATCCTCACAGCATCATCGCGAACTCTATGAGTGGAGTCAGTGGTGCGGGGAAAAAAGCGGACACAGCCTATCTTTTTTGCGAGTGTAATGAGAGCCTACGAGCCTACGGACTGCCAAAGCACAGACATCTGGCGGAGATCGAGCAGGAGTTGTCACTCGCTGCCGATGAGATGGTGCGTATCACTTTTATTCCGCACATCGTTCCGGTCAATACAGGCATCCACAGCAGCATCACCTCCTCCATACGAGAAGGCGTTACTCTCGATCAGATCGGTACGACGTTAGAAACCGCCTATGCAGGAAAGCCCTTCGTCCGTCTTCTCGGCGCGGGCATTTGTGCCGACACTAAAAATGTCACGCGGACGAATTTCATCGACATCGGTTGGCACCTCGACACGCGCACCCATCGTCTCATTCTTACCAGTGCGGAAGATAATGTGATCAAAGGAGCCGGCGGACAGGCCGTGCAGGCATTCAATTTGATTTTTGGTCTCGATGAAAAAGCGGGATTGCAATCCGTATGATCTGAAGTTTAACATCGCGCTTACCTCACATGGATTCACAATTCACCAAAATCAAAGGCGGCGTTGGTGCACCGCACGGATTTCTCACCTCAGCTGTTTCCTGTGGGATCAAAAATCCAGACGCCGATCGTCTCGATCTCGCCCTCATTCTCTCTGAAACGCCATGCGTTTCTGCTGGAACATTTACTACGAATCGCGTCAAGGCAGCTCCCGTCAAGCTCTCTCAGGCACACCTACGACGCGGAGAACTACGCGCGATCATTGCAAATTCCGGCAATGCCAATGCCTGCACCGGCGTCGTCGGCATCCGCGATGCGAAAGCGATATGCTCCGCCACCGCCCAAGAACTCGGTCTCAATACCTCTGAAATCGGGGTTTGCTCCACGGGTGTCATCGGGCTGCCCATGCCCATGTCACGCATCGAAACTCGCATCCCCGAACTCGTCCAGAAACTCGGTCCAAAAAACGGATCAGAAGTCGCCGCCGCCATCATCACCTCGGACACCCATGCGAAAGAATTTGCGATCTCTTTTGATATCGATGGACACAAAGTACGCATCGGCGGCTGCGTCAAGGGAGCAGGCATGATCAGCCCAAGCATGGCGACCATGCTCTGCTTTATCACGACCGATGCCCATATCACCTCAGACTGCCTGCGCAAATGCACGCTGGAGGTCGTAGAGGAGTCTTTCAATCGCATTACCATCGATGGCGACATGAGCACTAACGACACCGTGCTTGTTCTCGCAAACGGTAAATCCGGCATGCCCGTGATCCGCCGCAATTCGAGCGCCTGCAAGCTCTTCCGTGCAGGGATGAAGTCGGTCATGCTCGAACTCGCGAAAGCCGTAGTGCGCGATGGCGAGCGCGTCACGAAATTTGTCACCGTAGAGGTCAAGGGCGCACGCACTTATCTCGATGCGAAAAAGGTCGCTGAAGCCGTTAGCAAATCTGCTCTCGTCAAATCCTCTTGGAATGGAGGCGATCCGAACTGGGGGCGTATCATACACGCTGTCGGCTACTCTCGCGCCCGCATCCGCGAGGAGCTTGTGGATATTTTCCTCAACGGCAAGGCTGCCTGTATCGGCGGACTACAAGCAACCACCGCCATGGACGAGCTCCGCGCCATTGCAGCAAAGCCAGAATTCACCGTGGAAATCCAGCTCAACCAAGGAGAAGCGAATTACACGATGTATACCAGCGACCTGTCCCCAGAATACATCGATTTCAACCGCAGTGAATATGCCTACTGGAAACAAGCCCGCAAAGACGGCCTGATCTGACATACCTTATGAAACTCGCACTCGATGCCATGGGAGGCGACCACGCTCCCACAGTCAATATCCTCGGAGCGAAACAGGCACTTGCCCTCTATCCGAAAATACAAAAAATCTTCCTCGTCGGTGATGGTCCCACTCTTGAGGCCGAGTGTAAGAAACATGAGCTTGAAAGTGATCGCATCACCATCGTTCATGCATCGGAAGTGATCACCATGGCGGAGCCCGGAGCCCTTTCCGTGCGACGCAAAAAAAAATCCTCTATCAATATCGCCATCGAGCTCGTCAAAACTGGCGATGCCGATGCATTCATTTCCGCGGGAAATACGGGAGCTTGTGTGGCCTCAGCCACGATCAAACTGCGTCTCATCGAAGGCATCAATCGCGCAGGCATCGCGTCCCCGCTTCCGAATGAACATGGCGTTTGCAACATCCTCGATGCGGGGGCTAACCCCGAAGCCAAGCCGCATCACCTCATTGGTTACGCCATCATGGGCACTGCATTCGCCAAACATGTGTTAGGCGTGGCGGACCCGTTGGTCGGCCTCATGTCCAACGGCGAAGAAGACGAAAAAGGCACCACCTTCACCAAGGAAACCTTCGACCTCCTCAAGAAAACGCATGGCATTCATTTCATAGGAAACGTCGAGGGCCACGATCTTTTTGAGAAGCCACTCCATGTCGTGCTGTGCGATGGATTCGTCGGCAACATCGTCCTTAAATCCTGCGAAGCCACCGCGAAAGCCATGAGCAAATGGCTCAAACAGGAACTCACCGCCAATCCTCTGCGTGCGATCGGTGCAACGATGGCAAAAGGAGCTTTCAAAGCTCTGAAAGCCAAGTCTTCCTACGAAAGCTACGGCGGCAGCCCTTTGTTAGGCGTGAATGGCGTCGTCATCATTGCCCATGGTTCCTCCAGCGCTCTTGCCATCCAAAACGCGCTCCGCGTCGGCATGGAAACAGCAGAAAACAAAGTCAACGAGGCGATTCAACACGCGATCGCCCAGCAAATGGACTGGGGCCTTGAAACCACATGATGACCTCCGCACCGATGCTCATTCGCTCGCTCAGAACATCACAAAATCTCAGGCGATACAAATTTTTCCGTCCGATCTTGCCTCTGCAAAGAGCAGCAGTTCGCCTGCCCATGGAGAGACTGATGGGCGTGTCATTGAGAAAATCACGGCGCAATGGTTACGTTAAGGCGGAGGAATTTTTGACGATCGGGAGATCGCGGAATGCTTAGCGTTACCGTGTCGAACCCAATAGGCTGGCCTTTTTGAACCGTCACTCCTGCAGAAGAACTGGCCGTGTCCTCTCCCACTAAATAATTACCAGGCCAAGAGTGCAGTGCCGTACCGACTTGAATGCTGACCGACGTGGAAGGGTTGATCGAGGTTTGAATTCTTTTGAAGCTGAAGAGGATGTTTCCACCGGAATGGGACATGGTGGGAAGTAAGGCGATATCATTGCGCAACACACTACCGCCCAATACGAATTCCACGGCGTTGCAAACGCCATCGTTGTCTTCATCCTCGCCGTGCGTACTGTTGGGCGCGTGGGTGCTGGCCCAAGCGCTGTAGGCACTGACAGGTGCATCAACAAGGAAACCACTAGAGTCCAATGCCAGTGAACCTCCTCCCGGCTTGATGATGCGGGACAACTGCTCAGCGGTGAGGCCGCTATCGGAAGTGCCGAAACGAATCGAAGAACCTGAAACGAAGGTGCCGGAGATCGTGAGCGTGCCAGTCCAGGGAATGGCGCTGCTATCGGAAAAAGTGAGCGCGGCGCCCGTTCCGAGATGGATGCTAGCATTGCCCGTGACTTCAAGTGTGCCGACGGCATCAGTGAATGTGGCGGCATCGAGCGTGGCATCAGCCAAAGTGATTGAGGTGCCCGGAAGCGCATTGTTTTCGCCCAAGGCGAGCGTTCCGGCTTGGATGATCGTAGGTCCAGAATATGTGTTCGAGCCTCGGAGTATCACCGTGCCTGCAGAGCTCTTCGTCAACCCAGCGCTGCCGTTGATCGATGCGAGGTTTCTCAGCGTGCCCTGTCTCGCGTTGAGAGTGATGGGCTGTGCGGATGTGCCTATGGCATTACCGGTCATGTCAAGCGTGGTCGTGGCGACTGGGCCATCGAGGTTAATCGTCGCACTTGTAGAAGTACTACCCGTTTTAGTGATATCCGGATGCGAGACAAAAGTGCCACCGGTGATGTTGAGAGTCGCCACAGCGGCCCCCCCATTGGCATGGGAACCGAGTGTGAAGGTGGTGTTTACGGTAAAGGTACCGCCGCCGACATTCAGAGTGGCATTAGCCGTGCCGGTGCTCGCACCGGATTTGATCGCCATGTTCAGCGTGTTGACATCGAAGGTGCCAGCATCGAAGGAAAGGACGCCGTGAGGACTGCCTGTGCTAAATGCGGCGGAGGAAGCTGCGAGGATGACATTTCCAGCAGTAACCGAGGCGACGTGTCCTCTGAGGTCAAGGGTTCCGATGGCACCCGCTGCCGTGCCGTTGCTCAGCTGATTGGCGATTTCGAGGTTGGATCTGCCATTGCCTGCTCTATTGGCAATGATGACTGTACCGGGGCTGCCAGCGGCTTGGGAAGCGAAGGCAACAAGGCCAGGGCCCGAGCCTTTGTTGCGGCCAATGTAGATGGTATCAGCCTGTAAGCGGTTCGTGCCGGTGCCGAGGATCAGCTTGCTGGTGCCCCGTCCGTTATTGGCACCCGTATTGCCCACTTGGAGCGTGGTCGCGAGAATGGTATTAGCAACGTTGGACAAAAGCACATCGCCAGGACCTTGCGATTGATTACCCACGCCAATATGGAAGTTTGTGACGTTGGTGCTAAACGCAGCAAGATCACTCACATCGAGCGTTCCCCTACTCCAATAAGCTTGATTGATCGCAGCTTGATTGACACTGATATTGATGTTCTCGCCGTTGACAACCATCGTGCCCGCGCCGGCAACTGTGAGGCCAGAGTGAGTCTCACCCGAACCTCCTGCAGCATCATAGCCGAGAGTTAGCCCACCATCGATGGTCAAAGTTCTGGAATGACCAATCAAGATGCTGTTGGCTAAAGCATTGTTTGTTCGCACCAGAGCAGAACCAGCGAAGGTAGCACTGGAAGTAGTTAGATTGAGATTACCGAGATCACTGCTCGCATTTGCCGAACCAAAAAAAAGACCACCCGCTATAGAGGGATTGCCAGCGGAAATGACCAGAGTCCCTGCGCCGACTGTAGTGTTCCCGCTATAGGTCATGCCTCCGGAAAGCGTCAAAGAATCGGAACCGGTTTTTACAAGGGCGAGGTTTCCTTTCAGGGTGCTGGCAAAGGTAGAAGGCGAGGTAGCATTCACGGTGAGCGCTGCGGCAGTGGTGCTAGAATTATTAATCGAATTTTTAGATGGAGTAGCGGTGCTAATCAGAGCCAATCCTGCCACCTCCTGACTTCTTCCGTTTAGATCGATTTCAGCATCGGGATTGGTGCCACTGCTGCCCAATACCAATTTTGTCATGATAGGCAATCGGTTGTTTCCTCCACTCAGCTGAAGTTTCCCGACCAAAACGGTGGTATCCCCGAGATAGGTATTCGCACCAGAGAGGATCACAGGAGAAGCGAGATCCTGTGTGCGTATGATAAGTCCAGTATCCAGCGCGCCACTATCGATGACGCCACTGATCGTGAGCGTATTCCCCGTGGTCGCACCAAGACGCGTTCCGGCCGATGCGATGGTGACATTTCCCGCCCATACATTGCTTCCGCTTGTGCTGCTCAAGGCACCGAAGAAATTACCCGCGCCACTCAGCGTGAGGAATTCCCCAGTGATCGTGATGCCGCCTTCGAGATCGAGGCGCGCGTTGGACGCAGTTGCCGATCCACTACCGTTCACAACAGTGCCCGCGGCTGTGGTGCCTAGGGCGTTCGCGTGGAGGACTTTAAGAGCAGAAGCATTGACGGTGGTAAGGCCACTGTAGGTATTGGCGCTATTGAGTGTGAGGGAGCCAGTGCCGTCATTGGTGAGGGAACCAGTGCCGGAAATCGCATCAGCAAAACCCACACCTTGGATCACTCCATTGCTACGGTCAAACACAAGAGCAGCATGATTGATAATGGCACTAGAAGGAGAAAGCGTTCCCGATGTGCCTCCGTTGCCCAGTTGCAGTGTGCCAGCAGAAATGGTGGTAGTGCCCGTGTAGGTGTTAGAACCACTGAGGATGAGATTGCCTGCGCCACTCTTGGTGAGCGTTCCTGTGCCCGCGATCACCGTAGCGAAGTCAGTTCCTTGGGTGATGGTGTTGCTGCGATTGAAGACGATTGAGGAATGATTGGTGATCGAACTGGCGACGGCGAGTGAGCCAGTCGTTCCAGCGTTGCCAATTTGCAAGACGCCGCCGTTGATGGTAGTAGCGCCAGTGTAGGAATTAGCGCCAGTGAGAGTGAGATTTCCCTCACCAGTTTTCGATAAGCCTGCCGTGCCAGCGATGATGCTATCGATCTGAGTGGTTGCGTTGTTGACCTGAAATCCGGGCGTAATGCCAGCCAGCGTGAGTGTATTTCCAGCGCTGACAATCCAGCGCTGTGTGCCTGAGGTATCACCGAATTTCCAGAGTTGCGCAGCGCGGTCTGCCCCCAGATTCACGGTAGTATTAGCACCAATATTGACCGTGCTAAAGTCCATCGTCGTGCCAGACGCTGGACTGGGAACGATGCCGTCGTCCCAGTTTGTCGATTCCGTCCAGTTTCGTGTTCCGCCCGCCGTTTGGATCCATCGGTTCGGTGATGGAGGCCGCGCTGGAAACTCAACAGCGGCGATATTGATCGAGTAATCCGTTCCCGTGCTTGTGGTAAAGGCCAGCGTGAGGGTAGTGGGCGAGATGACCGCTTGGTAGCCCGAAGCATGTCCGCCCCACTGGCTACCCCAGGAGCCTGTACTAGCTTGAATCAGTGGCGTATTGACTGTCGGAGTTCCAGAGTTGTTTGGCTTACCGGCGTTATCGATCACTGCGATGACGACTGAGCCGTCGCCTATCGTAGTGATGTTCACCGAATTAGCCGTGCTACCTGTTCTTCTATTGGAACTGCCAAACCCCGCCATGGTATGGGACAATGCGTAAGCACAACCGATACCGCCGTTAGGATTCTCGGCCGATACTTGGATCGTGCCGCTACCAATTGACCCGGGATTATCAAGGAAGAAAATCGCGGCTGTGCCGGTATTACCGCCCGCGTTTTCCTGAATGGCCTCCGTCATGACTTTGCCATTGTAGCGGACCTCATAGACCAATCCAGTGCCTGCGTTGTTAGCGTCCTCTGTGGAAATCACCACTACGAGCTTGTCGGCTCCACTCGCATTGAAGGTGCCCAGTCCCGTGACACCTTTCAAACCACTACCGCTTTGCAAATTGAACTGCTGGGTGGAGTTCACAACCACACTTTGTTTAGCCGGCGCGTTGGAGGTGGTGGCAGACATCACCACCGAGGGCGCGGCAGTTAGGGATCCAGCTCGCATTTCAACCCTGTAGGAATAAGCAGTGCCAGCTTGAAGGCCGGAGTCGGTATAAGTCCTGCTGGCTTGCCATCCACTAGAACTGGCACCGGGGTTGCCCGTAGTTTCCGTAAATCGGTATTCCACCGGACCGGTGAAGCCGGGGGCAAGCTGCCCTTCAACGGCTCTCATCGAAATGGTCGATGTGCTATAGGCAAGAGGCGCGATTTCGAAGGCGGCCACCTCCGGTGCGAATGCCGACCATGTATAAAGTATTGAGGGATTGGTCGGCAGGCCAACGTCCTCGACGTTGGGAGTGGAGAGCAGTTCAATCTTAGTCACGGTGCCCGCAGAGGCAGGCAGGTTAATCGCCTCGGTTTCTATGCTGTTCGCATTCAAGGGGTCGGCGGATGTCAAGGATGACGCTGGGATGATGTAGGTCTTAGTCACGCCATTCTGCAGCACTCTTGCACTGTAGTCGCAGTTGTTAGAAAGATTGAAGAGCGAATTGGCCGCCGACCGATCGGCGGAGACCGTAGCATCAAAGAGCCTGATGAGCCCAGAGGTGTAGGGTCCGATGGGAGGGTAAACCATGGTAACATCCGGTTTGGCACCAGACATCGTAGCCATGATACTGATCACTTGGACGTCCCGGGTGGTTGGGAATTGCACACCGTTGTTTGTCAGCGTGGTGGTGTAGTCGCCGGCGGCCTGGTTCCATCTAGCGTAGCTATTTAATGCCGGGTTCCACACGACCATGTGACTGTGCAGGTAGCTGCGCATTTGATTCACCGAGTAATCCGAGAAATGATTCATGAGATAAGCAGGCTCCTGCCATCCGGTCCCACCTCCTTGCATGGGATCTGCTTTGTAAGTGCCTACCGTGTTGCCTCCCGTATTACCAGATTGCGTTTTGCAGGGGATGAAAGCCTTATTTCGAAGGTCGAAAGCCCATGCAGGACCTGCGTGAGTGGCATTGTAAATTGATGGCGCCGAGATCCCATGCATTGCTCCTTTGTAAGGATAGGCTGCGCTGTCGCCCCAGTGCGGAAGAGATAGTGCATGGCCCAGTTCATGGTGCAGGATGCCGACGGAGGTGCCATTTCCCACACCCGCGAAGCCGCCGGCCTGTCCACCGGCATTTGCGTTGTAAATATTGAGATAATAAAGGCTCCAGCCACCAGATCGACCTGCGGCTCGCTTCAACGCAGCATTCCACTCCAGGGCCGCAGCCTGCTCGCCGTCAAATGGAAGACCAGTCTGGGCTGTGTAGTCCGCTCTCGACTTGACGCGGGCAGCAGGTGCTCCACCACGCGGAGGAATTACCAGTTCTGGAAATACGACATTGGATCGGCGGCGAATTTCAAGATCTGCCACCGGCCATTTCGCCTCGATCTCATCGAATGTGCCATTTGGATAATTGCCAGTAGTCTGCGAAAAATAATGGATGTCCAGCATGGTCATGAGAACCTTGCTCGGAGCACCTACCTTCATGTCCGTAATCCTAATACTGGCCGATCCAGCGGTGACTGTGACCTGCAAGCCCGTTTTCACCCATGCGGCGGGAATATAACCGGTGAAGGTGTTGGCGAACGAGTGCTGGACGACACCAGGCCCATCAGGAATCGAAGCAGGCAGCGTCGCTGGACCTGTGAGCGGAACGACGAGTGTCTGACCACCCAGTGAGAGCGTCGCACTGACCGCGGGCGATGCGGGTGCGGCGGGATTGATCACATGCGCTTTGATCAGAGCCTCGCGATTGCCCACTAGGCCGAAATACGTATCACTGGCCTTCAGCACATGCGTTTGTCCGAAATAGACAGCATTGATCGTGGTCTGCGCCTCTGAAACACGAGGGACGAGAACCAACAGGGAAATCAATGCCGCAATCAGCTTCATGGGTTACCGGGATGTGTGGTTTTTGTGTCGCAGGAGTTGCGAATCGAAAGTTTTTCTTCGCCGTGGCAGAGAACGAGTCATGCTAACAGCTTTTGCCGTTTAATCAAAACATTTTCGCGATAAATTAAGCCAACGTGTTAGGGTGAATCTGGATCAGTGGAGGGAGCAGAGAGAGCACCTTCAGCGGGCACCGTGCGCAACTGCATGCTTCTGGCCATGGCGGAGGCATGGACATGAGCGGGGTCTTTGCAGGTGCAAGTGACCGCTGGCATGCCAGGCAGAGGAAGCGGAAGTTCGAGAAGCCACAGGCGCTGACCTTGATTCGCCTGCTGCAAAAAATCTATCATCTCTTGCTGACCTGCCGTCGGGGGTAACACAGCGATCATGGAGGTCAGTTGATTCACGTGGTCTTGTCCCATGACTGCCGAGTTGCGGGCAAACTGCGCTTGAGCCATCGCAAATACTTTTTCCATGTCGCTTTGCAACCATTCCAGCGGAGTTTCCCAATCGACAAGGAGCTCTGGTTCGATTTCCTCGCAGCGGTTGCGAATGGCATCCGGATCAACTGCGAGGGATCCATTGCTGATTTCTTGTGCAAGGGTCTGATAAAGGTCGCGGGTTCGGGCGCGGGACTTCACTTGGAGCATCGCACGATGAACGGCCTCACCCTGCGGATGGGAAAAAACCGGGGCCAGGTGGAGCTTTAAGGCCGGCAACGCATCGGCCTCCTCGGATTCGTATAGCGACTGCAATTTCTGTAGGGTCGTGCGACAATTGGCATCGGTCCAATCATGAATCCACACAAGATGAAGTGTGCGCAGATGATTCTTGCCCCACACGAGATGCGGCACTTCACCTCCCAGTATCGGCAACTCGCCCCCGTCCAAAGCCAGTGCCACTTGACCATCGCCCGCCCGGAATGGTCTCACAAGCAGTCGCGAAGGATCAGTCCCCGCAAAGCTTGCGAGGCTTGGCGCTTCGGTGTAATCCACAGTCGGTTTCTTTTGTTTTGCAAAATACCCCAGCAATACAACACAAAGAATGGCAAATGGGACAAGCCATTGGGGAACTGATTGGCGCATGGTTGTATGTCGAGATAAAGTCAATCACTTGCACAAAGGAGAAAGAAAGCGGCAACCATCAATGGTGCTGCTGATGACAGGGAGAACATAACAACGGGTATCCGCAAGAGCAACATCGGCTTTTTTCATAGGCTTTTTTTGAACGCTTGTGCTGGGAGGCGAGATTTTGCGATTCGATTTCTCCCATCCATAGTGCGCATGAAGAGTCGCCAGACGCCACTTTGCTACGAGTGAACTTTCATAACTTCTGCCCCTGCTTTTCCAGCAATTCCTTGAGCCTGATGTAGGGAACTTCTTGCACGGAACGATTCTCGCCGATCGCCAATACGGCAGCGACTCCGGCGCTATGACCAAGAATCATGAACACTGGCTCCATGCGGATCGATCCGAAGGCGGCGTGCGAGGCGGAGAGCGACACAGGCACTAAAAGATTGTTGCATTCGGTTTGTCTCGGCACAATGGAGCGATACGATACCGGATAAGCTCCCTTCTTGCAGGCGTGCCCGAATCCACCTTCGTTGCGCACCGTGGTTATGCCGTTTTCCTCAACCACGACTCGCTGGCAAAAATGCGAATCCATGGCATAAGAGGCCAGTCCAATCGAGTCGTTCGCGATGCAATCCTTCTCGCAATTCGCCTGCGTCATCACGTAGTCCGATACCATACGACGACCCTCACGAATATACAGTTGATGAGGCCAGTGGCCGGTATCCTTGAACTCTCTCGGGTCAAGTCCAAATTGATTCACCCGCGCACGAAGAGTCATCGGCACCCCTTTCTCATTGGCGAGAAAATAGAGAAGACCCTGCTGATAAGTGACGTGATCCTGAAAAATTTTCTCACGGATCTGATAGAGCTCGAGCAAGGGCATAGACAGACCCCGACGAGGAGGAGGCATTTCAGAAAAAGTGACGGGCTCGAAAGTTCCATCGGGCCATCGGTCACTACCACCCACTAGATCCGTCGAGAAACTGCCTGCATTATTTGAATCGCCATTGCGCAATTGCACGGGTCCATCGGTCATCGGCTTGACTGTGTAGTTCAGCACCCATGTTACCTCCGTACTGAAATTTAGAAAACGCGAGAGCAATGCATAGCGTGCTGGATCGTAATCCTTGGGTTTCGGAAACGGGATACGGTCTTCCTTGTTCGTGAGATTCATGCGGAAATTGTAAGCCTGCACGCGGTAGTCACCATCACCAGATTTACCCAGCTTATGCGCAGAAATTTCCGGTAACAAACCCGATGATGGATCATCGGCCACCAGATAAGGACTGATAGGCAGTCGGCAAAATTGATAGACGTTTTTCCACGAAACGTTCTGAGACTGACCAGCCAGCGACTCGTTGTAAGTGCCGCGTGGTTCGCGTCCGACCGTATAAGAAACATTCGCCGCGGCCATGAGATCGCCTTCATACGTCGCATCGATAAACACCTTGCCCGCAAGCGTCAGTCCGGTGGCAAAGGTTGCAGAAACGATCTCTTGATTCTTCATCATCACCGATTCCAGCGGTTGACCTAACAACACATTCACTCCCGCATCGGCGAGCATCGTGCGGAAAACTCGCTCGGCATGGGCAGAGCTAAACTCCGTCTTCACTCCGAGGCGCTGGTAGTATTCGAGCGCGAGACCGCCAATGCTTTTGCTGTCACCGAGATCCGAAGCCGTGAGGCCACCCGAAGTGAGACCACCTACGTGTTGATTGAAGGAAACAAGTGTCGTCTTGCGCCCCAGTCGTGCAGCCTGGATGGCAGCCATGGAACCAGCGGAAGTGCCTCCATACACCACAATCTCCGTTTCCTGTGTCGTGGCTTTGCGCTCCGTGACTGGCGTAAAATAAACCGGAACAATCGCTTGAGTATGCGAACAGAAAAACGATATATAAAAAATAACGAGTAAAAAATAACGAATCATTTTGATATGGCATATTAAGGCGAAGGGATCAGTTTTTCACCGTTGGCGGGCCCCTTCAACGTTGGCTCACCAGTGAGCAGGCCTTGCTTCACCAGAAACCGGTCCGCTGCGATGAGTGTGACGGTTTGCCAGGGATCTTTGTTGAAAAAACTGTGCGTTTGCCCCACTGCGATTTGGTAATCGATACTCTTATTACCCACTTTCTGCCATTTTTCGAACGCGGTATCCCAACCCTTTTTCCACGTATCCTTATCGCCAAAAAACGAAATCGCGGGGGGGAGGTCGGATTTTACATGGCGCAGGATATCGATCTCCGCATCCTTCTCATCGCTTTGTTCGAATGCCGGATTGAACCACAAATACGCTACCACGCTGGTATCGATGTCTTTCGGATCTGCTGGGTCATTGAGTCCGGGATTCAGCGTTGCCAGTGCGCTGATGTGACCTCCCGCCGAACCTCCACCTGTGATGATGCGTTGCGGGTCGATGCCCAACTCGGCAGAGTGCTGTTTGAGCCATCGTATGGCGCTTTTGGCATCGGTGACACAAACGCGTTTCTTCGTCACGCCGGGGGGAAGCTTTTTCGCATCGGCACCAGAGAGCATTTGGTATTCCGCCGTTGCACAGACAATTCCACGACTGGCAAAGTAGGCGCATGCGATGCGAAACTGCGATAGTGTTCCCCCGCTCCAGCCTCCTCCGTGAAAGAGAATCATGCCAGGCACCTTCGCCTTCTTCGCATCGTGTCCGGGTGGGAAATAGAGTTCCATGTTGCGCGGCTTCCCTGCGCTTTCTTTGTAGACATAGGTTTTGCCCGCAGGTGCATCCGCACGAATCGGTCGCGACTTGGGCAAGGCATTTTGCGCGAAGGAGGGAAAAGACAGAAGGAAAAGTGGAATCAAAAAGAGCAAACGTTTCATCGATAGAAGCCACTACGCATTTCGCGGCATGGGTTTATCAACATGCGTTCATTCCGATGGAGCAGATCGGCGTTGTTGCTTTTTTTCGGATTGCTTGCGCTTATCCGCAACCATGCGCTGTTTCTGCTTGCGTGATTTCTGTCGTTTTTGACGACGGATTTTTTCGATTTCCTGCTGCCGGCGGGAAAGGGTGCCGTTTTGGATTTGATCGAGTCGATCGCACAATTCCTTGCGGGCGAGATAGCGATTCAGTTCACGCGAGCGCTCGCGTTGGCATTTCACTTCCTCACCGGTGGGTTCATGTTTCAAATAAACGCAGGAGGAGGTCTTGTTGATCTTCTGGCCGCCCGAACCCGATCCTTGAATAAACTTCTCGATCAAATCCTCCTCTCGTATGCCCAGTGCGAGCATGCGTTTTTCCTGTGCGAGGATTTTTTCGGGAGAAATCATGAGATAGCAGAGCGCCTGAAATGACACGAGCGCCACCTGCAGGCAGCGCTGTGATCATAGGTAAAGAAAATTGAGCTTCACTCACGCCGGAGCGCCCACAACTTCGCCGGGGATGGCACCATCGTCTGGTTTTTCCTCCTTCGTCGCTGACTTCGCTGCGTCTTTTTTCGCGAGTTCGTCGGGAACTGGTGGCGGCTTGGGCGCAGGTGGCGGGTCTTTCATTTCACCAAACTCCACCAAGTCACGCACGTGGCTGGCATCTAGCGTTTCAAACTCTAACAAAGCCATGGCGATCAACTCTACTTTGTCGCGCCCCTCACGGAGCAGCTTCTCAGCCTTCGCGTAGGCATCGTCGATCAGCATCTTAATTTCGGCATCGATCGCCTGAGCCGTAGCTTCCGAGTAATCGCGACTCTTGCCAAAGTCCCGCCCCAAGAAGGAACTGCCCTCTGTTTCGCTGTAGCCGATCATTCCCAGCTTATCGCTCATGCCCCATTCGCAGACCATTTGACGAGCCAGATGAGTTGCCTGCCGAATGTCTCCGGAAGCTCCATTGGAAATATCATCGCTGTGGAATTGTTCGGCAATGCGACCACCCATCGTCATGACGAGGCTATCGAGAGCTTCTTTTTTCTGAGTGGAATACTTATCGCCATCAGGCAAATACATCGTCGCCCCGAGATACGGACCGCGTGGGATGATGGTGACTTTATGCAGCGGGTGGCAGTGCTTGAGAATGACATTCAGATAAGCGTGGCCGGCCTCATGCCAGGCGGTGCCAATTTTTTCTTTGTCACTCATCGCAAGACTGCGCCTCTCTCGTCCCCAACGGACCTTATCACGCGCTTCTTCCAGCTCATCGAGTGTAACAGCAGAAAGATTGCGACGCGCCGCAAGAAGAGCCGCCTCGTTGATCAAATTGGCTAGCTCCGCACCAGAAAAGCCAGGGGTGCCCTTGGCGATGCGGGAGAGATCTACACCGGCCTGCAATTTGATTTTTTTCACATGAACGCGCAGGATTTCCTCTCGGCCATTCACGTCCGGCAGCGAGACGGTGACTTGGCGGTCGAAACGACCCGGACGCAAGAGTGCCGGATCCAGCACATCAGGTCGGTTGGTTGCGGCGATGATGATCACGCCTTCTTGAGTGTCGAAGCCATCCATTTCCACCAGCATCTGGTTCAGGGTCTGCTCGCGTTCGTCATTACCGCCTCCCATGCCCTGCCCGCGATGGCGACCAACGGCATCGATCTCGTCAATGAAGATCAAACAGGGTGCATTTTTTTTGCCCTGCTCAAACATATCACGAACACGGCTGGCTCCAACGCCAACGAACATTTCGACGAAGTCCGAGCCGGAGATCGAGAAAAAAGGCACATCCGCTTCACCAGCGATCGCGCGCGCGAGTAGAGTCTTCCCCGTTCCCGGAGCACCGACCATCAACACGCCCTTGGGAATACTTCCACCCAGTTTCTGAAATTTCTTTGGGTCGCGCAGGAACTCGACGATTTCTTGTAGCTCCTCCTTTGCTTCTTGAATGCCAGCCACATCCTTAAAGGTGACTTTGTTTTTATCCATCGTCAGCAAACGCGCCTTGCTACGACCGAAATTCATCGCCCCCCGTCCTGCGGATTTCATTTGTTGACGGAAGAAAAATATCAGCACCGCCACGATGAGAATGATGGGGAGCAAGCTAATCATCAGGTTCCCGAAAGTATTGCTCACGCTGGTGCGTTTGGCACCAGCAGCGAGCAGCTCCGAGAGTTCCTCCTTTTGCATCAGCGTATCTACCTTTACCTCGAAACGGGTCAGCGTCTTCGGATCGAGCGGTGTCGTGGATGCGACGATCGGATGCCACTCTCGCACCCCTTCGAGCACGGCTGAGTTGTCCTTGGCGATGACCACGCGGAGAGGCGACTGTATATCGTTCACCACGACTTCACCCGCCGCCAGTGCTTTCCGAAAGGCCTGCAGTGTGAGTGTTTCTCCCGTTTCCGGCAGGGCAGGCAGGGTTTCCGCGCGTGTGATTTTCAAGTCACTTCCCAGCACGCGGTTGAGCACATCCTGATTTAGGATGATATCCACTGGCACCTGAAAAGCGCTGCGTTGTTTCGCACCGTTGGTATCACGTGCCGGACCAGGCTTGAGCCAACCGTTCACGCTAGCAATGTAGAGACTATCGCGAGTCACCACCTCGAAAGGTCGGCGAACGTCGTCGGTTACGACTAATCCTTGATCATACGCATTGCGAAACTCGCTGTATCCGAGTTGCTTTATCTTGCCACTGAAAGAGTCCGTATTGAAATAAGCGATGGTCAAGACGAGAAGGGCAACGCCCAGCAAACCAAACAAACGCCAGTTGACCCCGGAAGGTTCAGGAGTATTGCGGTTCGGCTCGCGAGTGTCTTGGGGTTGAGGCGATGAATCAGACATGATAAATGAGGAAACGTGTGACCCTCAGCAAAGTGTTTTACGACGGTCGATCTGGTGATAGCCTACGCCACACAAGGGAAAAGGAAAATGTTTTTTGCAAATTTTTATAAAATCCCCTCAATCATCTGCGGAAATCGCGCGCACCATGGCCACGGCCATCGCCGCTATGCCCTCACGTCTGCCGACAAATCCCATGGTTTCATTGGTGGTTGCCTTGATGCCAACCCGCGCCGCCGATAGTCCCAGTGCGGCGCCGATCGCTGCGCGCATCGCCTCGCGGTGCGGGAGCACTTTCGGGGCTTCGGCAATGATGGTGGCATCGATATTGACCAACTGATAGCCCAACTCCTCACAGCGTTGACGACTTTTTTCTAAAATGCGCAGAGAACAGATGTCCTTGCAGCTTGGATCACCCGGTGGGAAAAAATGTCCAATGTCCGGTTCGCCCAGAGCGCCCAATACGGCATCAGCGATGGCGTGCGAGAGCACATCGGCATCCGAGTGACCTTCCAACCCATGCGTATGAGAAATTTCCACGCCACCAAGTATCAGCGGTCGTCCCTCGGCAAAACGATGCACATCATATCCGATCCCTATCATCCCCCGCCAATCTATTACTGAACGAGTCCATGATGCAATGGTATTTCCTGTGAGTTGAAAATGCTCTCATTTTTCTCATGGGCAGCGGCGCATTTTCTGCTAGCAAAGTGGTCGCGCATGAGAAACTACCCTACTTCCTTCCAAGTCCGCACCCTGTGGAATGCTGCTACAGGTGTGTCTATCCTCATCCTGGGGCTATTGTTGGTCGGGTTGATATGGCTAACCGGTAAGTTGTTCGGCTTTCTCCAACCCGTGCTCATCCCCGTGATCATCGCAGGTATCGTGGCCTATTTGCTCGATCCCCTGGTCCGACGTCTGGAACGTTGGAAACTCTCGCGCCTGAAGTCGGTGATCCTCGTCTATGCAGCGTTGTTACTAGGGGGCATGTTGCTGCTCTTGGCAGTCCTTCCGGGTGTCAGTCAGGCGCGCGCTATGCTGACTTATAAAATCAACGCGACCGCAGCGCAGCAGGAAGAATCGGAGGGAAATGACTCGCTCACACGAACGATCGCTTCCTTTCTTCGCCAGCAACAAAACAAGCAGCATGGCAATGTGATCGGTTGGGCGCTGACTGAGGTCGATGACTCAGGAAAAGTGATCGAACCAATCCCCAAGCGCAAGTTGCCGACGACCATGGAATTTTTCTGGGACACCCGTGCCGGCCGATTGTTATACGATTACAAAGGTCGTATCTGGGAATGGACCACACTGGGCACCTCCAAGATTATCGGCCTGTTGGGTTTTGTGTTAGGTCTGGTGATGGTGCCCATCTATCTGTTCTTTTTCCTCAAAGATTCCGCAAGCATTCAACGGCATTGGCACGACTATGTGCCCTTGCGCGCTTCTCACTTTAAGAGCGGACTGATCGATACACTTCAGGAAATCAATGGCTATCTGATATCCTTCTTCCGCGGGCAGGTATTGGTGGCATTTATCGACGGCATTCTGGTTGGTATCGCTCTGACATTCTATGGTCTCCCATATGGCTTTCTCATCGGGGTTTTCATGGCAGTTCTCGGAGTCATTCCCTACATCGGCAATATTCTTTGCCTCATTCCCGCCTGCATCATCGGCTGGTTTCACGCCAAGGGCGGTGCCATCTGGCAACTGGATCCCATGTCTTACACGATCGGTGTGGTCATTATTTTTGTGGTCGTGCAACAAATCAACTCGCTGGTCACCGCACCGAAAATCGTGGGCGACTCCGTGGGACTGCACCCGATGACGGTCATTTTCTCCATGGTCTTTTGGACTGTCATTCTCGGCGGCTTTGTGGGCGCTCTGCTCGCGGTGCCGCTCACAGCCGCGATCAAAGTATTGTTCCGGCGTTTCATCTGGGAAAAGAAAATCAAAGAGGCAGAAGCCGTGCAGGAGGACCTCGTCTGTGCGAATCAGGAATCGCTGACCTGAAACGATTTGTCTTTTTGCGCGGCATGCCGCTTTTGTCGCTGGACAGTCCATGACACCGCCATTAGCGTTCTCGCGCCATGGCACACTATCGCGTTCTCGTATCGGACCCCATCTCAGAAAAAGGGGTCGAAGCTCTCGCCTCCGCTCCAGAAATCCAAGTCGATGTCAACACCGGACTGCCGCCGGAAGAGTTACTGAAAATCATCGGCGACTACCATGGTCTCGTCGTGCGATCGCAGACCAAGGTCACCGCCGAGGTCTTTGCCGCCGCTAAAAATTTGAAAGCGATCGGACGCGCGGGAGTGGGTGTGGATAACATCGACCGCCAAGCTGCGACCGATCACGGGGTAGTGGTCATGAACACGCCGAGCGGCAACACCATTTCCACCGCCGAACACGCCTTCACATTGATGCTCTCGCTCGCCAGAAACATCCCACAAGCGCATGCCTCCATGGTGGCAGGCAAGTGGGATCGCAAGTCGTTTGAGGGATGCGAGATTCACGGCAAAAGGCTCGCCATTCTCGGCATGGGCCGCATCGGCACGGAGTTCGCCAAACGCGCGCAAGCCTTCGGCATGCATGTGATTGCCTATGACCCGTTTTTTACTGCCGCACGTGCCCAAGCACTCAAGGTCGAACTCGCGGAAACGGTCGAACAGGCACTCACGGGTGCCGACGTGGTGACCTTACACATTCCACTCAACGACGATACCAAACACATCATCAACGCCTCACGCCTCGCCCTGATGAATCAGGGGGCGCTCGTGATCAACTGCGCGCGCGGCGGGCTAGTCGATGAAGCCGCCGCCAAGGCCTCCTTGGATTCCGGCCACCTTGCGGGGATTGCGCTCGATGTCTATGAAGTTGAGCCCCCACCCGCCGACTTCCCACTATTCTCCGCAAAAAAAACCGTGTTCACCCCGCACCTCGGAGCCTCCACCGCAGAAGCACAGGAAAACGTAGGCATCGAAGTGGCCCACCAAGTGCGTGATTTCCTCGTCACTGGCGAGATCCGCAACGCTGTGAACATGCCCAACCTCGATGCCAAAACCATCGCCGAAGTTGGCAAATACATGGACCTAGCCAGCGCGTTGGGCAAGCTCGCCGCGAAGATCGGCCCCGGTCAAGCCGATGCCATCCGCGTTTCCTTCGCCGGCCCCGTGGCCGAGTTAGACACCGAGCTCATCACTCGTTCCGTTCTCACCGGTTATCTGTCCTCCGCCCGTAACGAATCGCAGGTCAATCTCATTAACTCTCCCGCGGTTGCCAAAGCTTTCGGTCTGGAGGTGCAGAAATCCTCTGTCGCGATCCAAACACCTTACACCGAGCTTATCGAAGTCGATGTGATCAAAGGCAGTGATGAAATTGTGGTCGCGGGAACTTTCCTCGGTACCCAACCGCGCATCGTTCACATCGCCGGCCACAACGTGGAAACCAACGTCTCCGGCCAGTTCCTGTTCGTGGAAAATGACGACCGCCCCGGTATGGTAGGCACCGTAGGCACGCTGCTCGGAGCAGCTTCGGTGAACATCGCCAACATGGCCCTGTCCCGCACCGCCGACCGCTCACGCGCCGTGACGGTGATCGAAGTGGATTCAGAGCCACCCGTTTCCTTGCTAGAAACACTTCGCAACACGCCCGGCATCCTGCGTGTTTTTGTCATGGCATTCTGATAAGAAGCGAAGACGCTTGGGACTGCTGCGAGTAATCGCAGCTGTCCGAGAAAGATCAGTCGGGATTGGCAGCGCCTTGACTCGCAAATCTCCGAGGCCAGGACGATGAAGAACGGGCGCGCAGAGAAGCGGAAATTGATACAGGCACCGCGGAATGGATCACCTTCGAGAATTACGCTTGGCAATAGCGAGATATCCTCTGCCATTCAGCAGTCCAATGGGAGGCTCACGCAATACTCTATTACTGTGAAGAAATTTCCCGGCAACTTGCAGACGATTTCCCCGAACGTCATCACTTCGATGCTAGCGGTCGACGCAGGAGTAGCATGATTCGGATTCCTTACCACTTTCTTTTCATAACGAGTATCACAAAGATCGAAGCGCATGTTGTCCGACATAACTCCCGCAGTTCACACTACGGAATCAAAAGATCAGGCAGAGACCTTCTTACGTTTTTGACCATAGTTGATCTCATGATGTCAAATGGGAGATTCCTCTCGGAGCGGGAACAAACATCGCACCACCTGCGATGCCGCCTCGACGTTGTGCACTCGGAAAATATTCCCCCCGCGCTGCAGGCACCAGGTGAGGCAAGCCATGGTTGCGGCATCGCGTTCGCGGGGATCGGCAATGCCTAACACATCCGCTATTACCGTCTTGCGCGAGACCGGTATGAGCAATGGGCGTCCATACACTTTTAGTTTCTCTAGATTCCGATAGACAGTCAGGTTGTCCTCTTTCTGTTTGGCAAAATCAATGCCCGGATCCAGCATCAGATACTCGCTCGATAGACTCGCCGACTCCGCCAAAGCGATTTTCTCCTCGAAAAACCGCAGCATGCACGCCATCACATCCTCCCACTCTTGATGGAAATGCGGCACCTTCGGCTCCCCCACGCTGTGCATAATCAGCAAGGCAGCCCCGGTATCGGCACACAGCCGCGCATTTTGCGCATCGGGCAAGCCGCTCATGTCATTGACCCATTCGGCACCGATCTCTAACACCCCACGCACTACCTCCGGACGCCAGGTATTTGCCGAGAGCACTGGCGGCCACACTTGTTGGGCATCGATCGGCTCCGCAGCCTGCCAAATCTCTGTCCACCATTCCATCACCAATCGGAATCGTCGCAACTCTTCCTCTACAGAAATCGCCACCCGATTCGTCCGCGCACTCTCCGCGCCGAGATCGATCACATCGGCACCCTGCGCGATCTGCTGACGGATCAAGGCCACCAAAACATCTTTCTCCAAACTCCCATCCGCCGAAAACGAATCGTCATTCGCATTCACGATCCCCATGATCAGTGGACGACGGGGAAACACTAGACACCGATCTCGAAACTTCAACTGCACGCACAAGGCATCGCAGATCAGCCAGATGATTTCCACACATTTCCCACGAGCTCTTTCGCCTGCCTTGCGTAACGATTTCTATCGACTTGGCGCCTGCTCGTTTTTAGGCCAAATTCCCTCGCGGATCATGTCTTGGAATTTCTCGTCGCCACGTTTGTTCGCGGGCAACATTTCGTCACGCCTCGAGCCATCAACACGCAAGTAAGCCACTCGGTCATTTTGCACAAAGGGTGATACCAGTAGCACAGTTTCTGCGGCATCCGATGTGCTCCGCCCCTTGCCAAGATACATAAACGGCTCTCGCAATCCCAAGACAACCCAAAAGGCCACACTGCAGCCTCGTCTCGGTTTTTTTTTGTTACCAATGCCTCCATCACTCAGTCCTCTAGCGTTTGATAGATTTTGGATTCACTCCACTCCTCGATGCTGCCATCGCAGAGCAGCACAAACCGTTTGCTCCCCGCTTCCGTGGGTTCATAAAGCAATAACTCCCTGCCGCCACCGATGCTCTTGCGCGCAAGATAACTATACACGCCCCCCGTCGGCGCGCGCCACTCTTTCCACGGAATCCCCACACCAAACGGTCCATCGGGCACATCCCCTTTGTGCTCTAGCGCATAATTCCAAATCCGTTCTTTGATTGCCTCAATCCCTGCGAGTCTTACATCGCATGTCTCTCTGACTGCCAGAAATCACACGCAAGCGAAAGCCTGCGACAGCATCCACGCCATAGGATGTCATCCCCGCATGCAATTGCTGGATGCCGCAGAAAAAAAGCGAAAGCCATACCATGCAAGCTCGCGACTTATGCTCGGCGAATGTCATAGCGGGAACTGAAAGTTTGTGTTCGGATTTTCGCATAGGACACGAGTGCCTGTGAGTTGCTTTACGAATGCGCTGATGATACCCAGTCGATACTCACCCGACAATTGTTAAATTCCTCATGGCTCAATCAGACTCGATCCGCCGCGGTTTCAGGGTGCCATCAAGGGCTTTAATGCTTCCCACCAGCGCTGTGCCATTTTTTCTGCGCCTCTGGCGTTCGGATGCACCAGATCTGCGATAGTATCAGCGTGGGGATCAAAGCCCGTGGTTTGATCGACGAGGATCACTGGCTGCTTTTCGGTATGAAGTCGTTTCGCCATTTTCTCCAAAGCATCGCCCAGAGCTGGGAGATAGGAATACTTCGGTAACTTACCACTAGAGATGGGACGTGCGACATAGATTCTGATTTCTGGATTGATCTTTCGAAACGCAGCGATCATTGCTTCGTGATCGGCTAGAATTCCAGCGGTGGGCTTTTGGTCGGCAAAATGATTATGGCAGGCATGCAGCAGCACGATATCGGCTGGGTGTTTGGTCAGTTGCACAGGCACGGTATCGAGCAAGAATCGACTGTTTTTTCCGCCGTATCCCTCATGCGCCAGCGGACCGAATGGGGAAGCGCTTTGGCGCGATCCGACATAACGAACAGACGCTCTCGCATCGCGCATTTTTTGCAACAAGGGCGCACGGTAATTCGCAAACGTGGCGCCACCTTCCGTGATCGAGTCACCCACAGGCAAAATGCGCCAGACTTTTTCCTCCGCAAAAAGTGAGAGACTCGTGGTGAGACACGCTAAGACAACGAAGAATGTTTTCATGGTGAAGAGAATGAGCTGGCGACACAGCGAATGTTCTTGAATGCCGTTGAATCATCATTGACTGCAGCACATAGCGTTCCGCAAAGCAATTTGCCTGCGACAGTGGCTGGATCAGCGAACATACATCCATTTCCGTAGACGCTCATCATTTAACGATTCATAAAAAAAGTCGACGTATCACAAAGAAGCTTCGGCAGAGAGGTAGCCGAAGCCATAGCGAACTCCGAGTTTTTTCGATTGGGGCAATGGCATCTTGCGCGAAAACGTGCGCGCGTTCGGTCCGTCTTCAGTAAGTTCGATCGTCACTTCCGCACCGCTGCCGTCACTGCCAATGACAGTAGCACGCTCGATCGTTTTCGCATCGAAGTTGAGCGGAGCCTGCAGACGAATGATCACGTCCCCGCCCTCACGCTTCAGTTGCAATTTGTTTTCATCGTAGGCGAGGTAGGCGAGGCTAATATTGAAACAACAATTGAACTGAATCCAGCCCTCCGTCCAACCGATGTCGCCCACCTGCGGATGGTAGGGGTAGTGAGCATTCTTACAACTGCCATCGATGACGAATCGCGCGTTCGCCAGTCGCCCAATACCACCAGGATAAAAACGATACCACCCATGCTCCACACCTTCGATTTCTCGCGGTGCGTCGTAGGAGAAGTGCAAGCCTGCCGGATTGCGGCCGAACATCTGATCGATGTGCGACCAGACCAACTGTCGCATCCGTGCTGCGGTTTCCTCGTTTTGAATATATGGGATCGCGGCAATCAGTGCCGAGGGAAGTCCCACGACATTGCCTGGCTCGTTCCACATGGTCGGCTTTTCTCCCATAGGAGTCCATCCGTCCTTGTCATCGAGCTTGCGGAAATCCCACAAATTATTCGAGCGACGCACCACAACATCAGCCCAGTCGTTGATTTTTTGCACGAGACCTTTTGGCGCTTTCTCGGGATATTCTTTCAAAAAATGCGCCATCCCCGTGATAGTGAGAAACTCGCTCATGCGCTGGCCTTTAGTGACCAGCGGATCGTTCCAGTCTAGGTTCTGGATCATCCACTCGCACTGTCGATACGCGACATCGAAATACAACATCGCATCAGCGCGCTTTTGGCGCTTTGCCACCTCGTGCATCAGAAGATTCGGCTGCACGGAAAAACCAGGAGGCAGGCAACCTTTGGTGCTGCCGATTTTTGTCTTCAAGGCTAACAGATTGTTTTCAGGACTTTCATCATATGGGTAAGTGCGGTCCTTTTTTTCATCATCCCATGTCGCAAAGGCATACTTACTCACCACTTCGTAGTTTTGAGCAGGCAGGTATGGTTGTAGCATCGGCCAGGCATAAAGAAAGTAGGCGAGCTGGGACTTGAGCATTTCGTGGCCGAGCTTTTGGGTGACAATGACATCCGCTCCCCAGTGAATCAATTTCACGATATCGGGCGCGTCATCCTGATAAGGCTCCAATGCGCCCCACAGTGTTGGATCGCGCGGTTGTTCATACTTTACCTGAGAGAGCATTCGCTCATAGGCACTGGGATTCGACAAATACTGCGGCACTAGGGTGTGGAGTTCCCAACCAAAATGATGATCATCGCGCCAACCAAAGGAGCCCACACATTTGGCGCGCTCGTTGCCTACGTGATGTCGGCTATCGATCATGAAATTCACCGCATTCTGATAGGTCACACGTTCCAACCAGTAGTGGCCGATGCGAAAGGGCACGGAAACAGCTTCCCCAGCCTCCACCACGTATTCTTGATCAGTGATCAGATCGAATCCCGTGAAGTCGCCGATGTGTTGGCGGATTTCCCCCTCATATAGCGCGGGGCCACCACTCGCGGCGCGTACGATGAATCGAGTGCCGTCCGCTATCGTCGGTGCGGTGAAACGCTTAGGCTTACCAAAATTAAATCCACTTTGGTTGAGATAGATCAGCGGCACCTTGGGGATCGATTTGGTCGAAGTAGTGGTTAACTGAATCGCGGGTAGATCGCCTTTTCCGGCAGGCCACACCATGACCTCCTTGACTCTCGCCATGCCATCCTTGGTCTCATCGATCAAAAAACGCAACCGATCCGTCTCCACCACTACCGAAGCATCAAAGGAAATCGCGAGACTCGGATTTTTGTTGGCAGTCACCACCGCCGATGGAATGGTAACCCACTTGTTAGCCGATAAAAACTGCACTGTCAGTCCACTCACCGCATCTTTTTCCCCATAGCCACTGTGAAAATGAATGCCCGCCAGAGTTGTTGTTTTTTCGAGCCGAATTTCCAGCCATGATTTTTGATCAGACGCCTCGCTCACCCAGCGCGAAGCATCTGAAATCTTACCATCGATCGCCTGCGAGGCCGGGTATTGTTTCATCGCGGAACTAGCTGTCGCCGCGACGATTTTCACAGGCGTGGGCTGGGCATGCATCGACATCGTGCCGAGCATGAGACAAACGAACCATAAAGAATTCTGAGTCATGTGAGTATCTGTTAGAGTGTGCGGGGTTTCGCAAAGTCGTGAAATTTGCCGATTTTTCCGAAATACAGCAGCAGCAGCGCAATCGGGTGAAGAAATGCCATGATCAGGAACCACGTACCGTAGCCACGACCCTGAACGGCATCGATGAGAAAGCCTGCCACAGCCTGCACTCCTTGATCGAGAAAACCAGCTGCTTTTGTTGATGGACCCGAGACCATGCTGGCGACCAGTGTGTTCATGATGATGCCGCCAATGGTCGAACCAGCAGCCACCACACTGAACACTGTGCCCACGGAATGTTTCGGCACGACATCTACGACCAGAGAACTGATGTTGATCAGCCACGCAAGAGATGCGATGATAGTAACGACTGTAATTGCCAAGGTCGCATTCAAGCCCGTCGCCATACTGATCAGTGGAGAAAGCGGAACGATACAGGCGCAGGCAAGCATCACCCATAATCGCCCCTGCACAGGGTTGCTGCCTCGTTTGATCAGCGCACCGGACCACCAACCTCCCAATAAGCTCCCCACCCCCGCAGCTGCGTAGATTACCCACGTGATCGTAAGCTGCTCCTGACTAATGCCACGCTCACTACTGAGAAATTTGGCGAACCAGAATTGATAGAAATACCATACCGGATCGGTGATCAGTCGGCCCAGCAGCAAAAGCCAGGTCGGACGAAAACACAGCACCTGCTTCCATGTCCATGAGGGCTCAACTGGCAGATTCTCTTGCACGGTCTCGCCATCTTCAATCAGCGCCAGTTCGTCCGAGCTAAGAAAACGGTTTTCGCGTGGCTTGCGATAGAGAAACAACCAGGGAATCAACCAGAACAAACCCGCCGCACCTGTGATGATAAAAGCCAATCGCCAGCCCGTGCCTTGACCTAACAGATTCTGTAACCACGGCCACGCTTCATGATAGGAATAGGTCGCCAGCGGTATGACGATGTAGGGTGCGCAGGTAGCGCCGATGGTCGCCCCCATGGTATAAAAGCCGATCGCCAACGCCCGCTCGCGTGCCGGAAACCACTCGGAGACCGCCTTCGATGCGGCCGGCCAAATACCGGCCTCGCCCAGACCTAACAGAAATCGATACGAACTCATCGAGCGCATCCCCTGTGCCGCCGCCGTGAGCATGTTGGCGATCGACCACCAAATCACAAACACGAGGGTCCCCGTGCGTGTTCCGAGGCGATCGACAATTTTTCCCGAAATCAGGTAAGCGATCGTGTAAGCCACAAGGAAGATATTGACCACGTCTGCGTAGTCATGATCATCCATGGCGAGATCCTTCTGAATGGTAGGGGCCAGTGCCGAGAGAGTTTGTCTATCGACATAATTCAGCACAGCGGCCAAAAAGATCAAACCTACGATCCACCATCGTAGGCCACGAATTTTACGGGTTTGATTCACGTCATGCTATAACGCCGCTGAAGGTAACAATCTGACAGAGAATTTTCACGAAATCCAATTCACTTGGCATCATTCATCGGCAACTGAGACTTGCAGCAGACGCATCATCTGCGCTGCGGCGGATTGCCCCGTATGCAGCACTTCGGAATGATTCAATCCGGCAGCGGACAAACCAGCGCCCCAATTCGTCAGACAGGAAAACCCCATGACTTCCATGCCAAGCGCTCTGGCTTGCAGAGCCTCAAGAACCGTGCTCATGCCGACAGCGTCAGCACCCATGACTTGGAGCATACGGATTTCCGCCGGAGTCTCATACTGCGGTCCGCGCAGACCGGCATAGACGCCTTCATGCAATGGCATCATGAGTTTTTTCGCACAATCGCGCATGCGCGCGCGCCAAGGCGCGGAGTAGACCTGACTCATATCGATAAAATTCGCCCCACCTTCTAGCGGCGAAGTGCCCGTGAGGTTGATGTGATCGCTCAACATCATCCATTCTCCCGGTGAAAACCCCGCGCGCAAGGAACCAGCAGCATTGGTCAGGATCAATCGCTTTACCCCCTGCCCTGCTAACCAACGCACCCCCGCAGCGACATCGTGAGCCGGATGTCCCTCATACAAATGGACCCGCCCCTGCATGATCCACATTTCCTGACCAAAACACTTTCCTAAGAGAAACCGCCCCGCGTGCCCGGCCACTTTCGATGACGGCAGGCCCGCCTCCGCAAAAGAGACTTCGCGCTCGACCGATAACGCATCGGCAAGACTGCCCAACCCCGAACCCAACACAATGGCAATTTCGGCACTCATGATGATTGATTCGGCAAGAAGAGAAATCCAAGCTCATCGATCGTCGAGCCCAGAGGTAGCAGGTGCCCAGACTCCGCCAATGCGGGCCCGCGCACGGTTAATCGACCGTCAGCTGATGCTTCTACAAAAAATCCTGGTAATAATAACCCGACGGATCCTGAACGCGACCCCACCTGATGGTTGCTGGTCGCCACGCCTAACGGAGGATCTGGCATCGACATCGAAACAACCACTCCATCCACCGCATAGCAAGCGCAGTGTAGAATTTTCGATGAGAGGACCGCGGGCTGATACTCAAAGTCATAAAACACTCCCGCTGTCGCATCATTTCCTGCCTCCACCAGCATCTGACGCGTGGCCTTGCCACCCACTCGCGTCGAAGCGCTTAGCACATCGGCTGTATCGGTCAAAATGCGACTGCGGTAGATACGAGCGAAGCCTATGTGGATGGAGGTCAACGCCTGCGCCACGGGATCATTCTCCCACAAGACGATATCCTCTCTCCGTTGCAAGGCATTGATATGACCGAGCTGCACACCATTGATCCATGCGGGAGCCATCTGATTCTGATCTCTGCGATGACACCGGGTGCGCCACTCCAATGCCGTGGCACTCGCTTTCTGCAACGAGCCGCGAAGTTTCTCCGCTGTAGCATCCGTCGCGCTCATAGGCTCGGCGATTACCACCGTCAAAGGATAGGGCAACCGATAAGGAATTTTTTTGAAAAAACGTCCACGTTCGAACGAGAAAACCGAGCCCCATGTGCCATCGAACCACACGGGAATCACGGGTGTGCCCGCTTTGCGCGCCATCAATTCAAAACCGCGCTTGATCTCCTGCAGGCAGCCCGTGCGCGTTAGTTCGCCCTCAGCAAACAAACAAACGACATCGCCCGCTTGCAAGGCCTCGCTGACAAGACGAATCGCGTCTTTCGCGCGATTTGCCGAGATCGGCACGGTATCGAACAATCGCGCAAACCAACCCACTCCTTTCGCTCCCATGAAGCCATCGAACATCACAAAACGCACTGGTCTCTGGCATGCCGCAGAGACGAAAAACGCATCCGCCCAGGTGACATGATTCGGTAACAATAAAACGCCACCCTTCTCCGGTATGTGTTCATGGCCGATCACACGAAGCCGATAGATCAGACGAACGATCGGCAGAATGATCACGCGCAACAGCTCCGGCATCCACTTCTTTGCGGCAAGGGCGGCAATGCCGAGTGTCAGAATCGCCAACAACAAAAACTGCCACTGCACACTCATGCCCGCGAGCACCATCGCCAACTGGATGATAACGGCGGAAATCCCGCCGAGGTTGTTGAAAAAGTTCGAAACTGCAATGACCGTTCCGCGTTTCTCCGCAGGCGGGTGATCCTGTACGAAGGTGTTCACGGGCACCAGAAACATCGCGGCACCGGCACCGGCAAAACTCAGGAAATACGGCAACGCCGCACTGTGGGTATCGAGTTGCGACAGCACAAACAACGCGCCGCTCATCAGAAACAAACCAATCGGTGCCAGCGACCATTCGATGCCCCGTTTGCTCAGCATACCGGCAAAAATACTCCCCGAAGCAATGCCGAGACTGGCGAAAAACATCAGCTTCGAAATCGCGGTGCCCAGTTCCTGACTGCTCGTCTGTTTCGCGATCGCGATCACCACCAAGTTCACAAATCCGGCGAAGGCCCAGAAAAAAGCCGTGCCCACCGCCGAGATGCGCAGCTCCTTGTCGCTCCACACCACCTTGGAATCCTTGATATGACGAAACAACAATTCACAGCGAAAGGGCACCGCGCTCTGCGACTTCGTACCATGAATAAGCTGGGCAATCATGGCCCCCGCCAAAGCAATCGCCGCGATCCAAAACAACGCCACCAGCGCCGCATTCCAGCCATCGTGAGAACTGGTCAGATTATGATCGAACCATATCCCGCCCGCGATCTGCCCCGCCAAAATGGCGAGAATGACTGTTCCCTCGACCACGCCGGTGGCAAAGGCCAGACGACGTGAACCCACCAATTCCTTGACCACTCCTAGTTTCGCTGGGCTCAACAGACAGCATTGCAGCGAGTAGAGAAAAAAACAGACAAAGCCTAGATTCAAGGAACGCAACCAGATCGCGCCGATGAGCAGCATCACGATACCCCATTGCGCCACAGCCGAAATTTTGATCACCCAGCTTTTGGGAAAACGATCCCCGATCCAACCAGCCGCCGGGGAAAACAACAAGTAGGGCAATACCAACAACAAACTCACCACGTGCTCGGTGTGTTTCGCCAACTCACCGCCCTGATTCTGGAGCGCCAACCACGCCCCCAGAGGAATGAGCAAAAATTTAATGATGCTGACCGTGAACGAATTCTGCACCTGCATCCCAATCAGCGCCCAAAACGAACCCCATGCCGGCCTGCTTTCCCCGCGATCGATTTCTTCAGTCATTCGCAACAAACCCTATGCGAAGACCAAAGGAAACACAAGTGACATCGCGCACACTCATGCCATTTGACAAAAGCCCCGCCCCAGAGAGCAGAAGGGAACATCATGACTTTGGTTCAGTTGCCCGTCCCTCTTCAAACTCACGCAAGCACTTTCTCCTTCTGCGATATTTCACCAAGCACACAATCATGGCGATCAAAAATACACAAGATATCACAAGGCCCCAAAGAATCGACAAGATCATCACGGAGACCTCTCCCGCCATCACGGCAGGATCGGCACTACCCGTTTTTTGAAGCTCGCTGTAAGTATTAAATCCCGCAATGAAAACCCTGACCAATCCTATCGAGGGTGGCAGCACGACTCCAAACGCACAAAGAATGGCGGCCCAACCGATGCGCTTCTGGGAACGCCGCATGGCGAATGGATCGATTTCCATTGTCTGAGGTGGTGTGTAAGGATACGGCCGCACGGGAAAAAATTCTATACCAGTAATCCCCTCGTTGCGCAAGATTCTCCATTGCTCATCCGCCACTCCGCGACTACCCTCTCACCGATGCCGGAACTGCCTGAAGTGGAAACCACCCGACTGGGAATCTTGCCGCACGTGAAAGGTGCGTGCGCCAAAGAGGTCATCGTGCGCCGGCGCGATCTCAGGCAGCCTGTGCCCGACTCGCTCGCTGAGATCGAAGGGAAAAAGATCATCGGCGTATCCCGTCGCGCGAAATATCTCATCGTCCATTTCACAGATTGTCACCACGTGATCATCCACCTCGGCATGTCCGGCAGCCTGCGCATCGCGGATCCCGCCACGGAGTTCCGCACGCACGATCATATCGCCTTCACGCTCTCGACCGGAAAACAGCTGCGCTACCATGACCCGCGGCGTTTCGGGATCGTCACGCACGGCATCGCAGACGATCCCCTCACCCACCCGCTTTTCGCCAAGCTCGGACCGGAACCGTTGGACGAACATTTCGATGCAATCACTCTGAAACGAGCGCTCCACCATCTTCAGCGCCCAATCAAGCTCGCGATCATGGACAATGCCATCGTCGTCGGTGTGGGCAATATCTACGCCTCGGAATCGCTATTCCACGCCGGCATCCGCCCCACCACTCCTGCCGCGAAACTCACCCTGCCTCGCCTGCGAAAACTGGTAGATTCGATCCAAAACGTGCTGCGCCACTCCATTGCACAGGGCGGCACCACACTGCGCGACTTTCTCCGAGAAAACGGCGAGCCAGGCTATTTCCGTCAGGAATTGTTTGTCTATGAGCGCGAGGCACAGCCCTGCCGGAAATGCGGCACTGCGATCCACAAAATCATCCAGGGACAACGCAGCACGTATTTTTGTCGCAAGTGTCAGGTCTGAAAGCGGAGAGGAATCCACTTTTTCTCGCTTCTTTACAGACTGAGAATCTGCCGCTAGAATCCCAGCATGTCGTGGCGACCGCAGGATCCACCGGCGCGTTGGTTGAGAAAAATCCCCGCGCGATACCACATGCTCGTGCGCGCGATGCTGTGGATTGGTCTCGCTGGCACGGTAGGCGCCTTGTTGTTTTGTCTCTACTACGCCTCTCTCGCCGCCAGCTATGACATCGAAGAAGTCGGAAAGCTGCCTCAGCGAAATCGTGTCTTGGATCGCTACAACAATGAAATCGATGCGATTGTCGGATCGAACATCGATCTCATCACTTACGAAGATCTACCCCCGTTTCTGGTGAAGGCCCTGCAGGCGCGGGAAGATGCGGAATTTTTCACTCACTCGGGCGTTCATCTACGAGGACTCGCGCGTGCCACGGTCCGCAATCTCAAGGACCGTAAGTTTACTCAGGGAGCCTCAACGCTGTCGATGCAACTCGCGCGCAACACCTATGAAATACGCGCCAAATCACTGCACCGGAAATTTCTCGAAATCGCACTGACCCTGCGCGTGGAAAAACACTACACAAAACAGCAAATCATGGCGGGATACCTGAACCGCATCTACTTCGGTGTCGGCGCGGGCCACCTTGGCGTGCAGGACGCCGCAGAAAGCTATTTCGGCAAGCACATCAGAGAACTAAACGAAGCCGAATGCGCGATGCTCATGGGCATCATTCGCGGCCCGCACATTTTTTCGCCATGGCGCGATCTCGATGCCGCCAAAGCGCAGCGCGACCAGGTTCTCGATCGCATGATCGCTATGAAATTCATCAGTGCGGAAGACAAACAACGCATCATCTCCCTCCCGCTCAAGATCACAAAACCGGAAGACATTACGACGGAACGATCCTACGCGATCCAAGCCGTTGTGAGAGAAGTGAACAAACTTGTTTCAGCGGAGGAGATCCAGCTTGGCGGTCTCACCATTTACACCACTCTCGACATGCCGTGGCAACGGCGCTTGGAAGGTGAACTACAGCAAGCCCTCACCGCGCTCGAAAAAGAGAAATCCTACCGCGCACCCACTCGCGCAGAGCATCAAGGAAAGGACAATCCGCTCTACTTGCAAATGACAGCAGTCACTCTGGAAACAAAGACCGGCGCCATACTCGCGCAGATCGGTGGTCGCGATTACCAGCATTCCGCCTTCGATCGCACGCACAGCGCGCGTCGCGATCTCGGCACTGCCTTTGAGCCTTTTGTCGCCGCCGCGGCCGCACAACGTGGTCGGACGATTTATCCCGGTAGCCCGGTGCGCACCGGCACCCCGATAGGAGCAGAAGCGGTGGAGCGCATCGCTCGCCGCTGCGGCCTCAGCGGTCCCTTTTCCTCTACGGAAGACCTCTACCGCGGGGCTGTTTCTGCCACACCGATGGAAATGGCGATCGGACTAGCCACTCTTGCCCATCAAGGAAAACGCCCACGCCCGTTCCTGATCCGCGAGATCCGCAATTCAGAAAATGAAATTCTCCTCAAAAACGAGCCTTCTCTGTTTTCCGCCCTCAGCCCACCCGCAGCGCGGTCCGGGCTGAACGTTCTCAAACAAACGAAAGGCTCCGATATTTTCACGGGAGCCACCGGTTCCGAGCGCGAGGCTTGGACATTGCGACTCGGTCCGAAAGGATCGACCGCGATCTGGGTTGGTTTCGATCAACCGCAGGTCATCACACAGGAGTCCCGCCTAAAACAACTCTTGTCGGATATCGTCACGCGCTTGGACAACTGACGCGCTATCGCTTTGCCATTGACATTTCACCGTGCACCGCTAGTCTCAATCCGAATATGAATCCGATGATCTTAAAAGTCATTCACATCGCAGGTGCCTTCGGTGTTTTTACCGCCATGGGTGCCATCCTTTTAGGACCGCAGGAATCCCACAGGAAACTTGCATCCATGTTGCACGGTATTTCTCTCGTGCTTTTGCTGTTGGCAGGATTTGCCCTGCTAAAAAAACCACCCATGGAATTACACTTCTGGAAAGTCAAACTGGTGGTATGGCTGTTTCTCGGAGTAGCTCCCTTGCTCGCACGCAAAAAAATCATGCCCACACCCGTGTTACTTTTGTTGACTCTCGGCGCCGGTGTTCTCGCCGCCTACATGGGCTTCCTCGGTGCTACCAAATCATTTTAAGTATTCCCGTCTCATCTCCTTCGATGGCCCATCACTCGGTTTTCTAAGAAACTTCATACGCAATCACTTTTGTAGCGACTCGCAATTTTTCCTTATGGATCTCGACCTCATTGATGTTCACTTTGATCTCCGCGACCTCAAGCCGCGAGAGCTAGAAGAAGTTCTCGAAGACCCCTTCGGTGTTCGCTTCCTTCCGGATGCGGAGCGCGAAGATGGCGAATCCCGCTACTACGCTCTGGGGCGCACCGTAAGTGGCCGTCAATTGTTTTTGTGTTTTTGGACCGATGGAAAAAACACGCGTGTGATTGCCGCGCGGGAAATGACTGAAAACGAAATGCGTTTTTACGAGCGCCGCTATGCATCGATGAAATAAGTTATGAATACGATCACCCACTGGTCTCAGATCCCTGCGTTTGCCGATGAGCAAGCCGAAGCCAAATTTTGGGAAGGTCACGAACTCGATGCCCGACTCATGCAGAGCTGTGTTCATGAGCCGGATTCAAGAGAATCCACCACCATCACCTTGCGCTTCGATCCGCGCATGCTCTCCCGCATCAAACGTGTCGCTCGTTCGCGCTACTTAAATTATCAGTCGATGATGAAACAATGGCTGGCCGAGCGACTCGAAGAGGAGATCCGCCGCCAAGACGCCCCCAACCGCTGATTGGGCTTCGCCATGAAATTGCCCTCACCCCTCCGCCATGCTCTGCTCTGGTTGGTATTCTTTTGCGCATGGTTCGGCATCTTGTGGCGACTCTCCTCTGGCCCAGTGGAAATCAACACCGGCTGGGAAATCCCCCATCTCGATAAAGCCTGTCATTTCGGCTACTTTTTCGGAGGTTCTGGACTTCTGTCCGCCTTTCTCTATCGGATCAGCCATCGCCATCTCGATTGGGCGAAACTGCTGGCTTGCGTGATGTTGATAATGACTCTCGCAGGAGCACTCGATGAGTGGCACCAGTCATGGATCCCTCAACGTTCAGGCAATGACGCACTGGATCTCTGTGCCGATGTGTTAGGGAGTCTTGCAGGCTTTACGGTGTTTCGTAGAATGCATCGCTGGATAGATGACAACTAATACCGCTCAATCCTCCTGTGCATTGCCCTCGATGAAATCACGCAAAAACGGATCCTTCGTCGCTTGCAATTCCATCGGTGAGCCCACCCAGTAGATCTTTCCCAGTTTCATAAATACCACACGATCGGCGATACGAAAGACACTGCGAATTTCATGGGTAATCACGATATTGGTGATGCCGTGATCGGACTGCAAGGTCTTGATCAATCGATCGATGGTATCAGCGGTCATCGGATCCAGTCCCGCATGCGGCTCGTCGTAAATGATGCAGGCCGGCACATCCACCACAGCACGCGCCAGAGCAACTCGCTTGCGCATACCACCGGAAATATCCGAGGGAAATTGATCTGCGTGCGCTCCCAGCTTGACAATCTCCAAGGCCTCACTGACCCGCCGATGAATCTCATCCTCTTTGCAGTCAGACTCTTCACGCAACGGAAAAGCCACATTTTCGAATACCGTAAACGAGTCAAATAAAGCCCCTCCCTGAAACATCATGCCGATTTGGTGACGGATCGGTCCCATCTCTCTTTCTCGTAGTTTCGTGATATCGACATCGCCAACCCAAATCTCGCCCTCCAGCGGCCGCAGCAATCCCGGCAGGTGTTTTGCCAAGATCGATTTACCGCAACCCGATGCCCCAAGAATTACCAAAGTTTCGCCACGATAAATATCCAAATCAATCCCGCGAAGAACTTCCCGATCTCCGAATGATTGATGCAAATTTTTGATGCGAATATAAGGAGTTTTCATGCGGGCACCGGCGAGGGAGAGGATGTCACCAGAGGGTGTTTCTCGGAAAGTCGCACGACAAGCATTACGCAAGCATTCGACTTCCGACAACCAAATTATCCTAGTGATGAGATCCCGGGCGATGCAAATCGGCGGACTGCAACAAACGCCAACCCTGCGCCACATAGGCGATCCCCGACCACACGGTAAATACTCCTGCAAGTGCGCATGCGTAGATCGGACTGATCGCCATCATGCGCAACATCACCCATCCAAGCGCGAGCATCTGAGAAAATGTGCACACTTTTCCACTCCAGTGCGGATCGATTTTCACCGAAACCTTGCAATACCATAAAATCCCGATTCCTCCGATGATCACGCAATCGCGCACGATCACCAACGCGGTGAACCATAGGGGAATGCGCCAACCGCTGCTGCCCCAGTCAATCAGCGACAAGGTGATGATCCCGGTCAGCAATAAGGTCTTGTCCGCAATCGGATCAATCATCGCGCCAAAGGCCGAACGTTGATTGAAATGCCGTGCGATAAAGCCATCGACCGCATCCGATGCCGCCGCCGTTACAAATACGAGCAGCGCCGCGATGCGCATCCACTCTTGTGGCAGTCCCTCCTGAACGCTATGCGAGTAGTATACGGCCAGCACCACAAATACAGGCACCATCAAGAGGCGCGTCAGAGTGATTTTGCTAGCTACTGTCATACATTCCTTCTGTAGCCATTCCTCCCCACGAATCCAAGCAAAGAATTGGCTCACCTCATCGAAAGTCTCACAAAACACTTCCCTCCAACCAGTTGGTATGCTAAATTAACGCATGTCTTTGCGAAAAAAGAACCCCACCGCCACCCGCGCACGTATTCTCCTGAGTGCGGGCGAAGAATTTCGTCGCTTCGGCTTTCAAGCTGCTAGGCTCAACGCAATCGTCGAAAATTCAGGGATCACCAAGGGATCACTGTTTCATCATTTCGCGGGGAAAGATGATCTGGCGCAACAGTGGATGAAGGAAACGCTGCCTCCCCTACTCGATGAGCAATGGCTGAGCCCCCTGCGCGATGCCACGGATCCAATCCAAACGATCAAAGGCATTCTGCGCGAACAATCCCGTGTCGTGGAGTCCACTGCTGCCAGCGAATTTTTCGGCAACCCGCTCGCCATCTTGATCCCATCCATCGCTCCGTCCGATGACACCTTACACCAAACGATGCACGATCTTCAGCAGCAATGGCATCGATCCATCAGCGAGGCCTTGCTGCGCGGTCAACAGAATCGCATGGTCCATCCCGCCATCCAGCCTGCGGATGAAGCGCATTTGATCATGAGCCTGAGCATAGGTCTAGAGCTGCATGCCAAATCCAGTGGCTACTCGGTGGTTTCCGGTTTTTTGCGATCCGCGATCGCCTACTTAGACACTCTGCGCCCCGCATAATGCCACGGCATTAGCCGCGGCATACTCGCGCGCATGAGTGAGGCTGATCTTGATCTCATGGATGTCATGCGCTTGACAAAACATCAGCGCCTTACCACTCAGGCGCATGATTGGCTCGCCGCTCGCGCCTCGCTCGACTTCCATGTCAAGCCAGCCGATTTCTTTACCGATCCCCGTGCCCAAGGCCTTCGCCACCGCTTCCTTCGCTGCAAAACGCGCGGCGTAGTGCAGCTCCGGCTTAGACTTTGCCGCGCAATACTCGCGCTCACGCAAGGTAAAAATACGAGTGATAAAGCGTTCCCCGAATTCCTCCACGGATGAGGCGATGCGACCCACTTCCACCACATCGATTCCTATACCAAAAACATTCATCATGAAATTCTAATCATAAAATTTACCGCGTCGGTGACATCGTATACAACGAAATGCTGCACGCATACGCTTGCGCCAGTGCCATTTTTTTATATTCGTGCCCCTTACCCCACGAATCGGTGTAAATGATTTCCTGAGTCTGGGAATTGTAACCGATGATCAATCGCATGTGTCCGCCACTCGCCTGCGGAATGCCTTTTTCGGGAAACATGCCCAAGCGCAGGCACCAACAGAGTGGGATGCCTTGATTGATGTATTCTTCGATCTTCGTCATGTATCGCCTGCAACCCGATTGCTCTCCCTTCACCGTAGCAAAAATCTCCGGATCCATCAGCATCCATACAGCTGCCGGAATCAGCACATATCCTTTCGGAGCCTTAAATTCCTGCTTGTTTTGTTTTTTCGCCAGTTGATTGTAGGCACGCACATCCGCATCGAACTGGCGCTGAGTGAATTCGTAATGCTGTGTCGTGCGAATGTGCAGTTTGGAAATAATCGTCTTGAAAGCCAACTCCATCTCCTCCGGACTGGTGCCCAGCTGAGAAGTGTTAGCCAATTGTGCGACCTCGTGTTGATCGACATCTAGCTTGTAATAACTCGCCACCCGAGCGATCGAGGCAACCGCGCAATACCCTTTTTGCCCTTGATCGACCATCGGCATGTTTTTGATAAACACATCACCATCAGCCTTGCTTCCGAGATTCCCCTTCAGCGTGGATCGACCTGCGATTTTACCGTCAGCGGCGGCATACGAAGCCAGGCGAATGCGCAAAAACTCGGCACGCTGCTGACCTTCATGAGTGGCCGCGCTGGACTCTAACAAAATCGCAGTATCACCCTTGCGCCACTGAAACGCCACTACCTCCACGGCGGATGTGGATTTGCGCACTTCGGCGCGAGTGCCGATTTTTTCATCCAAGCGCATTTTCCATTGGTTGAATCGACTTTGCAATTCCGCCGGCTTGAGCATGCCATCGTCGCCACGGTTGTATAACGAAATGTTGATCGTGGAAATCATTCCCGCCGTGCCGCGGATGATGATCTCGCCTACTTTCTCTCCCCAGAGAGGAACAGCTCCAGCCTCCGCCCTCAAGCCGTCGTGCTGAGCCGAAAGCCAAACAAAGGCATGATCGCGAATTTCCCCCGGATCAAATCCCTGTCGCTTGAGCATCTCGCGCTGCAAGGCCATCATCCGCAGTTGCTCGGGCAGGCGCTTTACGAGATACGTCTTCTCGACTTGCGCGAGGGACGTCTTCCATAAGTTCTCATCCAGCAATTGTGCACCAAGATCCGCCGTTTGACCGCAAACCAATGCGCAGGATGCCATGACGAAAAGCACGGAACGATGCAACGACTGAATCAGTCGACGTGCGTGAGGGAATCGAACATTCATGGACTTCACGAACATGCACCAAACACTGGCGCGCGGAAAGAAAAATGCGCATAAAAAAGCCACGGGATGCTTGATCCCGTGGCGCTTTCCTGTGGGAGCTGTCACTTTTTGATGAGCTTGGTCACGCGACCGCTCACGTTCCAGTCCTGCACATAAATGTTGCCCGATTGATCAAAGCACAGGCCATGGGGTGCGGTAAAAATGCCTTCCTTCCAGGCCGCAACAGGCACTTTGAAGTTGGCCCATTGCTTTTTGTCTGGATTGTCGCCCAAGAAGGCAACAGGAACTCCGTCTTTGCCGAGAATCGTCACGCGCGATTCCAACTCTGCCACAGCACAAAAATCTCCCATAATGTCCACCATGCAGGGCAAACGCAGCCCTTTGGCATGGACCTCGATGAAAGCGCCCTCCATGTCCGTGTGAACCAGACGGCGATTGCCACGGTCCGCTACCAGCAGACGTGGTGCGCCGAAGCGGGTATCGATCGCCAAGCCATGGCAGGTATTAAACTGCCCGTTGCCCGCGCCTTTGCCTCCGAAGGACTTGATGAGTTTGCCGGTGGCATCAAATTTGTGAATCATCTGCGCGCCATAGCCAGTCGCGGCAAAAATCGAACCATCCGGAGCTACCGTCACGGCTGTGAGGCCATTCCATCCGCCCTGCACCGCTGCAGTATTCGCATTCGGGATCTCCAGCAACAACTTGCCATCGGTATCGATTTTGCAGACGCGTCCTTTTTTCAACTGAGCACCGTAAATCACCTCTTTGCCCGCTTCCGTGCGCAACGCCATCGCGTGGAACCCCACACACTCGGGAGCGATCGTTTTCACAAACTTGCCATCAGCTTCATAAACGATGATGGACATGGCCGCATCCGTGCTGAAATACACTTTGCCGTCCGCCCCACTGAGCACCGAACCGTGGGTTGGTCCGAGATTTTTGCCATCCGGTAATTTACCCCAACCGGGAACGGTTTCGAATGTCCATGCGCCATTGCCGACCGTGGCCGCATGGGGGATGTCTTTGCCAGGTTGCGTCGCGTGTTCGGGATGTGCATAAGCAAACAAGCTCGTAGCCACTAGTCCAATCAGAGGTAATTTCATAGCGCGATGATTACGCCACAATCCGCCCGTTCTGTCAAACTTGCATCTACTCGACGTGCTAGCGCGCGCCATGCCTCGCCAAAACATCAAACGTTCTGTGGTTTTCGGCTCAAACTCAGGATCCAGAAAAAATTGCTACTCACGAGGAGAGCAGCCAGTCCGACGTGCAGCACCTGCACCCAACCGTAAATGTGAATTTGCGACATCACCACGCCCAAGACCATTTGCGCCATGACAATGCCGAGCACGAGCATCTCCGAAAGGTTCATCGGCGAAAAACGATATTTTCTACCCGACCACCAAGCATATCCCGCTAGGATCACAATCAGCCAGGAGAAACTCCGGTGTGTGAGATAGAGCCACGATCGCTCCAGGGCACCACCCCATTCCGTGCGCGAGACAGAGAGATGCTTTGACATAGCATCCGTCAACTCACGCACCTGCGAGCCCATCACACCTTCCGCTAATACCACCACAAACAATACCATCAGCCATTTTCTGAGTTGCTTGCGCTGTCGGTCATCGGAAAATTTCTGGCACTCAGAGACCGAGCCCGTGCGCCAGATCAAGAAGGTTTGCACCAAAATCAGCAGGAAAGCCAAAGCCATATGAGCCGTCAATACCCCAGGCGCCAAACCACTATACACCACCCGCGCTCCCATCCACGCATTCAACAAAACCAAAAACAACGCGGCAAAGGAGCCGATGAATACGATTGGCGCCTCCCTGCGCTTGCGAAAGGACAGGACGAAAGTCAGTAAGGAAAACAATCCCACGGGCAAACTAAACAAACGATTGATGAATTCCGTCCAAACATGGCGCGGATTGAATTCCGCACGCAGCGACTCGATCGTGATGGTTTGCGGATCGCGCCCCAGTCGCTCGGCTTTGCGCTGGAATTTCGCGATGTCGAGCTTTTTAAATTCCACTTCTTCCACCGCAGTGGGCGGAATCAGGCAGCCCCAGCAAGTCGGCCAATCGGGGCATCCCATTCCGGCGCCAGTTACCCTGACAATGGCACCCACAAAAATCAACACCAACACTGAGACAAGAGACGCTTTTGCGCAGAATTGAAACCAGTTTTTCCCCATCGCAGCAGCACCATGCACTGGAATCCGCCGCATTTCATCTTCTTTTTTTGAAAATTGCCTTTCGCATGGACGACCCCGTGAAAATCCGTTACATCTTCGCGCGTGAGCGAAAACGAATCCCATCATCATGAAGAAACCGCGACTCCATCCGTCGCGACCCCAGCGACAAAATCTCCCGTATCCGTCACCTTGATGTTATCCGTAGCCGTGGCGCTGCTGGTCGGTTTCCTGATCGCCATGAACCTGAATCAGAAGAAAAAAAATGATCAGACTGACCTCTACTCGGCACAAGCGGAATTGGCATCACGCACGGCGTCGGTCAATGCCGAGCGCGCCCGACAGGGCTTGCCACCACTCGAAGGCGTGGGCATGGATTCCCCTGAGCAAATCGCTGCTCGCCTCACCAAAGACGCCGCTACCTTGGCCAATTACTCTGACCGCTTCCGGTCTTTGCTTGCGGAAAAAGACAGCATCATCGCCGAAAAAAACAACACTCTCCTGGTTTCCGAACAAGCAAGGCAAGCACTCTCTTCCCAACTGGGAAAAGCGCAGACCCAGCTCGATAAAGCCATCGCCGACGGAGCAAGCAGTGAAATGCTGCGTGCACAGCTCAATGAAGCCCGTAACGGCATGGAACAATACGCCAAGCGCCCCTCTCTCGAAGAACTGACAGCGGCGAAATCTCGCATCGCCGAGCTCGAAGCGCAACTTGCCGCAGCCATGGCCAAACCCATAGCCCCACCGCCTGCGCCTGCTCCCACGCCGACGAAGCTATTCGCCGAATCCGCAGCCGATCTTTTCCCCATGGCCATCAGCCTCTTTGAGGCACTCAATGCATTGGAGAACAAGCCGGACCTTGAAATTTCTGCTGCATACAATCACTTCGCCACGGAATACCGAGCGAGTTTCCTTAAAGAAATCCGTTTCCCTTCCGGTTCCTCCCAGCTCAATCCCGCCGACAAGGTGGCCTTGGGTGATGCTCTAGCGAATCTACCGGAAGGTGCGATGATCCTGGTCGTCGGCTACGCATCCACCACCGGCAATGCGGATAGCAACCGCGTTTTATCCTCGGACCGCGCCACCGTTGTCGCGGGCAATATCGATTTGGCCAAACCAGGCAATCAGGTCGTGCAGGCGGTATTCCTTGGCCAAACCAATCGTTTTTCTAGTAGTATGCCAGAACGCAATCAGGTCTGTGAAGTATGGCAAATCAATCCGAAGTGATCCGCCTCGCTCTCTTTATCAACTGACCCGCAATCATACGCCATGGACACGATCAAAATGCTTCTCGCCGCCACCACCGCTCTCCTGCTCGGAGCGCTTGCCTGGACCTGGCATACGCAACGCAGTCTTACCCAGGACGCCCCCGCCTCTGAACTCGCACGCATCCGGAAACAACTGGAGGAAATCCATCGCGAAGAAGCCATCCTACGCTCGGAGAAACAACTCCGCGACATGGGCGTATCATCCCTTCCTTCTACCTCTTCGGCGTTTGGTCAAAACAGCAATCAAGAATTGGAGGAAAAAGCCGCCAAACTCCGCGAGATCGAGGAACGCAATGCCGCTCTGCAATTGGAGCTGGAACTCAAGGAAAAAGAAGCAAACGTCGCTAAGCAGGAAGCGGGACTCATTGCTCAAAACGATTTGGAAAAAAGTGACAAAGAGCTGCGGCGCGCCCGGCAGATCAAGGAAGCTCTGCTCATGGCGAAAGTAATGGAATTCGTCAATGACCCCAATACGGGGTCTTTTGTGACGATTCAATTGGTCATGCCAGAGTATGTCACGGTCGATACCGTGCTCTCCGTTCGACGCAAGGACGGCATCGCCGGAAATGTCAAAGTGCGCGAGGTCGTGGGCGGTGAAGCCATTGCCGATGTCCTGCCGGGCATTGGACCTTTTTCGCCCGAAGCCGGCGACGAGTTAATCATTGCCCCTGCGTTTTAAAACGCCTGAGTTCCCCCTCGACTCCGCGAGATCACACTGCCCACTCTGGTTCTGAGATTCGTCGACACAACCGAATCGTGAGGTTAGAGTGTCGCACTTGAGCCGACCATGCATCGCCTATTCCTCACACTCTGTTTTTTCCTGCCATGCGCACTGGCGCAACCGCTGGTGCCCTCGCGCGAGGCCGTGCCCGCCATCGCTCGTGAATTTCGCGGCACTTGGTGCGCGGTCATTTATAACATCGACTGGCCCAGCTCAAACAAGCTCAGTGCCTCTGAGCAACAAGCGGAAATGCGCGCCATTCTCGATCGCATGCAGGCGCTTCACATGAACGCGCTGATCTTTCAGGTCCGCCCGCAGTGCGATGCCGTTTATGAATCGGCCACAGAACCTTGGTCACCCTGGCTCACGGGCACCATGGGAAAATCGCCAAACTATGACCCACTCGCCTTCACCATTCGCGAGGCGCAACGCAGAGGGATCGAGGTGCATGCATGGTTCAATCCCTTTCGTGCTCTCTCAAACGCGAATGCCAGTGCCTCCCCCTCTCACATCACCCGCAGCGCCGCTCATCTCACGAAAGGCTATGGCAATCTCATTTGGTGCGATCCAGCACTCACCGATTCCCGTGCACGCGCCATGACCGCCATGCTCGATGTGTTGCGGCGTTACGATGTGGATGGCATTCATCTCGACGACTACTTTTACCCCTACCCCCAAGGCGGCAAACGCTTTCCTGATGGCCTCAGTAATGAAGCGCGTCGAAAAATCGTGGATTCTTTCATGCAACAACTTTACGCTAACGTGAAGCGCATCAAGCCATGGGCCAGAGTGGGAATCAGTCCCTTTGGTATCTGGAAACCGGGCGTGCCCACAGGCACCACCGCCAGCCTGAATGCCTACGAGGATCTCGCCTGCGATGCGCAGAAATGGCTGAAAAATGGTTGGTGCGATTACCTAGCACCCCAGCTATACTGGCGCATCGATGGTCCACAAAGTTTTCCACTTCTGTTAGAATGGTGGCGCGCACAGGGATCCCGCCCCGTCTGGCCAGGCATCGCCTCTTCTCGGATCGGCAGCACGGAAGACCCAGGACGCAAAGCGACGGAGATCGTCAACCAACTGCAGCTTAGCCGAACCATCGGTCACAATCACGCAGGCCACCTGCACTGGAGCGTAAAGTCACTCATGCAGAATCGTGACAACATCAATGACCAATTGAAAATAAGCTATCCTGCCCCTGCCCTCGTGCCGCCCATGCCTTGGATCAACAAAGCCGCCCCGCCCGCTCCGCTCGTCAGCTCCGCGCGCGAAGGGGAAAAAATCACCGTGCGCTGGCAAGTGAAGGATACTTCTACACATAAGATTGTGGTGCAGTCATGCCAGGGCAAACAATGGCGAACCATTCGCATCGCCCCATCCAATAGCGACAGCATCGTGCTGCCTCTGTGTGATGCCGTGGCTATCACCGCCATCAATCGCTTCGGCAATGCCGCTGCGCCCGTGGTTCTCCGCCGCAGAGACTAGCTTATCGCCTCGCTCTGATCCGTCGTTTTTTTGAATGAACTGATCGATCGTGACAGTCCACTCGTTTTCACCGTCAGCCCCAGCAGGCGCGCCGTTTGTTACTCCGCGAAGTGAGACGTCAAATACCACTGAGCCAAGCAAGATCACAAAAGGAATGTTTTGACGACGATACGGAAAATAGACAACATCTCGCCATGCCATCACTTGAAGGAAAAGTTGCAGTTGTCACAGGCGGAGGTCGTGGCATTGGTCAGGCCATCGCGATCGCCTTGGCAGAGCAGGGAGCAAAAGTCGCAGTCGTCAGTCGTAGCGCCGCCAGTTGCGGCGCGGTAGCCGAAGAGCTGAACGCCCGCTTCCCCGGCAGCGCCAAGGCCTACGCTGTGGACGTCGCCGATCACGAGGCCGTGCAGGAATTGGGCAAACAGGTGCTTGCCGATTTCGGACAGGTCAACATTCTCATCAACAATGCCGGCGTCACGCGTGACGGTCTGCTGATGCGCATGAAAGAAGAGGACTGGGATACCGTGCTCGATACCAACTTAAAAGGCGCTTTTAACACCGTCAAAGCCTTTATGCGCTCACTGATGAAAGCCGCCGACCCTCGCATCATCAACATCGCCTCGGTCATTGGGCTTATTGGTAATGCCGGGCAAGCAAACTACTCCGCCAGTAAAGCGGGTCTGATCGGCTTTACCAAAGCGGTCGCCCGCGAACTCGCCGGGCGTGCCGTCACCTGCAATGCGGTGGCACCGGGATTCATCACCACCGATATGACGGGCGAGCTGCCCGAAAAAGTTCGTGAGGAAGTCATGGCAAAAATTCCCCTTTCCTCCTTCGGTGATCCCAAGGACATCGCCCACGCGGTCCTCTTCCTCGCCAGTGCCGAGGCCCGCTACATCACCGGTCAGGTACTCGCCGTAGATGGCGGCATGACCATGTAAGGGTAAGCCCATGGAAATTCTTTTGCTGCGACACGCCAAAGCAGAACCCCACGGACTCCCCGGTGGTGATTCCGAGCGCGCGCTGATTCCCAAAGGCCTGGAGCAAGCGCGCCGCGCCGGCACCTACTTGCGCATGGCAGGCTTGCTCCCAGAAATCATCCTCACCAGCCCCCTCCTACGCGCGAAACAAACCGCGGAAGCCTTTAGCGAATCGGCACACTTGCCCGGTCCCGTGGTGCAATCGTGGCTTTCTATCGGCATGCATCCGGACATCGCCCTGCGCGAGCTCGCCGCATTCACCGAGTTCAAACGCGTCTGCCTCGTCGGCCACGAGCCGGACTTTTCCTCACTCATCGCCTGGGTCACGAACGGGGAAGGAGGAGCCGTGGAAATCCGCAAAGGATCACTTTCCCTCATTGAACTCAAGCCCCCCAGCCGCGCCGGCATCCTCCGCTTCGTCATCCCCCAACGCATGATGCAACCCGTCGCCGCCTATCAGCCGTCCCAAGAGGACTAACATTTCGCGAGGCAGGGACCGTCTCTCCGTGCGGTCCGGCCGGGGACGCTTGGTTCGGTCATAAACCACCATCCGAACCATTCCACCATCTTAGCGATCCTTTGCGTCCATCCCCTTCGTGTGATTGCGATGACGGCATCCTATGCCGAACATCCCCCACGCGTTCGCAGGAGATTGATCTCCTCAGCGTCTGATGCGCATGTGAAAACCGGTGAACTCATACCGCTACTCCAGTTCTTCCCTTGTCAAGAATTCCCGCCCGCGCAAGGGATCGCCGGTCACATACTTGTCTCCCTCTTGACCAAGAATGGCGATGAAATGCCCCTTGAAAACTACGGCAAGGAAGGCAACCCCAGTTCTTTCAGAAACTCATTGTGCTTGGCCGTTGCCGTCTTGATGGTTTTCTCAATGTCCACCAATGTTTGGTTCGTCGCCGCCAAATCGATTTCCTCTTCTCCCACCGCCGTGCTGATGTAGCGCGAGATGTTCAGGTTGAAGTCATTTTTCTCGATTTCCTCCATGCCCACCCGGCGGGAGTAGCGGGGCGCCTCCTTCCGATGCTGGTAGGTATCGATAATCACCTGAATGTGCTCCTTGCTGAGCTGATTCTGGCGCTTGCCTTTCACAAAATGCTCGGCGGCGTTGATGAAGAGCACGTCGTCGGGCTTCTTGCACTTTTTGAGCACGAGGATACAGACCGGGATACCGGTGGAGTAGAAGAGATTCGCGGGCAGGCCGATGACGGTATCGACGTGGCCGTCTTTCAGTAGCTTGGTGCGGATGCGTTCTTCGGCACCGCCACGGAAGAGCACGCCGTGGGGCAGGATGATGGCCATCACGCCTTCGTCTTTCAGAAAATGGAAGCCGTGCAGCAGGAAGGCAAAATCGGCAGCGGATTTCGGAGCGAGACCGTGGCTTTTGAAACGCACGTCGTCGGCCAGAGAATCGGTAGGTTCCCAGCGGTAGCTGAATGGCGGATTGGCCACGATGGCGTCAAAGCTGGGCTTCTTGGCCGGGTTCGCCTCGCGCATCATGTCCCACTCGTTGAGCAGGGTGTCGCCGTGGAAGATGTCGAACTCCGTGTCCTTCACCCCGTGCAGCAGCATGTTCATGCGGGCGAGGTTGTAGGTGGTGATGTTCTTCTCCTGGCCGAAGATCTTGCCGATGGTGCCTCCCGCCTTGTTGACCTTCTTGCGGACGTTGAGCAGCAGGGAGCCGGAGCCGCAGGCCATGTCCATCACGCTTTCCAGACGCTTCTTGGTGCCGGTCTTCGGCTCCTGGCTGTCCAGCGTGACGATGGCGGAGAGGATGTCGGAAATCTGCTGTGGCGTGTAGAACTCGCCCGCCTTCTTGCCGGACCCGGCGGCAAACTGGCCGATCAGGTATTCATAGGCATCGCCCAGCGCGTCGATGTCCGTGGAGAACTCCGCCAGTCCTTCGGCGATCTTTTGGATGATGGTGCAGAGCTTGGCGTTCCGGTCTTCATATTTCTTTCCGAGCTTGGGGGAACTCAGGTCGATCTCGGAGAACAGGCCATTGAAGGTGCTTTCGAAGGACTCGGTCTCGACGTATTTGAGACCCTCCTGAAGCGTCATCAGGAGATCGCTGTTCTGGGTGCGCGCCAGGTTGGCGATGCTGTTCCAGAGGTGCACAGGCTTGATGACGTAATGCACCTTGCGGCGCATCTGCTTCTCGAACTCCGGGATGTCGTCCTCGTTGTCCGCATACCAGAGCGCCAATGGCACCTTGCGGGCGTCATCGCCCACATCGGGGTAATCACGGCCCAGTTCCTTCTTCGCCGCCGTCTCGTAGTTGTCGGAGAGGTAGCGCAGGAAGAGAAACGAAAGCATGTAGTCGCGGAAGTCGTCCGCATCCATGGCCCCGCGCAGTTGGTCGGCGATGCTCCAGAGGGTGTTGCCCAGTTGTTTTTGGTTGGTGTCGGTCATTGAAAGTGTGTGGTTGGGGAATCAGTCCCAGACATAGCGTTCATCGTATTCGATGGCGTATTTGGTGAGAAAGGCGCGGTATTCGTCTTGGAAGGTGCTTGTTTTGTGATGTTCTTCTTGGGTGTCGATGTAGTGGAGCAGGTCATTCAGGTCAGACGGCCCCACGGAAAAGGCACCGTAGCCGCGTTGCCACGCAAAGGAGGCCAATGCAGGTGATTGGGTTTTGAGCCATTTGGAGGACGATGTTTTCAGTTCCTCGATGAGCTGGGCCATGGTGATCGTTCGCGAGAGACGGACGGCGAGATGCACATGGTCGGCCACTCCGCCCACACGGAAACATTCGCATTCCACATTGCGGGCGACCGTTGCGAGATAGGCGTGCAGCGCGGGGCGCACAGTGGCATCGAGCACAGGAGCGCGGTCTTTGGTGCTAAAGACGATGTGCGTCAGGAGATAGGAGAGCGATTGTGGCATGGCGCGGTGAGATGGGTCGGGCCTTCAGCCCTCATGCGGTTGCTTGCGGTGATCCTGGGGCGTTGCCCCAGGCTGGTATAGAGATGCGCCGTTGGCGCGGAAGACGGGAGCACGGTGCGAACGTCGAGAGCGCGGTGTGGAAGACGGGCACGTCTGCGTTTTGGGGCGCTTGTCGGTTTGGAGGGCCAAAGGCCCAAAGCCATACCAGCCTGGGGCATCGCCCCAGGAATCGCGAACGCGACGCATTCCGAGGGCTGAAAGCCCGACCTATGCCGATGCCGATGCCACGGACTCCAAGCACAGCGTTTCCTCCCCCGTTTGAACTACCGAGGATTCCTCGGCAGTTCCCCTCCGCCGTTGCTCGATTTGAACTGTCAAGGATTCCTTGACGGTTGCCTTGGCTGCGCGGGATGAACAAGCCCTGCACTACTGACCTCGCAGTTGCCGAGGAATCCTCGGTAACTCGGCTTCGCCTCCGGTTTGAGTAGTCAAGGATTCCTTGACTACTGGAACGCTGATAAAATCCCGCCGCCGGTTTTCGCCGCGTGATCACTTGCGGAACCATTTTCGTGACGCCACGAAAATGGTTTCCTCGAGGTTTCTGCGAAAGAACCGCGCTCATACCGCCACCTCCTCCGGGGATGGGAAAAGCTGCTGCATCAGGCCTTTCTTGTGGGTCTTGAGGGCTTCGTGCTTTTGGGTTTCGGCGGTGATCAGGGCGTCGAGGCTGCTCAGGCAGTCGGCGATGCGTTGTTGTTCGGGTGCATCGGGGATGAACAGTTCAAACTCTTTGAGATGTTCTAGCTCAATCTTCCCAGCACCAATTCCTGTTTCATTGATGGGGAAGCGGGCTTGGAAAGCTGAAAGCTGATAAAGAAGGAAACCAGTGTTGATGGACGGGTCCACATCCAGAGCCTTCACATCTTGGTTGAACGTCACATCGATTCCCGCGACGCAAATTGGCACGCGTTTGAACAACATGCTTCCACGAACAAGAATCAGAATTGATCCCTTCTTGGCTATCCGTGTCCCGTTGCCGATTGCAAGGGGCGTCACATAATGGTCTGCCTTCTGAATCACTAGATCATACATCGACGAGGCACTGACCCACGGAATGGTTCCATTCCAATACTCTGGGTTGTCTTTGGATGGCGTCCCACCTGAAGAAAACGAAGCAATGCTTCCCATGGTTTTCATCTCCCACTCCCCGGCGTTTTGGAATTCGGGGAAGCGGAGACGGGGTAGAGTTTCGCCTTCGCGGGGGAAAAGCTGCTGCATCAGCCCTTTTTTATGGGTCTTGAGCGCGTCCACTTTCCGCGCTTGCGCGGCCATCAGCTCGTCCACCGAACTCAGGCACTCGGCGATTTTTTGTTGTTCGGCTTTGTCTTCGGGGTGCGGAATGATGAACCCCGAAAACTGAGTCTTGTTGATGATCGGCAGAGTAGAGGTCGCCGGGATGGATTTGATCCAAGGCGTAAGATTGGCCAGCGAGTAATAAATGAACTCCCTCGCCGTCTTGCCGTTTGGCACAACTGCATTGATCTGTTGATTGGTAACACTTGGAACAACGGTCAGAGCCATTTTCCCAATAGAGGCAATGCAGGTGTAAACGACGCTACCCGGTGGAAGCACTTTTGTGCCCCGAGTCTCAACGACTGTGCGCTGAGTCGTGTGCTGATATTTCTCCCCCTCTGTGATGTCCGTGGGGGTAATGAAAAGCATCTCGCCGCCCCAAAGATCGTCTTCTTTCGTGCTTGGAGTTTTGCCAGTCACTATTGCACCGAGTTCGCCAAGCGGGGTCGTCTCCCACCCCACCGCATCCCGAAACTCCGGAAACCGCAGCTTCGGCATCAGCGCGGGCGTTGCCACTTCCTTCGTGGCGGTGGTTTTCGTTTTGCGGCTCATGCGTGGGCAAGATGGGTCGCCCCTTCAGGGCTGATTGATGTGGGCGCCGTTGACCCAGGGCGTTGCCCTGGGCTGGTATGTGCCGCCCCGTTGGGGCTGAAGACAGGGCCAACGGCCCGATGCCATACCAGCCTGGGGCAACGCCCTAGGACAGGCAACAGCGCAGGCTTTGCCTCTTCCTTCGTGGCGGTGGTATTGGTTTTACGGCTCATGCGCGGGGAAGATGTGTCGCCCCTTCAGGGCTGATTGATGTGGGGGCCGTTGACCCAGGGCGTTGCCCTGGGCTGGTATGTGCCGCCCCGTTGGGGCTGAAGACAGGGCCAACGGCCCGATGCCATACCAGCCT
>CAMDAD010000009.1 GCA_945888515.1 Akkermansia muciniphila | reverse complement strand
TTACGGTCATCGTGTTTTAAGATGGCGGCATGGAACTCTTTTTTTGAGATGTCGATTCCCAGACTGTATTCGATGGTTGATTGTGTGCTTTGCATGTGTTACTTCTGCTTTGGTTTGAGCCACCAATAATAAGCCTTGTGGAAGCATACTGCTGATAACCTGACTCGTGATGCGGACTCGAGATCCAAGATGCGGTTCGGTTTTTAACAGCATGCGAGAGAGGCGGAGTCCAGTCTGACCCTCGGGATTAAATCCTTGGTGAAGTCCTCATTCGGTTTACTCCGCTTCTCCCACAAGCAAGGTGGGTGGACATGCTAACAGATGCTGTCAACCTGCCCGGAACGAATCATACGAGTCCTCGCCCGGTAACATTTTGATTTTTTGTTAGATGGTGACGTGGTTGAAATTCAGAATTTTCTGCGGTGTTTCTTAAGAGATTTGATCGTTAGAGGATGGACAAAATGGGTGGAGAGATGGGGGTGGGGAGGGCCTGCGGGAAATGCAGTCCATCCACAAGCCATCAGTGAGAGAGACGGTCGCTGCCTAGCGGGGGATTCGAGCCGAGCTTGGGCTCAGCGCTCCCGGCGTGGCATTCAGGCTGGCTATTTGTGCGGGAGTTTGTTTCTCTGGCGCGGATGAAAGATCGAGTGGATGCCTTGCTGGTAGCGCGTGGGTTGTGCGAATCGCGTGAGCAGGCGAAACGTCTGGTGCTGGCGGGGGAGGTGCGCAGTGGGGATCGGTTGATCGAAAAACCGAGCACTACGGTCGATGTCGATGCCCCTCTGGAAATCAAGGACAAGCTGAAGTATGTGGGGCGCGGTGGCTTGAAAATGGAGGGCGCGCTGGAAGGATTCGGCATCGATGTGACGGGCTGGGTTTGTGTGGATGTGGGTGCTTCCACGGGCGGTTTTACGGACTGCTTGCTGCAACGCGGCGCGGCGCGTGTGCACGCGGTGGATGTCGGCACGAATCAATTGGCCTGGAAAATCCGCAGCGATGCGCGGGTGGTGGTGAAGGAAAAATTCAATGCCCGCCACATGGTGCCCGAGGACCTGAGCGAATTAGTGGATCTGGCGGTGATGGACTTGTCCTTCATTTCACTCACCAAAGTCTTGCCTGCCGTTTTTTCCGTGTTGAAGCCGGGGGGATGTGTCGTTTGTTTGATCAAACCGCAGTTTGAACTGGAGCGTCATGAAATCGGCAAAGGAGGCATCGTGCGCGATCCGGTATTGCATGAAAAAGCTGTGGAAAAAATCCGCGTGTTCGCCACGGAGACCTGTGGCAAAACATGGCGCGGGCTGCTGCCCTCGCCGATCACCGGCACCGATGGCAATCATGAGTTCCTCGCGTGGTTGGGCGTGTGAAGCCACGGTTTTTTCTCGACATCGTGCCGGTTTTTGGTGTGGTAGCGGCATGACCCAAAACTCTTTTCGCATCCTCGGGCTGTCCTTGCTGGGATGGTTTGTCACATCCTGCCAAAAACCAAGCGTCTCTGCTAACAAGACGCCGGAGTTCGCTTTTGTCACCAATGGCGTGGCGTCGTTCTGGGATATCTCCAAGGTGGGCGCGGAAAAAGCGGGCGCCGATCTCGGGGTGAAGGTTTCCGTGCTGATGCCGGGCTCGGGCGTGGTGGATCAAAAGCAGATGATCGAGGACATGGTGATCCGTGGCATCGATGGCATCGCGGTCAGCCCCATCGATCCCGATAACCAACTCGAAGTGTTGAACAAGGCCGCTGCTTCGACGAAGTTGATCACGGTCGATGCCGATGCGCCGAAGGCGAAGCGTTTGATGTATCTGGGCATGGACAATTACAAGGCCGGACGCATGGCGGGGCAGTTGGTGAAAGAGGCCATGCCACAGGGCGGATCGGTCGCTATTTTTGTCGGTCGCATCGAGCAGGACAATGCCCGTTTGCGCCGGCAGGGGCTGATTGATGAACTGCTCGATCGCTCCTCGGACCCGCAGCGTTTCGATGAGCCGGGCGTGGTGATCGATGGAGGAAAATACAAAATTCTCGGCACCTTGTTGGATCAGTTCGATCGCGCCAAGGCAAAAACCTATGTCGAAGACACACTGACCCGCACGCCGGATGTGGGCTGCATGGTGGGGCTGTTTGCCTACAATCCGCCCATCATTCTGGAGGCGCTCGGTCGCATGAACCAACTCGGGAAAGTGAAAATTGTCGCGTTCGATGAGGCAGACGAAACGCTGGAAGGAGTGATGGCTGGGCATGTGCATGGCACCGTGGTGCAGAATCCGTATGAATATGGTTACCAATCGATCAAGTTGCTCAAATCCATCGCCGCGGGGGATTCGTCCGTGATTCCTGCGAGTGGATTCATCGACATTCCGGCCCGCCTGATCCGCCGCAATAACGTCGAGGAATACCGCAAGGATTTGAATGCGAAATTGGGCAAATGAAGCCATCCTTGCTCGTCGCCAAAGGCATTGGCAAATCTTTCCCCGGCGTCAAGGCGCTGCAAGGGGTAAACTTGCACGTGCAGCAGGGCGAGGTGCTGGCAGTATTGGGTGAAAATGGCGCGGGCAAGAGCACGCTGATGAAGATCCTCGCCGGCTTGCAGCATGCGGATGAGGGAACAGTCGAGTGGCAGGGGCGTGAGCTTGTTTTCACCTCCGCTGCGGCGGCTATGCAGTCGGGCATCGTGCTGATTCACCAAGAGCTCAACCTATCGGAAAATCTCTCTGCAGCGGCCAATGTGTTTCTTGGTCGCGAACCGCAGCGATGGGGATTCATAAAGAAAAAAACGATGGAGCAAGGGGCGCAGGTTCTGTTGGATCGTCTCGGCTTCGGTCTGCCGTCGCATTCTCCGGTAGCGTCGCTCTCGCCCGGAAAAAAACAGATCATCGAGATTGCCAAGGCGCTGGCCACGGATGCGCGTTTGCTCATCATGGACGAACCAACGGCGAGCCTCAGTCAGGCCGAAGCGGACTTGTTGTTTGCTGTCATTTATCGACTGAAAAGCGAAGGTGTGAGTGTGATTTACATCTCGCATCGGTTGCAGGAAATCGCACGTGTGGCGGACCGCGTGACGGTGCTCCGCGATGGTGCCAATGCGGGCGAGTTGGCGGGTGAGGAAATCCAGCATGATGCGATGGTGCGTCTGATGGTTGGTCGAGCGATGTCTGATTTCTATCAACATCAGTGTCATCCGCGGGGTGAGGAATTGTTGCGTGTAGAGTCCCTGCGCACTCGGGCTCATCCGCAGCATTCGTTAGACTTTTCTTTATTTAAGGGAGAGATTGTGGGCGTGGCTGGGCTGGTCGGCGCGGGTCGCACGGAAATGCTGGAGGCATTGGCGGCGATCGTGCCGCCCGCATCAGGGCAAGTGTGGTTGCATCAGTCCGTCTATCATCCGAAAAATCCGCGCGAGGCGATCGCGCAAGGAGTCATGCTGGTGCCAGAGGATCGCAAGCATCACGGCCTAGTCTTGGATTTTTCCGTGCAGGACAATCTGAACTTACCATCGCTCGAGACGCAGGCGCGCGGCTTTGTGTTTCGCGATGCCAGCGCGGAACGCAAACTAGCGGAATCACAGAGGGAACAGTTGCAGATCAAGACCTCGCACGGTGGCCAACTAGCGCGAGTCCTATCAGGTGGCAACCAGCAGAAAATTGTCATTGGCAAATGGCTGGCGCGGCAACCTAACATCCTCTTGCTCGATGAACCGACGCGCGGCATCGACGTAGGAGCAAAGCGAGAAATTTACCAATGGATGGAACGTCTCGCCAGCGAGGGAATAGGTGTGCTTTTTGTTTCGTCCGATTTGGAGGAAATTCTTGGGGTCGCAGACCGTGTGCTGGTGATGCACGAGGGACGATTGGCTGGCGAACTAACGCGCGATGCCATGTCGGAAGAATCCATCATGCGCCTCGCCACTGGAATCAGTCACGAAAAAATCATTTCACAAATATCATGAAAAAAACATTAGGAATATTTGTCGTCTTTTTGCTGATCTGCCTGCTCACTGCGTTGCTGAGCGATGTGTTTTTGCGTCCGCAGAATGTGGAAAACCTGATCATGCGCATCGGGCTTTATGGAATCATGGCGATCGGTGTTTCGTTTGTGATCATCACTGGTGGCATCGATCTATCCCTTGGTTCGATGGTATGTCTCACAGGTTGTGGGCTGCCTTGGCTTTTAGTCAAATGCGGCTGGTCACCTGTCACCGCATTGTTCGCGCTGTTAGGGTTGACACTGCTCATCGGCTTTACCCACGGCTGGATGGTGACGAAGTGGCGGTTACAGCCATTCATCGTGACGTTATGTGGATTATTGATTTATCGTGGTGTGATGCGCGGCTTGGCCTCAGATCAGTCACTGGGTTTTGGTTCCGCCTATGATTCGCTGCGCTGGATTGCTACAGGAAAAATTCCCTTGCCTGGAGCGACCATTTCCCTCCCCGTGCCCTTTGTCTTGCTGATGCTGATTGCGGGCGCGGCGGCGGTGTTTTTGCGCTATACCGTCTGGGGCCAGCATCTGTTAGCTTTAGGGCATAACGAAGAGGCAGCGCGTCACAGCGGCATACGCACTCATCGCTTGATCGTCTCTTGCTACATGGTCTGTTCGTTGTTGGCGGGGTTAGCAGGGATTTTGTTTTCGATGGATGTCAATTCCTCTCAGCCCTCGGACTTTGGCAATTTCTATGAACTCTACGCGATTGCCGCGGCGGTTCTCGGAGGATGTAGCCTGCGAGGCGGGCAGGGGGCCGTGCTGGGTGTGCTGATCGGCACCGCCCTGATGCAGGTCTTGCGCAACATGATCGTGCTTGTGTTTCCCGCACACCAGAATATGGAGTTTGCCATCATTGGCGTGGTAATTCTGTTAGGTGTGGTAGGAGATGAAATTTTCAAACGATCTTTTGCGAAGTAATCGTTGAGTTGCATCGTTTCATTTGCTGCTGACAATCGCATTCCCGCTACGCGTGCAGAAACTGATTGGTGCTATCTGTGCGCGAGAATTGCCATTCTGTCATGGCTTAATAGCGCACAGAATTTCCAAGGCTTGAGCTGCGGCCATGAGGCCAAAGGTGGCGGTGACAGGAGTGGCGGTGCCGTATCCGGACTCGCAGTTGAGTCTTAGGCTTCCCTCGGTCGGACGCTCGCAGGACACAGAGCCATCACTCTGTGGAAAAACGGGAGACTCTGTCGAGAAAATGGCGGTAACACCGAATTTCTTGATTTTTTTTCCTGTGAGAGCCTTGGGGAAGCCGTGGTGCGCGCGCAGGTTTTTTCGGGTTTGGAGAAGCAACGCGTCCTGATGGGTAAGGGCTAGGTCTGCGATCGTGATGCAACTGGGATCGCGTCGACCACCGGCGGCGCCGCAGGTGACTATAGGGAGACCACGCTCTTTGCAGCTTGCGATGAGATGGCACTTCTGGCGCACGGCGTCGATCGCGTCAATCACCACATCGAATCCGCCACTGAGCAGTTCCTCGGCATTCTTTTCTGAGTAAAACGTGTGCTTTTCCTCGATGACAGCATCGGGATTGATCGCTCGAACCCGATCTGCCATAGCGGAGGTCTTGAGGCGCCCGATCTGGCCATCCATGGCATGAAGTTGTCGGTTCACGTTGCTAAGACAGATTTCGTCGAGATCGACCAGTGTCAGATGGCCGATACCGGAGCGGGCGAGGGCTTCGACGATCCAAGAGCCGACGCCACCAATCCCGACAATTGCGACACGAGATCCTGAAAAACGTTCCAAGGATCGATTGCCGTAAAGTCGGGAAATTCCGGAAAACCGTGGGGATAGCATGATTGATGAGTGGCTCTGTTGGTGAGAATATTTGTCTAACAGCATGATGCGCGATAAAGGTGCAATCGATCCATGCTATTTCCTAATGATGAGACTGTGCGAGTAAATGAAAAATTTGGTTAGCTAAACGAAACGTCAGCTGCGGCCAGCGCGGCGTGAATTTTGAAGTCGATTGCTTTGCCCAGCGCTGCTTGTTCAGTAAGCCACGAGCGCAGGTGAGCGAGAGGGACTTGATGGACGATGATCGATTCACCTGCGACTCCACCGCCGGCGTGCTGTTTCGTGAGGCCAGTGGCCTGGAAAAGATAAGTCATTTCAGAAGTCATACCGGAAGAGGTGGGTGAAGCCAGTAGTAGTGATAGGGAACTGGCGAAGAATCCCGTCTCCTCCTCCAGTTCGCGCGCTGCTGTATCGGCGAGAGATTCACCCGCGAACTGCGGTTCATCACCTACCAGACCGGCGGGGATTTCAATGACTGGGCACTGCACTGGAATGCGGAATTGTTCGATGAGGATGATATTTTGTTCATCTGTGATGGCGAGTATGCCGACAGCGGCATTGGCATGGGGGCGTCGGACAAATTCCCAGTGACCACGTTGTTGCAGTGTGAGCCAGCGCGAGGTGAAAAGGGTAGTGGGTTCAGACATTAACCAAAGACAAGCAGACAGCAGCTAAGCTGACAATCGGATTGAGTGAGAATTACGGCATCGGCTGTTCTTATGAACAAAGTAAAGCTTGCGATACGTTGTTTTTTTTGCAAGATCATACGGCATGGAACCAATGATGCGCGACCTCTCCGCTGGTGATAGGCCCAGAGAAAAAATGCAGCGACTGGGCGTAAGAGCTTTATCGAACGAGGAGCTTCTTGCCGTTTTTCTGCGCACGGGCGTGAAGGGAAAGAGCGCCATTCAGATCGGGCGTGAGCTGATTCAACGCTTCGGCTCGATGAGTCACATCGGTCAACTGAGTTTGGATGAACTGAAAAAATGCCATGGTTTGGGATTAGGGAAGGCATCTCAGTTGATGGCAGCGTTTGAGTTGGGGCGAAGAGTGGCTGAGGAGCAAGTGCAGGGTGTATCGCTGGACTCGCCTCATGTGATTTACGATCATTTTGCTCCGCAAATGCAGCATTTGCCGCAGGAAAAACTGGTGGTGTGCTTGTTGAATACCAAGCTGCACTTGATGGCGATGGTCGAGGTCAGTACCGGAACGGTGAGCGAGACTCTCGCGCATCCACGGGAGATTTTGCATCCGGTGGTGAATCGCAATGCCTACGCGTTTTTTCTGATGCACAACCATCCCTCCGGCGATCCGTATCCCAGCCGAGCGGACCTGCAATTGACCTCGCGGGTGCGTGATGCAAGCGCGCTGCTACAGGTGCGATTTGTCGATCACGTGATCATCGGGAGACCCGCAGAAGGGCGCCTGCCGTACTACTCCTTCAAAGAAGGTGGCCAGCTGTAAAATGCCTCATAGCAGACTGGTCTGCAAAATTTCACGCGGCGCTTGTGGTATCGCGAGATGCTCGGGCTGCAGATCGAGTCCGTGCAATGGGCGCATCAGTTTTTCAGCGTCTTCTAGTATGTCGAGTTCAGGCCGGAAATCGGCAGCATGGTAGGAGCTGCGCACCAAAGGGCCACTCGCGACGTGTCGGAAGCCTTTATCTAACGCGATTTGTTTGTATTCGGAAAACTGATCTGGATGGATGTAGGCGACGACAGGTAAGTGGCGCGGAGTGGGTCTTAAGTATTGCCCCATGGTCAATACGGTGACATCTGCGGCAAGTAGGTCATCCATCGCTGTGAGGATCTCCTCGCGTGTCTCCCCAAGCCCGAGCATGATGCCACTTTTTGTTGCGACCTTTCCATTGACCATGGCCTTGGCTTTTTTCAGGACTGTCAAGCTGCGGTGATACTTGGCCCGCGACCTCACCAACGGTGTGAGTCTCTCGACAGTTTCGAGATTGTGGTTGAAAATATGAGGACGCGCCTCCATGACCATTTGCAGGGCCCAGTCCCGATCGTTGAAATCGGGCACCAGAACCTCAATGATGATGCCGGGATTCATCGCGCGCACGGCCTCGATGGTTTTTTGGAAATGTTCTGCCCCACCATCGCGTAGGTCGTCACGGGCGACGGCGGTAATGACGACGTGTCGTAATTTCATGCGTCTGGTAGCCTCAGCGACGCGCAGTGGTTCGTCGTCTTCCAGGGCATCTGGCTTAGCGGTTTTGACCGCGCAGAAGCCGCAGGCACGCGTGCACTTTTCCCCAGCAATCATGAAAGTAGCAGTGCCTTGACCCCAGCATTCCCAGCGATTAGGGCACTGAGCTTCCTCGCAGACGGTGACGAGTTTTAGGTCGGTGATCAGAGATTTGGTGGACCAGAAAGCCGGGTTGTTCGGCAAGCGCACCTTAATCCAATCAGGCTTGCGCTCTAGGTGGAGAGTCGGGTCCATTTTCATCTGCGGTCCATGGCAATTACTCATCGGGCATGAGACTACGTGCGAACCCACTCAGCGGCAACCGCAAAGGTGAAAAAAATGCGGCGTAACGCAACCGTTTCGCGCTTTTTGATTTACAAGAGATCGGAGGCGTGTCTGATTCGATTCATGACACTTTGGACGCGTTGGGGGATATTGATACCGATATTATGGCTGATGGGCTTTGTCGTGTTCTACTGGGTCAATCATTTTACCAATGGTTTTGTGCCAGAAAAATGGATCGTGACCGTTGGGCACTTGTTAGGCACGATATTCGTCTGGGTTTTCTCCATCACGCTCGGCAACACGACCGTCAAAGAAGTCATGGATGTGAAGACTGAGGAGACGACGATCGTGGAAATGCCGCACAAGTTCCTCTTTTTCTCCGCCAAGGTGTGGGGTTTGATCCTCACGCTGGCGGTGGGCTGGTTCCTTTATGACCCGCCGCCCAAGTCGTGGCTGGACGAGGCATTTCTCCAAAAAGAAGCACTAGAGAAAAAACTGCTCGAAGCAGGGGAGGAGGCGAAGGAAAAACTTAAGGCGAAAAATGACCCCGCTGCGTCACCTGAGAAAAAGACTGCAGAAGAACCCGTGACTGTGATGCGCGAGTGGATCAATGCCGAGGGCAAAAAACTCACCGCAAAATGCGTTGGATCAATCACTGCCGATGGCAAGCGTAAGGTCCGTCTTGTCAAAGAAGATGGCGTCGAGGTGCTGTATGACTTCGATAAGCTGTCAGCGGACGATCAACGCTATGTAAACGATCGCTTCCCAAAATAAATCGTATCTAACAAAATTAGCATGCACGTTCCGTCATTGATTGCTCATAAACGCGACGGCGGGATATTAGCGGAAAAGGACATTCGTTGGTTGATCCGTGGTTTTGTCGCAGGTGACGTGACAGAGGCGCAAATGTCCGCTTTGGCGATGGCGATTTTTTTCCGTGGCATGACCGTGACGGAGACTGCGATACTTACCTCCGCGATGCTGGAAAGTGGTGAGCGATTTTGTTTTGCGGGCGAGCATCCCCCTGTCGTGGATAAACATTCTACTGGTGGCATAGGCGATAAAGTTTCGCTGATTCTCGCACCGCTTGTGGCGTGCTGCGACTGCTGGATTCCGATGGTATCAGGGCGGGGCTTGGGCATCACGGGCGGAACTCTGGATAAGCTCGAATCGATTCCTGGATTTCGCGTCGGGCTGAGAATCGAGGAGGCGCAAGAGCAACTGAAGCAAATGGGTGTGGTGATGATGGGGCAGACCGAGCAATTTTGCCCAGCGGACAAAAAACTTTATGCCCTACGCGACGTCACAGGAACGGTGCCGTCGATCCCGCTGATTACCGCTTCTATCATGTCCAAAAAACTAGCAGAGTCACTGGATCGATTGGTGCTGGATGTGAAATTTGGTAGTGGAGCTTTTATGAAAACCCGCTCGCAAGCGGAGGAGTTGGCGGCGGCGATGAAAGCGGTAGGCGAGAAAATGGGAGTTCACGTCATGGCACATATCAATCCGATGGAAGAACCGCTGGGCCATGCGGTGGGTAATGCTCTGGAGGTTGTGGAGTCGCTCGCCACCATGCGCGGCGAGGGTCCGCCTGATTTGGTGGCCTTGGTGCTTGCTCAGACCGAAACCATCACCGGCGTGTCGCAGGAAAAACTGGCGGGTATGCTGCAATCGGGAATGGTATTCGAAATGTTCTCAAAGCTCGTCACAGCCCAAGGCGGTGATGCTTCTTCGTTGAGCGATCTCGCCAAGATTCAAGCTGCTCCTGTAGTGCGGGATGTGTTCTCAGCGGCCAGTGGAGTGGTCTTGCGTGTCGATGCTGGTCAAGTCGGTCAAGCTGCGCTGGAGTTGGGCGCGGGTAGGGGCAAAGCCAGCGATCGTATCGATCCGCGCGTTGGCTTCGATGCCTTGATCAAAGTTGGCCAACCTGTGGCAACAGGGGATCGCATCGCAAGGGTGCATGCAGCGGATGAACTTTCTGCCGAGCGTGCAGCCGTCGCTTTATTGTCCTCTCTGTCTGTCGGTTGAGCCCTTGCAATGCAAGCTTGCCAACTATTGCGATGATTCCTACAATCACGCTCATGCGCTTTTTCGCCTCGCTTCTTTTCTTCATCGTTTTCTCCCATCTACCTCTGCAGGCAAACACCCCTCTGCTTGTCAATGGTTTGCGTGAGGAATATAAGGCAAAAATGGAGTTGTGGACACAATCCATGCAGGCGACCGCCACGGCCGAGGCACAGCAGAAAATGTGGTCTCAACGCCCTGATGCCGCGCTCTACGCCACTAAGTTGTGGGCGGCGCTAAAGCCGCAATTGGCGCAAGACTGGACGATCGAACCATGTTCGTGGCTGTTGAAGCTGGTTTGCTCCTTCCCCGCAGAAGGCACCGCTCCTGAAGCGCTGGAGATGCGCAAGGAAATCATTTTGCAAATTCTGGCATCCGTGGAGCGGCAGCATCTGCGCAGCGCAAAATTGGCTCCCATGTGTCTCGGTCTCGTGGCAGTGCGCGATTCGCTAGCGCTCAAGTTGCTCGAGCGCATCGAAAAAGAAAATCCCGATCGCAGCGTGCAGGGAGTCGCGGCATTGGCCATTGCCACTTACCTGCAAGACCTGAGCGAAGACCCAGAAAATATGAAGCGACGCCTGACGCTGATCCGCAAGGCCATCATTGAGAGTGCCCATGTGGAAATCGATGGCATCACCGTGGCCAAGATCGCCGATGACCAATTGTATGTGATCCGCTATCTAACGAAAAATCGCGTTGCACCCGATCTTGCGGGGATCGATGAAACAGGATTGGCGGGAAAGCTTTCCGACTGTGCTGGTAAAGTCGTGGTGCTGATGTTCTGGAACTCTGCGGTTTCTGAATACGAGCGAGTCTTAGAAATACAGCGCAATTTGGTCAAAAAAATGGCTGGTAAGCCTTTTGTTTTGATCGGTGTCACCAATGATAGCCTTGCTTCTTTGCGAGCTATGAAGGCTGAGGGCGTCGTCACATGGCGCAATTTTCTCGATCCGAAAGGAGAGCTCGCTAGGCAGTATCGCGTTCAGAGTCTGCCGTTTTGTTACGTGCTCGATCACGAACGCAAGATCCAGTATGTCGGGAATCCAGGTTCTTTTGTCGAGTTGACAGCCGATGCTCTCTTGCTGGATGTCAAGTGATTGGAAAATTCTCCGTATTTTCTCACGCGCTCCTTCTTGCAGAGTTGCCGATTTCGGTTATTCTTTTCTCCAGTTATGATAAACTTATCGATGTTATTGCAATCAAGCGTGGAGTCGCACACCGGCTTCATGGGAATCGGCATGGGCTACTGGGTCATCATGGGTGGCACCATGCTCTTGAGTTATCTGATTAGCTCTACACTCAAACGGAGATTTAATGAATACTCAAAGATCCCGCTACGGGTCACTGGTGCTGAGGTGGCGGAGATGATGTTGCGCAGTCACGGAATTCGCGACGTCAAAGTGATTCAAGTGAACGGCCACCTCACCGATCATTACGATCCCATGCAAAAAACCGTCAACCTCAGCGAGTCCGTCTACCACATGAACAGCGTGGCGGCTGCGGCAGTGGCGGCACACGAGTGCGGACATGCGGTGCAACACCAGCAAGCCTACGCATGGCTCGGCTTCCGCTCGCGCATGGTTCCCGTGGTAAACCTAGCCAGTCAGTTGATGAATATGGTGATGTTTTTGGGATTTGTCGGAATGTTCGCCATGGGTAATGGCATGCTGATCTGGGTGATCGTGGCTTGCCTCGGTGTCACTACGGCCTTTTCATTGGTGACCTTGCCGGTGGAGTTCGATGCGAGTCGACGCGCCATGATATGGCTGGAGAGCAGCGGCTTGGCTAATAGCATGGAGCACGATCGCGCAAAGAACGCTTTGTTCTGGGCTGCGATGACCTATGTGGCCGCTGCCGTGGGCTCGATTGCGATGTTGATGTATTACCTTTTGCAGTTGCTGGGACGTCGCGATTGATCATACTCTCGTCGTTCTGCTAGAGAGCACGATTTTGCTTGGCACGAAAGCAAGCGACTGTTATACCATTTTCGGCAATGCGTAACCTAATAGAGAATCCAGCGTGGAGCGAAGAAGACTTGGGCATTGCCCTCCCGGATTCCCTTCACGCCGTCTCGGTTTGCTTGCCGAACTGGAAAGCGGTAATCGATTACGAAGAGGGCCGCGACAGAGTGGTGCGTAAGATGCGAGCAGGCTATCCGCGGTTTTTCCGACATCCTGCTGTCGAGCGATTGTTTGAGGTGGCAAAAAAAGAGTTGGCCAGTGAAGGTCACTCAGTGGTGCTGTTTCCCTCGCGGGTCTCGGCGCAGCGGGCGCAACGGTTTGTGGAACGGCGCGCCGAAGTGGCTGCGCGTATCGCGAGTTTCCATGGCTTGCAGGCATTGATTGTTCCCGACAAAGCAAGCGCTGTAGCAGTCGATTACTGGCGTTTTTCGGGTGAAGTCGTGAGCAGTCGCCAAGCGATCGATATTCTCGATGGTAATTCAGCGCCTTCGGGGCGATCGAAAATCTTGCGTGCGAAAATTGGCAAGATTGTGGGCGTCGGTAAGGATCAGATTTTTGTTTTTGCCAGCGGCATGGCGGCCTGCACCTCGGTGTTGCGCAGCTTGCCTGGCCTGCGCATGGGCAAAAAAACCTTACAGATTGAATTCCCTTATGTGGATTGCCTTAAGGTGCAGGAAATGTTCGGCAACGGCGTGGTGTTTCTAAACCAAGGCTCCGGTGAATCTTTGGATGAGGCGCTGCATCGGGTGCGCCAGGGGGAATTTGCGGGTGTGTTCCTTGAGGTGCCGAGCAATCCTCTGCTGCGCACGGTGAACTTGCCCATGATCTCAGAGGCCTGTCGCCTGAGCGGCACGCCGTTGATCGTTGATGATTCTACCGCTTGTCCGGGTAATGTGGATGTGCTGCGCTATGCCGATGTCGTCACGACCAGCCTCACCAAATGGATTTCAGGAGCAGGTGATGTGATGGCAGGCATGGCCTGTGTGCGCGAGGATAGCCCCTTCAGTGCTGATTTCTCAGTATCTCTCGCAGGTGAGGTCTCTGAGTGCGCGCCGCTTTATGCGGGGGATGGTCTCGCGCTATTATCGAATCTTCGTCACAGTGAACCGTTGTGGAGCAGTGCAAATGAAAGTGCATTGGCCTTGGTTGGGTTGTTGCAATCGCATCCCGCTGTCGACAAGGTCTGGCATCCGTCTGTTACCTGTCGATCGGAATACGATGCTTTGCGCAGGCCGCAGGGCGGTTATGGAGGGTTGCTCTCGTTCACTCTCAAAGCGGCAAAAAAAACCGCCAGACTCTACGATATGCTGCAAGTTTGCAAAGGGCCATCATTCGGCACTCCTTTCACTCTCATCTGTCCTTACACGCAGTTAGCGCACTATCGCGAACTTCCGTGGGCTGAGGGTTGCGGTGTGCCTGGTCACTTGTTGCGTGTCAGCGTCGGTACAGAGGGATCGCAGAAAATCTGTGATACTTTTCAGGCGGCATTGGATGAGATCTGAGTGATCACAGGAGTTGCGCAAAAACACAATTCTTTTGCGCAATGTCACATGGACATCTTCGGGGTGAGATCTATGCTCTGGGAGCGCACTATGAATACAGACAAGATGACACTCCAATTTTCCAAACTTTCACTTCGCGTGAATGAGACCAACGAAAATCATCATTTGTGGAACAACCGTGGTGTTTGGTGGTGTCATCTTACCATTCATCAATCGGACGGAACTGCCAAACGCATGCGCTTTTCGCTAAAAACACGCGAGTTGGAAAAAGCACGCATTCGCCGTGATCGGATTTTTCAGCAATTGAGCGATATGCCGCATTGCGCGGCTTGACTCGACTGTACTGATTGCTAGATCTGTACTTTTTTTTGTTTTTTTAGTTGCTGTTGTCATACAAGTGTGTTATTCGTTGCTGGCATGAAGAAGACTTCTAAAATCGTTATGAAAATCAACGATGGAAATGAAAATCATCATCTTTGGAATAACCGCGGCATTTGGTGGTGCCATGTGACGATACACAAATCAGATGCTACTTCAGAAAGAATGCGGTTTTCTCTCAAAACAAAGGATGTGGAAAAAGCCCGCGAGCGTCGCGACCGGATCTTCAAGAAGATCGCGGAGATTTACGATATCGCCGCCTGATATCGTCCTTGCGCTTTTTCTGTATGGTCTTTTGTCTGTAGCAGATTATCAAACGATCGTTTGAGCTTATGGACTTGCCAGAATTCTTTTCTGGCCTTACTTTCTCACTCCCGCACCTGTTTCTCCTAGGTCTCAGGCGCTTTACAAACTCTAGTCAATACCGCTGTGGGATTTTGGGATGCGTTCAAACGATGGAAGTTGGCTCAGCAAGGGCTATCTTCCGGTAAAAAACGTCGTGTTTATGATGCGGAAGATCGTTTTACCGCCTTCCTCGGCAGTGCTCAGTGGGTGCACTGGCTTCTCATCGTGGCCTTTGTGGTTTATTTGATCGCACTGGTCGTGCGCCAACCCCATGCGGATATCGATAAGTGGGCTTCCCATGCTTGGCAACAAGTGATTAGCGCGGCCGTGGTGGCAGTCACTGCGGTCATCATGCTGCGACTGAATCATCGTGAATTGATGCGGAAAAATGGTGTAGTATTACTTTTGCTGGGAGGTTTGCTTTTGCATCTGAGTCTGGTTTGTTTGATTTCATACGGGGTGGATACTTATCATTGGCGCAGTGAGTATAAACTGCTGCTAATTCCTTTCGCGCTCGCGCCGATGGTGCACTCAATACTCTTGGGGCGCAGGGCGGGAACCTTTAGTGCGATTTTTGTGAGCATCGCTGGCACATTGCTGGTTCCAGCCTCCGAGATGGTGGTCTATCTGATCATGAGTCTCGCATGCTGCATGGCGGTGGTGATTTTGACCAGTCGTGTTCGCAAACGGGCGCAGTTGCTGCGGGCGGGGATTTATGCCGGAGGACTCTCGCTGCTATTTGCCATCATTTACGGAGAGATCCTCCAACCGTCCGCATTGGCTGGGCAAGATCGACTGCTTTCTGACGGTGCCATGTTTGCCGTTGCCTTCGGAGTCGGTTTCATCACGGCACTCATCGTGAGTGGACTGCTGCCTTTGTTGGAAGGGGCGTTTTCTCTAACGACCAATATCAGTTGGCTCGAGTTATGCGATCTCAATCACCCGCTGCTCAAGCAAATGCAATTGGACGCCCCTGGGACGTTTCACCACAGTCTCGTGATGGCATCATTGGCGGAATCGGCCGCGGAAGCCATCGGTGCTAATGCGGCACTGTGTCGTGCCTGTGCGTATTTTCACGATGTGGGTAAGTTGAAGAAACCGGAGTATTTCATCGAGAATCAAGCCGATGGGATGGAGAATCCGCACGATGCCCTTACACCTACGATGAGTGCGCTGGTGATCATCGCTCATGTCAAGGATGGCGTGGACATGGCGCTGAAACACAAGCTGAACCCTCGTATCATTGATGCCATCCTCGAGCATCATGGCGACTCGATGGTATATTTTTTCTATCGAAAATGCCAAGAGCAGAAGGCTCAGGAGGAGGATAAGGTGGGCAAGGGATTGGAGAATGCCGAGGACTTGCCACAGATCGATGACAAAAATTTCCGCTATCCAGGCCCGCGACCAAGGTCCAAGGAGACGGGCATTTTGAGCTTGGCTGATGCAATCGAAAGCGCTTCCCGCACTCTGAAAAAACCGAACCCGATTAAGATCCGCGGACTCGTGGATGACATCGTGCGCAAGCGCTGGGCGGATGGTCAACTCGATGACTGCACGCTGACCTTGCGCGAATTAACGAAAGTGCGAGATAGTTTCGCCAATACGCTGCGCAGCATGTTGCATAGCCGGATCAGCTACACAAAAACGGAGGATCCGTTAGATCGCAAGACGAGTGGGGGAAAGGCTGCAGTGGAGAAAAAAGAATTCATTGAGTCCTGAGGATGCACATGAGAAAAGAGCTTTTCGCTGTCGAGATGATCGACCATCAGCAAGAAGTGGCCCTGCCTCAAGAGTGGCAACAGGCGCTTCGTGATGCGACATCTCAGGCATGGACGATGGTGGTGGAACATGCGTGTGAGGCTCATCATTTGTTAGACATCGACGAGCTGGAGATTGCTTTTGTCAGTCGTGCGGATTCGGATCGCATCCATCGCGAGTTCATGGACGTGGCGGGCGAGACGGATGTGATCACATTTTTGCATGGCGAGTTGGTCATTTGCCCGGCGGTAGCAGCGGCCCAAGCTGCGGAACATGGCGAGCCGGTGTTGCGTGAACTGCTTCGCTATATCATCCATGGCATGCTCCATTTGGCAGGTTATCTTGATGATCAGGAAAGCCGAAAGATCGTTATGGAGGCGATTCAAGAGCGTTTAGTGGAGGAGTTCTGGATGCGAGAGGATTTTGGGGTTTTTGCGGAGGAAAATGCCAAATTTTTCGGAAAATGAGCTCTGGATGCAGAAAAAATGATTTTTTTTTCATTTCATGCTTGCCAGTGTGTCAATCTCTGGTATCAACGCCGCCCCGCATCGCTTCACCAACTCTGTCGCATGCGCTTTAACGCGAATCTACGCAAACATCATGGCCCGCATTTTCGGTATTGAAATTCCAAATGAGAAGCGCATCGAAGCTTCTCTTCCGTTCATTTATGGCATCGGTCGTCCGACTGCCACGAAGATCCTTGAGCAAGCCGGGATTGATCCCGACATCCGCACGGGGCAACTTTCCGAGGAGCAACTCGTGAAAATCGCCCAAGCGATCCAGAGCAACGGCATCGCCATCGAAGGTGACCTTCGTCGTGAGCGTCAGGTTTCGCTGAAGCGCTTGACGTCGATCAACTGCTACCGCGGCATCCGCCACAAGCGCGGCTTGCCCGTGCGTGGTCAGCGCACCCGCACCAACGCACGCACTCGCAAAGGTAAGAAGAAAACCGTGGGCGTTAAGAAATAATTAGATCTCCATTACTATGTCTGAGGAAACAAACAATTCGATCGAACCACAAGTGGCAGCTCCTGCCGTAGAAGCGCCTGCTGCCGCCGCCGAGGCCGTGGCTCCTAAAAAAGAAGAGCGTCGCGACATCTTTGCTGAAATCGCTGGTGGCGAAGAGCAAGTGGTCAAGATTCACAAGGCCAAGGGTTCGAAAAACATTACCAAAGGTATTGTTCACGTCACCTCCACCTTCAACAACACTCTCGTTTCCGTGACGGATGCGCTGGGCAACGCGCTCGGCTGGTCCAGCGCTGGTAAGATGGGCTTTAAAGGTTCACGCAAGAGCACGGCGTATGCGGCTCAGGTCGTGTGCCAAGATGCCTGCCGCCAAGCCATGGGTCACGGCCTCCGCGAGGCGGAAGTGCGCGTGAAAGGTCCGGGTTCTGGCCGCGAGTCCGCTGTGCGTGCCGTGCAAACCATCGGCATCGAAATTATCTCTATCGACGACGTGACCCCCGTTCCCCACAACGGTTGCCGTCCGAAAAAAGCTCGTCGCGTCTAATCCCCAATTTTTACACTTACAAGATCATGGCACGTTATACAGGTCCCCGCACAAGAATCAGCCGCCGCTTCGGTGTGCCTTTGTTTGGTTCCAACAAGTCGTTGGAGCGTCGCAATTTCCCACCCGGCCAGCACGGCATCCGCGCCGGTCGTAAGAAGAAGAGTGAATACTCGGTAGCTCTTGGTGAAAAACAAAAACTCCGTTTCCAATACGGTGTTCTCGAAAAACAATTCCGCGGTTACTACGAAGAGGCAGCTCGTCGTCGTGGCATCACCGGTGAAATCATCCTGCAATTGCTCGAGCTCCGCCTCGACAATGTTTGCTACCGCCTCGGCTTCGGTAACACCCGTCAGGCAGCCCGTCAGTTGGTCAATCACGGCCACGTGCTGGTGAACGGTCACGTGGTGGACATCGCCAGCTACGAGTGCAAAGCCGGTGACGTGATCAAACTCGCCGCCAAGCCTTCCTCGCAGCAAATGGGCCTGCGCATGCTGGACCTCACCCAAGCGGTGCCTTTGGTGGACTGGTTGACTCTCGATCGCAATGCGCTCGAAGGCACCATCTCCCGCGTGCCAGAGCGTTCAGACGTAGATCCAATGGTCAACGAGCAGTTGATCGTGGAGCTTTACTCCCGCTAATCGTTCGCGCAACGAATCAAACAACCTCGCCACCTTCGGGTCGCGGGGTTTTTTGTTTCAGTGAGAGCCACCGCGACGGCTAGAGCGCATTTGTAACATGGCACTATTTTTTCAATCACTCAATTGATGCGTGCAATATTATTGTAAAAATATGACACAATGGTTTTTTTATGATAATCGTTGATGTCGGTTTATCCAGTCAAATTAAAAACTTGAATCGAATCGTTCCGCCTAGGCTGGTGTGCATAGTCTAGCAAATCTGAACATGGCAGCATATACGAGTAATCCATTGATCTCGCGGAGGCTGTCGACGTTCGGGTCTCGTCGAAAAAAAGATTGGATGCGCAACCGGACTCGGCGATGGATAAAATGAGTGAGTCGTGATCGTGGCGGCAGTATCTAGCCGCCAGGCCGAGCAAGGCGTGAGGCGAGACGCCTCTCTCACGTTACTTCATCTCCAGCTTGACCCGCAGAAACTCTTCTTTGTGCTTCGGGGCGATGGCTTCGATCGCGCGGGGGCTGTTAGGGTTTTCTGTGGGGATTACCACTTGGTAGCGCACGCCTTGGGGGACGCGTATGCTCAGAAACTCGTTCATGTCGGCGGTGGCGTAGGGGGTTTTTCCTTTGGCCACTACTACGTCGAATTGACGGACCTCGACGTCGAGAGGCTCGCGCTTTTTCGTGCCATCGGCCTGGATCAGAAAGGCATCGATGCGCAGTTCGCACTCGCCGGGCTTGATCATGGTCTTGGCTCCGAGGTCGATGTATCGCTGGGTGACATCAACCCCTGGCACGGTGGTGTCTCGCATGTTCCAGACCATGGGGAAATGCTGTTTGGTCTTTTCCCAAGAGGTCGCATAGACGCCATGGGCCACAGAGCCCGGGATGCCACGCGCGGCATCGGCAATAAACCAGGCGTGGTCGAGACCTTTTTTGTCGGGATGGTATTCGGTGAGCAGCCAGCGCTTGTGCTCGGGGAGCCAGACCTCGTTCCAGTTGTGATTGCCTTCTTTCGTTGTCCACATGGCGGTGCCGGCGATGCGGCAGGGGATGCAGACGGAACGCAACGCATCGGCTAGCAAAATCGAGAGACCCGTGCACGATGCCATTTTCAGCTGCATGGACTCGTAGGGGCCTTGGTTCGGTGCGCGGCGTTTGGTGTTGTATTCCACACCGACTTCTCGGGCGATGGCAGCATTGATCTGTTCCAGTGCCTGCGAGGCGCTAGTAGCATTGCCAACAATCTTTTTGAAGCGTTGGTAAAAATCGGCGCGCCAGTTGTCGCGCGTTTCATCGAGCACGGCGTAGGGAAGCACGTCGTTGAAAAAAAGTTCCTCGGGGATGTCCTTGCCCCAGGGCATCTCGCTGCGCGCCTGATAAGCCAGCTTGACATTTTCTAACAAAAAGTCCGCTTTTAGCGTGGTGACATCGCGCGGTGGCATGTGAGTGAGCAGGAAGCCCATACCATTTTTCTGATCGGCGGGGCACTGGTCCCAGGCTCTTTTCAGTTCCTCCCCATGCTGACCAGCGCGCGCGCAAACGGCGCTTATCGCCTCTGGCATTTTCGTTTCCGATGCGACAAGCTGGCAGTTGATGAGGGACAACGAAAGGAATAGCAGGCGCATGGAAGACATTTCCCAAAATCCTTTCTCCTAGGCGATCATAAAATCAGGTTAGACGAAGTTTCCTTAGACATCCAAACGCTTTGATGAAAAACGCCAACTCGGTTTTGAATGCGCTTGCAATTCTCGTCTGCTCCGCTTGGATGGGTTCCCGCTGGGTATCCAGTATCAATCGAACTTGCGAATGAGTCACTTTATCGTCAAAGCCATTAACAGCCTGCACGCGGAACTGAGCGTGCCGGGGGACAAGAGCATGTCGCACCGGGCGGCGATCATCGCCGGCCTGGCACAGGGAGATTCCGTGATCCGGAATTTTTTGCCCAGCGAGGACTGCCTGAATACCTTGCATGCGATGGCGGCGGCAGGTGTGGAATATGATGTCCTCGAAGAACTGGAAGGCTATGGCCCCACGGCGCTGCGTATTCACGGACGCAAGGGAAAATTGCAGGCTCCGCAGAATCCGATCGACTGTGGCAACTCGGGAACCGGCATGCGTTTGCTCGCGGGCTTGCTCGCGGCGCAGCCATTCACGTGCGAGCTTTTCGGTGATGAATCGCTGTCGTCGCGACCGATGGGGCGGGTGATCACGCCACTGTCTCAGATGGGCGCGGAGATCGAGGCGATGGGGGAAAAGCCGGGATGCGCGCCGTTGCGGATTCATGGAAAAATGCTACAGCCTACGACCTATACGATGCCGGTGGCCAGCGCGCAGGTGAAAAGCGCGGTGTTGCTGGCGGGATTGTTTTGCGAGGGCGTGACCACGGTCGTGCAACCTGCGGAAACACGCGACCACACCGAGCGCATGCTCGAAGCCTTTGGCGTGAAGACCGAGCGCGAAGGACAGGCGATTCACCTTTCGGGCGGGCAGATTCCCCTAGCGCGCGATTTCCGAGTGCCGGGCGATATTTCCAGCGCCGCGTTCTGGATCGTGGCTGCGGCGGCGATGCCGGGTTCACGATTGCTGATTCGCAATGTCGGGCTCAATTCGACACGCACGGCGGTCATCGATGTCATCAGACGCATGGGCGCGAAGATCACGGTCGTTTCTTCGTCTTCCCAAGACGGCGAGCCGATGGGAGACTTGGAAATTTGTGGCGCAGCGCTCACGGGAACAGAAATTTTCCCGCAGGAGGTGCCGAATCTGATCGATGAAATTCCCGTGATTGCCGTGGCCGCGGCGATGGCTCAGGGGAAAACGGTCATTCGCAATGCCAAGGAACTGCGTGTGAAAGAAACCGACCGCATCACGACTGTGGTCAACAACCTGCGCAGCATGGGCGGCGAGGTGGAAGAGTTTGAGGACGGCATGGTGATCACCGGCGGTCACCCCTTGCACGGCGCGGTGATGCAAAGTTATGGCGATCACCGCATCGCGATGGCCTTCGCGATCGCGGGCTTGTTTGCCAGTGGCGAAACCGTGATGGAAAACACCGATTGTGTGAACACGTCCTATCCTGGATTCGCCCGTCATCTTGCCGCGGTGATGCAGGAGTCTACCGATCCGCAGGCCTATCAAATTCCGATTCTATCCCCTAGCCACTGATGCAGACGCACTCTCATTTTGCCATTGCCATCGATGGCCCTGCTGCTTCAGGAAAAAGCACCATCGCCAAATGTCTCGCTCGTGAACTGGGCCTAGTGATGGTGAACTCTGGTGCCATGTATCGAGCGGTGACGTGGAAAATTTTACAGATGGGAATCGACCCACAGGATGCTACCGCAATCGTGGCGGCATTGCCATTACTGCAACTGTCCTGCGGTGTGTCAGGGAATTATTCCACTGTCTCGCTGGACGGCAAGGTATTAGATGAGGAGCTGCGCGAAACGATCGTCAACCAATCGGTATCGATCATCGCGGCAATCCCCGCCGTGCGTAACATGCTTGTTCAACTGCAGCGCGACTACCTGAATCATACCAGCTTGGTGATGGAAGGTCGTGATATTGGATCCATCGTTTTTCCTGATACACCATATAAAATTTACGTTGACGCCTCGGAGGAAGTTCGCGCTGCACGTCGATCTGCAGAGGGAGTCACCGATAGCGTGGCCGCGCGCGACAAGGCCGACAGCAATCGCAACAATTCACCATTGATCGTGGCGGAGGGTGCTGTGGTGCTAGATAACTCCGATCATACGGTGGCATCTGCTGTAGCTGCTGCGCTGGATATTTTGCGAAGCCAGGGATTGGCGATGCATGACTGATCATTTTTTTTACTGATATGATGCGATGGATTTACTGGTTGGGATGGATGAGCTTCGGCGCTGCCTACCGCACGCTGTTTGGCCTGCGCATTGAGGGGCGAGAGAATCTTATCACTGAGGGTCCTGTGCTTGTGGCTGCGAATCACCAGAGTTTTCTCGATCCACCGTTAATCGGAAATTTGTATCAGGAAGAAATGTATTTCCTCGCACGCAAGACCTTGTTCGTTGGCCTCGGCAAGTGGTTGTATAAACAATGGAATGCGATCCCCGTCGATCAAGAGCGCCCCGACATGGCCAGCCTGAAGACCATGGTGAAGCTGTTGCATCAAGGAGAAAAAGTGTTAGTGTTTCCCGAGGGCGAGCGCAGTGAATCCGGCGCGCTGGGAACAGCCCAGCCGGGCATCGGATTGATCGTCGCGAAAGCGGGCGTGAAGGTGCAGCCCGTGCGCATTCGTGGTGCCATCGATGCCCTCCCGCGCGGTTCTGGTCGCATCAAGTTCGCTCGCATCACCATGACCGTGGGCCCGGCGATTGATTTTTCCGGCCAGGATTACAAAGGCAAAGAAGGCTACCAAAAAATCGCCGACCGCATCATGGAGGAAATCGCGGCGTTGTAGTCAACGTTTGATGTGCGCGCACCGGCGAAGTGGAAGCTCGAATTTAAGAAGGACGTGATCGCCCGCTGCCACGAGCGTCTTTTACGCTTCGTTTGGGTCTGTTGTTGATCCTGTATGATGTCACCGCGTTTTGCACTCGCCAAGAAACAAATAGAGCTTGCTGCGATCACAAACCATGGAGTGTCTTATTGGCTCGATCTCATCACATAACTTGTGAGACCTGATTACCTTCCCAGCCTTAAAATGCGATACCATTCTCTTAGTGCAATCAAGGCATCGACAGAATACCGGAAAAGCGAAGAGCTACCAAAGCGAGAAGTCACACGCTCATTGCGACTCGGGGCGGGCGGCCGGTTGTCCACCACCGTCTTCTGTGTGCCCAGCATGAGCACGTTATAAATGGGGTTCATGTCCCCTGTAGGAATACCAAACATGAAAATGAACAAACTACGCTCGGAGGCCAACTCGGGAAGGGTAACCGATCCGAGGAAGGAAGACTTTGAGAAACAAGGAGTTCCAGATATGAGAGCCATCTGGATCGCTCTTTACTACCTGAGCAAGCATAGGGAAACTGCTGGGAACCGCTCTATACGGCGCCATACGAAGACCTCGCGAGCTAATCACTCCCTGGGACCCATTTAGCTTCTTAGGTTTCTTCTAGAAAGAGGTCGAAGATTCGGCACGATTTTTGATCACGGTGAGGATGGAGTTTTGGATTTGGTTCATGGTCCATTTTGACCAGACACCAGCGTAACTGTTGAAGGGAGTTGAGAGTCGGTGGTTGCTGGTGAGGATGAGCTTGCAGCCAGTTTTGGTGGTCTCGATCGTGTAAGAACCGTTAAGAACGTCGTAGAATCTCCCGCCGACGATGATGTGTTGGTCAAAGGCCGTGTGAGGGATGAATTCGGGGTCGGCTTCGATGGTGAAGGATAGTTTTTTGTTGGGTTTGAATTCGGTAACGACTTCGAAGAATGAGACGTCGCGTTCGAATGTGGCGAGGCGTTTACCGCCGACGGCGTGGTGATCGATTTCTGCGGCGATGGGTTTAGGAAAGTCGAGTAGGTAGATCCATTGTGAGGGAAGTTCTTCTAATTGAATGGCGGGGACCGAAACAATTTTTGCCCAGACTTGTTCGGGGGTAGCATCGATTTCGATGGTATCTGTGATGGCGACTTGTTGGTGGGGTTTTTGCCAGATGTTTTCGATTGGGGCGGAGAGAAAGGGTAGAAAAGCGATAAAGCTGACTTGGAGATTACCAGATGACTTTTTGAGCAAGAATGCCATGATGATTCCTCCGATCATGGCTGAGGGAGCCATGATGGGGATGGCGACGATGACGCAGAGGATGGCTTCGAGGTCAGTGATAATCGAAATGAAAAAGGCGAGAGTGATGACGATAAACGGTGCCCCAATTCTCCAGAAAGTGGATGGACCGACGAGTTTGAAGCCGAGGAAAGTGACGAGGGCCCCAAATGCGAAAGGGAGGACACAGATAAAGGACCATGAGACGATGGAACCGTAGTTTTCGAAGGCTCTAGAAGCAAAGAGAAGGCGGGCGAATAGCCCGTAGAGGAGAGCGACACCACAGATAATGAGGAAAGTAATGGGTGGTTTGGATTTCGGGCGTTCTGAGTTCATTAAAGCTAACAGAATTGAATCGTATCTCATCTGATCGCTATATCAAGTGAGCATTGCGCTGGACAGAAAACCAGAAATCCCATGATACGGCTAAGAAATTTTCAAAAACGTTCGTATTTCCGATCATCACATGGAGCGGATGGGATCGGGGAATTGCGTTGCTGATATACGCACGCCGCCAGGCATCCAAGAATCGCTGCGACTATTCGCAGCAGTCCAACGCAGCTTGCCAACGCGGGAAAGCGTCTTGGCAGGCTGGGGTCACTATCTCTTCACGCAGCGCAGCGACTGCAGGACCTTGCCTTGACTTTCCCAGAGGAGTTGGAAGTCGGTTTTTGGGTAGAAAAAATCTTCGTCTTCCCATGGCGTTTGGGTGAAACTTCCGAATTCCGAAACCTCTCGGCAGACCCATTCGTAGTATTCCTCGTGGTCGGTCTTGAATAAAAATTCGCCGCCCGGCTTGAGAGACTCCCACAGTGACTGCAAAAAATCCTGCTGCACGAGTCGACGCGGGTGATGCTTGCCCTTCGGCCATGGATCAGGGCAAAGCAGGTGGAGGCGATTGATCGAATTTTTTTCCAACAACCACTCGATGGTGTATTTGCTCTCCAGTCGCAAAACTTTGGCGTTGGTGAGACCGGCGCGGGTGATATCTCGCGCGACCTTGCGCACGCGGCCGAGCAGTCGTTCGACGCCGAGAAAATTCCGCTCCGGATATTGCCGTGCCATCGCTAGGAGAAAAGCGCCATCGCCACAGCCGAGATCGACCTCGAAGGGGGCTTCGCCGGGGAAGATCGCCTGCGGGGAAATGCGGGCAAAGTAATCCTGCGGCACAAACAGTCCCGCCTCGATGTCCTGGAGTTTCACACCTTTCGCCATTTGTCAGAGAGCTTTTTTCCGAAAATGAGCAGGGTGTCAATGGCGATGAGTGCAATCACACTCACCTTGTAGTTCGTTCATGACTTGTTTCCAGCCGCGCAATCGATATTTGCGACAGATTTTGCCGATGGCCTCAAGATCGGCATCAGGATTTCGCCGAAGCAGTTCCGTCACATCGGCTAGGGATTTCCAACTGCCTGCGTAGAGCTTCAACGCGATCAATAGTGGCAGGGGCGCGATGGCTAGAGTAGTGATGCTGCTGTTGTGCTTGTCTTGTTGACTCAAAGAATCCTCGATGGCGGCGGGAAAGCGATCGCCAAAATTCACGATTTGCACGAGTCCAAAAGGCCCTTCTATATCAATAAGGCCACCGAGAGAATCTTGTAAGTCTGGAAGATGCAATTCCGCTTGGTAACCTGAATTTTGTAAGAGTTTGTGAATGTGCTTTAGCTTCTTCAGGTCGATATTGCCCCCGAGATCCACGTCTTTTGTAGATCGGATAAAATGGTGTGCGGCAAGCGCGATGGCTCCGATAATGAGGACCGGAACGTCTTCTTTTGCTAAAATTGCCCCGATTCTCTCGGCCTCAGCTAGCGTGTTCGCGATCTTACTTTCCATGATCCGGAGTTTTTTGATCAAAACGAATCAATGCTTGCAGCTCATTTCCCAAGGCGAGCGCTTCAAGCATGCGCTCCCGGACAGGCATTTTTTTGACCCGCTCGATTTCCGCCTTCAGCGCTGCGTCAGCACAAGCGCTGCGGCGTTGGCGGGCAAAAGAGGGGATGCGCTGTGATTTGTGCATGGTGTTTGCGCCCATAGAACATCAAAAATTTTCCCTCTCGTAAAGAATTGGTTCTGAATCGAGCGTCTTCGCTGCCACCCACATTGATGACTTGACCAAGACCGGAAAATTTCGCAATTTCTCCGCAGCAAGCCTGCTACCTTCTCATCATCAACCTATACCACCGTGGAACTCGATCAAATTCGCAAAATCGTCGAACTCATGCAGGAGCATGAACTTTCATATTTTGACATGACTACTGCCGATGGCGTGCACTTGCGCTTGAAAAAAGGCGCGGATCTGGATGCGCTGCGCGGTGCTTTGTCTGCTGCGTCTTTTGCTCCTGTGTCGGCTCCTACCGCTGTAGCTCCCTCTTCTGGTTCCGCTCCCGCTCCGGCGGTTGCCGCACCTGCAGGATCCGAAATCACTTCGCCTATGGTCGGCACATTTTATCGAAAAGCCTCACCCGATGTTCCAGAATTCGTCAAGGTAGGAGATGCGGTGAGCGTAGGTCAGACGCTTTGTATCATCGAGGCGATGAAAGTGATGAACGAGATCAAAGCGGAGAAGTCCGGCACGATCACGGCCGTCGTCGCGGAAGACGCCACCCCAGTGCAATACGGCGATGTGCTTTTCCGCATTGCCTAATACTATCTCCTCATCCTCATGTTCAAACGTGTTTTAGTCGCTAACCGCGGGGAGATCGCCCTTCGTATCATTCGCGCCTGTCGAGAGCTCGACGTCGAATCCGTCGCTGTATACTCCGAAGCGGATGTGGATTCGATGCATGTCCAGTTGGCTGATCACGCTGTCTGCATCGGTAAAGGCCCGTCCAAGGACAGCTACCTCAAGCCCGACCGGATCATCGCAGCCTGTGAAATCACCAATGCAGAGGCAATTCATCCGGGCTATGGCTTCCTATCGGAAAACGCTCGTTTTGCGGAAATCTGCACCTCCTCCGGCATCAAGTTCATCGGCCCTTCGGCGAAAGTCATTTCGATGATGGGCGACAAAGCCACCGCGCGTGCAAATGCGGTTGCGAACGGTGTTCCTATTACGCCGGGTTCGGATATCATCATTGATGCCGATGAGGCATTCGCGAAAGCCAAAGAGATTGGTTTCCCCGTGATGATCAAGGCTACCGCCGGTGGTGGTGGGCGCGGCATGCGGCCTTGTTTCAAGGAAGAAGAGTTCCACTCGCTATTTGTCGCGGCATCGAATGAAGCGATGGCTTGTTTCGGCAATGGCGAATGCTACTTGGAAAAGCTGGTGCTTAATCCGCATCACATCGAGTTCCAGATCATTGCGGACACGCATGGTAACTTCTTGCATCTCGGCGAGCGCGATTGCTCCATGCAACGTCGCAACCAGAAGATCATCGAGGAATGTCCCTCGCCCTTGATCGATGCTGATATGCGCAAGCGCATGGGCGATGCCTCGGTGAAGCTGATCAAAGCGATCGGTTACGAAAATGCGGGCACCATCGAGTATCTCGTCGATTCCACGGGTAAAAATTTCTACTTTATGGAGATGAACACCCGCATCCAGGTGGAGCATCCGGTGACAGAAGAAGTGATGGGTTGCGAGTTGATTAAAGAGCAGATCCGCATCGCCGCTGGGATGCCGCTTTCGGAACACGTATTGAACGCCACGCCGCGCGGGCATTCGATCGAGTGCCGTATCAATGCAGAGGACCCTTATAACAACTTCACGCCTAGCCCCGGCAAGATCGACCTGTGGTATGCACCGGGTGGCAAGGGCGTGCGAGTGGATACCCACGTATATTCCGGTTACAGCGTGCCTCCTTACTATGATTCGATGATCGCAAAACTCATCGTCACGGCGGCCACTCGCGAGATTGCGATTGCTCGGATGAAGCGTGCGTTGGCCGAGTTCATGATCCGTGGCATCAAGACTACGATTCCTTTCCAACAGGAAATTCTCGATCATCCGGATTTCATCAGTGGGAACTATGACATCGGTTGGGTAGGTCGCTACTTAGAGGAGAAAAAACTAAGTTGACAGAATATCTCGCATTGCGTGGGTGATCTGTGATCTTACGCATCGGTGAGCCATTCGGTATCGATCCAGTCCTGCGAGTAGATGACTTCCGTCAGCAATGGTGCTTTTGCGCATTGAGGAATGCAGTTTTTGTTAGAGATTGTGGCTGTATCGAGTTCATCTACCAAATGATTGAGAATCAATCCACGGAGATCGACATGTCTGGCGCGGATGGCGAGACAGGATAGGACTGTGTGATTGATCGCACCGAGACGGTTAGCCACGACCAAGACTACCGGGATGCCCAGTGCTGTGGCGAGATCGGCAGTAGAGAAATTTTCCGAAATAGGCACTTCCCAGCCGCCACAGCCTTCCACGAGAACGATCTCGTGCTGTGCGGCAAGAGTCTCATAGCCAGAAATGATCGAATCGACATCGATCCTGACATTTTCCAACTGGGCCGCCACCCAGGGAGCGACAGGAGTTTTTAACCAGAGAGGATTGACTTGATCTAACGATAGTCCCCCAGACGCCGCAGCAAGAATATGTGCGTCATCGCGATCGCCGCAAACGATCGGCTTGTAGCCTACGGCATCGAAGCCATCAGCGCGCAGTGATTCTAACAAAATTTTGGTTACATGGGTTTTTCCCACGCCTGTATCGGTGCCGGCGATGAAACAATTCATATTGATGAGTAACGGTTAGGGATTAGGCGGAAGGGGATCGGTTTCTTTGGTTTCCTCCTCTTCGGTCACTACCCGCGCTTTAGGTGCATTCTCCGTCATCGTTTTGTCAATTTTTTGTTGCAAAATCGATACTTCAAGGAGTTTTTGCTGCATCTCCCGCTGCAACAGTTCTTGCTGCATTTGCTGGTCACGTGCCTGCTCACTGCTAAAACGGAAACCCACGCCTTCATGTATGTGTTGGTGAATCACATACCAAATGGCATAGGCGGCGACCAGTGAAGCGATTTTAGCTGGCCAGTTCTTTGTCAGTGCGGATATCATCAGAGGCGGGGTTGGAAAGAAATAATGCTTCAAGACGACTGCGGAAATCTTCCGCGTTCGTGGTGCGAATCAGTTCTCCATCGAAGCACAAGGAGATCGTGCCGGTTTCTTCGGAGACAATCACCACAACGCAGTCAGATTCTTCTGAGACACCAATCGCCGCGCGGTGGCGGAGGCCGATTGAGCGATCTCCCAGTTCTTTTTGACTGACAGGAAAAACGCAGGCTGCTCCTGCGACACGATCCTGCGCAATGATCATGGCTCCATCGTGTAATGGCGCTTTCGGGTGAAATACGGCGAGGGCGAGTTCCGGTGAAAAAATGGCATCCATTTTCACCCCCGTGTCCAAGTACTGCCGCAGGCTGATGCCCCTCTCGATCGCGAAAAGTGCGCCAATGCGTTTTTTCGAGAGCGTGATGACGGCATCCGCAAATGTTTCCAGGAAGGCGAGTTTGCGATTGGTAGAAAATAGGAACAACCGACTGCTGCCGAGCTTGGCGAGCGCGTTGCGCAATTCGGGTTGGAAAATGACGATCAATGCCAACGCGAGAGCTGCTGCCGTTCGGGTGATAATCCAGCCAATGACTTGGAAGGAAAACAGTTGCGAGATCAGCGTGAGGAAAATCAAGATCGAAGCCAGACCGACAAGTATGCGTGCGCCACGAGTCGATTTGAAAGCGCGAAAAATTTGATAGACACCCAGCGCAAGTATCAAAATCTCGACTGCATTGCTCCAGTGCTCCGCGATCCATTTGCCAATATCCGCCATGTGGAAACAATGTAAACGATCGCCTTGCTTGTGTCACTTCGATTCTCGCGAAATTCGCTACGGCGACCATGAGATTTCGCAAATGCGGACTTGCGTGATCGAGAAAGATCGCTATTTTTTCCACGCATTACCGAACCTATCATTATGAATTGCGAACATCAGTCGTTTCAAGCGGAAGTTAGACAATTATTGGACATCGTCATTCATTCCCTCTACACCGACCGGGAAATTTTCACTCGTGAATTGGTGTCAAATGCCTCTGATGCGCTCGAAAAGCTCAAGCTACTGCAGTTGACTGAGTCTGACATTTACGAGCCCGAGCAGCCTTTGCAAATCGAGATCACCACAGACGAGGAAAATCGTCAGTTGATCATCGCAGACCGTGGCATTGGTATGACTCGCGAAGAATTGGTGCAGAACCTCGGCACGATCGCTCATTCTGGCACCAAGGCCTTTTTGCAAAACATGAAAGAAAAGGGCACGCAGAATGGTGGGATGATCGGTCAGTTCGGCGTGGGATTTTATAGCGTTTTCATGGTTGCCGATCGCGTAGATGTTTTCACTCATTCATGGCGCACCGGAGAGCCTTCCCTGCGCTGGTCTAGCGATGGAAGAGAGGGCTATGAGATCGAAGAAGTGGAGTCCCAATCGCGAGGTGCGCGCATGGTGATTCACCTGAAAGAGGAGTATGCCGAATACGCTAAAGAGTCGCGCATCAAGGATTTGCTGAACAAATACTCCAATTTTGTTGCCTTCCCGATTCTGCTCAACGGCGAGCGGGTGAATCAAGTGGAGGCACTATGGCTGAAAGCGAAGGGCGAGGTGAGCGATAAGGAATACGAGGATTTTTATCAATTCACCGCAAAGGCATGGGACAAGCCGCGATTCACCATGCACTTTACCGCTGATGCCCCTCTCGACATCCACGCTCTCTTGTTTCTCCCTGAGGAAAATCAGGAGCGTTTTGGTTTCGGAGCGGTGCAACCAGGTGTGGCTTTGTATTGCAAACGCGTGCTGATTGACCCGCAACCAGAAGGCTTATTGCCAGAGTGGCTGCGTTTTGTGCGAGGGGTGATTGACTCTGCTGATCTGCCGCTGAATATTTCACGTGAATCGATGCAGGACAGCGCCTTGGTCAAAAAACTCGGGCAAGTGGTGACGAAGCGGTTACTGAAATTTTTGGAGAAAAAAGCTTCGGATGATCCCGAGCCGTATCGTGATTTTTATCAAGGATTCTCGCGATTTATCAAAGAGGGCATCGTCAGCTCGCATGAGCACCGTGAGGCACTGGCGGGGCTGTTGCGCTTCGAGAGCTCGATGACAGAGGGCGACTCCTTGAGTTCTTTCGATGACTACATCGCGCGAATGAAAGATGGGCAAAGCGACATTTATTATCTCGCGGGCACCAGTCGTGCCGTGATGGAATCTGGACCATACTTGGAAGCTTTCAAAGCACGTGGGTTGGAAGTGGCCTACTTCACCGAAGGCGTAGATGAATTTGTTTTCGAATCGCTCGGTAATTATCGTGATAAAAAACTCGTTCGGGCCGACCAAGCGGACATTGAATTAGAAGAGACAGCGCTCGAGGGCGAGTCCATGGCGGCGAGTGATGTCGAGGCCCTGCAATCGTGGTGGAAGGAGTCCATGGGAGAGCAGCTGAAGGAAGTCAAAACTGGGATGCGTTTGATCGGAAGTCCCGTGGTAGCATTGGTTCCGGAGGACTCTCCGAATCCTCAGATGCGTGCCATGATGAAGGCGATGGGGCAGGAGATACCATCGGTAAAGCCCGTGTTGGAAATCAATCCACGTCATCCCTTGGTGAAGAAACTTGCATCACTGCGCACGGAAAAGCCTGAAATTGCCGGGTTGGTCGCGCAACAATTGGTTGATCAAGCCATGCTATCAGCAGGGTTGGTGGAGCACCCGCAGCAGTTGGCTTCCCGCATGAATGAAATACTCGAAAAAATTCTCTAAAGTAGAGGCGAGTCTTTACTGGACAAACAGAGAAACTGATCGATAGGTAGTAGCGTTGTAGGTCAAATCTTACCGTATCCCAAAAAAGCCACCCATATGCGGCCCTGCCTCATCGTTCTAGGAATTTTATTGATCGCGTTTGCTCTGCGAACAGCACGCAGAGCCTGGGTGAGAAAGCTGGGCGCCATTGCATTTCTCGGTGCCAGCTACACGCTCTTTTATTTTTTGATCGGTGCCTGGTGGGGCGGGGTCTTAGGCGTGGTACTGTGGTTTTTTCTGCCATGGTTCGAGCTCCTCACTCGCGTGAAGCGCATGAAGTTGCCCATGGATAATCGCCTTCGCTACCGCTCGGCCCCGAATCCCGCATTTTTCCCCAACGCGCAGGAGACCGTCGAGACGATGGAGCGGGAACATTTTGAGCATACTTCTGACTGCGCCTGGGAGTGGTCAGGAATGAAACAGCATTACCGTTTGTTCTTTCATGCTGACAGCAAGACTGTGGCTACTCTTTGCCTGTGTGAGCAGTCGGATGTCGTGTTTTCCTTTGTATCGATTACCTCCATCACGCAAGAAGGAGTATTGCTTCGCACCACCAACTATCCCTTTGCTCCCACACTGAAATATCCGAAAAAATTTCGATGGAATCATGTTCCTTGCACGCGTCACTGCTTTCGCCAGATTCTCAACAGCCATCATGATCATCTGAGGAAATGCGGACTCGTTTCGGATCAGTTGCTCGCTATCGATCCAGATCATTTGGAGGAAATGATCGAGGAGGAAATGCAGGAAATGATCGAGCACAACCTCGATCACGGAATTATAGAATTCGCAGGAGATGGCTATTTTAGCTACAGCACCAAAGGGCTTTTTTATCTTTGGGGGCAATTTCTCAAGGACATGGTAAGGCTTTGTTAGACATAGCAAGGCGTGATTGTGATCTTGAACCATGGCTGAAATACGACTCATTGGGGATTTGCCATGGACGACACGGCGTGAATGTGCTGACATGACATGTGTTCGCGACGAGCGACATTGAAATGCCATGACACCGGGGAGTTTTGAAAAAAAAAATGCGCCGCGCTGGTGTGAGATGGATGTGCTGATGACAGCGGTGGAGAAGAAGCAGCAGGGCGTGGATGTGCGCTCGCTACCTCGTTTATTCCGCCAAGTGTGTGCAGACTTGGCCCTGGCACAGCATCGGATGTATGGGCAGCGCTTGGTGCATGGCTTGAACGACCGTGTGATCCGTGGCTATAAAATTCTTTATCGGGGACGCTCGGTCGGGTTGGAGACCTGCGCGCGCTTTTTGTTATTCACATTTCCTCAGGTAGTTCGGCGCGAGTGGCGTTTGTTCTGGCTGAGCAATGCGCTGTTCTGGATCCCTTTTTTTGGATTGATGGTATCGGTTTACTTCGACATCAGCTGGGTGCAAAGCATTCTGGGCCAAGAGGGTATGGCGAGTATGGAAAGAATGTATGGTGGCGATGGCGCTTCTCAGGTCACGCACTTACGCTCCCAGTTTGGTTCAAATTTCCAAATGTTCGCGCATTACATTCAGAATAATGTGGGCATTGATTTCCGTCTGTTTGCCGGCGGGATTTTGGCCGGGCTGGGCACGATCTTCTTTCTGCTGGTCAATGGTGTAATGATCGGGGCATCTGCTGGTTATGCCAATTATGCGTGCAATCCCTCTTCTTTTTGGACTTTTGTCAGTGGTCATTCTTCCTTCGAATTGCTCGGTATGTGCGTGGTTGGGATGGCAGGCATGCGCATGGGGCTGGGTCTGATTAAGCCCGGACGACTGCCTCGCAAACGAGCACTACGCGAATCAACCGTTCAGGCAATGCCTTTGTTGTTTGGAGGCTCGTTGATGACGGCTTTGGCCGCCGTGATCGAGGGGTTTTGGTCGGCGGGGGAATGGCCCGATGCCTGGAAATACGGTGTGGGAATCTTTTTCTGGGTTCTGCATGTGGTGTATTTTCTCGCCTTAGGGAGGCGAGGGGAAGAGGGGGCCGCATGAAGTTGGAAGATGTCACCATGGAGATTCGTCCCCGCACCGACTGGGAAGCGGTTGATTCGGGACTGGCACTGGCGCGACGTGATTTTTGGCGTTGTTGGTGTCTTTGGTGGCTTTGCATGCTTCCGGTGTTAGCGCTGATCTATCCTCTGCGAGAGATTCCCTTTCTCTGTATCATCCTGCTGTTGTGGGCCAAATGGGTTGGCTGCCGCATGGTTCTGTATCAATTGAGTCGCCGTCTCTTTGGAGAAAATCCCTCCTGGTCTGCCTTGTGGCGTGAGATCCCCCGTGCATGGGGTCGCCGATTTTTTTATCGCATGCTTTGGGCTCGTTGTTCGCCATGGAAACCTCTATCGGCTGCGGTCGAGGAACTGGAGGGACTTCGAGGGGAGAAATTCAGGCTGCGCATGAGCTTGATCACGCGAAAAGGTGAGGGCACTTCTCTGCTGTTAACTCTGATTTCGGCACTCGGAGTGGTATGGCTGGCTTTCGGCATCTTCATGACCGGGTTGATGTTTTTGCCTGAGGCTGCGAGCGAACGTTGGGAAGAGTCGTTTGATCCCGATCGATTGTTTGATAGTCACGGGTATGTGTGGTTGCTGATATCTTGCATCATGATGGCTTGCTCTTTGATGGATGTCTTTATCACGGGCGCTGGGTTTGGGCTCTATGTGAACAGTCGGACGTGGATCGAGGGCTGGGACATCGAACTCGCATTCAAGCGCATGGCGAATCGTCTGAAAAATCACTTCATCATTCTGCTGGGTCTGCTGTTGTTGTTTGACGCTCCGATGGCTCTAGCAAAGGAAGCAGGCAAGTCATTGTCAGCGAGTGAGATGATCGAGGAAGTGAAAAGTCATGAGGATTTTACGATTCACAAGGAGAAGTATGTGGACTATCAGTCGTCTTCAAGCAGCGGATATTCCCTCACGCCGCCTGCCGCTTTGTTAGAGGTGTTTCAGGCACTGGGACATGTAATTTTGGGTGTATTTCTGCTTGTATTGTTCGGTGGCATCGCTTGGTTATTATATCGCGCGCGCTGGATGCGGTCGCGTGATTCGATTAAAACCGTCGCTGTGGACAAAGCTCGTGTCGTCATGGGAATGAAGGTTACCGCGTCTTCTTTGCCAGAAGATTTACTGGCCAAGGCACAAGAATTTTGGTCTGCAGGGAACAGTTTACCAGCCATGAGCCTTCTCTACCGTGGTGCGCTCGCGTGGTGGATCGATCAGGCAGGCGTGGCCATTCAAGAGTCTGATACCGAGGGTGACTGCCTGAGTCGGGTGATAGAGATACACCATCCGCATGCATCGTATTTTCAGACGCTAACGCAGGCCTGGGTCTTGGGGGCGTATGCGAAAACATTCCCTTCACAGGAAACATGGGCGGACTTGTGCCACCGATGGCCGTTTGCAGGAAGGAGGTCTTCATGATGGTGAGACTTTTGATGATTCTTTTCGGTGTCCTTTGTCTCGCGCATTGCGAAAAAGGGGTGGAGAAAGAGCGGGAGGTCGGCTACCGCGGGAAAGCGCGCAGCAATCCGTATTTGGCGTTCGAGCGTTTCGTGGAGCAGCATGATGAAGAAGCTCTGGTGGTGCAGTCTTCTTGGCCAGCGCTCGATGATTCTGAAGCGATGATCCTTTTGACGGCAGATCAGTTAGCAAGCCGATTCAGTATCGATCAATTGGAACAATGGGTCGAGCAGGGAGGTCATGCGATCATTTTGCTTGATCACGCCGATATGTATTCCAGCGATTGGGACTCTTGGTCTACAGCGGTTGAATTGCCAGATCCTCTAATCGATTGGGCCAAACGAATGAATGGAAATATCGAATTTGTCGATACACCACAAAAATACGATACAGTCGAATTTCAAGATGAACCATATGAGATTGAAATGACATCGCGCGTCGTGGTGCGTGATGGGGACAAAAAGGCCCAAGCACTGCTGATGCAGGAGTGGGGCGATGGAGTTGTGACTTGGGTCAGTGATGCGCGTTTGTTGCGCAACCGTTGGATTGATCAGAAAGAGCACATTGAGCTACTCAGTCATGTGATGTCAGTGAAGCGTGTCGGTAAAATCATTTTCCTGCGTGGAGTGGGCATCTCGTTTTGGAGATTGCTTTGGACAAAGGGGTGGATGGTATTGATTGCTGTGGTGGTATGGATGATAGCGTGGCTGCTGCGGCACATTCCTCGCTTTGGTCCGCTCCAACGAGGGATGCGTGAGGATCAAATCCGCGCCTATGATCACCATTTGGAAATGATTGGCGATTTTCATTGGCGCCTAGATCAAGGGAATTCCCTCTTGCAACCCCTGCGGCAGGAAATTCAGGAGCTGTGCCATTACTGGCAAACGAAAAACGGCAGGCTTGATGAGCGATTGTTCGACGTGATGGCGCTGCGCGCGAACCTTCCTGTAGAGCGAGTGGAGCGCGCGATGACGGACCCCAAGGTCCGCGATAACATGATATTCTCCCGCATTGTTGCGGATTTACAACATATACGAAAGGCATTTGCATGAATGAAGAAACGATAAATGAGGAGATTTCCCACCTTCCACCCGTCGAACCTCCTCCCGAGGCGGCGCGCATTTTTCACGAGATCCGTGAGGAATTGAAAAAAGTGTTCATTGGTCAGGATGAAGTGGCTGGTCAGGTGCTCGCCGCCTTACTGGCAGGGGGACATGTTCTGTTAGAAGGAAAACCTGGGCTAGGAAAAACCCACCTTGTGTTAGCTTTGGCGCGCACTTTTGGTGGGGGCTTCGGACGGATTCAGTTCACGCCTGACCTGATGCCCTCGGACGTTACCGGCTTTCGTCTCTACGATATGAAAAGCCAGTCATTCGAGCTGCGCAAGGGTCCTGTGTTCAGCAACTTGTTGTTAGCTGATGAAATCAACCGAGCTCCTGCAAAGACTCAGGCCGCATTGCTAGAGGTGATGCAGGAACAGCAGGTGACTATCGACGGAGAGACCTTGACGCTGAGTGCTCCCTTTATGACGTTGGCAACGCAGAACCCGGTCGAGCACGAAGGAACTTATCCTTTACCAGAAGCACAGCTCGATCGCTTTTTGATGAAGATCATGATCGATTATCCCGATCACATCGATGAATCCAGCATCGTCTCCATGGCTTCATCCGTAAGGCAATCTTCTTCGCTCGCGTCCTTGCGTGTGGTTTGCTCCGTGCAAGACATCATTCGAGCTCAGGAGGAAACGGCGCAGGTGCAGGCGGTGGACGAGCTCATTGCCTATGCCGTTGATCTGGTGCGGGCAACACGTGAATCTCGTGCCATTTCGTTAGGTGCTGGCACACGCGGTGCGATCAGTCTCGTGCGCGTCGGTAAAGCGCTCGCGGTCATGAACGGGCGACGTTTCGTTACCCCTGACGACATCAAAGCTGTAGCCCTGCCTGTGCTGCGGCATCGAGTGCAGTTGACTCCAGAAATTTCCATCAGTGGACAGGTATTGGATGATATTCTGCGTGGCATCATCGAAAACGTTCCAGCGCCCCGCCTCTGATGGTGACTCCCTCACGGTTCGGCATGCAAGTGCTGTTGGCATGGGCGTTGAGTTCGATTCCCGTTGCTTTTTTGCCAAGCTTTGCAGCGCTATGGCTATGCTTAGGCGCGACGTTGCTTTGCTTCTGGCTGATTGATACTGTCATGCTGTTTACTCATCGCCCCTTGTCTATCACACGCGAGTTACCGAATCGTTTTGCGGTAGGAGAAAAAGGGGAAATCCATCTCAGTCTTCACAATCCCAACCGTAACGCATTGCGTGTGATCGTTTTTGATGGCATTCCCGCCGAGGCCGACGCGTCTGCCATGCCGTGGCAAGGAGAGATCCCGGCCGGAATCACCGCACATGTGCGTTATCATGCGACAATCTCTCAGAGAGGTGAATCGACATTTCATACGGTGAACCTCCGAGTGCTGGGACCGCTGCGCTTATCTTGGCGTGCTTATGATGTGCCATTGGAGCAACAGGTGAAAGTCTACCCGAATTACGCGCCTGTGATGCGTCTCTCGTTATTGGCAACACAGCATCGGCAAGACCAGATGGGCATTGTGCGACGACCTCGCAGCGGTAGTAGTCGTGATTTTCATCAACTACGCGATTACCGACAAGGCGACAGTCTATCACAGATCGATTGGAAATCCACGTCACGTCGATTGCAACTGATCAGTCGTGATTATCAAGAGCAACGCAATCAGCAGGTTGTTTTTTTGTTAGATAGTGGTCGCCGCATGCGGGCTTTAGACGGTGAAGCACAGCATTTTGATCACTGCCTCAATGCGTTGTTGATGGTGAGTTATGTCGCGCTACGGCAGGGTGACCACATTGCGGTGCAGAGTTTTGGTGGGGCGGATCGTTGGTTGTCACCTGTCAAAGGGATTCACTCTATGGCAACAATTCTCGAGCATTTGTATGATGCGGAAACATCACAGGCTCCCAGTGATTTCAGCGAAGCGGCAGAGCGTTTGATGATGCGATTCCAGCGTCGCGCACTGGTCATCGTGATGACCAACCTGCGTGGGGAAGATGCGGAGGAGATCATTCCTGCATTGCGGTCCCTCCAGGCTAGGCATTTGGTTTTGTTAGCCAGTTTGTGCGAGGGCTCGGTGCGTGATGCGATTGAAAATCCTGTTACGGATTTTTCATCGGCACTGCAGCATGTGGCGGCGCGACAATACATGGGCGAGCGCAAAGACGTGCTAGCTCATTTGCAATCGCATGGCATACTCACTCTCGATACCACGGCGAACCAACTTGCTGTAAGCGTAGCAAACCGCTATCTAGATATCAAAGCGGCGGGATCGTTATGAGTAAAAAAATACCCACACGTGAAAAACGTGTGGGTATGATAAATGGATGCATCACTTACGCTTTCTCTGCGGTCTTGGCGACAGGAGCGGGTGCCGATGCGGGAGTGTTCGCTGCAGGTGCGCTGGCACCAATGGTGGACTTGCCCACAAATACGGCTCCGGCTTCCATCGATAGAACCTTTGACTTGATATCGCCGACGATTTCCGCACCAGCTTTGAGGTCGACGCGATCGGTTGCCGTGATATTACCGTGGACTTTGCCGTGAATGATAACGGTAGCCGTGCGGATTTCCGCTTTGATGCGAGCATTTTCTCCGATGGTGAGATTACCATCCGAGTGAATTTCACCCTCGATCCGGCCATCGACGATCAAGTCGTTAGTGAACTTCAGAATTCCTTTGACCTCGACATCTGTGGAGAGCACGTTGCGAGTAGCTGCGGCTGTGGCGCGAACTGGGGCTGGTGCTGAAGAAACGGACGACGGGTTGCCACCCAAGTGTCCGGGATGGATGGGTGAAGGAGAAGCAGGTGTGGGCTGAATGGGCGTGGTGCTGGATGGACTTGGCTCGCTTGTATTTTTACCAATGACTTTTTGGAACATAGAAAGGGTAGGTGAGTGGTTGTGTGATTAGGGTGGCGTGACAGGTGTGGTAGGCTGGGTAGCTTCTGGCTCAGCTTTTGCGCCAGATTGATTCAGATTTTCGAGTAAAGGATTAGCGTTAGAAGGATTTGTGCTTGGGAGATCGTCAGGCTTGGTGAGGCTAGCAGGTGGCTCGGTGACTGCGGGAGGTGGCTCGACCTCCACTGGTGCAGTAAAGTTCAGAAACTTGGTGCGATCTGCCGCGACAGTAGCAAAAGGACTGTCGTTATACTCAGAGGAAACTTTTTTGTAGAGCGATGCGGCTTTCTCAAGATCACCGGACTTTTTGGCGATATCACCCAGTGCGATGGTGGCTGCGGGGGCGAGATAGCGACCGTCCTCACGATCAATCACGGCCTGGAATACTTGGCTTGCATCGTCTGTTTTCCCTTGGGCCAGCAATCGATACCCAAGTGCATTTTGAGCAACGACGGCGGCGGGGTGATTGGCGAATTTCTCGATGATTTCGCGCAGCGTAGAAATGGCTTCATCCTGCTGGCCGTTGCTCCAGAGCTTGTCCGCGATTCCCACGGCGGCCGTGATGGCGGAGGGCGTGTCAGAGAAATCGACTTTGACTTTTTCTAATGCCGCAATGTCTTTGGCAGCGGAGAGAGCGGCACCTGCATCAGCCGCATGGTCCTTTTGAATCGTGCGGTAAACCATGAATCCACCGATACTAAGAGCGATGGCTACGGCAGATACAGCGATCAATTTTTGGTGATTCTCCAAAAATTGCTCGAAAGCACTTGGACCCTGGACGATTTCGCCAATGGGTAATGGTTGTGAAGATGGATCGGACATGTGCAAGAAAAAGATTGCTCCTCATTGCCAAGAAAATCAATCGGAAATTTGCATTTTCCGTTGGTTTGAGAGTGGACGTCGATGCAGGTGATTGATAACGTTTGCGCGGATGCCAACTTCGCTATACGTCATCGCTGGGGAATTGAGTGGAGACGCGCATGGAGCTGGCTTACTGCGAGCATTGCGGTTGTCATGTCCCGATTTGCGGATCGGGGGCGCCGGCGGCCCGCAGATGAAGGAAATGGCGGGCGGCGAGTTGCGAGATTGGGTGGAAGACGCGGCGGTGATGGGGCTTTGGGAGGTTCTCAAGCACTATCGCTGGTTTCGGGAACAATTTCGGCAAATGCTGGAGGAAATTGCCGATCTGCAGCCCCAGGTGTTGCTGCTCATTGATTATCCCGGATTCAATTTGCGCTTTGCGAAAGCGGTGAAACAACGGCATCCGGCGATCAAAATCATTTACTATATCAGCCCTCAAGTTTGGGCTTGGAATCGCGGTCGCATCCCGATGATGGCACGGACTCTCGATGAGATGATGTGTCTTTTTCCGTTCGAGCATGAAATTTTTTCCTCTGCAGGACTGCGCACCACATTTGTAGGGCACCCCTTGGTCGACGAGTTAGAAGCGGCGCGCGCGCCTCATCAGCGTGCGGAGAAGTTATTGGGATTGTTTCCTGGCAGCCGCGAGCGCGAAGTTACGCGTCTGTTTCCTGTCATGCTTGATGCTGCAGAGAATTTGCTGGCGGATGACGCTTCTCTGCGATTTTCTGCGCCAGCTGCGTCTCCCAAATTAGCCGTGATGATGCGTGAGCAAGTGCGATCGCGCGGTCTGGGCAATGCGGTCGAGGTGACCGATGGTGGTAGTCTCGACCTGATGCAACGGGCGATGTGTGGGGTGATTGCCAGCGGGACAGCGACATTGGAGGCAGCTTACTTTAGTTTGCCGTATGTGCTCATTTATAAGGTAGCTTGGCCTACCTATTGGCTTGGCAAGATGTTAGTGAAAATTGATTTTATCGGCCTCGTCAACATCCTCGCGGGCAGGGCGGTGGTGAAAGAACTAATTCAGTCGGATGCAAAATCTGACAAGATTGTCGAAGAATTGCGTCGATTGCTTAGAAGCGGAGATGATCGTGAGCAGATGATCGCTCGACTGCAAGAGACAGCCGAGTTGTTAGGCGGTCCTGGAGCGCATGAGCGGGCGGCGGAGGTGGTGGGGGAATGGCTGCGCGGCGAACGAAAAATTTCCGTCTCTGCTATTGCCAAGCGGGCTGCGCTGGTCTAATACTGCGCCGCGATGAAATTTGCCCTCTTATTCTTGTCTCTCACATCCTTCGGCGTCACGTCCTGTGAGCGTCACAAGTTTGAAGACGTGAAAGTGCTGCATGAATCCCACGGTGCGGATCATGGTGACGCTCATGGTGCGCATGGCGAGGCCCATGGTGACAGCCACGTCGAGGAAAAAGCCGCTCATTGATGTGCGGCATCGCCCCGCACATAGCTTAAAAATACTTCACCCTCGGACTCCAGTGGCTCGAAATGCACGAGCTGGAAGTGGCGTGATTGCGAGAGAGGAATGCCCGGCACTCCTGACAACGTCGGTGCCTCTGCTCCGCCGAATAAGGTATGTGCCGCCCAGGTGAGATGTAGTTCATCGAGGCAATCAATTTCTAACAACTGACGTAACAGCGTGCCGCCGCCCTCGCAGTGGAGGTGCTGCACGCCGTGCTGCTGATGAAGTTCTAACAAAAAATTTTCCATTGACCCATGATGAAGCGTTGTGTCGGGGAGATCAGGGGTAGGCATTGTTTGGCACCAGAGATGGATGGCACCACCCGGTGTGCGAAAGACTTTTTCCTCCCCAGTGAGAGCCCCAGAGGCGCTGGCAATGCAGCGCAGTGGTTGACGCGCGGCGTCAGGCACCGTGAGGCTCATGTTGTCGATCAATAAGGTCCGCCGCCCGATCAGAATGGCATCGGCATCGCGACGCAGTGCAAGAAGGCGAAGGAAATCGGCACGCGAGGTCCAGCCGGAAGGTCGGTGATCTAACGACGAAATTTTCCCATCCGCCGAGACGGCGAAGTTCGCGGAGATCTTGAGTTGTTGGAGGGCCTCAGGCTTCATCGTCGCTATACATGTTTGTCGCCACGGTACCGAATTTTTCCTGAAGCTCTAACCGGCGTTGTTGATTCTCGGCCTTGAGTTCCGCCATTTCCTGAATCCAGTGGTTGCGCGACCACTGCATGAAGAACCACGTCGCGGTGGCGAGCATGGCACAAAGTAGCAAGCACAGCGGCCATGCGATCCAGTGGGCCTCCTTGAAATAACCGCAGAGGCAAAAAATCGCCATGCTGATGGCGAGCCCAGCCCAGCGCGGAGCGAGTTCTTTTTCCGTGCGGACAAAAATCCCCAGAAACGCCAGGAGAAGTGGCAGGGAAATCACGGCCCAGGATGATAGTAGGTAAACGGGCCCGATGAGGAACATAAAGAGCGGCTCTTCGGGAGAGGAAAAGATTTCATCCACATGCAGCGACCACGAGCCGATGCCGCAGCCGATGAAAATCGCCGTGATGAACAGAAATAGGCGCGAGAGCATGTCCCAGCATCCGGCGCCGACGACGTCAACAGGGTCGAACTTCAGGTTCATTCGTTAGACACTCAGGAGTTTCTGCCAACGCGCGATTTGCTCACGCACAATGCGTGGGTTCGGACATCCGGGATTGGTGCGAGCATCCAGAGCGCGTTTGAGATGGAAAATTTCCCCGGTGTCGTTGCCGTAGTGCTCGCTGATGGTGGTGAGATCGATTTTGTCTAGAGGCGTTTTCGTTTCGATAGCCAATGCTACCGCTTTTCCTACCAACTCATGCGCCTGACGGAAGGGCACTCCTTTTTTCACTAGGTAGTCGGCGAGGTCGGTAGCAAGCAACATAGGATCCGCCGCTGCCGCCGCGCAAACATCCTCGCGCAAGGTCAGTGCGAGCATCATTTCGGTATTCACAGCGAGTGTCAGGTGCAGGGTATCGATGGAATCAAAAAGCGGCTCTTTGTCCTCTTGCAGGTCGCGGTTGTAAGTAAGTGGCAGTCCTTTGATGGCGGTGAGAATGGCGACAAGATTACCGACGAGGCGACCGGTCTTCCCACGTGTCAGTTCACAGACGTCGGGATTTTTTTTCTGCGGCATCAGCGATGAGCCAGTGGTGTGCGCATCCGCAAGAGCGGCGAAGGCGAACTCCGCACTGCACCAGAGAATGAGATCCTCGCTGAGGCGTGAAAGGTGAACGCCGCACAGGGCGATCACAAACAAAATTTCAGCGATGTAGTCGCGATCGGCGATGGCATCCATCGAGTTGGTCGTGACACTATCGAAGCCTAACTCAGCCGCGATTGCATGTCGGTCGAGGTTGATGGTGGAACCCGCCAATGCTCCCGAACCGAGAGGCGAAATGTTGAGGCGCTTGCGCGCATCGAGGAGGCGCGAGGCGTCGCGCTCGAGCATTTCCACGTAGGCAAGAAAATGGTGACCGGCCGTGACTGGTTGACCGCGTTGCAGGTGGGTGTAGCCGGGCATGACCGATTCAGCATAGGCTTCCGCCCGATTCACCAAAGCCCGCTGTAGGCCGCGGAGGCTTTCTACCAGAGCGTCAATCTGTGTGCGACAATAGAGTCGGGTATCGGTCGCCACCTGATCATTTCGCGAACGTGCGGTGTGGAGCTTCGCACCTGCCGGCCCGATGCGGCGTGTCAGCTCGGACTCGATGTTCATATGGATGTCCTCCAGCGAGGTTTTGAATTCGAACTGCCCGGCCTCAATGTCGGCACGGATGTCTAGCAGTCCGGCTTCGATCGCGGAAAATTCCTCCTCGGTCAAATAGCCTGCCACTTTCTGGGCTCGGGCATGGGCGATGGAACCGGCGATGTCGTGAGGAAATAAGCGCCAATCATACGAAACCGACTCACCAAACTGCTGCACCAACGATGAAGTATCCTGCGTAAAACGACCTTTCCACATAGCGCTTCGAGGATAGGGGATAAATGCTTATGGGAAAAGCATATTGTGAGCAAGCGGAGAGGTTTGTCGTCTCTGGCATTCTCTCGTTATTCCTCTTGTTTTTGCTGTAGGAGAAACGGATGACTGTTTTTTGTGTTACCACGCATTTCGAGCGATCGATGTTCCCCAATGCTCGCCTCACCATGGAAACGGTTGTTGAGCAGGGTAATAGTGCGCGCCTTGGTGATGCGCAGCGGGGCGTGGAAGGTGCAGCCTTCGATGTGGATGTTCTGGATGCGGGTGTGTTCCAGCGGTCCGGCGCCGCCACTTTGTGCGAAGTAGCCTGAGCCGCGACCCGTGAGGAAATTTGTGTTTTTGATCCAAATCGATTCCGGACCTGGTCCCTCGACATTTTCCTGTCGTGCAGACATACCATACGAGGTGATGTAGCAGCTTAATTGGCAATCTTCGATCTTCAAGGAGGTCTGTGCGCGGATGCTGAACGTGGTGGTGCAATGCCGCATCGTGGTATCAGGATTCGCGGCTTCTTTCGCCCAAACGGTAAGACCTGAGCTGAGCCCAGTGATAGTACGATCGAGGCTTACGGTTACTTCCGGACAAGATCCGCCTGACACGATAGCGCTGCCGTCTTTGGGTGATGTTTCCGTGTAGTGCGTGATTTTTGCACTGCCCAGCACGATGTTTTCCGCATTCATCACCTGCAAAGTTTCGCCAACGCGCATGGGATTGTATTGGATGGGGAATTTTTGGCGGATGATGATTTCGTTAGGTGAAACGACTTTACGGATCGAGGATGATAGAACGCAGAAGTTGTAGTCATCGTCGCCTATGCCGCCGGTATCGCATCCCTCGAACAACAGCTTCGCGCGGTTTGCGGTGACGTGGAAGGCATCGCGACAACCGCTCATGAGTCGCTGGCTGTTAGGTTTGGGTTTCACATCAACATCGATGAATCGACAAGTTCCCTCGCAGCGATAGATGCTGAAAGTAAACCATGGTGCGCCCCAGACATGGACTTTCTCCAGTGTCACGTCCGTGGCATCATGGATTTCAAACAGGGCACCCGCGCCACTACGATGAGCGACTCCGGCACGCGGCACACTGAAAGCCGTTTTTCCGGGAATGATGGTGTCCGCGATGGATTTGCTGAACGTCCCTTCACCATAATGCACGCGCATCAGGCCGTTCTCGAGTTTATCCACACGTTTCACGGCAAAATGCCTAGCGGCTTTCGGGTGAGTGCCGTTTTCACACCAGAGAAATCCACCAAACCATTGCTCTCCCTCTTGCTTTGTGGGACCGCCTAGGTCGATGGCATCGCCAGCATCGCGAAGGCTTACATCGACGAAACTTCGTGCGGTATCAACGGCCCGCACAGTCGTCTCGGCAAACATGCTTGTGGTGAAGTCGACATTGCAATGCTTCAGAACAACATTACGGGCGAAATGCATGTCGGCCATACGGATGCTGGGATCTAACAGAAATGTGGAGCCATTGCCATCGATAGCGATGTTATGGCAGTCGCGCAGGGAAAACAAATAGCCTTTCCGTGCGGTGGCGGCGAAGATGATTTTCTCAGGAGGAAAGACGAGAGTCACTGGTTGAGCAGAGGCTTTGGCTGCATCGATTAATTTCAAAATTGCAGGACCGTCATCGGACTTGCCATCGGCGATAAGGCCAAAGTCCTTTGCGTTTAGTGTGATTGCTCGACATGGATTTGCGCACATAATCATCCAGAGCAAAGCGCATGGGATGGAAAAGCAGAATCGCAAATTTTCTAACAGATTCATCTAGTATTTTGAAATAAACAAATCAATGCGCGCGCATGCGGAAGGCTGGGAGGCGAAGACCGAAGTGCATCGCAAGCAATCGCAGCAACAAGATCGCTAGCATACCAATGAACCGGTTGCTTTCATTATGAGGAAACCAACTATCAAGCAATACAAAAACGATTGATCCTACAAAAACGGTGGTTGCATATAGATGCACTTCTGCTCGAAAAACCCAAGGGATTTCGCTGCGGAGGACATCACGAAGGACTCCACCAGCCACACCAGTGACGATGCCTAGCAGAATAGCTGCTACTTTGCTGGCCCCGAGAATGAGAGCCTTTTCCGTGCCCACGATGCCAAACATAGCTAGACCGAAGGCATCGGCGATCAATAAGGCGCGGCTGGGCATGCAGATGTAGCGCACGGCAAGAAAAGCGAATAGCGCAGCCAGGGTGGAGGCGAGTATCGTTCCTGGATTTTTCAACCAGAAGACTTGTGTGTCGAGACAGATATCGCGAATGGTGCCTCCGCCCACCGCCGTGACCAGTGCCAGCACCAGCACACCGAAGAGGTCAATGCGTTTGCCCTCAGCGGCCAGAACACCTGAGATCGCGCAGACCGCGCAGGCAGAATATTCAATCCAAGGAGGCATAAGCGGAATGTTATTCTTTTGCCAGATCACTCCAAGACGTAAGTCCCGTAACCGGCAATAAGGGTGCCGCCGCTGCATCCCACTCAGGAGTGCCCGCCTTCTGCAGTAAGTTCCAGATTTGTTTTTTGCTGTGAGGATCAGCGATGGAATGCGGGGCATTTCGCCACAGTCCGAGTCGCAGGCCGCCTTCCTTGGCATGATCGACATGGCGATGGTAAATGAAAGCATCTACCAGAGGAAGGCGTCTGCATTTTTCCCAAGCATAGGCAAACGCTGCGGCTTGCAGCGATTCGCCCTCGGGGGTGAGTAGTGTGTGAAATCCCTGCTCGGACAAAATCACGCGGCGTGGTTTTCCCTCGTAAAGGAGTTGCGGTTGGCGCAGATGACGGCACAGAACTTCCAGATTCTTGAACGTGACCTTGTTCGAGTTGTCATCATGAGTAACTGTTTTGTCAGCCCACGCTCGTGGATTGCCGAGATCCTCGGGATACGGATGCCACGCCACATGCCAGTCGAGATCGTTAGTGAGTTTGGCAAAGGAATCGAGAAACGCGCGTCCTCCCACGGCTTCCTCCGCACTGATACCATGCATGCCTACGCCCCAGTGGTGATCGAAGGAAACGTAGAGTCTCGCGTTTTTTGATGCCGCGCGCACGCTGTTATGAATGATGCGAAAAGCGCCAGCGTAAGCCGAGGTGGCTTGATCTAACGATTTTTTACCCATGTTTGACCACATCCAGTGAGAGTTCACCTCATTGCCCACGATCCAGCCCCAGACCCTGCCGCATTCGGGGCGTGCACCACTCCAGCGCGATGACATTTCCTCGCTGACCGCGCGGAGCCATGCCTTGCCTTCTGGCGTTGCCGCATTGAAGCCACCCACGGTGTACTTGTAATCCTTGCGCGCGTCCGGATGGATCACCAGCCCATCGATGTCAGGATTTTTGGAAGGGTAAGCGATGACGATGAGATAGATGAGAATGCCTTTGTCCGAGAGCGGCTTGATCTGGCGGTCGAGGCTTTTCAGGTAGCTCTCCTGAAAACTGAATTCGAATCCATCGACCGTTCGCTTCGGGTTCTGCGGTTTTTTTTCACGATCCACCAGAGCCGTGATGTTGATATTCACTCCCGCGTGATGAATGCCGAGAGCGATGGCGTCATCGACCATCTGCACCTGCAAGCCCTTGATCGAAGGCGGTTGCGGAAAAGGCGTGCTGTCCTGCGCGGAAAGACCCGTCATCCCAGCGATGAGCAGCATCATCGAGCCGACGAGCGACAGTTCACGAAGGCGAAAGCGGCGAGAAAAACAGTGATGAATGGCAGAGAACACAAAGATCAGAACGCTGGGGAATGATGAAAAATTTCAATCAAATAGGGGCAGTGTGCGCGGTGAAAAAAATCAACCACAGAGGGCACGGAACACACGGAATGAAGAGGAGTTTTTTCCTGTCCTAGGTGGATGGGACAGGAGGGAACAGAGTATTGGAAACCTTCGTTTCCTTTCTTTCCTTCTGTAAAAAATTCCCCACTCCGTGCATTCTGTGCAATACGTGGTGAAAAAACATCAACCACAGATTGCCTCAAGATGCGAGCTTGTCAGAATTGAGGAAAACCTCGATCAACCACCGGTTTTGGGTGGACGTTTTTTCGAGGGCGTGACGTCGCGGAGGTTAGAAGCATTGCCTTGGGATTTGGCGGCTTGGGCGCGCTGGAGTTCCTCTTGTTTTTCGATCATGCGCTCCATAAAACCTTTTTTCTTCGGCTTGCTGGGATCTTCCTCTTTTTCCTTTAATTGCGGCTCGGGCAGTTTAGCAGTGAGCCAAGTTTGGAAGATCGTGAAGAGGTTTTGCGTGGTCCAGTAGAGCGCCAGTGCCGAGGCAAATGAGTAACAGAAGAAGAGGAACATGAAGGGCATGAACATCATTAGGCGCTGTTGCATCTTGTCGCCGGTCTTAGGCATCATCGCCATCTGGGCAAAGCTGGTCAGGGTCATGATGATGGGCAGCAGATTGATCGGAAAGCCCATGACATGGCCGATGGTATCAGGCTGAGAAAGGTCCTGCACCCACCATAGAAAAGGTTCGTGCCGAAGCTCAACCGCGTATTGCAGCATGCGGTAGAAGCCAAAGAAAATGGGGATTTGCAGCAGCATGGGCAGGCAGCCGCCGATGGGGTTGACGCCGAATTTTTTGTATAGCTTCATCACCTCCTGATTCATCTTGGTCGGATCGTCAGGGTATTTTTCCTTGATCTTGTCCATCTCAGGCTTGAGCTTGGCCATCCGCTTCATCGAGCGATTCGATTTGTTATAAAGCGGCCAGATCGCGGTGCGCACGCAGAGGGTGAGCAAGACGATCGAGATGCCCCAGGACCAAGTGTTAGATACTTTGGCTATCACTTCGTGAATCCAGTGCAGCACCCAGTTAAGCAGTCGACTGATGGGAGAGAACCACCCGTAGTTCATGATATTGCCCCATTTTTCGCCCATCTTCCGAAGCATGTTGTTGTTCTTGGGCCCCATGTAGATCTGGTAGCTGATCTTTTTCTGTTCGCCTTGACCGAGCGACTCGCCGGGCAAGCGCAAGTGAGCACTCACGCCTTGCAGTGGTTTTTCCACATCGGCAAAACGGATGTCGTAAGGAGACGCGACCAGGCTGCTGGCGTAAGGTTGTTTCGTTTGCAGGGCAATGGTGAAGAACTGATCGCAGACGCCAGCGAGTTCCACGTTTTTCATGACGCGTTCGTCGGATGCCTTATCGCTACCGAAAATCCCGCCTTTGAATTCGGGCACTTCGATGTATTCGTAGGTGCCGTCATCGTGGAAAAAGTAGGTCGTCTGATTCGGCCATTCCTTCGCGTGAATCGGTCCTGTGGATCCTAATGCGAGAGTCCACTGGCTGAGATTGACCGGGGTGGTATTGGCGTTTTCGATCACGATATCGAAATCCAGCAAGTAAGCCGCGCCCGGCTTACTGGCGTCTTCCATGATGCGATAGGTTTTTTTGACGAGTAGGCCGTCGGCGGTTTTCGCGATGAACACGGCGGACTTTTCCGGCACGGACTGGTCCGGCATGTAGGCATAAACGAGCGAGTCGGTCGTATTCACGCCACGGGTCAGCGCGCCGACAGGATTGATGTCTTCTTGATTGACACGGATGGGGATTTTTTTATCGCCGACCTCGAACTGATGTTTCAGCGCTGCATACTTGATGCCCGCACCGATATTGGTGAGCACGAAGGATACTTCCGAGGTCTCCAGAGTAACGGTTTTTTCCTCGACCTTGGCGGGAATTTCGGGAGTTGGCGCGGCGGGGTCGGTAGGATTGGCTACCACGGGGTCGGCGGCCTTTTTCGCTTCTTCGGCCTGCTTCAGGTAAGCGTTCTGTTTTTGTTCTGCCTCGTAAGCGATACGTGCTTTTTTCTGGGAATCGAAAAACAGAAAGGCGAGCAGGACGCTGCACAGGGTGACGACGACCCAAGTTTTTTTATCGTACATAAGAATCAAGAATGATGGTTAGGAGAATGATGTGAGTGAGAAAGAGGTGGCACCGGGTCTTCGCCGAAACCACCCCAGGGATGGCAGCGGAGAATGCGCCGTAGCCCCAGCCATGAACCGCGCAGCGGACCGTGAACCTCGACGGCTTGTAAAAAATAATGCGAGCAGGTCGGTTGATACCGACACCCCGAATGCGGGCCGAAAGCGACTTTCAGCGCCGGGCTGATCAAGCGCTGGTAGAAGCGGATGAGCAGACGTATCAGATGGGTGGTGGCCCGAGAAAGCATGGGTCATGAGGTGGGCGTGGTGAGCGGGCGAAGCATGCCAAGCTTTGTGGCAATTTTCAACCAATCTTGTTCCAACTCGGCATATGTGGCGGTGATCGTATTGTAGCGGGCAATGATCACTAGATAGCGGAGTGAGGGGCACACGCGAGGCCAATGGGCTTGCACGATGCTACGGAATCGACGGCGCAGGAGAGAACGATCATGGGCCTTGCCGACTTTTTTGGTGGTAATGAAGGCAACCATAAAATGCGGCAGCTCGTTATCTTCCAATGTGCTTAAAACGAGAAACCGGCCAGCTTTGGAGCGGCCGGTCTCGCGGACCTTCTGGAAGTCGGCCCGCTTTTTCATGGTGTGCTTCCGAGGAAGGCGCATCAGCGGGGAAGAGACTTCAATTAATGTGAAGTATGTTGTTGAGTATGGCGTTTGAATTGCACTTCGCAACCTTTGCCCATCAGGCGTTTGCGGCCTTTTTGGCGACGGCGGCTAAGGATCGCGCGACCTCCTTTGGTAGCCATGCGGGCACGGAAACCGTGCTGTTGTTTGCGGGTGCGCTTAGATGGACGATAAGTAGGGCTCATGGCAGAATGTGGTTACGTAAAGTTAAGCAGAAAATGCGGGGTGACCAGCGGTCGGGGCGCGGATCTTAGTCAAATAGGCGACAATGTCAACACAACAAACAGAAAATTTCAGAAAATTGTTTAGGAAATGCGAAGGGAATCAAAAATCGCGATTGGTTGGAGAAAAACATGGAACACAAAAAAAGAAAAAATACCGCTGTGCCGTTCAAGGAGCAAAGAGCCTCGTTCCTGTAAGCTCTCCAAATGTGGGGTCTAACGCCAGAATTTGTCTTCCTAGGAAGGCATGACATCATCGGACGGTTCGCGCCCCGGATATAACGCATCGGATCGGGCTTGCAAACCTTATACGAACGCACACAGCAGTTCCTAAGCTTACCGCCAACCATCCACTCTGGCAAGTTGATTTCGCAAAAATTATTCCTGTTACAACAAGATGGATTTCACCGCATGGGCTTTTTCCACACCAGTGAGTTTGGCATCCAGGCCTTGGAATTTATGGGTGAAGCGCTCGTGATCGATACCAAGTCGATTCAGCATAGTGGCATGCAGATCGAAGATGCTGACGGGATCGCGAACGATGTTGTAGCAGAAGTCATCGGTCTCGCCCACGGTCATGCCGGGCTTAATGCCGCCACCGGCGAGGAAAATAGTGAAGCAGCGAGGGTGATGGTCGCGTCCATAGTTGTCTTGGGTGAGAGCACCTTGGGAGTAGATTGTTCGACCAAATTCGCCACCCCAGACGATGAGAGTATCTTCTAACAAACCTCTTTCCTTGAGGTCTTTGATCAGTGCGGCTGTAGGTTGATCGGTATCCTGGCATTGTCCGCGTATGGCCTTGGGGAGCTGACCATGTAGGTCCCAGCCCATGTGGAAGAGTTGCACAAATCGCACATCGCGCTCGGCGAGGCGACGCGCTAGCAGGCAGTTCGCCGCGTAGCTGCCAGGGCGCTTCACATCGGGGCCATACATGTCGAGGATGTGTTGTGGCTCTTTGGAAAAGTCGGTGAGCTCCGGCACGCTGGTTTGCATACGGAAAGCCATTTCGTATTGAGCGATGCGTGCCTCGATCTCTGGATCGCCAACGACGCCAAAGCGCTGTTGATTGAGCGAGTTGAGGTCGTCCAAGGTGGCACGGCGCGTAGCTGCGGACATACCGTTCGGGTTCGACAGGTAAAGTACCGGATCACCCGAATTGCGGAATTTTACCCCCTGATGCTGTGCGGGTAAAAAGCCGCTGCCCCAGAGTCGATCGTAGAGTGGTTGATCATCGCGGCGACCACTGCCAAAAGAAGTCATGACCACAAAAGCCGGAAGGTCTTTGTTTTCGCTGCCCAGACCGTAGCTCAGCCACGAGCCCATGCTCGGGTAGCCGGCGATTTGGCGACCAGTTTGGAAAAAGGTGATCGCGGGATCATGATTGATTGCCTCGGTGTGCATGGTTTTGATGAAGCACAATTCATCGGCGATACCAGAAATATGCGGCATCAGTTCGCTGATGGTAGCTCGGCTTTCGCCATGCTCGGCGAACTTGAAAATGCTGGGTGCAACGGGAAAATTTTTCTGCTTGGACGTCATCCCAGTGAGGCGTTGGCCTTGTCGGATCGAATCCGGCAGATCCTTTCCGAACATTTTCACCATCTGCGGCTTGGGATCGAACAAATCCATTTGCGAGGGAGCACCGGACTGGAAGAGATAGATCACGCGTTTCGCCTTGGTGGGCAAATGCGGAAAGCCGCTAATCACACTGGGAGTGCTGGCGGCTTGTAGAAGATTCGGTGACAGGAGCGAGTTCAATGCCGTGAGTCCTAACAAGGAAGACGTGCTGGTGAGGAAGGTGCGGCGATTGATCGCATCCTGAGCGTGTAAAATAAAGGGATTCATAGCATTGTAAAATTTCTGTTAGTCACGGGTGATGACCTCATCGAGGTTGAGAATCACATTAGCGCACACGGTGTAAGCAGCGAGTTCTGCTGGATCGAGAGGAGCGACAGGAGCATCGCCAGCATCGATCAGCTTTGCGGCTTCCTGCGGTGCGTTCCGATAGGTGGAGAGATGGCGCGCATGGCTTTTTTCCAAGACCGATAACTCTGATGGACTTGGTTCGCGCAGCGTGGCTTGTCGGAAAGCCCAGGACAGGCGAGTTGGCACATCTGAGCCACCTTCCTTAATCATTCGTTGTGCTAGCATTCGGGCGGCTTCGACGTAGGTGACTTCATTCAAGAGAGAGAGGGCTTGGAGTGGTGTGTTTGTATTCGATCGTTTGACCGTGCAAATTTCGCGAGTGGGGGCATCAAATAGAAGCATGGTGGGAGGTGCCGAAGTGCGTTTGCGAATGGTGTATAGGGTGCGACGGTATAAGCCGCCATTGGGATCGTGTTTGTAGTTGCGTAAATCGCCATAGACGCTTGTCTCATCCCAGACTCCATTCGGCATGTAGGGGCGCACGCTGGGGCCACCGATTTTCTGGTCGAGCAACCCGCTAATCAAAAGAGCCTGATCGCGCACGGATTCTGCAGGAAGGCGAAGTCGTGGAGCTCGAGCGAGCAATCGATTGTAGGGGTCTTGTTCGAGAAGAGCGGGAGACATCCCTCTGACGTTAGAGGATTGTCTGTAGGTCGCGCTCATGACGATGCGTTTTTGTATCGCTTTCATGTCCCAGCCGCTTCTTACAAATTCTGTAGCGAGCCAATCGAGCAATTCCGGGTGACTAGGAGGTTCGGACTGCATGCCGAAATTTTCACTGCTCTTGACGATACCATTGCCGAAAAATCGTTCCCACTGACGATTGACCCAGACGCGAGCGGTGAGGGGATTTTGTGGTGATACGATCCACTTCGCGAGAGTCAGTCGGTTGCGCGGGGCATGGGAGGGGAGTGATGGTAGCATAGCAGGCGTGTTGGCGAAGACTTCCTCGCCTTTGTCCGTGTATTGTCCGCGATGCAAAATGTATGCGGGACGTGGTTTCGGCAACTCCTCCATCACCATGGTGATGGGCGTTAGCTGATCAAGCTGCGTCAATTGTCTCTGTATGTCCGCCAGCTCTGCTGCTTTTTGTTTTCCCGGGTGATCAATGTTGTCGCGAAAATACTTACTGAGTTGCTCCGCTTGTTTTTTGTCTCGCTTGTTCGCGGCGATCTCGATGATTTTTTTGATGTTGGCGGGTGTTTGGGAATGAACTCGCGTGTTTTTCTCCCAGTCGCTCTGCGCTTTGGCGATGGCTTTATTGTCTTTTGCCATCGCTGCGCTGAGCTCGGCGATTTTGGTTTCGAGCTCTTTGGATCGCTTCAATTGCTCAGGCGTGCCAACACGGATGACGGGATCGAAATTACCACCGGAGCGGTTTTTTGCACCGACAGCGACTCCTGTTTCGTTGATGTTATTAAAAAATGCATACATCTGGTAAAATTCCTTTTGTGAAACAGGATCGTATTTGTGATCATGGCATCGCGCGCAACCGAGGGTCAGTCCGAGCCAGGTCGCGCCGGTGGTATCGGTGCGATCGATTACGTTTTCCACATGCCATTCTTCCGGAATCAGGCCTCCCTCGCCATTGAGTCGGTGATTGCGATGGAAGCCCGTTGCCACGAGCTGCGCATTGGTCGGTTGAGGCAATAAGTCGCCAGCGAGTTGTTCGATGGTAAATTGATCAAACGGTTTGTTCTCATTAAATGCGCGGATTACCCAATCGCGCCAAGGCCACATCACGCGCGAGCTGTCGCTCTGGAAGCCGTGGCTATCAGCATATCGAGCGTAGTCCAACCATGTTGTCGCCATGTGTTCACCGTAGGCAGGCGATGCAAGCAAGCGATCGACTAAGGCCTCATAGGCATCTTTCGAAATGGTGTAGCCTGCCCCATCAGCACTACGACAGGCTTGCGCAAAGGCCTCGACCTCTGCCGGATTCGGAGGAAACCCTGTAAGATCGAGTGTGACGCGACGGATCAGTGTATGCGGATCGGCGGGTGGGGATAGCTGCGCCTGGGCTTGCTCAAGTTTATGCAAAATGAAGGCATCGATCGTATTCCCAAAAGCGGCCCCTTTGCTTTTCACCGACGGCACTTCGGGGCGCTTCGGCGCGACAAAAGCCCAGTGTTCCTCATACTCCGCACCCTCAGCGATCCAGCGCTTGAGCAATTCTTTCTGACGATCGTTTATGACTTTGTGCGTCTTGGGTGGAGGCATGATATCATCCTCTTCGTTAGTGAAAATCCTTTCGATTAAGTCACTCTCCTCCGGCTTGCCCGGCACGATGGCCCCCGCCTCAATGGCATCAGCACGGATGTCGAGGCGGAGATCTTCCTCTCGATTTTTTTCGTCCGGTCCATGGCAGTAATAGCAATTTTCCGAGAGGATGGGACGAATATCGCGATTAAAGCTGACTTTTACCTCCCCAGCACTGGCGCGCAGGGTTGTGGCAAAAAGAAAAACGAGAGCAATAAAACGTGAACACATGATGATTGATTTACACTCTATACGGGGTGATGCAAAGAAACTTTCTCCTTTATGAAAGACTGCCGCGATTCGCATACAATGGATATTTCTGACAATGGTAGAATTGGGGAGAGCATGGCTTGGCTGTATTTTTGAGAATCGGAATTTTCTTTTCCGTGGCAGCATCATTGAGTAAGAAATTTTTTCCATGAATGATACGAAGAACCACGAAGCGCGGCGTTGTCAGGTATGTGGCTCCGATGAACGATCTCATTTGCGTCGTGCTGCCGTAGTCCGACCAGCCCTCCGACAGTTGATGGAGAAAGATCAGGAGCGGTGGGAGGAAGATGGCTGGGTTTGCCTGGACGATATGCAGAAATACCAGCAGATCTACGTGCACAATTTATTGCGACAGGAAAAAGGCGAGCTGACTGCGTTGGAGCATGAGGTGCTCGAAGACATCCGCGATCACGAACTAACAGCTTGGAATCCGCTGCATGAAGACGAGGATGACACCGCTGCCACCCTCGGCGATCGAGTGGCTGATCGCATTGCTTCGTTCGGCGGGAGTTGGCGCTTTATTCTATCGTTTTGCGCTGTGTTGGCTCTGTGGGTTATCCTCAATGTGGTGGTGCTGGCCACGCGGCCCTTTGATCCGTATCCTTTCATTCTGCTCAATTTGTTTCTCTCCGCACTCGCCTCCATTCAAGCGCCGCTGATCATGATGAGCCAGAACAGGCAGGAAGCACGTGATCGCTTGCGCTCCCTGCACGACTACCAGGTCAATCTGAAAGCTGAATTGGAAATCCGACAATTGCATCAAAAAATCGACCACTTGCTTTCTCATCAGTGGGATCGGCTGTTAGAAATTCAGGAAATACAGATTGAGCTGCTCAACGAACTGCGTTCGAAAAAGTGAATCGGCCCTTCTGTGAAAATAGGGTTTTCTCTTGGTGAAAAATCGAATTTACTCTCGGTGTGGAAGTGATTTCGATCCAAGGCGCGCGGCAGCATAATTTGCGGAATCTTTCTCTGGAGATTCCCAAGGGGAAACTCGTGGTCATCACGGGGCCCAGCGGTTGCGGTAAGTCGTCTCTGGCGTTTCATACGCTTTATGCGGAGGGGCAGCGTCGATACGTGGAATCGCTGTCGGCATACGCACGGCAGTTCATGGAACAACTGGAAAAACCGGATGTTGATCGCATCGATGGCTTATGTCCGGCGATAGCGATCGAACAGCGCGGCGGCGGCTTGAACCCGCGTTCGACTGTAGCTACGGCAACGGAAATTTATGATTATCTACGCGTCTTGTGGTCGGCTGTTGGCGTCCCACATGATCCGCAGACAGGAGAGCGTCTAGTGCGCATGAGCGCTGCCGATATTGTGGAGCATTTGTTAGCCCTAGAGGAGGGATCCAAGGTGATCCTGCTGGCTCCGGTCGAGAAGGGGGCTTGGTCGAATGCATCGACTTTATGGTCGGATCTGCGGCGGCAAGGTTTTGTGCGAGTTCGTCTCAATGGTGAGCTGATTGAGCTGGAGGAAATTTCATCCGAGATGGCCATTCGCTCGTTAGAAATCGTGGTGGATCGGCTTGTGATTCGTCCCGGTGTGGAGTCGCGTGTAGCGGATAGCGTTGAGGCCTGCCTTCGTCTTTGTGGCAATGAAGCGAAATCCTTACTGCAAGCGCCGGGGCATGAGTCATGGGACGAGTTATCGTTTCAAACGAGTTATCGAAACCCGAGCACGGGCTTTGTCATGGGGGAGCTCTCGCCCAAACATTTCTCCTACAACTCACACCTTGGTGCCTGTGATGCTTGTGAAGGCTTAGGCACAGAGATGTTTTGTGATCCGTCGCTGCTGCTGGCGGATGGATCCAAGTCTGTAGGGGCGGGAGCCGTTTGTGGTTGGTGGAAACCGAAAGGACCGCGTGAGGCGCAGTTTTTACGTGAGGCGAAGGCTCTGCTTGCATCGCGGCAAATCGATCCGGATACCGCATGGCTGGCATTGCCTGAGGACATCCGCACTCTATTGTTAGAAGGTGGTGAGATCGATAGCAGAGGGAAAGTGAGCCCAGAGAAACGCAAGCAAGTCAAAGCGATCGAAGGACTCTGCCCCGAGGCGGAGCGCAAGGTGCGGGAAGTGAAATCGGAAGCAGCACGTCGACGCTTGATGCGAGTGATGGCGCATCGTCTGTGTCGCGCCTGTGGGGGCGCACGTTTGAAGCACTCCATCCGCGCGGTGAAGTTGTGTGGTGCGAAAAGTCAGTGGCTAGGCATTCAGGAGTTTTGTTCCTTGCCAGTGGAGAGAGCAGACGAGTGGCTTACGGGATTGATCATTGATCGTGAAAAACAAGCCATGATTCAGCGCGTGGTGGATGATCTTTTTCAACGACTCGGATTTTTACAGAATGTGGGCTTGGGCTATTTGGCATTAAACCGCAGCAGTGGCACTCTCTCTGGTGGGGAGGCGCAGCGGATTCGGCTGGCCTCGCAGCTTGGCTCCGGACTCTCCGGTGTTTTATATGTGCTCGATGAGCCGAGCATCGGCCTGCACCCGCGCGATACAGGGCGATTGATCAACACCCTGCTGCATTTGCGCGATCTCGGCAACACTGTGGTAGTGGTGGAGCACGATGAAGCGGTGATCCGAGCCGCTGATTGGTTGATCGAGTTGGGACCGGGCGCGGGACGTCAAGGAGGTGAGTTGTTAGGCTCGGGCCCCTTGTGGGATTTGCCTCAACTGCCTACCGTGCGCTGGTTGCAACAGGCACGTCAATGGCCCGAAAGCAAGAGTGTTACCGCGAGCGGACCATGGTTGACATTTTGGCAGGTCACGGAGCGCAATTTGCGAGAGATTGATGTGCGAATTCCGTTAGGGAAAATCGTAGGTCTCACCGGCCCCAGCGGCAGCGGGAAGTCCACACTGGCCGAAGACGTCATCGCGCGCGCACTGGCTCGGCACTTTTCCCGCAGTGGCGAGACGCCAGGTGCTCATGCGGGCATGGAGGGCGTCGAGCGATTGAGCAAGGTCATTCTCTTGGATCAAAGCGCGATCGGAAAGAGCCCACGCTCGAATCCCGCGACTTATACCGGTCTTTTCGATTGGATTCGTGAGCTTTTTGCCAAATTGCCTCTATCGCGACAGCGCGGCTATCAGGCGAGTCGATTCAGTTTCAATGTGCGTGGTGGCCGATGTGAGCGCTGCGAAGGTGCCGGTCGCATCAAGGTGGAAATGCATTTTCTTCCTGACGGTTGGGTCACATGCAGTGCCTGTCTAGGAAAACGCTTTAATCGTGAAACATTAGAAATTTTATACAAGGGTCACAGCATCGCCGATATTCTGGAATGCAGTGTGGATCAAGCAGCGGATCTGTTTCAGCCAGTGCCGAAAGCGCATCATTTGCTAGGCATTCTGCGCGATCTAGGGCTGGGGTATGTTTCGTTAGGTCAGGCGGCAAACACGCTCTCTGGCGGCGAGGCGCAGCGACTCAAACTGGCGGTGGAGCTATCGCGACCCGCATCGGCTCAGACGTTTTATTTGTTCGATGAGCCGACTACCGGCTTGCATTTTGGCGATGTGCAAAAGCTCTTTCATGCTCTGCAGCGTCTGCGCGATGCCGGACATACAGTGCTCGTGGTAGAGCACAACCTAGAAGTCATCGCGGCCTGTGATTGGTTGATCGATCTCGGGCCCGGCGGTGGCGAGCATGGTGGTTCCATCGTGGCGCAGGGCACCCCTCAGCAGGTTGCGAGCGCATCGGGGTCAGCCACCGGTCAAGCCTTGCTGCAATGGCTTCAGGGGAAATGAGAATTTCAAACAAAACCGAGCATGGATAACGCTACCCAGATGAATCCTGAAGATCCAATGAGTGCTGCCGTAAGTTTGTCACCTTCTGCCTCGGCTTGGCGCGACTGGCTTGTCGCGAATGGTCCGCGTCTGTTGTTGTTTGCCAAAAACCAGACTCGCAATGCGCAGGATGCCGAGGACGTGCTGCAGGATGCACTCGTAAAGCTTGTGGAAAAAATCAACACATCCTCTTTTGACGGTGGTCAGGAAATGTGGATGGCTTATCTTTATACCACTATCCGCCGCCTCTCCATCGATTTAGGGCGTAAGGACGATCGTCGTCGAAGACGGGAAGACTACGTTTCTGACGAGATGGAGTCGGAGGCTGCTCAAAAATTCGATCCCTGGTTCGAAACTGAGGCATCGGATGAGGAAACGCGCTCTCAATTGGAAATGGGACTGAAAGAGCTTCCTGGCAAGTTTTCCGAGGTCATCGTCCTGAAAATCTGGGGTGACAAAACCTTTGCCGAAATTGGCGAAATGCTAAACATCTCACAAAACACGGCCGCTTCACGGTATCGCTACGGACTTGAAATTCTCAAACGCAAATTGATCGAATCCAAAAGCAAAGGCGATCTATCACTCTAATGAAATACCATACACACTAAGTGACTCATGTTGGAAACGAATCGGAAAGAACTGGAATTACTGTTGCGCTCTCTTGAACCGGCTGGTTTGAGCGATCAGACAGTCGCTCGTCTCGAACAAGCGGTGAACGGATCATGTGTTCTTGATCCCTCGCTTGAGGCAATCGAATTACAACTGCAGAAGCAAACACCCCGTGCTCTCTCGGACAAGCAGCTCGGACAGATGATGAATGTCGTGCGCGATGTGCCCTTTGCGCTGGATCGCAAAGTGCTTTTGTTTCCCGGCGCGCGCACAGTGGTCGCTACCTCACCACGTCAGCAGTCTCGCCTGCGTCGTCTGTTGGCCATGGCCGCAGTGGCCACGCTTGGTGGTATCGCGGCTTTGTGGACTCCTGCACGTGAGCCATCGCAACCAGTCGCGGTTGCGGCGGGAACAGCTTCCTATCCCCATCAACCAATACCTTCTACCGCCAATGGGATTGTAGCTACCAGTTACGGCACAGGCATCGAACGCGCTGCTGACGAAGGTGTGATCTGGACGCAAGATCACCAACCGAAGCGAGTGCTGCGTTTCCAATACCAGGACCGTGTTCTGGTGCGTGATAAGAATGGTGTGGACCGTATGCTATTCATTCCACGAGAAGAACTTTTTGTTGTTCCTGAAAAAGTGGACTAGCGCCCGACCGGTGACACGTCCATCACATCGAACCTATACAACCATGAAATTGAAACTGATTCCACTTCTCGCAACCGGCCTGATCGTTTGGCCTGTCTCTGCATTGGAGACTCCGCAAAAAATCGAGCCGCTCGCACCAAACCAAGCACCTACTGCGCAACCGCAGGAAGAGGCGAAGACAGAAGTTGCAGCGGATGGCGTCGAGAAAATGCCCCAGATCGGGAAAGTAAAAGCGTATCTCGGTCTCGGCCTCGAACCAATGCCCGAGGCACTTTCTAACCACCTCGGTTTGAATGCCGATGAGTGCGCGCTGATTCGCATCCTCGATCCGAATGGGCCCGCGGCTGCTGCAGGACTCAAGGAGTTCGATATCATCGTCGGCGTAGATGATGTCAAAATCAAAAGCCAAGAGTGCCTCAGCAAGTTGATGGAAAAGCATCAGTCTGGTGACGAGGTCAAGATTTCCTTCCTCCATCGCGGTCAACCACAGGAGCAATCCGTCAAACTCGCGGCGCGACCTAATGACGGCATCGCTGCGGAGAATGCCGATGCGGATCTCGATGCTGCATTGCCGAAAGAGATGTTGAAGGGCATACCGAAGGAGATGCGTGACGCGATTGAGAAAAACCTCAAGGCACTGGGCGGCAATGGGGCGATCGGCGACGCGCAGATCCTCCCGATGGATGGCAATGGTTTGCCAGATCTGCAGAAGCGGGTCGAAAAAATGATGCAGGGAATGCAGATGCAAATTCAACCCGGTGCCCCCGCGCAGATGAAAAGCACCCTCAAAATGATGGATAAGGAAGGTAATATCGAGATCAGTCGCGATGGTGAATCTTGTGAAGCGAAAGTGTTCGACAAACAAGGGGAACTGCTTTGGTCGGGACCGTATCAAACGCCGCAGGACAAAGCCGCCGCCCCGCCTCCCGTGCGTGAGCGTTTGGATGCTCTTAACATCGATACTTCGGGGAACGGAATTCAGTTGCGAATGATGCCGCGCCGTTAGGTGACAATTCTTTTTCTCGAAAATGACTCGTCGAGAGTGGGGCGCTGTGATAAGTCACAAAGCGCATCCATCATGAACCGAGTCATTTCCATTCGATTGCTGCTGTTGTTTTGTGTCAGTTCGTTGTTTTTCCCTTCTTGCGCCATTCGGATGCCTAGCCCTGCGGCTCCTCCGCAGCAAATCGCTACGCGCTCGATGACGAGGGATTCGGTGAGTCAGGGAAAAGTTGCGGTCTTTCTCATCGCCGATAGCCTTCACACATCGCTTGCCGTTCCTTATGACTGGCTTTTGGAAAATGGTTACGTGCCGCCGCGTGGTTTGACATTTCCGCGTGGTCCTACACGCTATGTTGTCATGAGTTGGGGAGATCGCGTGGCGTATGTGCAACGTCGTTGGTTGCGACTGGATGAGGTAGTTCATGCGCTATTCATGCCTTCGGATTCCGTTACGGAAATCATCCCGATTTCGTGGAAGGTGGAAGAGGTCTGCTACCAGCAACGGATTTATCGAAAAGAAATCCCCCTCGAGCAGGGGCGTGCGCTGGCATCGTTTCTCAACTCGAGCAATCGCATGGATGAAAGCGGCTCACCACGAATCATCGGCTCTTCTACTTGGGGTCAGGGCTTTTTGCTTGATTCGAATTACTCGTATTATTTTCCTCGTATCTGTAATGTGTGGACTGGTCAAAGCCTGGAAGCCTGTGGTTTGAAAATATCGATCCAATCCGCCATCAGCGCCAACGGGCTGATACGGCAAGCGCAAAAACAAGGTTTTGTTCTGGTGCATCAGGGCGTGGAATCCTCTCAGTTTGGCAGGAATGCTGGCAAGCTGGCGCAACCATGAGTGCGATGTCCTCATGGCTGGGTCGGGAGATCGACGACTTCCTTCTCTATGTTGCCACCGAGCGCGGGCTGTCGTCTGCTTATCAACTCTCTCTTCGCCAGACATTGGATGCTTTATGCGAGTGGTCCAATCGTCTCCATTACAGGTTACAGGATATGGGCACGGATGAGCTATCGCACTTTCTCACCACGCGAAAAAACGAATCGTTAGGAGCTTCGTCGCTGCGAATCACGACAGTGCATTTAAAAGTATTTTTCCGCTGGCTTGCGGGGAGGGGACACCTATCGATGGATCCCGCAGAGCCACTTCATGCGCCCAAACCAGAAAAAATTCTCCCGGAAACCTTGCATGCCGCTGACTGCCGTCAGTTGCTAGAAAGCATCGATACCACAACTCCGCTCGGTGCTCGTGATCGAGCGATTCTCGATTTGTTCTATTCCTCCGGCGTTAGGCTCTCAGAGCTCTGCAGTGCGAGATTGGAGCATCTCGACAGGCAAGAAAAATTTTTGCGTGTCACAGGAAAAGGCAACAAAACGCGCCTAGTGCCGTTGGGGGAGATGGCTTGCCAGGCGATCGATCACTACCTCGCCGTATCTCGCCCGACTCTTGTGAAAAAGCGCACCAGTTCACAATTATTTCTTTCGATACGGGGCGGAGCTTTATCGCCGGCTCGGGTTCGAGAGATCGTCAAGGAACGTGCCTCGCAGGCAGGCCTAGAGCAAAACGTCTATCCACATTTGCTGCGACACTCATTTGCTACTCACTTGTTAGAGGGTGGCGCGGACCTGCGTGTGATTCAAGAGTTGTTAGGTCATGCCGATATCTCGACAACGCAAATCTACACACACGTCGATCAAAAACGCCTCAAAAGTATCCACAAAACGTTTCACCCCCGCGGATAAGGCTTTCCTTGCGCCTGTTTTGCGTTTTTTTGATTTTCCTCTGGAAATCTGTCATACTGATGGTATATACATGGTTGTTCCACTGATACCCCCGCAATTCACTTTCAACCCAACTTTTTTATGAGAAGATTCGTTTCTTTACGTTTCATGCCTTTTTCGCGCAACCGCGGATTCACGTTGGTCATCACGATCAGTCTACTGGTCTTGCTGACCCTCGTAGCGATAGGCATGCTATCTCTCTCGACCCTGCAATTGCGCTCCTCTGCGCAGGGTGATGCGATGGCACGCGCACGCAGCCAAGCTCGAATGGCCATGATGATGGCGTTGGGTGATTTGCAGAAAAGCATGGGTCCGGATGGGCGGGTTTGCGCTCCCGCGGAACAACTGGGCGTGAGTGGTCCGCATGCGAATTGGCTGGGCGTCTATGATGCTTGGGATGCGAGTCGTGGCATCACTACGAGACCTACGCCTGCTTTTGTGCAATGGATGGCCGGATCACCCATTCAAGCGACTCAACGCCAGCGGGAATCGGTGCGCTCAACTCAGGGAAATGAGGTGACGCTTGTCGGGAACGGCAGTGTAGGGGCCACTAATACGGCCGATATTGTGACAGTTCCTCGCATTCCCATTACCCAGAACAATGGCTTTGGTCAGGCGGCATGGTGGATCGCTGATGAGTCGATGAAAGCCAATGTAACATCTGGTTCGCCGCGTAATCCTAAGTTGGAGCGCAGCGAGGAACTGATTGCGGCGAATGCTGGCATCACGGCGAGTGCGGGGATTTTGGATAACCTCGGCGAGATGCCCGTGAATGCTCCGGAACGCACGTCCTACATTTCCCAATCGCAATTGGCCCTGAAAAACGAGCTGTCACGGACCTTGTTTCACGATGTCACAACCGTAAGTCGTGGATTGCCAGTGGATGTGACGCGCCGCCGTTTCAAGTATGATTTTTCGCTGTTTTCGCACTTGCCGCGGACTCAAGTGGAGAACCTACCTTTGTATCGCGCCGATGGCCGTATCAATAATTTCATTAATACCAACGGCCGTATCAACAATGATGGGGATTTCCGTGCGCTCGCAGCGAATCCATTAGCCAACTTCGGTAATCCCACCACGCAACCAGGCATCAACATGGAGGAATTGTGGATTCACGCGAACCTCTATCGGAATATTCAATGGGATAACAATGGCAATGTTCCCTTTCTTAGGGCCATGACGGGAGCCGAAAATCCATCATCCAGCGATTTCCGCCGTCGCGCGCTCTCGGATCCTTGGTTTAACTACGGCAAGCCCGTTTTTGCCGCCGTTCAGTTTGTTTTCTCGTTTGTGTCACGCCCAGAAGTCAACGATCCGACAAAATTCCGCCTGCTGATGCAGATGGATGCTTTAGTGAAAGTCTGGAACCCGAACAATGTGCGGGTTGTCGTGCCGCCCGGGGCGAGCTATTCCGTGCAGTTGCTCTCGGTACCATTCAAGGTCCAGTGGTCGATCACGAGCAGTACTCCAAATCCCACAACGCTGCCTCAGTCGACCTTAGGCAATAACACCTACGCGCTCAATCGGGGCAATTGGCCCAGTTCCGCAGGCACTTTTGGACATCCCACTTTTCAATGGCTCCGCGGCAACGTAGGAGGTCTGGCCCAATCAGGCTTTAGCAATGGTTACACGCTGGAACCCGGCGAGTGCAAGATTTTCGGACATGACCGCGACATTACCAGCAACGGCTCGGGAGATCCGAATGTGAATCTATCGCCGGGATGGGGGCCTGGTCGACAGTATTTAGTGAACTCAAATTTCGGAGCGCGCAATTTGAATGCGAATGATATGATCGAGTTTATCGTCACGCCTGATGTTGACTCGATCGGCTCTTCGGGCAATCGATCCTATTGCAATAAGTGGATTGGGTTACGCCAGCACGGCTCTCAAGCCTCGGGCGGCAATGGCGGCTTAGCTATTGGGTCCAGCAATTTGCTGACTGCGATCAACTTTGCCGCACCAGATCCCGCGTATTTTCCCACGATTCGATCGAGTCAGCGCTTGAGCGTTGCACAATATGCGAGTCCCAAGCCGTTTATGATTTTCGGTCACTACATGAATGTGGAGCAACCGACTCCAGGCACACGCGACGCCTTTCCGAGTGCCTCGCGTTTGATGACAAATTCGACAATGAGCCTCAGAAGTTTTCGCGGTACGAGTTCGACGGAAATGAACACCGCTCAGGAATTCTGGCGCGCGGATCCCATGCCGCTGGCTTATGATTCACCACTCATCGATATCAATTCTCGCGATCAAGGTCGCTTCGGTGGTAGTCACTCGGTCTCGCTCGGAGTGACACGTTGCGCCACACGTCAATTGGACATTGCTCCTCCGCTTTCACTGATGTCGCTCACGCACGCTCCCGCCAATGGTGCTTCCGATCGCTATGCGCAGGCTCTCGAGAGGTCGAACGCTGGTCTCAATGTATTGCAATCGGATGGCCTGACTGGAAACTTCCGCTTTGAACCAACCGACATCGCTTTTTCTAACGTATCGTATGCGGCACCGCAAATGGAGCGAGCGATTGGAAACTCTTACGCCATCCCCTTTTTGAATCCCAATCGAGTTGTGGGCACAGGTCCTTACAACCTAGCTAACTTGAACAACAACCCTGTCTTTGACCACTCATATCTCTCGAATGCCGCGTTGTTCGACAGTTGGTTTTGCTCCAGCATCCATGATGGCGCGCTGATCCCGCGCACGGCGCCTTATTATATCGATACGCGGCGACCTCTTGCGGTGATGACTGACTTTTTCAGCAAGTCGCAAAGCGACCCTCAGTTGAAGTTGTTTAACAATCGCATCCTACCCGCGACTTCGTGGGATGTGGCGCGCACCCGTTTGCTTAATGGTACGACGCTGCATCCAGAGGCAATTTCCCGACTGGCAGCGCACGTGTTTCTAGATGGTGCATTCAATGTGAACTCCACCCGCAAACAAGCATGGATGGCTGTCCTAGCAACTGCGCGCAACAGTGCCAAGCGGACCTCGAACGGTGCAAGTGTCTCGATGACCGACCGCACTCCCGTAGGCGCATCGGGGCTCGCGAGTGATGGCATGGCGACACCCGCCGCAACTGCATCCGAGAGCCAACAGTGGTCGGGCTTCCGCGCGCTGACAGATCAGGAAATCGAAACTCTCGCGGAAAATATCGTGACAGAAGTGAAGGCGCGTGGTCCGTTTTTGTCGTTGGCGGATTTCCTCAATCGGCGTCCTTCTGCCTCCGGCAATACGGCCTTAATGGGAACCGTGCAGGCGGCGATTGAGTTGGCTGGATTGAATCGCGCGATGAAATCTGGAAACCGTAGTGTCACCCCAGCAGATTTCAATGGTTTACCCGGCGCTAGCGTGGCCACCGCCGGCGGTGGGCTTTCTCGCTCTACAGGCATCCCAGGCACCATCATGCAGGCGGATGTATTAGCCCCCTTTGCCAATGAATTAGCGGCGCGCGGCGATACGTTCCGCATCCGCGCCTATGGTGCCGCACTGGATGCTAATCAACGCGTTACAGCGGAGGCCTGGTGCGAGGTGGTGGTGCAGCGCGTCGCTTCCTATGTGGACTCCGCTGATGCGGCAGAGTTGCCTTTCGCCTCGCTGACCCGTCCGATCAATCGCTTGTTTGGTCGTCGTTTCCAAATTCTTTCGTTCCAATGGTTGCCACGTGCCTCCGTCTGACCTATGACTCTCTCTGCTCACATGAAATGGATTCTCTGCTTAACCATGCTCGCGCTGTGGCCCGTTGCGGCTCAGCCAGCCACTCCGACAGCACCCGCAGCCACCGTCAAAAAGGCCCCGCACAGCCTGCGTTTTCTTTGCGTAGAAGCTGCAGAAAAGGCGACACAACTAGTCGTAGCTGAAAAGACGGAACAGGGATGGTTGGCACGCTGGAGATTGACAGTTTCTTCTTCCTACATCACCGATGCGATGGGCTTCGGCACGCGTAAGCTGGCTCTCGCCATCGATCCCGCCCCTCCACAGGCTGCGGGCGGCTTTAACGGTCCTGCCACGCCGATCAAGGAAGAATTCCTCGTCCAACCGATCATCGAATTTGAATTGCCCGACTCCGATACCGCCACCGCGATCCTGGTGACCAATAGTGCCCCGAAAGCGTCACCCTATCGGATCATTCTGATTGACGCACAGAAACAACGCTTTGGAGATGGCAAAATTCTCGTGCAAAATTTCACCACGCACACCGTGGCCGGTCTCTTCGGTGGGAAGTCAGCAAAGCTGGCGCCTGGTCAATCAACCATCATCGAGCCGGGCATTGACCAAGCCGCCGAAATGGCACAGATCACCCTAGCAAAACAATTGGGCGACCAGTGGGAACCCTTTTGCGACACCCGCTGGCCCGGTAAAACCGAATACCGCCGCTACCTCCTCCTCATTCCCCGCGCTGACGGCAGCATCCACCCCTTCGTCATGCCGGAGTATCCGCCGTATCGGTGAACTGCTACCACGTGCCATCCATTCGCATCAGTTCCGGCTCGGGCGAGTGGAGTGCTTGGAGTTGCCGGGAGATAGAGTTGCTGAGGCCCGGGAGGAGCAGGTCCGGGTGGATTTCTGCCAAAGGCTGAAGCACGAAGCGGCGCTGGTGGAGGCGGGGGTGGGGGATTTGCAGGTCGGGCTCGTCAATGATTTCCTGACCAAAGGCCAACAGATCGATGTCGATGGTGCGTGGGGCGTTGATCGTGCTGCGCTCGCGGCCTAGGGCCTGTTCGATGCCGCGGGTTTGCGCGTGGAGTTGGGTGGCGCTGCCCTCGAATTGAAAGGAGACCACGGCGTTGTAAAAATCCGGGGAGCCATCCGGGCAGAGCACGGGGGCGGTTTGGTAGATGCTCGACTGCTGCCACGTCCCTTCGAGGGCCAGTGCCCGGAGCTGGGCGCAGGCTTGTTGTAAGTGGGCGCGGCGCTCGCCGAGATTCGAGCCGAGGGCGATGACGGCGAGGTGACTCATGGCATCAAGCAGACACCGCGATCTGGCGGTCCACGTCTTCGCGCAGATTTTCGATGATGTATTCCTGACGATCCGGCGTGTTTTTACCCATATAAAAAGTCAACAGTTCCTTCACGCCCTTGCCCTCGATGTAACTGACGGGATCGAGGCGCATATTGGCATCGATCATGTACTTGAACTCATCGGGAGAAATTTCTCCCAGGCCCTTGAAGCGGGTGATTTCGGGGTTCTTGCCGAGTTTGGCAATCGCCTTCACGCGCTCGTCCTCGCTGTAGCAGTAGATTGTTTCCTTTTTATTGCGGACGCGGAAGAGCGGCGTTTGCAAAATGTAAACGTGACCATCGCGGATCAGCTCGGGGAAAAATTGCAGGAAAAACGTGAGCAAGAGCAGGCGGATGTGCATGCCATCGACGTCGGCATCGGTGGCGATGACGACGCGGTTGTAGCGCAGCTCCTCGATGCCTTCCTCGACATTGAGCGCCGCTTGCAGCAGGGCGAACTCCTCGTTTTCGTAGACAATCTTGCGGGCGAGGCCGAAGGTATTCAAGGGCTTGCCGCGCAGGGAAAAGACCGCCTGTGTTTCGACATCGCGGGACTTGGTGATCGAACCGGAGGCGGAGTCGCCCTCGGTGATGAAGATCGTGGATTCCTCGCGGCGCTTGTGTTTCGTATCGAAGTGGATGCGGCAGTCGCGGAGTTTTTTGTTGTGGACCTTGGCCTGGCGGGAGCGCTCGCGGGCGAGCTTCTGGATGCCCTTCATGTCCTTACGCTCGCGCTCGGCCATGAGGATTCGTTTTTGGATCGCCTCGGCTGATTGGGGGTTTTTGTGGAGGTAGTTATCGAGGTGCTCCTTGAGGAAATTACCGATGAACGTGCGCAGGGATTCGCCGCCGTTCGGTTTGGTGGTGGCGGAGCCGAGTTTGGTTTTTGTTTGCGATTCAAAGACCGGCTCCTCGATGCGCACGCAGATCGCGGCCTCGATGCCTGCGCGGATATCGGCGGGTTCCCATTGTTTTTTGAAGAAGCCGCGCACCACGTTGACGATAGCTTCGCGGAAAGCCTGCAAGTGCGTGCCGCCCTGGGACGTGTTCTGTCCGTTGACGAAGGTGTAGTATTCTTCGCTGGTTTCCTCGCTGTGAGTGAAGGCGATTTCGATGTCCTTGCCGACAAGGTGGATGGGCGGATAGAGCGGTGCTTTTTCCATCTCCTCACGCAGCAGATCGAGCAAACCATCCTTGGATCGGAATTTTTTTCCGTTAAAAACTAGCGTGAGATTCGGGTTCAGGTAGGAATAGTAACGACACATTTTTTCCACCGTGGCCTCGCGGAATTTTGTCTTTGCGGGAAAAATGGTGCGGTCGATGTCAAAGCACAGGCGTGTGCCATTCGGTGCTTCTTCCGCGCGCGGGTTTTTCATGTCCTGCGTGACCTTGCCCTGCGAGAACTCGATGGCTTTCGTCTGTCCCTCGCGCCAGGCTTGGATTTCGAAGAAGGTGGAAAGCGCATTTACTGCCTTGATGCCGACGCCGTTGAGGCCTACGGATTTTTTGAACGCCTCGCTGTCATACTTCGCTCCTGTATTGATCTGCGCGGCGCAGTCGTAGAGCTTTCCTAACGGAATACCACGACCAAAGTCACGCACTTCCACGCGACCCTCGTCATCGATATCGATGCGGATTTCCTTGCCGAATCCCATAATGTGCTCGTCGATTGAGTTATCGATGGCTTCCTTGAGCAGGATGTAGATGCCGTCATCGGGGGAAGATCCGTCGGCGAGCTTGCCAATGTACATGCCCGGGCGCATGCGGATGTGCTCACGCCAGTCGAGGCTCTTGATGTCGTCTTCGGTGTAGGAGGCCATAGTTAGGAAAAGTTAAGCAATGGATACGGCAGACAACTCGCCAGTGCAAGCGCGGAATGCAAAGGAATCGCACTGCCGCCGCGCCAGTTCGTGACCATGGTATGCCTGAGTCAGGGCGGACTTACCAGAAAATCACATACATCACCAGCATCGCCACGATCACTCCTGCGCCTACGATCTTGGCGGTCTTCGAAGATTCAAGAGCAACCACATCCGACACCGGCAATATGGCAGGTGTTTTCAGCGGATTGGCGAAGTTTAGCACGATGCCGATGAGGATCACGGTCAGGAAGCAAAGGCTCATGCGGTCGAGGAATGAAATTTCATTCGAAAACCACAGTCCTTGCGCGCAGAGCATGGGGCCAATCCACCACTTGATGCTGCCATAGAGGACGATATTGACCAGGATGCCGACCCAGCCGAAGTAGCGGGGCGTGCGAGGTGCGAGGAAGCCGAAGAGGAACACTGCCAGAATGCCGGGGCTGATGAAGCCCTGGAACTCCTGGATCACCGTGAAAATGCCACCGAAGGCCGGATTGCCCAGAAAAGGCGCAATCACGCAGGCGATCAGAACGAAAAGCACCGTGAAGGCCTTGCCGGCGTTGACCAACTGCGTTTCCGACGCGCCCTTGTTCATTTTCTGATAGATGTCCATCGTCGCGATGGTGGCGGCGGAGTTGAGCATCGATGCCAGAGACGACACCACGGCGCCGAAAATCGCGGCGAGCACGAACCAGGTGATGCCAGGTTTCATGAGGTTGCGCAGAAGAATCGGGAAAGCGGCATCGTAATCGTAGCCGATCAGTTTGCTACCGACAGCCGCCTTGGTGGAGGCGAGAATGGTCCGGTTCGCTTCACTCAGTGCCGCGGCGGACACGTCGGCGGGCAGCTCTGTTGTCACACCGGCGACTCTGGCGTTGTGCGCATGAACCATTCGTGCCTGCTCCGGAGAGGTCTTGGCGAAGTCTTCTGCGAAGGGATACACCGTTTGCGTTCCGGCAGTGATCGCCTCGATGGCAACGGAGTTTTTCTTGATCGCCTCGGCGGCAAGGTCATTGCGATAGAGATTGAAACAGAGAACGCCCGGGATCACCACGATGAAGGGAATGATCAGCTTCAAGGCTGCCGCGAAGACAATGCCCTTTTGTCCCTCTGCCAAGGATTTCGATCCCAACGTGCGCTGGACGATGTACTGGTTCAGACCCCAGTAGAAAAAGTTCGGAATCCACAGGCCGAGCATCAGTGCCGTCCAGGGGATTTCCGGATCGGTGATGGGGCGTTTCATGTGCAGTTTGCCGCCGGAAAGGTTTTCACCAGCCATGGCCTCAGCCTCCCCGTCCTTGCCATCGTTCAAGAGCATGAAGCGCTCGTAGGCGCCGGCGTCTTTCAGGTCGGCGACGGTGGCGGTGGAGTTTTCGACCTTGGTCAGAATCAGTTCATCGGGGTTGGCATTCTTCATCGCCCCGAATGCGAGAAACATCACCACGGCACCACCGACAATCAGAGCCGCGCCCCAGATCAGGTCGGTCCATGCGCAGGCCTTGAGACCGCCAACGAACACATACACCGCCGCGCAGATGCCGATGACCCAGCAGCCTACTGTGATCGAACCGAAGTCCAAGCCTAGCAGCGAGATGTCGTGGAAAAACACCGAGACCACCTTGGCTCCCGAGTAAATCACCGATGCCGTGGGCACTCCCACGAGAATCACCAAAGTGCTGACCGCCATCACCGAGCGAGAGAGCACACCGTAGCGGTATTCTAAAAATTCGGGAATCGTGTAGATGCCGCAGCGCAGCAATTTGGGCAGGAACACGAATGCCGTCACCACCAGTGTCACCGCGGCCATCCATTCATAGGAGGCAATCGCCATGCCCAGCCAGTCGGCGGCCTTGCCGGACATGCCGACAAACTGCTCGGTCGAGATATTGGCTGCGATCAACGAAAAGCCCACCAACCACCAGGTCAGTCCACGCCCGGCGAGGAAGTAGGAACTGGCACCGCCGGATTGCGGTGCATCGGAGTTTTCCTTATTCCCCTGGCGAATGCCGAATGCGATGACGCCAATGACCGCGACGAGGAAAAGAACGATGTCCAAAGAGCTCATGGTCTGGCTTCCTGATTCCGTGGCGGCGAGTAGAGTGAACGGTAGATACATGATGGTGGATTTAGACTGTGGGTTCGGTGGTGAAACGATGGATCATTTTGTGTTGATAGACTTCTCCCGGACGCAGTATGGCGCTGGGAAAGGAGGGCTGATTGGGCGCATCGGGAAAGTTTTCCGTCTCCAGGCACAGACCGGTGCGGTGAGCATAGGAGTGACCGAGCTTGCCCATGATGGTGCCATCGAGGAAATTTCCGCCGTAGAATTGTATGGCGGGCTGATCGGTGAAGACTTCCATTTTCCTGCCGGACGAAGGATGTGTTAGAGAAGCAGCGAGTCGCAGGCCTTCGGTAGGGCGCAGCACCCAGCAGTGATCGTAACCACCAGCGAGATGCAATGCCTCATAATCTTCCTCAACTCGCTCGCCAATGAGTCGCGGGCTGGTGAAGTCAAGAGGTGTATCTGCCACGGCGGCGAGCTGACCAGTGGGGATCAGCCCTGCATCGGTGGGCAGAAAATGATCGGCGTGGATCTGCAGCAGGTGATCGTTGATCGACTGGCGCGGATCGCCCGAAAGATTCCAATACGTGTGATGCACCAGATTGACGATGGTGGGCGCATCGGTCACGGCCTTGGCCTCCCACAGCAGTTCATTTTCCTCGGTGAGAGTGTAGGTGACAGTGACATCGAGATTTCCTAGATAGCCTTCTTCGCCATCGCGGGACAGATAGCGGAAGATGACGGAATTTTCGCGTGCTTCTCCTTTCCACAAGACTTTATCGAAGCCCTTCAAGCCGCCATGAAGATGACAAGGAATGCCCCCGGGCGTGTTGTTGGTCGCGAGTTGATAGGTTTTCCCATCGAGCGAAAATGTCCCGTCCTTGATCCGATTTCCAAAGCGTCCGACCGTCGCGCCAAGATAGGCGTTATCCGTCGACCAGCCCTCTAAGGAGTCGTAGCCCAGCGTGAGATCGGCGACTTGGCCGTTGCGATCCGGCATTTCCAAGGAAACCAACACGGCGCCAAATTCGCTCACCCGCGCTGTCATGCCGCGGGAATTGCGGATAGTGAAAAGGCTCACATCATGACCGTCGGGCATCGTCCCGTATGATTGTCTGGTTGTCATTCTAAAGTCGGGTTGGATCTGTGAGTGATGAGATTTTTGTGAGAAAAAGTGCTGCTATTACCAGTTGCGGAGTCATGCGCTCAAGCGGTTCAAATGTGACAGATGAAAGTGCCTTGCCAAGAAAATTCCCTCTGCCTACCACCTAACAGTGGAGCTTCCTGTTGCGAAAATTCGGTTGCTTGCTGCATGATCCTGTGAATGATGGAAAGCGATGAGAGCGTGGGGAATTCAAAAGTGGGTGTCAGTGTCGGACCCGAATTGTTTTACTGCCTTTTCATGCGATGTCCCTCAGCCCGGCCCGCATGATGTGTTGGTGAAAGTGAGAGCCGTAGGAGTCAACCCGGTGGATACGAAAGTGCGCGCGATGCAGCTCGATCTTCTCGGGACACCGCGCATTCTCGGATGGGATGCCAGTGGCGAAATTGTGCAGACAGGCGAGGCTGTGACGCGTTTTCGCGTGGGTGATAGGGTCTACTATGCCGGCGATATCACTCGCCCCGGCTGCAATGCCCAGTATCAGTGCGTCGATGCTCGCTTGGTAGCGCACAAGCCGCAGCGCTTGAGTTTCGAGGAAGCGGCTGCCATGCCTCTGACGACGTTGACAGCATGGGAGGGATTCGAACGCATGAATTTGCAGGAGGGTCGCACGCTTCTAATCATAGGCGGCGCGGGCGGTGTAGGCTCCATCGCCATCCAACTCGCCAAGCAAGCTGGATGCTTTGTTATTGCCACGGCCTCGCGCACTGAGACCGCCCAGTGGTGCCGCGATCTCGGAGCCGATGCCGTCATCGATCACCGCGATGACATCATCGCACAATGCAACGCACTCGGATTTTCTTCCGTAAATGCCATCGCAAATTTTGTCAGCACAGACACCTACTGGGACATGATGGGAGATTTGATTGCGCCATTTGGTGAGTATTTATTGATTGTAGAGCCAAAAACGAACCTTCGACTGGGTGATCCTCTCAAGGCCAAGTGTGTGTCGATTCACTGGGAGTTTATGTTTTCTCGTGCGAAGTTTCAAACGCACGACATGGAGCGGCAGGGAGAGATTTTGCATCAGGCAAGTGAGTGGTTTGACGCCGGAATCTTGCGTAACACCATGACGACCCATCTGGGAGAATTGTCTTGTGAGAGTTTGCGAAAAGCTCACGAATTGTTAGAATCGGGAAGATCCGTGGGGAAAATTGTTATGAGTGTGAGCGGACATGAAGATTGAAAACCATTCCATTGATATCGCTACACGTGGCAAGGGAACTTATGAAATCACGCGCCAAGTAGCGTCGTTGATCGATCGTAGCGGTATCCTCGAAGGTCAGGTGACCGTGATGGTGCGCCACACCAGCGCGAGTCTGGTCATCATGGAAAATGCCGATCCCGAAGCGCGAAAGGATCTGGAGGAATTTTTCGATCGTCTTGTCCCAGAAAATACACCTTGGTTCACTCATACCTACGAGGGACCAGATGACATGCCCAGTCACATTCGCACGGCACTCACGCGGACGAGTGAGGTCATCCCCATTATGCAAGGGCGCATGGCCCTTGGCACTTGGCAAGGCCTGTTCCTCTTTGAACACCGTCATGCGCCTCATGTGCGGCAAGTGGTGGTTTCTCTGATCGGATCAGACGAGTCTTGAGGCGAGTCATTTCCCACAAAGAGCATAACCCGGTGTGGCGCGCACAGATCATGGCTTCGCCTCGTGTCCGTCGCTTGTGGCTAGGGCATTCTCTCTGTCCCCGATGATCTCTGGGCATCGTAAATTACTTATGACTAAAGTAGGATGACTCATCTTTTATACAGCAATAAATGCGTATGATTCCGCGAAAAAATCACCGCACCTCTATGGGAGCGTTTGCGGTGGCCGCATGTCCTTTTCCGTCTTTAACCCATACATAAAGGCGATAGAAGCCGGGTTTTGTCGGTGCTGTAATCGAGGCAGTGGCGGCGCTGGGATCCGATATGGTGCCGGGGATAGGCTCCGGCACCTTGCGACCGTTGTTCTGGTGGCCTTGCAACTCGGGTAATACCGCCCAGTGCCACGTGAGCGCATCTTGATCGGGATCGCTCGCATTGACGCTGCTCTGCCATTTCTGACCAGGAGTTACGGTGGCGGAGGGGAGGCCACGGATGGGCTCGATCGCCGGTGCTTGATTGCTGGGTTTTTCTCCTGTCCATATTTCCTCCAGAGTATCAACGCAAGCCGTGGTATCACCCTCGTGGGTGAAGAGGCCGAACCAAGTTGCGGTCGATTCGAATTTCCATCCCCAAACAAATGCGTAGTTTCCTAGGCAGCCTCCTTCGCGAGATATGGCAGCTTCATAGGCACGGCGCATCATCGCAGCTTTCTCCGAGCTGGTTTGTTCGAGAGGGCTGCCATTGGCTGATTTTTTGCTTTCCCAAAATCCCTGCGGTCCCCATTCGGTGAGCAACCAAGGGCGATCCCAGCCCACGTTTTTCAAATGCTTGCGCAAGCCGAAAACGCCACCGTAGGTATTGATACCAACGAAGTCGAGATGCGGCGTATGCTCCATCAATCCTTTGGTCTTGGCGGGATTCAGTCCTGCGACTGCGGTGAAAGTCGGGTGTGAGGGATCGATTTCTTTCGCGAGTAGGGCGAGACGGTCTAACTGCTGCCAGTAGGCGGTGTTTGTCCCATCACCTTCCGCTTCATTACCGATGCCCCATGCGAGCAAAGCTGGATGGTTGCGATAGGTGGTGATTTCCTTGCGCACGCGCTCGACTTGCTTGGCGCAATGCTGAGGGTTTTTATAGGAGAACCAACTGCACTCGTTTTCCAACCAAATACCGGCGCTTACGGTAAGGTCGAGCGAATGAGCCTCGTCGAGAATGGCATCTAGTCCATTAGTCGACCAAGTGCGGATGGAATTGGCGCCCCGCGCGGCGAGTGCCGGGAGTTTTTTATCTCCGCCGACACCTTGCACGAAATACGGTTTCCCACCGCGCATCATACCATTGAGAGAAACAGTCACGGGAATGGCATTCTTTTCGGGAGGCGATTGGACTGCGGGTGATTCGATCTGTGGCTGTGGAGTGGCTTTCGGTTTGCAACTCCCTTGGATCAATACAATCACCGTAGGAGCGAGAAAACGAAGCAATTGCAGGGCTTTTGTTTGCATAAATTCTTTGATCATCATTGCCTCGGGTCACGATTCGACAAGCAAATTGTGTGCTAGCGAAGTGCTTGTTGTCAGTCGCGCAAAACTTTGCCACCGAGGGAGAGAATGCGGGCGTTGCCTTTGGCTGATTCCGCCTCGGCGATCTGGCCATCTCGAACATACATTTGAGAAAGGGCCGTCCAGGCGAGAAGGTCGTTGGGTCGGAGAGTCGTAGCCTGAAGTCCGCAACCAATCGCTTCTTTTACATGTCCCAGTTTGAGAAGACTCATGCCAAGTGCGTGCCAAGCATCGAAAAACCCGGGTTCCATCGCTACGCATTGCCTGTAGAGCGCAACTGCCTCTTCCAGTTCGCCAACGGCAAGGTGACCGTTGGCATCATCGAAGAGTTCAGCACTGTCAGACACGGCGATGATTTATTCGGAAACTTTGGTAGTAGCATTTTGCTCGGCCAACCATGACTGGAAGGCGACAACACGCATCTGGTTTTTGTATTGATCCATTCCACTCATCACCGTCATTTCGAAATTAGGGTTTTTTTCAATTTCGCGTTTGTCGACGATGGCAATGATGTCAGCATTCTCTGTATGGATGACTTCCGTTAGGCTACCCGGAGTGAGATACTGAGCTGCGGAAAAGATCGAGGGAGCTTCCGATTGTCCGGTGGGGGTAACGCCGCTCGCCACGGGAGCTAAGCTCTTCGTTGTCAATCCAGCATCTTTCGCAGCATCTGCGAAGGATTTCCCTCCTTTGATCGCTTCTTCGAGCTTTTTCTTAGTTTCCTCAGCCGCGACCTTCAGGGCCTCTTTCCCTTTTTCTTGAACCCATTGTTTGGTAACTTCCTCTTTTGCTTCCTCGTAAGTTTTCACACGAGACTCTTCCTCCGCGTCGAGACGTGCGATGAACCAATCTGCTTCACCCACTTCAATGGCAGAGGTAAATTGGGAAATCGGGTCGGTGGTGGTTTTCATGTTGAACAACAATTCCGAGAGAGTCTTGGTGTTTTTCCGCAAAGTGATGGGCTTCAGAACTTCCGGTAGCGTGGTCGCAGTGAAAAGATCGGTCACGCGGATTTCCCATCCGTATTCTTTGGCTTTGTTTTCAAATTCGCCCCCTTTGCTGTTTTCGATGGCCACGAGCATCTCGTCCATCTTGCCAGCTATGTCGAGCTCAGCCTTGCGACGTTTTTCCATAATCGCTTTGTCCGCTGCACTGGGCTCAGGAATGGGATCGCCTTCCTTTTCTGCTTTCGGCGGCTCTGGGGCTTTTTCGGCGCCTTGCTCATATTTTGGAGACGCGATGGCATAAGAAAACTTACGACGTGTCTCGGTTTTGTAGCTATCTTTGCGAATCTCCCAGAATTCCTTGAGTTGCTCCTCGCTCGGTTGCTGTTTGGCAGTAAAATCAGCAAGCGGTAGTGTGATATAAGTGGCGGAGACTTTCTGCATCCGCGACTGGTAATTGCGTTTGACGTCCTCGGGATTGACATCAATGGAGCCACCGAAAAGCTCTTGCAGCTTTTCGTATGTCAAAAAGTCTTTCACCAAAAGAAAAAGATCCGCTTCGCTCAGACCGCTTTTGCCCAGCCCGTTCATCACGAAGTTCTGGTAGCTCTCCTGATTGAATTTTTTGACGGTGCGGTTGGTGGGATCGCTATCCGCGAAAACCGATCTCTCGCGGATGAACTGCTGAATTTCCTCGTCACCAGGCTGAATGCCAAACTCGCGGCCCGCTTTTTGCAAGAGCAGACGGTTTACGAAAAAGCTCTTCTCCGCAGCATCGATAGAGTCAGACTTGGCATCTGTCAGAGCGGTGACAAAACTATACATCTCCATCGCCTGATACGATGCGAGTTGCTCGCCGAGCTTGCGCGAGCTGGGACCGAGTCGACGAAATTCATTGAAGTCATAGCTGACATTATCGACCGATATGCCGGCAGCACCTTGTCGGAAAAATCGTTGGGAATCCATGAGTAGGAAGCCAACAAAAACGGCAACGAGAGCGGCGATGATGACGCCGGGATATTTGCGAAGATTTTCAATCATGATTCGGTCGGGAAATGCATTCCGCTTGTGGCGGGGACGGAAGTAAATCTGGAGTTGCGCCGCATCGCAACCATAATTGCGTGTCCAAAGGATAGTTTTTTTGGCAGCGGCCGCTACCGCTCAAGATGACAGGGCTGCCTAAGTGGGGCAGATTAACGCGCGATTGCCATTGCTCCCAGTTCGTCCTGCAACCAGCCTAGGACCGGGTGGAAGTAGAACGATTGATAATGTCCGTCAACTTGTGTGGGTGTAGCGCTGTCACAACCGCACTTGACTTGGTAGGGCACACTCGTTCCAAAAACACCGCTGGGAATGGCGCTGACCGCAAAAGTGAAGCTGTAGGGGTTGATTCTGGAAAAATTCGGTAAGAGCTGAAAGGTCGTGCCTGTCACCGCTCCCGTAGTGTTTTCTGTAAAATAACTGATTCCTCCGTTGCCTGCGCTATTGATTTGAAACTCTAAAAGGCCCGTCGATAAGGCAATCAGGCATACACGGTTGTTCAGTTCTGTGGGAGAATAGGCGGGAAAGTAGTTCACTTGCGACATCTGAAAAAACAATTTCGGCAAGGTGGCATTGCCGAGATTGATTGAAGTGACTGGTGAGGTGCTGTCCTGACTGCGATACAGTCTTCCGTAGTAACTCCAATTCTGCAGGTTCTGACTCCCGTGAAGACTGTAAATGCAAGAAGCGGGAAGACCGCCGCTAGGTTGACTGACATTCCATGTGATCGCACCATTTGCAGCAACGACGAGGTTTCCCTTGCAAGGCAAAACCTCTGGCAAGCCCTGTGCGAGCGGGTTAAAGGATACCGCGGCAGAACCAACGGGCCTGATGATGACCGACTGTATGGTCGTGTTATTTGCGCCTGCACTGATGATCGCATCAACAACAGCACGGCTACCGCTGTCGGGTATATCGCCAAACACCGTATGAAGACCATCGAGCGATGCGATAGCCGTGTTACCAGTTACAAAAAATTGGCTGCCATTGGTATTGGGTCCGCTGTGAGCCATGGAAATGACATAAGGTTGATGGGTGAGACCGGATACGATTTCATCGCGTATCTCAAATCCAGGCCCGTCTGAGCCATCGCCTTTGATTGACCCAGCCTGCAAAATTTTAAAACCAGGGGAGTTTTCTGTTCGATGAACTTTTATGCCATTGTAAAAGGGACCCTTGCGCACGGAACCATCGCGAGAATCCACAAAAGAGCGCTTGCCCTCTGCGAGACTGACAAAATTAGCCACTGTCTGCGGTGTTTGCGTGTGATTCAATCGAACCGTAAACGTGCCATTGTTAGTCGAAATATCGGCAAACAATTGAGCATGCAGCATTTGCGCACACCCTGACAATACCATCAGCCATCCTGCGAATTTCATAAAGGGGTGCCCCACGATAATGGCAAGTCCTCGTTTGAAAAGGAGAAAAGTCTGCGAATGAACGTCGCCGCATCTTGCCCCGTAGTGTGAGAAGATGGTGAAATCAGAATCGGCGGCCATGAGCAAAAGGGCAGGGAAGCATCTAGTAGTTATTCCCACCAAGAAAGAATCCGCACAATGTCGCGTAGAAGCGTATGAATGATTCGTTCTGTGCTGATAGTCAGAATATGTTGCTGTATCGCTTGTGTTTCTTCGGCTGTTGCCGATGGAGATGCGCTGTCGTATAACTTCGATGTTCGCCCCATCCTCAGTGAAAAGTGTTTTGCCTGCCATGGCTTTGATGCCAAAACACGCGAGGCGGACTTGCGATTGGATACCTTTGAGGGAGCGACCGATCCTCAGCGCAAGGGAAAAGCCATCGTTCCTGGAAATGCCGCAGCCAGTGCCGTCATTCAACGCATCATGAGCCAAGATCCCGATGAGGTCATGCCTCCACCCGATGCTGTGCATAAGATTCAGCCAAAGGAGCGGGAAATCCTTAAACGATGGATCAATGAGGGTGCGAAGTATGAAATGCATTGGGCCTTTTCTCCGCCGAGAAAACAGACCTTGCCTGCTGTGAAATCTTCCGCATGGGTCAAAAATCCCATCGACACCTTTATCGCGGAGCGTCACGAAAAAGAGGGTTTGCAAGCTTCGCCTGAGGCAGATCGCGCCACTCTGCTGCGTAGACTCAGTCTTGATCTAACAGGTTTGCCACCCACACCACTGGAACTGCAAGAGTTTCTCTCTGATGAATCGCCGCAGGCTTATGAAAAAGTGGTGGATCGATTGCTTGCGAGTCCGCATTTCGGCGAACGCATGGCGCTTCCCTGGCTCGATGCCGCACGTTATGCTGATAGCAATGGCTTCCAACAGGATGGCGACACGCATCAGTATGTTTGGCGCGACTGGGTCATCAAGGCTCTGAATGACAACATGCCTTTTGATCAGTTCACGATCGAACAAATCGCTGGTGATCTCGTTCCGAATGCCACGCTTTCGCAAAAAGTCGCCACGGGTTTTCACCGATGCCACATGCTGAATGGTGAAGGAGGTGCGATCGCTGAGGAGCAGCGCAACATTATTTTATTTGATCGTGTCGATGTCACCGCCACGAACTGGCTGGGACTGACTTTAGCGTGCGCACAATGCCACGACCACAAATACGACCCATTGAGTCAGATGGACTACTATTCGATGATGGCATTTTTTAATCAGGTGCCTGAGAGGGGAGTGCCCGGTGGTGGTGGCCAATATCGCATTGCCGATCCATGGGTTCATGCGGGCAGCGAGGAGCAAATGCGACAACTGGCGGACTTGGAAAATCAAATCGAGTGGATCAGAGATCAGGAGCAGAGAATACAGAAAAGCAAGGAATTCATCGAGTTCATCGAACAAAGCGAGAAATCTCCCATGATGGGTGATGAGGCATTCTGGAAAACTGTCGCGCCTGACTCGATGAAAGCCAGCAATGGAGTGGAACTTCATCTGCAAGCGGATCAATCCATTTTTTCCGCCGGTGTCACCGCGGCGAAGTCAGACTATACGATCGAGATTCCTGTGATAGCCGAGGGATTGACGGGCCTGCGTTTTGATCTCATTCCCGACAAACGGTTTCCGATGGAAGGATCCGGTCGTGCGGAAAGCGGCAATGCCGTGTTGAGTAAGCTAACGCTGGAATCTAACGGAAAGGTTCTGCCTATCGCCATGACCACTGCCAGTTACTCTCAAGGCGGATTTTCTCCCGATGCCATACTCGATAACAATCCACAGACGGGATGGGCGTATGTGCCAAAAGTCAATGAAGCACAGTATCTTGCTGTTCAACTCAAAGACAAACTCTCCACCGTTGGCCAGTTACGCATTGTTTTATCCTTTCAATCCAAGCACATCGCTCACATGTTTGGACGCTTTCGTATCTCTGTGAGTTCGGAAAATGAACCGGTTGCACAGGCGCAAGTTTCCGCTGAAGTGCGTGGTATTCTCGCTAAGCATCCTGAAAAACGCAGTCCAAAAGAGCGTGAAACGTACTATCAGGCGATGTCGGCGAGACATCCAGAGATTATGAAACTCAGAGCAAACCATGCTCGCCTGACTGCCGCGTCGGATACGCTGAAAAGTCAATTGCCGCGTGTGATGGTGATGTCTGACGCCCAGCCGCGTAAGACATTCCGCTACGAACGTGGCAGTTATGAAATGCCGCGGGAGGAGGTTTCCAGCAATACGCCCGCCGCGCTGCCGCCGATGGATCCGAGTTTGCCGAAGAATCGCTTGGGCCTGGCACAATGGTTAGTGAGCGATGCGAATCCGCTCACAGCGCGCGTCCATGTCAATCGCCTTTGGCAACATTACTTTGGCAAAGGGATCGTCAAAACATCGGAGAATTTCGGCCTTGGCGGTGATCTTCCGACTCATCCTGCACTCCTTGATTGGCTCGCAGTGGAATTCCGAGAGAGTGGCTGGAATGTGAAACACTTGCATCGCCTCATCGTCACCAGCGCGACCTATCGTCAGAGCTCGAAAGTCACCTCTGAAATGCTTCAACGCGATCCGGAAAATAAACTCTACGCACGTGCGAGTCGTTTCCGCATGTCGTCTCTGATTCTGCGCGACTACGCCTTGCACACCAGTGGACTGCTACAGGGCCAACTCTATGGTAAGCCGGTATACCCCTACCAACCCGCCACCATCTGGGATGGTCTTAGTATTACGAAGGAGAGAGATTTCACCTATCCCTTGTCGCAGGGAGCGGATCTCTATCGACGCAGCGTCTATACCTTTTGGCGTCGCACCGTGGCACCGGGCAATTTGTTTGACACCTCCGCACGGCGCACTTGTGAAGTGAAAATGAATCTCACCAGCACACCACTGCATGCACTGACGACGATGAACGATCCCACTTGGGTTGAGTCGGCGCGGGTTCTCGCTGAGCGAGTGATGCAAAAGGGTAGCGACGCCGATGCTTGGTTGGATGATGCATTTCTTCGCGTCTGTTTGCGTGAAGCGGACCCCATGGAAAAGGGCATGTTGCGTAATGCATGGAGCAAATCGCTCAAACATTTTCAAACCAATGCCAAGGCCGCGCAAGAATTGTTAGGAACTGGTGCCGCGCCACGCGATGCGAGGCTCGATACCGTGCAACACGCGGCACTGACCCATGTCTGTCTTACTATGTATAATCTCGACGAAGCCCTCACACGCCAATGATTCTTGATCCCATCCAGCGCCAGCAGCAGCTCATCACACGACGTCAGTTTTTTAGCAAGTCGTCGACGGGTATCGGCACGGTGGCGCTTGCCTCTCTGCTCAATCGCGATCTGTTTGCTGCGCCAGCCGTGAACATGAATCCGTTAGAAGGATTGCCGCATCTCCTGCCGAAGGCGAAAAATGTGATCCTGCTGTGGCAAGGTGGCGGCCCGTCGCAGATCGATTTGTTTCAGCACAAGCCCGGTTTGGAAAAACTGCGCCTCACCGAACTGCCGGCCTCTGTGCGTGGAAACACACGCCTCTCCACGATGACGGCCTCGCAGGGGAAGTATCCCATTCTTTCCTCACTCAAGCCTTTTCAATCCTATGGCAAATGCGGACGCATGCTCTCAACCCTGATACCGCACATCGGCGCCATCGCCGATGACATTTGTTTTATCGATTCGATGCACACCGAGGCCGTCAATCACGCGCCGGGCGTGACCTTTTTCCTCACTGGCAGCCAGGTTCCGGGGCGACCGAGCCTAGGAGCTTGGGGAACTTACGGACTAGGCTGCCTGTCTCAGGATCTGCCCTCGTTCGTGGTCATGACGTCATCGGACAAGGATAAAACCTGCGGCCAGTTGTTTTTCGATTACTACTGGGGCAGCGGCTTTTTACCGTCGAAGTATCAAGGAGTTCGTTTCCGCGGCGACGGTGATCCGGTCTTGTATCTGAACAATCCCGCGGGTGTGGATCGATCCCTTCGCCGCAGCGCGTTAGATGATCTGGCGGCGATGAATCAGCATCACTTAGAACGATACGGTGATCCGGAAATTGACACGCGAATTTCGCAATATGAAATGGCGTATCGTATGCAGATGAGTGTGCCGGAACTCACCGATTTATCCAAGGAAAGCCCGGAGACCTTAGCGATGTATGGCCCGGATGTGCATCGCAATGGTTCCTTTGCCCGCCATTGTTTGTTGGCAAGAAAACTCGTAGAGCGTGGCACCCGTTTTGTGCAATTGATGCATGCTGGGTGGGATCAACACAAAAATCTTTCCTATCAGTTGGAGCATCAGTGCCGCGATACAGATCAACCAGCCGCGGCTTTGGTGAAGGATTTGAAACAGCGTGGTTTGCTCGATGATACGATCGTGCTTTGGGTCAGCGAATTCGGACGTACGGTGTTTGTGCAGGGCGATATCAATAATCCGCGTGCGTATGGGCGTGATCACTTCGGCGTAGGCTTCACGATTTGGGGCGCGGGTGGGGGATTCAAAACGGGACATAGCCATGGAGAAACCGATGACTTCGCGTATCACGTGACGAAAGATCCGGTTCATGTTCATGATATGCAGGCGACGCTGTTGCACATGCTGGGCATCCATCATGAAAAACTCACCTTCCGCTATCAGGGGCGAGACTTCCGGCTAACGGACGTGCATGGGAAAGTCGTTTCCGCCGTGGTGGCCTAAGTTCTGAATTTAGCCACGGCGCGCGCGTCGGGTTTTTGATTGAATTCGATGATACGGATGATACTATAAAAGGATGAATGCGGTCACGGGAGCACAAATGCGTTCGCTGGAGCAGTCGCTCTTCGCTAGGGGCGTGGACGCGTCGACATTGATGGCCAAGGCTGGGTGGGGAATCGCCTGTTCCTTGCAGAAATTTTTTCCGATTCCCGGCACGCTCCATTTGTATCTCGGCAAAGGTCACAATGCGGGTGACGCGCTCTGTGCCGCACAGCATCTACGCCGATGGGGTTGGCAGATCGAACTTCACCGCTTCTATCCGGAAATCGAGTGGGCTACTCTTACCCGACAGCAGTTGCGTGAGCTGGAATTGATTCCGCATTCTTGCTCCAGAGGACGGGGACCTACGGTGATCATGGATGCTTTGCTGGGAATCGGTGCGTCAGGTCCGCTGCGCGAGCCGATACGCGAGGCAGCACTTGCGATTCTCGCCCAACGTTCTTCACGTGCGATTCCGGTGATCGCACTGGATCTGCCAACAGGAGTGGACGCCGATAGCGGTGCCATCGATCCCGCCGCAGTCATCGCCGATTACACTTTTTTCATCGGAGCTCCCAAAATTGGTCTGTTGCGTTCCTCTGTCGTCAATCATGTGGGACGCCTGGAATGTATTCCGTTAGATCATCTACCTCTCTCCGATTACGATTCCGGCTTGCGCTTGATCACACCAAGTTCCTTCCCGCAATCATTGCCACTGCGCGCGCATGATTTTCACAAAGGTGCTGCGGGACGGGTGACGGTTGTGGCAGGTTCGCCCGGCATGGAAGGGGCGGCATTGCTCTGTGCTACGGCTGCGTTGCGAGCGGGGGCCGGATTGGTGACCCTGTGGGTCGGCGAAAAAGCCCACGCCTCAGTGGCCGCGCGTGCTTGTCCAGCTTTGATGGTGCGGTCGTATGCCAATTGGCACGAGATTTCGTTAGAAAATGCCGATGCCTTGGTCATGGGGCCGGGACTTGGCACATTGAGTGAAGGTGAGTTCGATGCGATGGTCGAACTGTTAGAAAAACACCATGGCAGTGCCGTTTTGGATGCGGACGCTCTGAATGCGATCGCTCGATACCAAGGGCATCAGTGCTTGCATGCGCAGCATGTCATCACGCCGCATCCCGGAGAGTTTGCGCGGCTTGCGCCACTCTCGGCCGAGCGTTCACGGGAGGATGCCTGTGCTCATTTCACGCAGTTCAATCCCTCGGTTCTTCTACTCAAGGGAGCCAGAACATTAGTGCAGCAGCGCGGAAATGCCTTGTATCACAACAGCACTGGTACTGCGGGCATGGCGACCGCAGGCATGGGAGATGTGCTGGCGGGAGTGATCGCAGGACTTCAAGCGCAGGGCATGGATCCGCTGGTATCGACTTGTGCCGGTGCATGGATCTGTGGCCGCGCGGCGGAAATTTCCCTTAGCTCCGGTCGGCAATCCGTATTGTCATTGGTGGCGACAGATCTTTTCGAGACACTGGGTGCGGCAATGAGCGAGTGGCAGGCGGGGTGAGCTATTCATACGACTTGTCACTGCGATTTTAGCATGTAGGCTCGTGCCATGTTGAGTCGCGTCATGATCTGTTTCGTATTGATTTCGTTAGGCATAGTATGTGCGGCGAATCGTCCGCGCCATGTGGTATTCATTTTGGCAGACGACCTGGGGTGGGGAGAACTGGGAAGTTATGGACAGGAAAAAATCAAGACGCCTCATCTCGATCAGTTGGCGCGGGAAGGCACGCGTTTCACCCAGCATTATTCAGGGGCACCCGTTTGTGCGCCGTCGCGCTGCGTATTGATGACTGGTAAGCACCTTGGTCATGCAGAAATCCGTGGCAATCGTCAGGCATCTTTGAAGTTGCCGCAATTCAAAGAAGGTCAGCATCCGATTTCGGCAGATACGTGGTTATTGTCGCAGAGCTTCCGCGAAGCGGGATTTGCCACCGGGGCGATGGGCAAATGGGGACTCGGTCCTGTCGGTTCCACGGGGGATCCGAACAAGCACGGTTTCGATTTATTTTATGGCTACAACTGTCAGGCGCTAGCGCATTCATTTTATCCCAAGTTTCTCTGGCGCAATGACCAGCAAGTTCTGTTAAACGAAAAGCCCATACCCGGCCATGCCAAACGCCCTGAAGGAGAAGTCTCTGCGGAAGAATGGATCGGAAAAAACTATTCATCCACCGCCATCTTGGAAGAAGCTCTGCAATTCATCGATCGTCATCAGAAGGAAAAGTTTTTTCTGTATTTGCCTTTCATCGAGCCACACGTGGCGATGCATCCGTCAAGCGAATCCGTGAATGAGTATCCGAAAGAATGGGACAACAAACCTTATCGTGGACAGTCGGGCTACCTACCCCACCCACGCCCAAGGGCAGCTTACGCAGCGATGATCAGCGACCTTGATCGTCACGTTGGAAAGGTGGTGCAAAAACTTCGTGACGCGAACATCCTAAACGAGACGCTGATCATTTTCACCTCAGACAACGGCACCACGCACATGGCAAAGGACCCGCAATTTGGAATCGGTGGCGTGGATGCAACGTTTTTCCAATCGACAAAGGACCTGCAGGGTTTCAAAGGCAGCGTCTATGAAGGTGGCCTGCGTGTGCCTCTGATCGTGCGCTACCCGCCAGCGATTAAGGCCGGTGTAGCGAGCGATCTTCCCAGTTATTTCGCCGACTGGTTTCCCACTTTGATCGATGCCTGTGGTCTCAAATCACGCGATGGTCTCGACGGCGAAAACCTCTGGCCCACCATGACGGGCGCGGCAGCCATGACTTCACGCAAGCCAATGCTTTGGGTCTATCCAGAATACGGTGGTCAAATTGCTATCAGGATTGGAGACAAAAAAGTCATTCGTCGTGGTCTGAATCAGAAGAAGCCCAGTGATTGGGAAGTCTATGACATTGCCAAAGATCGCGCCGAACAAAACAATATCGCCAACAACGAAGTCGCTCTGATTCGCCGAGCCCAAGAAATTCTCTCAAGAGAGGTGAAGGAAAATACTGTTTTTCCCATCAAAATCGAATGAAATGACCCAGTGCTGGTGAGTCAATGAGCGAAAAGTACGGAAAGTGATCGATTGAGCCTAGTCATCACACCTCTTGCAAAAACCGACGTTGCGCTTCCGCCTCGGGGTTGAGCGGTTTGTCGGCGTTCTCGGGATTGGTATCGGCGAGGAGTTCGTCGCGGAACTTGGCTACGATTGCCTCCACTGGCCAGGAACTGGCTTCTCCGAAGGCGCAGATGGTGCGGCCATCGATCTGGTAGGCTACGCTTTCGAGGGTCTTGATGTCCTCGGGGGAGGCATCGCCGGTGACGAGGCGGTCGGTGATTTTTTTCATCCACATGCTGCCTTCGCGGCAAGGAGTGCACTGACCGCAGGACTCGTGTGCGTAGAAAGAATTGATGTTGTTCAGCACCCAGGAAATCTTGCGGCTATCATCGATGACGATCACGCCACCGGAGCCGGCCATCGAACCGCAGGCGGCTAGGCTATCGAAATCCATGGGGATGTCCCAGAAGCCCAGCTCGCGCGTGGTGCCATCGGGGTTCTTCAACTTGTATGTTTCATCGCAGCGGAGGATTTTCGAGGACGAACCACCGGGAATGACGGCCTTGAAAGAACGTCCGTCTTTCGGACCGCCGCAGACGTCGTAGAGCAGTTCGCGCATGGTGAGCTTGCCGACTTCCACTTCGAAATAGCCGGGATTTTTCACATCGCCGGAGACGCAGAGAATGCGCGTGCCGGTGTTTTTGGCGACGCCGAGCTTGGCGTATTCATCGCCGCCCATTTGCACGATGTGTTTCACGTGGCAGAGCGATTCGACGTTGTTGACGATGGTGGGGCACATGTAAAGGCCGAGTGCCGCAGGGAAATACGGTGGCTTGATGCGTGGGTAGGGGCGCTTGCCTTCGAGCGACTCGATGAGACCGGTTTCCTCACCGCAAATGTAAGCACCCGCGCCACGATGAACGTAAATTTCTACATCGAAGCCGGAGCCTAAGACATTCGGACCGACGAAATTTTTCGTGCGCGCCTCCGCGATGGCGTTTTCGACGATTTGCGCGGCGGCCGGGAATTCCTCGCGGATGTAGATGTAAGCGACGTGCGCGCCGACGGCGAAAGCCGAAATCACCATGCCCTCGATGAGTTGGTGAGGATCCTGATGGAGGATGTAACGGTCTTTGAAGGTGCCGGGCTCAGATTCATCGCCATTGCAAATCAGATAAACGGGCTTGGTGTTGTTCGGCGGAATGAAAGTCCACTTCATGCCGGTGGGGAATCCCGCACCGCCACGACCGCGCAGACCGGACTTTTTCACTTCCTCGGTGATGTCCTTCGGTGCCATGGTGATGGCTTTTTTCAGTTGATCATAGCCACCATTGCGCAAGTAGCAATCGATAGAGGGATCGTAGTCTGCACGATCGACGTTTTTGAAAATGAGGCGATACTCGCGAGCGTGAGGTTCTTTGCCGGGAAGGTAGGTGATCATGGTGAGTCGAGAATGGTTAGGAAAGTGTAGGAACAGGAATGAGTTTGACGCCGTAGGGGAGAAAACGTTCGAAGTCTTTGATGTTGCGGGTGGCAATGGACTGTCTGGCACAAAAAGCCGCAGCGGCGATCATGCAGTCAGCATGGGAACCGCGCTTGCGACCGGTTTGGTGAAAAAGACGCGATGCGAACTCGGCTTGGTCCTCGGTAAAAGGGTGAATGCCGCCGCGTAGGATGGCGTGCACGGCGTCCTTTTGCTCTTTCGTATGAGGACCGTTACAAAACTCCGACCAAGTCACTGCGGAAGCGGAAAGGGGAATCTTGTTTTTCAACCATCCATGAACCATCTCCACCTGCGCCGAATGGCAGGTGACGAGGTCGATCAAGAGGTTGGTGTCCAAGTGTATCACGATTCCCACCAGTATTTGCGTTCTTGTCGCTCGGCGACGACATCAGCGCGGAATTTCTCGGCTTCTTCGGCGACGAGGCCGCCTCCTTGTTGCAGCCAGTGCAAAGCCTGAAGAGGATCCATAGTTGGTTCGCCACTATCAGCTTTTTCCTTGAGTTGGCGCACAGCACGGCGAATCACCTCGGCTTTCGAGATGCTCCATTTTTCACTTAATTCCTTCAGAGCTTGAATGGTCCAAGCGTCTAAAGCCATGCTGGTTCTTGTTAGTGAGTAACTCATGCGGTAATCATGTGGTAATAAAACCAAATGTCAAAAGAAAAAGTCTCAAGACGAATATTTTTTAAGTAATTCTTGCGCCTTGTCCGAGCTGACGCCTTCGTGGAAATCATCGTTCACAAGACACACAGGTGCCGTGCCGCAGGAGGCGAGGCATTCGGCGAATTCCACAGAAAAACCTCCGCAGGGAGACACACTGATCGGGTGATGGTGAGAGTCGGCCTGGGAACGGTCGATGCCAGTCAGTTCACAAAGTTTATCCATCAACTCATACGAGCCACCCATCGCGCAAGAGAGAGTGCGACAGACACGAATATGAAATTTTCCGGGGGCTGACTGGCGGAAACCGGGATAGAATGTTACGACTTCCAGAACCTTAATCGGCTGAATGCCCAATTGTCCTGCCACCCAATCGATCGCTGCAGCAGAGATAAAGCCGTGATGGTGCTGGATGTAGTGGAGCAACGGCAGCACTGCCGAACGCTTTTGATTATCGGGAAACTGAGCCAGCCGTTTTGATGCTTCTGCCTCCAATGCAGGAGTGACCGAGAAAGGGGAGAAGTGCTTGCTGCCGGGCGTTTCTTCCGAGGCGATGTTATGATCAAGAATAGACATGCGGGCGTGATTATTTGACGAGTTTTGCGAGAGCGTGAAGATCTGTAGTTTTGGCAATCATTTTTCCTTCCAAATCACAGACCACAACACTCGGTATACCATTGACACCGTGTTGATTTTTTTTCTTAAATTTGTCTGCATCGCTCAGATCAAGCTGAGGCCAAGGCATTGATTTGTCAGAAGCACATTTTTCCATCGACTTCTCATCGCTATCACTTGTGATGAGAACTAACTCAAAGTTGTCGTTTCCTGGTATTTCTACATTTTTTGCAGCTGCTTCTTTGAGTTTTGCAACTCCCACCTGGTCGAAATCAGCTGCCTTGATCGAGACAGTTTTTCCGTTTTTCATGCGAAACTCTCCCACCAGTGAATCACCTTCGCCGGTCGTTTTGACGAGTTCGAACTGAGCGGTGCGTCCGTCTTTGCTGGTCCAGTCTTCGAAGGCGCCCAAGCAGAATGAAGTAAATAGTATGCTAAAGAGAATTGCAGATTTCATGATTTTGGTTGGCAATCAGTTTGTTGCTAGATGTAAAAAATTAACGATCGCACTCGCCCATAACGAAGTCAAGCGAGCCGAGAATCGCGGGAATATCCGAAACCATGTGGCCGGGTAGAAGCTTGGATACGATGGCTAGGTTGCAGAAAGAGGGGCTGCGGATCTTTAAGCGATGCGGCACGCCTCCACCCGTGGAGTGAATGTAGAAACCGAGTTCGCCCTTGGGGTTTTCGTGGCCGAAATAGACTTCGCCTGCAGGTGCGTTGATGCCTTGAGTGGCGACGATGAAGTGGTGGATGAGTTCTTCCATCGACATCAGCACGCGCTCCTTGTCAGGCAACATGGACTTACTATCGGCGAGGTTCACTGGCCCCTCGGGCATGGTATCGAGAACTTGACGGCAGATCTTGATCGACTGACGCATTTCCTCCATGCGGACCTGGTAGCGAGAATAACAATCACCTTCATCGGCAATGGGGATATCGAAATCGTATTTTTCGTAACCAAGATAAGGCCGATCCTTACGAAGGTCGCGAGTGACGCCAGATGCACGAAGGTTGGGGCCAGTCATGCCCCACGAAATGGCTTCTTCACGCGAGATCACTCCGACATCGATCATGCGGTCAATGAAGATTTTGTTCTTATCGAGCAGCTTGGCAATTTCATCGATGGTGACACTGCATTCATCGAGGAAGGTGCGCACGGATTTTTCGAAACCAGCGGGCATATCCCGAAGCTGACCGCCGACACGGGTGTAGGATGTGGTGAAGCGGGCTCCTGTCAATTGCTCACAAAGATTGTAGACTTTTTCGCGCTCGGTGAAGGTGTAGAGGAAAACTGTCATCGCACCGACGTCCATCGCACACACCCCTACGCCAAGCATGTGGGCGGAAATGCGGGCGAGTTCACAGCAGAGCACTCGAAGAGCCTGTCCGCGCGGTGGCAGCTCCCAGCCCATGAGTTTTTCTACAGCGCAGGCGTAGGCGACATTGTTGGCTAGTGGCGCTAGGTAGTCGAGCCGGTCCGTATACGGAATAAACTGATTGTAATGCATGTTTTCGGCGATTTTTTCATCGCCGCGATGAAGGAAACCAACGTCTGGATCAGCGCTGATGATCGTCTCTCCATCGAGTTCGAGAATGAGGCGCAGCACGCCGTGCGTAGCGGGGTGAGAGGGTCCCATATTGAGCGTCATGCGCTCGCCGTGCAGGTCGAAAGCTTCGGCATTGTAGTCATCCTGACCACGACTGGCTTTGGCGAGTGTGTCGGGTGCTTCGTAGGTAGTTTTCATGAAAAGTGAGAAATGAGTTAGAAAGATTCTGTGTCGTCGAGATACATGCCGAGATATCCGGGTTTGTAAAGGGCGAGATTGAGGATGGGAGCCATCAGTTCAAAGTGCTTGTCGCACGCATAGATGCGGCATTTCGCCTCCTTACCGAGGGTCGCGATCAATACGTCGTTCCAAGGTGAGTGGACACCCTTAGCGCGAAGTAACGAAAAATTCAGTGCTGTTTTGCGCCACAGTGTTTGGTCGTTCCGAAGGTAGGGCAAAATATTGCACCATGCCTGCAAGCGTTCGCGTTCTTGGGGGCGCGCACCGCCGAGGAATTCCATCTCAACCGGTCCGCAAATGGTGGCTTCGTAGGCATCCAACAGTCCCTGCAGTCCGAGTTTCACATCAGCGCTTCCATCGCGCCGATGCATCTCAATCCAGACACTTGTATCTACTAGCACCATATTTACCGATCCAGAGCTTCTATTTCAGCGTTAGTCAGAGGATAATCTCCAAATTCTCCCTCACGAAGCAAATGGCCGAATTTTTTGGCCAATTCGCGTTTCACAAACTCTGAGGCGGCCTTGACAACAGCAGGGCCTTTTTTGCGCTCACCAGTCAATTTCATGGCGTCTTGTAGCAAGTTATCATCGATGTCGATTGTGATTTTCATGGGAAAAAAGTAATACTTTTTCGCATTCTTGTCAATTTGAAATAAAGAATTTCATTATTTTATCAGGTTCATCAGTGGCTGCGGCCAGACGCCGAAGACGAGAATCGCAATAGTGAGGAAGGTCAGGGTGAGGGTGAAAAGGGAGAATCTATCCACTAAGATCGCCTCTTTGTGATTGGGAGCATTCCACCACACGGCACGAAGAATTTTGAAATAGTAATAAAAACCTGCTGCTGCGGTGATGGCAGCAATCACGACTGGTATGACCATACCCGCTTCCATCGCGGCGCGGAAGACGAAAAACTTTCCAACAAAGCCAACCGTCAGCGGGACTCCCGCTAGTGACGCCATGATGATGGTCACTGAGATGGCGAGAATGGGGTTGCGTTTTGAGAGTCCATCGAGGGCATCGATGTTATCACTGCCACACTGCACGCGAAGAATACTTAGAATAAAAAACGCACCCATGGTCATCAGTAAATAGCTCGCAAGGTAGAAGCCAATCAATTGCGGAGATGATAGACTGGTCGCACCGTCGCGATTCGCTGCGACAGCTAGCAAAAGGAACCCGGCATTGGCGATGGAGGAGTAGGCAAGTAGTCGTTTGAAATTGTTTTGTGGAATTGCACCGAAGTTACCGACCACCAGAGTGATGCAAGCGAGTATGGTAAGAACGCCGAACAGTTTCTCTGCATAAGGTGTGGCGGAGAACGGTGCCATAACGGTCATCAGAGCCATGAAACCTGCAGCCTTTGAGCCGACCGAGAGAAATGCAGTCGTCGGGGTGGGAGCACCTTGGTAAACATCCGGAATCCAGAAATGCATCGGCGCGGCACCGACCTTGAATCCGAGAGCGATCATCATCAGCGCGATTCCAAAAAGAAGTGGTGTCGAAGCAGCGGAGGTGTTAGCGGCAAGTGTGATGGCATCTAGGCTGAGCGAGCCAGTAGCACCGTAGATCCAGGCCATGCCATACACCAAAAAGCCTGTCGATAATGCGCCGAGAATGAGGTATTTCACACCTGCTTCAAGCGAGCCGACATTTCGTTTCATGAAGGCGACAAGAATGTAGAATGTCACCGTCAGTAATTCTAACGAAACGAAAAGCATGGAGAGATTCTTTGCCGAGGCCATCCACATCATCGCAGCGGTAGCAATGACGATCAGTGAATAATATTCGCCTGTCCCAGATTCGTCATTGGACTCGCCGGTGTAGCGCGAGAGGATGGAGCGGTAGTCGATGGAGAGGATGAGCACAAAGATGCCGGAGATCAGTGCAAGGATTTTGTAAAATCGAGCGGTATCATCGAACTTATACAAATTCCAGAGAGCATACTTCGTCCAAGGTTTTGCTTCCGCAGCTTGGTCTGGACCGATCGCCCATATCGTAGCAAAGAGCACAAAGAGCAGACTGATTGTGGCAGCGAGTCCAACCCAAGATTTTCGTTTACCCGGCACGAAGGCTTCGGCCACGATAAGTAGTATGCCGAATGTGACGGTGAGAGCTTCTAAATAATAAGCGGGCATAGGAAAAAAGATGATTCGTTAGGAAAGGAGTTGCAACAGGATGCGAGGATAGATGCCCACCACCAAAAGCGCGATGGCTAGAAGGATTGCTGGGATTTTTTCCATCGAGGTAAGGTCGGTAGCGCTGACGGTACTGTTGACTGTAGGACCTTGGAATGTTTTTCGATAGCCGCGCAGCACATAGACCGCACTGATCACCACACCCCAGAGCGAGAGGATTGTCGCGATTTGAACGGGACCGAGAGGGGCCGTAGCGTCACGACCTTCAAAGCCTGCGAGGAAAACCATCACTTCACCGGAGAAATTCGCGAGACCGGGAAGGCCGAGCGATGCCATACCAGCGATGCCAAACAAGAATGCCAGCACTGGTGCGGGCTTCGCGAGGCCACCGAGATCGCTGAAATCGAGAGAGCCCGTGCTGCGCTCGATGCGATCTGCGAGTCCGAAAAGCATCGCGATGGAAATGCCGTGAGCGAACATCAGCACCGTCGCAGCGGGGATGCCGAATTCATTCGTTTTCCCCTCGGCATTCGATGCCACCACTGCTGCTAAAGCGAGGAAAATGTATCCCATGTGCATCACCGAAGAATGCCCGAGCATCGAGTCGAGGCGCTTTTGATTGATCGTCACCAATCCGACCCAGAGAATGTTGCCTAACAACAATATGAGCATGGGAGTGAGCCACGCGTTCATACCGATCGGAAGTAGTGGCACGGCGAGTTGCAGCAAGCCGTAGAGACCGAATTTTTTCAACACACCGGCGTGCAGCATCGCGGTCGGAGCCGGCGCGCTAGCGTAGGCGGGAGCCGCCCAGGAATGAAAGGGGAAGAGCGAGACCAAGGTGCCGAAACCGATAATCAGCAAGGCCGCGATAGATTTCTGGGTAGTGGGCTCGATCTGCAAGGTGCCAGCTTTCTGAGCCTCAAGCATCGTGATGATGTTGTAAGTCCCTGCTTCACGTGCCAACCAAACCAGGCCAGCCAGCAGGATCAGCGAACCGACGCCGAGATAGATAGTGATTTTCCATGCGATTTCCTTGCGACTGCCTCGACCCAACAACCCGATCATCAGGAACGTCGGGATCAGTGCGAGTTCGTGAAAGGCATAGAAGAAAAACAGGTCGGTCGAAACAAATGCACCAATCGCGCCCGCACCGATCAACAGACTGGAAGCGAAATATAATTTCTCGCGATCCTCCGGAGCTTTGCCGGTGAAAACGGCTGCTAGCAAAACGATCACAGCGAGTGCGACCATCACCACGGAGGTCCCGTTGAGAAATCCGAATGCCATATCCAGCGACGGGATCGTCAAAGCAGAAAATTGATACGACCACATGGCATTGGACCAGTTAGTTGCGGCATACATGCCTAACAAAAACGTCGCGATGGCTGCACCGCGCGCGGTCATTCGAGCAGGCGAGCCAAAAATGATGGCAATCGCGGCGAGAAAAGGGATGAGGAAGAGAAATGAGGACATGGGAAAATTGCGTTAGAGAAAATCAGAACACCACCAGGTAGATCACGAACAAGACGCCGGCGCCCAGAAAGGCGGCGTAGGTTTGCAGGTTACCCGACTGCATGCGGCGGATTAACAGGCCGAGACCTTGGGCCCCGCGAGAAACACCACCGACAAACAAGCCGTTGATGAAGAGCTCATCGAAGAAATGGACGATGGCGGCAAAGGCATCCTGGAAGTATTTGACGATGAAGTTGTCGTAGAGGCGATCGATGTAGAAACGGTTTTGCAGCAGGGGAATCGAGAGCGGGTCTTTGGTTTTGCCATTGTAAAGGAGGAAGCCGCCCATGACTCCACCGATCAAAGCGACTAGCGAGACGATCGCGATGAATCCGAAGTGGAACTCACCCGCATGCTCTGGCAGCGCAGGTGCGAGTTTATTGATGAACGGATAGCCCGCGATCAAACCCATCACGGCAAGTAAAGCGAGCGGTCCCCACATCAGCGGTCCGACTTCGTGCGCATGATCGGCGTTTTCCGATTTCGTCTTGCCGAGGAAGGCTACGACAAACAAACGGGTCATGTAAAATGGCGTGAGCAGTGCAACAAAAGCGGCGATCCAGAACAGCGGCGATTCCGCTTTGTGCGCGGCTTCGAGGATCAATTCCTTGGAGAAGAAACCAGAGGTGCCGGGAACTGCGATCAGGGCGAGGAAGCCGATGAGGAACGTGAAACCCGTGATGGGCATTTTTTTTAGCAAACCGCCCATTTTCCAAATGTCTTGCTCGTGGTGGCAGGCATAAATCACCGCGCCAGAGCCGAGGAAAAGAAGCGCCTTGAACCAGGCGTGCGTGAAGAGGTGAAACATGCCCGCATCACCAGCCACAAAGCCTACAGCCATTACCATGTAGCCGAGCTGCGAGAGAGTCGAGTAGGCGAGCACGCGTTTGATGTCGTTTTGTTGGATCGCCATCAATGCCGCCACCAGCGAAGTAATACCACCTGTCCAGGCGATGATGGTGCTGGCTTGCAAGGTTTGGAAAACCTCAAAGCCCAGCGACAGTTGCATGCGGAAAAGCATGTAAACACCAGCCGCCACCATAGTCGCTGCGTGGATCAGCGCGGACACCGGAGTGGGACCTTCCATGGCATCTGGCAGCCAGACGTGGAGTGGCAACTGTGCCGACTTGCCAACAGCACCGCAGAAAATGCAGAGAACTGCGGCGGACAGAATGCCGGTCTCCAAACCTGAGGGAACTTTCATTTCTCCGAAGGTGAAAGTGCCAGTGATATTCCACAGCAGCAGAATCCCGATCATGAAGCCGAAGTCGCCGATGCGATTGGTGAGGAAGGCTTTTTTCGAGGCATCGGCGGCGGAATCTTTTTGATACCAATGTCCGATCAGCAGGTAGGAACTCAATCCGACCAACTCCCAGAAGATGAAAGTCATGATGAAATTGTTTGCCAGCACGATGCCGGTCATCGAGAACATGAACAACGACAAGCCGGTGAAATAACGGGCCTTGGCGCTGTCATCCTTCATGTAGGCCAGCGAGAAGATATGCACCAACATGCCGACGCCCGTGACAACGATCATCATGCCGGTGGACAGCTTGTCGAGAGTGATGCCGATGTCGAGTTTCCAGTCGCCTACGGAGATCCATGTGTAGGATTCGGGACTTACGGCGCTGTCTAACAGAGAAACGGCAATGGCAAACGTCGCGACTGCCGAAGCTGTCGAGACCAACGCCGCGATGGTGTGCTGTTTCGAGAGCAGGAGATGATTGACCGCCGCGATGACGAGCGGAAGAAGTAGGAGATACCAAGCAGGTGACATAAGAATAAAAGAGTGAATTAGCCTTTCAGCGTGGTGAGTTCATCGGTGTAGATCGTTTGGCGCGAGCGATACAAGGCCACAATGATGGCTAGGCCGACGGCGACTTCCGCGGCCGCCACGGTGATGACGAAAAACACCAGCATTTGCCCATGGACATCGGGCAAACCTTTTGCGTCTAGATTAAATCGGGAAAACGCGATCAAAGTCAGGTTAGCCGCGCTGAGCATCAACTCCAGGCACATGAAGACGATGATGATGTTGCGGCGCAGCACCACGCCCGTGAGGCCGATGGCGAAAAGCAAGCCTGCGACCAAGAGGTATTGGCTGAGACCCGCAGTGGGAAGATTGGCGAGTGTGAACATGGGAAATTAGTGAATTTGTTTTTTCGAAAGCACCACCACGCCCACTGTGGCGACGAGCAGCAGCGCGCCGAGGATTTGCAGCGGCAGGTTGTATTCGGTGAAGAGGCTTTGTCCGATCAAGTGAACGTCGGGTAGGGTGTTGGAGCTGAGATTTTTCGCGATTTGCGTGGAGGCATCAAAGTTCTTGGCAGCAGCAGGCATGTCGATAGCAGGAAGTTCTTTGCCGGGAGTGGCGCTGATGACGCCGATCAATTGGATCGTGAAGGCAATGACGATGCCCAAGCCCGCAAACATGGGTGTCATTTTAGGCATTCGTTTTTTTTCGGTATTCAAATCGAGCAACATGATGATGAACACGAACAACACCATGATCGCACCCGTATAGACGAGAATCTGGATGATGCCAGCGAAGTAAGCATTCAGACCGATGAACAATCCCGCGAGTCCGACAAACGACGCCACCATCGACATCGCGCAGGCCACAGGATTGGGCAACACCACCACGGCAGCAGCACCGAAGAGCATCACAAGAGCAAAAAACCAGAAGATAGGAGAGGGCATGATGAGAGTGTGTTAGAGAGATGGGAAAGGCGTCGATGCGGCGAGTGCGCGGATTTTATCAAGGTTCCAGGCGTTTGCGCCGCGTAGATTGAAATCGGTAATCTGCTGGCGCAGCATGCGATAAAGGGCTGGATCTGTCATGGCAAGATCAATGGGGACATCGCTCTCAACAAATTCAAGAACGGCTGCTACATCGCTCCAACGCTTTTCCTTCAGGGCCTGTGTAAACAGCTGCGGTTTTGCCAGACAAGCTCTGGCAAAAAGTTCCGCATCTCTTCCCATAGTGATGGTTTTCATTGGAGTATATGCAAATAGATAAGGTTTTCTTTGGCGTTTTCCGCAGCGCTTCCCGTGAATTCACGAACCACAGTTTCCACTGATTCTACAGCGATTGCGTATTTTTTTCTGAGATAAGCAATGTCCTCGAGGTCTTTATCGCTACAGCGAGGCAGCTTTGCTGCAATGATATTTTCAATCGGAGGACGCGTGATTCTGAGACGTCCCATACGCTCGATCAATACAGGGTCAAAAGTGCCAACTTGCACAATGCCAGGCTCGACAATCTGAATGTAGGAACGATCTGGTTCAATTTCAGAAACAGGATTGAAAACCAAGCCTGCATTCTCGACAGCTTTTTTAAGTTCCAAGGTGTCGTATCTGCTGGAGGGCTTCCATACGTCCAAATCAACCGATGAGCGACCGGCCATTCCGCCTAAAATGCAAGCCGCCGAGCCAATCAGACAAATTTCCACCGGATCGCCGTCCTTGCCGAGGGCGATGGCAATCTCTTCGAGAGCCCGCAGCCAGCGGTCTCGATCGAAGGAGATGGTGGAATGATCGGACATGAAGAGTTACTTGATTTCGTTCCACTTATTGACCAGTCCGACGCGCACGCCGCCGATCTCGTAAAGCTTTTTCTTGTCGTGCACCATTTCGGCGCGGGTGAGGCCGGAAATGAGGTAGTCCTTGCGCAGGTAGATCGCCTGCTCGGGGCAAACTTCTTCGCACATGCCGCAATAGATGCAGCGAATCATATCGATATCGAATTCCTTCGGACGTTTTTCCACTTTGGCCCACGGATCATCCGAGGGGATTTCGCCGGGGATGATTTTAATCGCTTTCGGTGGGCAAATGAATTCGCACAACTGGCAGGAAACGCAGCGCTCACGGCCTTGTTCATCGGTGACGAGTGTCGGTGCGCCGCGGTAGTGTTCCGGCATGTGGTCGTCCCAGCGTTGCTCCGGATACTGCATCGTCACGCCGAGGCCTGAGGACGCCATGTCTTTGGCGCCGCGCGACCGATTCATTAGCGAGGCAACCGCGTGTTTCATGGTGAGGAAAAAGCCTTTGAGGAGAGCACCAAAGTAGATTTTCTCTCCGACAGAGAGCTTGGGGCGTGTGAGTTTGATAATGGCCATGAGGAAAAGTGGTTAAAATGAAACGATGCGGGCTTTCGGTTCGGAAACTTTGGCGACGTAGATGATCGCGGCCGTGGTCACGACCAGCAACAAGCCACCGATACAAAGAATCAGCGGGGTGAATTTTCCGGAACCGGAGGCGATGACGAGCGCGGCGAGGAAGACGTTGATCAGCGCGGCTTCGAAAAAGATCACCCAGCCGAGCTTCATGAGTTGGTCGTAGCGGAAACGAGGCACGGTCCAGCGGACGAGGATGAAGAACAGGATGAAGGCGATCACTTTCGCGAGGAAGACGCCGAGGTGGATCAGGCCGCCGATCTTGAATCCGCCAATCGCGAAGCCAGCAATTGCGGCATCGGCGCCGAAGCCCACCGACCAACCACCGAAAAACAAGGTCACGATCAAGGCCGATCCCACGACCATGGCCGCATACTCACCCATGAAGAACATGGCGAACTTCATCGAGGAATACTCCGTGTGGTAGCCGCCGACGAGCTCGGTTTCGCACTCGGGAAGGTCGAAGGGCATACGGTTCGTTTCGGCGAAGATCGAGATGGTGAAGATCAGGAAAGAAATGAATGCAGGAATCCAGAACATCAGCTTGCTCGTGAGCGAGAGCGCGCCATCGCCATGTCCCCAGAACGGCAACAGCAACCAGCCGTGTTCCGCTTGGTATTGAACAATCTTCGAAAGGTTTAATTCACCGAAATACAGCAACACTGGAATGATCGAGAGACCTAAGGCGATTTCGTAGGAAATCATTTGCGCGGTCGAACGCACACCGCCGATGAACGGGAACTTCGAGTTCGACGACCAACCCGCCAGCGTAATGCCATACACTGAGAGTGACGCCACGGCGAAGATGAACAGTGGTCCGACGTTGATATCAGCAATCACCAGCTTCACCGGATCCATGCCCGGCAATTGAATGTCGCTGCCAAAAGGAATCACGCAGAGAGTGATCAGCGCCGGAGCCACCGTGAGCGCGGGTGCCATCCAATAAAATGCCTTGCGGACGTGAGCGGGTGTGAAGTCTTCCTTGAGGAAAAGCTTGATGCCGTCGGCCACCGGTTGCACCAATCCGAAAAACGAGAAGTCTTTTTTTCCACCGAACAGTGTCAGCGGAATGCCCACGCGGTTCGGGCCGACACGGTCCTGAATGATCGCCGAGAAGCGTCGCTCAAAATAAACAGAAACAGGCACCAAAGGCAGTACGACCACGAAGGTGAGCGTGATGATTTTGATGAGGATGGTGAGGATAAGTGGAAAATCCATGGAAAAAAGGCCCAGTTATTAGTTAATTGTTATTGGTTGTTGGGAAGATTGGCAGAGCGTTTGAGATAGTTAATGTAACCGTTCAGAATTTTGTTCGCTTGTTCGATGAGCGCGCGTCCCTTCACTAGGCAATGTTCAGGCAGCAGATTTTCATCAACCCCGGTAATTAAGTGATCGAGAACTTCCCAACACGAACCTCGAGCTTGCGTGCAGAAACGAGAGTTATCGAGAAAATGAAAACGTCCGTATCCTTCGGCAATGTTTGCAGTGGTGGATCGCGCTGAACGATAGAGTTGATCGATCAAACGAAACTTTTCTTCTTTGGGCAGAAGAGGGATGATTTCTTGAGCGACATATAAGCGTAAAGCTCTGCATGCCTGCCAACATTGGAGGTCCTCAAAACTTTGTATGCTTTCTTCACTCATAACAATTACCCATTAACAAATAACTGTCTTCAACCGTTAATCACACCCGCAGCCTTGCGTGCACGCTCGTTTTCGAGGAGCGGGATCACGTGGTTGGTTTGTGTGATCACGACGCCTTGATCGGTGATGCGGGAGAGGGTGAGGTTTTCGAACTCGCTGATGCTTTCGCTGAGTTTTTTGAAAACGTTTTCAATGCTTTGCATCTGCTGAGGTTCGCTGCTCACGGCATTCATAAGATCGCGCAGGATTTCCCAGTCGTCGTGCGCTTGACCCGGGGCGATGCAGGCGGCGTTGAGGCGTTGCAGGCGACCGCTGAGGTTGATCATGGAGCCGCGTTTTTCGGCGAACGCCGCGCCCGGAAGCACGATAGCTGCGGCGTTTGCGGTGGGATTTGCCAGAATGTGGCTGTGCACGTGGAAGTCGAGTTTCGCGAGATCATCAGCCGTGAATCCGGCATCGCTGATGAGGTCTTCGCCGAGGGAAATGAGCGCCTTGATGTTGCCGTTGCGAATGCCGTCGCGGATGGCATTCAGCGCGCCTGAAGGATCAGCGCTTTGCCAGATGAGTTGCGCGCCAGTAGTGTTCGGATTGCGGTCGGCCGCGACAAGGAGTTGGTCGGCCTCGCCGGTACGCGGCACGATGCTGAGCCAAGTATCGCCCAACTGATCGGCGAATTGTTTCGTCAGGAAAAGCTCTTCGTTGGTCATGCGACCGGAACCGATGATGGCGATTTGCGAAGCGGAAAAATGCTTCAGGCCCGCGGCGATCGATTGATTTGCCTGCGCCCAGGAAATCGGCTGAAACTGACCAGTTGCATCGCGCTGCAATGGCTCGGTGAGGCGCGCCTCGTTATCGATGTAGTGAAAATTGAGGCGATGGGAATCCGGCATCCAGCAGGAATTGACGGCATCGTTTTGGCGCGGGGTGATGCGATGAATTTGATTGCCACGGGTCCAGATTGTGATGTTCGTGCCCGTGCCGCAATTGACGTCGATGCTCTTGGTTTCCTTCAGGAACCAGACGCGCATTTGGAAACGGAAGTCGTTCGAGGTTAGCGCGCCCACTGGGCAAATGTCGGCGGTATTGAGTGAGTAATTGGAATCCAGTATGCGACCTGGATGGACGGTGAGAGTGGTGTGAGTGCCGCGCTGAGTGAAGCCCAATACGGGATCGCCTGCCACTTCGTCCATAAACCGGATACAGCGACTGCACATGATACATCGCTCGTCATCGAGGCGGATGCGGGGACCAATATCGACATTCTTCGGTTTCTTTACCTTCAGATCGACAAAGCGCGAGGTGCCTTTACCGAAGCCGACGGAAAACTCTTGCAATCGACACTCGCCCGCCTGGTCGCAGATCGGGCAGTCGAGCGGGTGATTGATGAGCAGGAACTCCATCACACCTTCGCGGCATTTTTCCACCAACTCGCCAGTGGTGCGGATGCCCATATTTTCACTCACCGTGTTGGCACAAGCGATCACGGGACGTGGCATCCAACCGATGGTTTCGTATCCCATATCATCGCGCTGCGGCTCTTGTCCGGGAGCAGGGCGGGGGGGCATGCCCATTTGAACAAGGCACATGCGGCAATTGCCTGGCGCGGAAAGTTTCGGATGATAACAATAGTGCGGCACTTCTACCTGAACCGAACGACAGGCCTCGATCATCCGGGTGCCGCGCGGAAATTGGTGCCAAACGCCGTCGATTTGCACGTTGACCATGCCTTTTTCGGCAGCGAGGTCTTTGGGAAGTTTGATTTCCGCAGGGGCCGTAGTGGTGTCGCTCATGGCAAAATAGTATGGACCTAAAGAAATCTCTCCAGGCGCGGCTAATATGGCTTCTAACGCCTCAGCGTGCAAGCCAACTTTGTGAAAAATTTCACAAGCTCGTCACGAAGCGGATTTGACGGCTCAATCTCCCGTGTTCTACTCGCAAAATTCGATGAGTAAAGCGGTGGTGTTGTCGCGTCCCGAGTCTGCGACAGCTTGCTCGACGAGTTGTCTCGTGTTCAATGAGCCATCCTGCGCATTCGCACGTGAAAGCTCCTCAATCCTGCGATTCCATAATCCATCCACCACGCCATCTGAGCAGATCAGCAGTCGGTCGCCAACTTCCCATCCGATACGACCGATCTGAGGTTCGATGTTCCGTTGTCCGCCGCCAAGCGCTTGATTGAGTGCGTGCCTTTGTGGATGCATTCGCGCCTCGCGCTCGTTTAGTTTCCCTTGGCGCTGAATCCATCCGACATACGAATGATCGTGTGAGACTTGCACCATCGGGCCATCTTTCGGCAAAAAATAAATGCGACTGTCGCCAATGTGGCCAAAATAAATCCACTCCGGCATAATCCAGCAAAGGCTCAAGGTGGCACCCATCCCAGCGCACTCTTCATAGTAGCGACCCATTTGCGTCATCGTTTGATGAATGCGGTCAAACAACTCTCTCATCACATCCGTTAGACCTGCCTCCAAGCGCTGGGCACTCAAGGAAAAACTTTTCGGCAACAACTTCGTAATTTGCTCGACGGCGATCTTGCTGGCAAACTCGCCCGATTTCGCGCCGCCCATGCCGTCGCTTACCGCAAAAACATAATCTCCCGTTTCCAGTTGACCTTCGCCCACTTTACCTAGGTAATACAGTTCACGGGCATTGAATGTAAGTGCAAGAAATGAGTCCTCATTATTCTTGCGGAAGCGCCCCACATCGGAAAGGCCAGACCAGCGGAGAGCGGTGGAGATCGGCGGCTTGGCTAGAGTTTCATCCATATGATTGCTGCGCACACATAGGGATTTTTCCGTTTTGGCGCAAATTGAAAAAAATTCATACATGATCAGAAAGTTGGCGCGGATTCTGCTTACACCGATTTTGTGATATTGATATTGTTGCAAATTTCACTCGCAAGTTTGTAAGAAGCAGACAATATCCGCGCGACTCCAATCCTACATAAACATAACAACCATGACCAAATTCAAATTGGAATACATCTGGCTGGACGGCTACACGCCTGTTCCAAACCTTCGTAGCAAAACACAAATCAAGGCGTTTGAGCAATTTCCAACGCTCGATCAGCTTCCCAACTGGGGATTCGATGGCAGCTCCACGCAACAGGCGGAAGGCCGCAGTTCGGATTGCGTGCTGAAGCCGGTGGCCATCTACCCCGACTCCACCCGCCTCAATGGTGCGCTGGTAATGTGCGAAGTCATGATGCCTGATGGTGTGACTCCTCACCCAACAAACACACGTGCCACGATCCTTGACGATGCCGGCACATGGTTCGGCTTTGAGCAAGAGTATTTTCTCTATCAGAATGGTCGTCCTCTCGGTTTCCCGAAAGATGGCTACCCAGCTCCACAAGGTCCCTACTACTGCGGAGTAGGCTACAAAAACGTTGGCGACATCGCGCGTCAGATTGTTGAGGAACACCTCGATCTCTGCTTAGAAGCCGGCATCAATCACGAGGGCATCAATGCAGAGGTTGCCAAAGGCCAGTGGGAGTTTCAAATCTTCGGTAAAGGCTCCAAAAAAGCCGCTGATGAAATCTGGGTGGCTCGCTACATCTTGAATCGCGTCTGCGAGAGCTACGGAGTCGATGTGGAATACCACTGCAAACCTCTCGGCGCAACCGATTGGAACGGCTCGGGTATGCACTGCAACTTCTCCACCGAATACATGCGCGAGACCGGTGGCAAAGAATACTTTGAGAAACTTATGGCAGCATTTGAGAAAAACTGCAACGAGCACATCGCAGTCTATGGACCAGACAACCACATGCGTTTGACTGGCCTGCACGAGACTCAATCGATCGACATGTTCAGCTACGGTGTGGCTGACCGCGGCGCTTCGATCCGGATTCCTCACAGTTTTGTGAACAACGGCTACAAAGGTTACTTGGAAGATCGTCGTCCGAACAGCCAAGGCGATCCATACGCCATCGCCGGTCGCGTCCTCAAGACGATCTCGGAAGTTTCCATCTAATCCTCCAACGAGTTTTGACTCAACGGCCGCTCCTTACGGGGCGGCCGTTTTTTTTCACCATTCACTTGTCAAATGCTGCTTTCGAGGGTAAACCAATCGCATGTCACTCTTATCCGAAGAATCTCCCGTCATGGTCAAAACCCGTGAACTCTGCGCCACCATCGCTGGCGATGCTACTTTTCTCTCGCTGACACAACGTGTCGAAACTTTCCTCGATGACGATGCCGCACGCCTGCAATATCAGAGCGTCAATGAGCGCGGCGAAGAGCTTCACCAAAAGCAAAGCTCCGGCATCGAGCTTTCATCGCGCGAAATCCGTGAGTTTGAAGAAGCTCGTGATGCTTTGCTCGCGAATGATGTGGCACGCAATTTCCTCGAAGCACAGCGAGAACTTGAAACCCTGCAACGATCCATCGGTAAATACGTCGGTATGACTTTAGAGCTCGGGCGCGTGCCCACTGCCGATGACTTCGCTCAAGCCCAAAGCGGGGGAGGTTGCTGTGGTGGAAGCGGCGGTGGGGGTTGCGGTTGCTAATCCTACTCGGCTTTCATGTCCTCGGAGCGTCTATCGATTCCTCAATACGCGATGGCATTGGCACATGTTGCCAGTCTGCGCTCCGAGGATCCTTATCGTAAGGTCGGAGCTGCGGCACTTGATCACGATAACCGGGTGATTGCCACTGCTTACAATGGCTTGGCGCCTGGATTCGTGGCTCCGGAGGGCTTTTGGGAAGATCGTGAGAAAAGGCAGAAGTTCATGCTCCATGCCGAGGTGAACCTATGCAGTTTATTCAAAAGGGGAGAGGCGAAAATCGTGGCCACTACCACTATGCCTTGCACTGCCTGCATGCAAACCCTGTGTGCTTATGGCGTCAGGGAAGTTTACTTTCGTGATGTCTATCACTCGTCCGATGCGCCCGAAATCGCAGAAACCTACGGAGTTAAACTGGTGCAAATTGCCGAAATGCCACAATAAACCGTTCGCCTGAAGTCCTGGTGTAATGAAAGAGTTTTTTTCGTTACGCTTGACTGCCATGGATAGAGATCATGTCTCGCATCGAGCACGCCTTCACCACCGTGCGCGATTCCATATTTTTTTCTACCCATCCGACTGAGTGAGATCCTTTGACCTGATGGTCATTCAAACTCAACACATCTGTAAAATTCAAGTAATCTGTATAAATGGTCGTATTACTTTTATGACGGATTATATCAGAGACCACTACGCTTTCCCTGGTTGATTTTTTATGATGCCGTCAATTCGAGGTAGGCAGAGATCTCAGCGGCGGGATCATTGGCGCGCATGAGTGATTCGCCGATCAATACGGCATTGGCACCTGCATCGAGGACACGCTGCGCATCAGTGAGCGTTTTGATTCCGGATTCGGAAATCAACAAAACTTCCTCCGGCACCTCATCCGCTAGAGCCTCGGTCGTCGCGAGATCGATGGCAAAGGTTTTCAAATTTCGGTTGTTGATACCGATGAGGTCAGCTCCCAGTTCCAGAGCCCGCTCCATTTCAGGTAGGTCGTGCACCTCGACGAGCACATCAAGGGACAGATCTTTTGCCGTGTGATACAGACGATGAAGTAGTTCGTCACTTAGCGCCGCCGCGATGAGCAATATGGCATCTGCTCCCGCCACAACCGCTTCGTGGATTTGCACTTCATGAATCGTGAAATCCTTACGAAGCAGTGGAGCTTGGGAGAATTCGGAAATTTTCGTTAGATAAGCGAGCGAGCCATGGAAGTATTCCTCATCGGTGAGAATCGACATACAAGAGGCGCCGCCCTGCAGATAAAGTTGCGCTTGTTTGACGGGATCGAAAGATGGGTCGATGATCCCAACTGAAGGCGAGGCTTTTTTCACCTCTGCGATTACGCCGAGTTGAAACGGACCGCGATCAAGTGCTGCGCGAAATCCGCGAAATTCATTCCGCTGCAGTGCAGCGGCTTTGAGTAGTCCAGCACGTGGCATGAGGGCTTCCACTTCCTTGTGTTTGGTGGCGATGATTTGCGCGAGTTTATCTGACATGGTGCAAAGACAACTAAGCGTGAAAACGTGGCAAGAGCAAGGCATCAGAAAAAAAGTTCATGATTTCTCCTCTTTTTTCTTGCGCAGATTAGAGAAATGATTATCTTTCCCGCACGCAAATAAGCGTAACGCGAAAGCGGGCGTAGCTCAGTGGTAGAGCGCCACCTTGCCAAGGTGGATGTCGTGAGTTCGAATCTCATCGCCCGCTCCATTTTTAGCACCCTACGTGGGTGCTTTTTTATTGCGGAATTACGTTTCGCACGATTTGTGATTCATGCAAGCCACGCAAGGCTGTAACCACATGCACTTCTGCCAGTGTGGCACGCATGCCCAAAATAATACCATTGGCAGCTTTGCGATCGCTGCGAACTTTGCGTAAAGTCAACGTTCTATGGTCAGTCGCCTGTTTTCAGAACTTTAATGAAGGCATCCTGCGGGATATTTACTTTACCAATCGCCTTCATCTTCTTTTTGCCCTCTTTTTGCTTTTCTAACAGTTTTCTCTTCCGCGAAATATCACCACCATAGCACTTGGCGGTGACGTTTTTTCCCATGGAGGAAATGCTCTCTCGTGCAACGATTTTGCCACCGACGGTGGCTTGGATGGCGACAACGAATAGTTGGTTCGGGATGACTTCCTTCAGGCGTAGCGCGAGTGCTCGACCAAAGGACTCTGCTTTGTCGCGGTGCACGATTGTGCTGAAAGCTTCGACGGGTTCACCGGCAATGAGCATGTCCATTTTCACCATCTTCGCCTCGCGGTAGCCGTTGTGTTCGTAGTCCATCGATCCATAACCGCGTGTCATGGACTTGAGCCTATCATTGAAATCAACGAGGATTTCGGCAAGTGGCAAAAGGCTCGTAAGCATCACGCGCGATTCATCGATGGTCTCGGTATTGATGACCTCGCCGCGTTTTTCCATCACCAACGACATGATATCGCCTATATACTCGCCAGGAACCATTACGAAAACTTTTACGATGGGCTCGCGCACTTCCTGGATGAGTTGCTGCTCGGGAAACATTGCAGGGTTATCTACAATGAGTTCCTCGCCATTGGTCAGGGAAACCTGATAGATGACTGATGGATACGTGGAAATCACATCCATGTTGAACTCTCTACGTAGGCGCTCTTGAATGATTTCCATGTGCAGCAGACCGAGGAAGCCACAGCGGAAACCGAAACCCAGAGCGGTGGAGGACTCGTTCATGTAAGTGAACGCGGGGTCGTTGATCTGGAGTTTTCCCATCGCCATTTTCAGCGCCTCATAGTCTGAGGTATCGATCGGGTAAATGCCCGCGAATACCATCGGTTGAATTTCTTTGTAGCCGGGCAGGGGCTCGGTGCAACCGCGTTGGGCATCGGTGACGGTGTCGCCTATTTTTACTTCCGCAGCCGATTTCATGTTGGCAATGATGTAGCCCACATCACCAGCGACGAGCTGATCGACAGCCGTCATTTTCGGGGTGAAAATTCCAACTTCCTTCACTTCGTAGTTGTTATCGGTGGCGAAGAGTTTGATTTTTTGCCCACGTTTCACCGAACCGGAAAAAACGCGAACGTAGGAAACGACACCCCGATACGTGTCATAGAGTGAATCAAATACTGAGCAGCGCAGCAGCTTGTCGGGATTTTCCGTAGGAGGGGGAACGCGTTCGACGATGGCTTCAAGGATGTCGGTGATGCCTATGCCATTTTTTGCCGAGGCAGGGATGGCGTCTTCCGCGGGGATGGCGAGGATTTCTTCGAGCTGCTTGCGGCATTTCGGCACATCGGCAGCGGGGAGATCGATCTTGTTAAGAATCGGGATGATCGTAAGATTTTGCAGCAGAGCAAGATGAAGGTTGGCAACGGTCTGCGCTTCGACGCCCTGAGCGGCATCAACCATGAGGACGGCGCCTTCGCAGGCTGCTAGCGCGCGCGAGACCTCGTAGGTGAAATCCACGTGGCCTGGAGTATCGATGAGGTTGAGTTTGTAAGTTTGTCCATTTTTCGCCTTGTAGGCCATCGTGACCGGGTGCGACTTGATGGTGATGCCCTTTTCGCGCTCCAAGTCCATCGAATCGAGTAGTTGATTCTGTTTTTCCCGTTGTGTGATGGTATCCGTCGATTCCAGAAGGCGGTCAGAAAGCGTAGTTTTGCCGTGATCGATGTGAGCGATGATCGAGAAATTTCTAGTGAGTTCGATAGACATAGCGTGACAATGAACGGTTGAAGATGGGGCGGGGAGATAGAAAGCACGATTCGGCGGCTTGGTCTACCTTACAATTGGGTAAAATGCAAAAAACCTCTCTGACCACTCTCAGGCACCTATGGACCCAAAATGATTCGGTATCGACTTCATTGTCGCACACGAGCGAGATCGGTCCTGACGACGCAGTCAGCAAAATTTGCATTGTTGTATTGATTAGTTGGACAAAAATTGCTCTTTAGCCACATCCTCTCGCTGCTGCAATGATTCACCATCTCACTTTTCATACATTATGCTGACAATCGCCACTCTCGGCTGTGGCGCCCGCGGGCGCACCTACTCACGGTTCGCTGCTGCGTTGCCAGATCGTTACCGGATTGTGGCTGCCTGCGATCTGGTCGAGTGCCGCGCACAGGAAGTGGCAGGCCTCCATCCTGAGCAACCCGCGCCCGTCTTTCTTACCGCGGAAGATTTTTTCGCAGCGGGGAAACTCGCAGATCTGTTGATCATCGCCACGCAGGATCGCGATCATTATGCACATGCAATCCGAGCGATCTCCTTAGGCTATGACATTTTATTGGAAAAACCTGCCGCCCAATCCCTGATCGAATGCGAAGATCTCGACCAAAAAGCGCGCGAGGCGGGCGTGAGTATCGGACTTTGTTTTGTGCTCCGCTACACACCATTTTATCGCAGTGTGAAAGAGGTGATCGATTCCGGCAAACTCGGCCGCATCATCTCCATCCATGCCAGTGAGGGAGTGGAACCCTATCACCAGGCGCACTCCTTTGTGCGCGGCCACTGGGCGAGAAGCGAGCATTCCACGCCGATGATATTGGCGAAATGTAGCCACGATGCCGACCTACTCTGCTGGTTCGCAGGATCAGAGATCGCCGAGATTTCCAGCTTCGGACGTTTGGATTTTTTCCGTAAAGAGAATGCGCCCGTGGGTGCTCCGCATCGATGCAGCGATGGCTGCCCGCATGCGAAAGAATGTCTGTATGATGCTCATCGTTACCTCACTGATAAAAGAGGTTGGCTCCGAATGGTGCTCGACGGCGCGGAGACTGCGAGTGATGAAAAGGTGACTGATTTCATCAAAACCTCCCCATGGGGACGCTGCGTTTATCATTGTGATAACGACGTGGTGGATCATCAGGTTATTTCCGGAGAAATGCGCAATGGAGTTACGATAGCTTTCACCATGACTGCGTTTGACTCTGGGCGATCGATGGAAATATATGGGACGAAAGCAACGTTGAAGGGCGGTGCTGCATGGAAAGAGGCCAAGGCGTATGAACTTTCGGTGCGTGATCATGCCACGGGCGTAACGACAGAGGTGCCAGTGATGCATCCATGCGAAGAGGGATACGCTGGTCATGGCGGGGGCGATTTCGGTATTGTCGATTCGCTAGACAAGCTCTTCGGGGGCCGCGGAGCACTCCAGCCCGGACTGGATGGATTGGCAGGGCACCGCCTCGCACTTCTCGCCGAGGCATCACGGCTAACCAAGCAGACGGCACGAGTGACCATTGGAAAATGATAGCCATTTTCTCATCGCCAAGTCTTAAGGAATGGCTAAGTTGCTTTTTTGCTGCTGACGGCTGTATATGATTGCTACTATTACTTTTTTGATTCTTGGGTTGGTGCTTTTGGTTTTAGGCGCGGATTGGCTTGTGAAAGGTGCTTCACGACTGGCTCTATCGTTTGGTATTTCCGCGCTGGTTGTCGGCCTGACAGTCGTCGCCTACGGCACAAGCGCGCCGGAGTTATCGGTGAGTGTCATGTCGAGCCTTCAGGGAAAATCAGAAATGGCGCTAGGAAATATCGTCGGGAGTAATATTTTCAATGTGCTATTTATCCTTGGTCTAGCAGCCCTGGTCGCCCCATTGATTGTGAATAAGCAACTGATTCGACTCGATGTGCCAGTCATGATCGGCGCCTCCTTGGTCATGCTGCTGTTGTGTCTCGACGGCGTGGTGAGTCGCTGGGATGGAGCACTTTTATTCGGCTCAGCCATATTTTACACTTGGTGGCTGATCCGTATGAGCAAACGTGATAGCCGAGCACGCGCAACTGAGGGAGAACCGAAGCCTAAGCGGGTAGGAAGCGTTTGGGGTAACCTGCTGTGGATCGCTCTGGGCCTTGTTTTTTTGGTTCTCGGATCGCGGTTTTTGGTAAATTCTTCCATTGAAATCGCGCGTATCCTTGGTATGAGCGAAACGATCATCGGGCTCACCATTGTCGCAGCAGGAACCTCCTTGCCGGAATTAGCCACGTCGGTCATTGCCAGCTTGCGAGGGGAACGCGACATAGCGGTTGGAAATGTGGTGGGTAGCAATATATTTAATATCTTTGCGGTTGGAGGTCTTGCTGCGCTCGCCGCGCCCGTCGGATTGGACGTTACAGAAAGTGTGATCCGGTTTGATCTTCCTTTTATGCTGGCAGTCGCCGTCGCCTGTTTCCCGATTTTTTTCGCTGGATTCACTATAACCCGCGGGAATGGATTGTTTTTCGTGTTGTATTACGTCGCCTACACCAGCTACTTGATTCTCGGAGCTACCAACCATGACTCGCTACCGATGTTCAGCAAGGTGATGTGGGAATTCATCGCACCTCTCAGTGCGGTGATGCTCATCGGATTACTCGTTTTCGAGTGGCGCATCCATCACAAACGAACTCGCTGAGTGGGTTACACCGATGCCGGCCGAGCTTACTGATGACGAGTGAGAAATTCTTGGCCGAGAGCGAGGTAGGCTTGGGCAGCGATGCCATTTCCATCGTGTTCAAAAATGGTTTTCCCATGACTGGGCGCTTCTCCTAACTTGATCGAGCGAGGAATGTATGTCTTATACATCTGATCAGGAAAATATTGACTGACTTCCTCCACGACTTGGCGGGCCAGATTGGTGCGAGAATCGAACATGGTCATGACAATGCCCTCTAATTTCAAGTCTGGGCTGGCACCAGATGCTCGGATTTGCTCCAGAACATGCACAATTTTGGCAAGGCCCTCAAGGCCGAACCACTCACACTGAAGAGGAATAATGACTTCATCTGCCGCTGCCAGCGCGGATGTCATAAGCACACCCAGCGATGGCGGCGTATCAAGAACGCAATAATCGAACAAATCATTCGGCTTCAATCCCTGCAACAGACCACGAAGGCGAGTGAGGTGGTCCTCCGAACGCGCCAACTCGATTTCCACGCCGGCTAGATCCATCGCCGAGGGTATGACGGAAAGACGCTCTAGACGGGATGTCTGAATTTTTTGTCGAATGTCAGCATGTCCCAACAAAACTGGATACAAGGTGTCTTCGCCATCCGCTTCAACTCCAATACCGCTGGTAGTGTTCGCCTGAGGATCTAAGTCGATCAACAAAACTCGCTGCCCGAGGCGCGTAAGAGCTGCCGAAAGATTGATGGCAGTGGTTGTTTTACCGACGCCTCCTTTTTGATTGCCGATGGCGATGACTTTCATGTCGCGAAGACTTTCCTTGCAATCGTGACGCTTGGCAATCAAAACCGTTCGCACAGAAAAAAAACATGCAATACGATTGGTCAGATGCTTGGTTGCAACAGGCAGCGGGGTGGAAAGCAGTTAAAGAAGGGCGCGTCTTCGAATCATTAGGACAGGTTCAAAACGCCCGTTTCAATAGTGACGAATGCAGCGGGACGTTCCATGGCAGCAAGCCGCGGCGCGTGAAAGTCCGGCGACTCAGCGCTAGCATAGCGGAGACGTTTTGCAGTTGCGCGGAAAATCGTCGAACTGGGTCGATGTGTGAGCATGCCGTGGCCATCATCCTATCGGCACGCACCGCCGCGGAGGGTGGGGGAGTCGCCATCAACGACGCTCCTACGCCGCCACCAACAGCGACAGCGCTGGGATCTCAGACGCCAGCTCTCGCTGTGCACTTTTTCTCGCATTGGACAGAAGAATGGTCAAAAAACCGCTGCACGGTGCGTATCGAGTCGTCAGAGCGAGAGGCCGACGACTCCGATGAGCTACTCATGAAATGGGCGAGGCGACAAGGAATCGACAAAAAACCGTTTCCCTGGATTCTCACGCTCGGGCCAGATACGATCGAAGAATTTCTCGATGGTCTTTCAGGGCATAGCGAAATTCTCTGCGGAAAACAAACGATTGCTTGTAATGCTAGTCAGCCGCGCGTGATGGTTTGCGCCGAAGTTATCAGTGAAACTTTGGTGTTTACGCTCGACGACGAAGCTGGCCTCTTTTTGGGAGGCAAAAAAGGAGCCTGGTGGCGTGTATGCAATCAATTGTTTCAAACGACTGATTCTTTTTTAGGAGATTTTTTATTTACGCTATTTTCGGAAAAATATTCATCAATCACTAATGATGAATATTTACGTAATCCTTCAATTGCGAATATAGTCACTTCATCGAATCGTCAGGATCCGATTTTTTCTTGGAAATCGCAAAGTATTGAGCCTCACTGGCAAATCGAAGTGGAGGGATCGTTGAGGCAACTTCGATTGCGTGTCGAGAAGAGATACGTCTGCGGCGAGCAGATTCTGCCTCGCCCATGGAATGACTCAGGGGGTTATCTATTAACTCAAGCAAACGTATGTTTTTATTCGGAAGGAGACGACGAAAGGTCATGCGTGACCCTGCTCAAGAAGCAAGGCTGGGCCTGGGATTCAGAGAAGCTCATCTGGATGCTTTCTGATGAGGAGAGTATTCTGCGATTCGTCAGCGAGGGCAGGGAGGAGCTTCGATCCTTTAGTCACGAATACATCGAATCACCTCAACTCACTGCCATCTTGGAGCGCGTTGTTACGATTGAACCTCGACTGGAAGTTCGCGCGGAAAATTCACAAGAGTTTGCTCTATTCATGGAATTCCGCTCCAGCAATGGCAAGGCCTTTGCTCCGGCTAAAATTCGACAGCTTCTTCAATCAGGCAAGCGATTGATTCAAACAAATGATGGGATTTCACTTCTTTTACCGCGAGACTCATGGGATGTATTTCAGAGGACAGCTACCGACCTTCATTTAGAGCAAAAAAAAGGAGAGTTTCTCGCCCAAAAATCCCAGAGTTTACTTGTTGAGTATTTGCGTAAATACATAGATAAATCACTGAATGTCAATGTTTTAACAGGTATTCAACCTAGCGATTTTCCCGAGCTGAAGGCGCAGCTTCGGGATTATCAGAGTGGGGGAGCAAGTTGGTTGTGTGAACGCCTCGGGTCGCACGGATTTGCGTTACTTGCCGACGAAATGGGACTGGGGAAAACACTCCAAACCATAGCGGCACTGACTCTGGTGGCGACACCGGAGCATCCTGCTCTCATCGTTGTGCCGACCTCACTTCTTTACAACTGGGATGCTGAAATTCGTCGATTTGCTCCATCGCTTAAAACAATCGTTTTACACGGAAGTGGTCGTGACGCGTTACACGATGAGACGGGTCACCACATAATTGTTACAAGTTACGGGGTTTTGATGAATGATCGTGCGCGCTTCCTGAAGAGGGAATATTCCGTTATGGTTCTGGATGAGGCGAGCGCTATCCGCAATCCTGACACAGAAGTGGCTCGATGCTGCTTTCGCATCAAAGCGCGCGCGAAACTAGCGCTGACAGGGACCCCTTTGGAAAATAGCATGCTGGACTTATGGTCGATTTTTCAGTTTCTGCAGCCTGGATATCTGGGTGAGAGGCGGCAATTTCAAGACACCTACGAGCGCGGAAAAAACACAGATCCAGCAGCGGCTCAGTCGCTTCGCTTGCGAGTCATGCCGTTTTTACTCCGTCGAACCAAGGAAGAAGTCGCCAAGGATCTCCCAGAAAAGGTGGAGAGCGATGATTGGTGCGATTTATCGCCGGAGCAGGCTGAGCTGTATCAATCTGTGTGGGACGCTGGCCTCAAAAACATCGAAAGGCTTTCTAGTAGCAATGATTCTGCCGCGCGCATGTCCTTGTTGACGCTTCTGCTTCGATTGCGACAGATTTGTTGCGACGCTGCCTTGGTCGCGCCGGAGTTGGTTAGCTCCTGGACACTGAGTCAGCGATCTCGTAAAATGGAGCGTTTGCTAGAATTGATCGAAGGCGTGCGAGCATCTGGACGAAAAATGCTGGTATTTAGTCAATTTGCGAAACAGCTCCTTGCGATCGAGTCGGAATGCCAGCAGCGAGGATTCGCGACGCTTCGCCTCGATGGCGCGACTCGAAACCGTCAGGATTTGGTAGATCGATTCCAGCGCGACGAGGGCCCTGAGATTTTTCTCATCAGCCTCAAAGCTGGTGGCTATGGGTTGAATCTAACCAAAGCGTCGACAGTGGTGCATTTTGATCCTTGGTGGAATCCGGCTGCTGAGCGACAAGCGAGCGATCGCGCGCACCGGATTGGTCAAACACAAGCGGTAAACATCTACAAACTGCTGACTCGAGGGACTGTGGAAGAACGCGTCAAGAACCTACAGGACAATAAGTCTCAATTGGCCGAGCAATTGTTCGCCACGACTCCATCCGCAGAATCTTTGTCCGGCATGCCATCCATGAAAGAGATTCACGATTTGCTTTCTTTGCGCTGATCCCACAATGATCATAGTTACTTGTTACAATATATGTAATACGTGGTTTCTAATACTGCTTGAGACGCCGACTGAATTCCCCGATGGATAGATCACCTCAATTGTTTCGAGAAGATCCTGATTGACTCGCTTCCTCATCCTGCGATAGTGGTTTCATCCATGGCTTGGAGAATTGAAAGCGCCGTTGTGCATGGCGAAATTGACAACACGTCACCGGGGCGCACGGTGGGTCGTTTGTGGCTGATTCACCAAGATAAACCTTTGGTGATTGATCTGATTGGCGACTGTTGGCGCGATCTGGCAGGCACTGTATTGACTTTTCAAAACCCCCACCCCGATTACGCCCTCGAAGCACCCTGCTTGACCTGTCCGCAGAATGGAGTCGTCGGCGATATGACTGCTTCACGCAAAGCAAAAGTGTATCACAGCGATCTCGATCTGGAGAGTTTTACCTGGCAAAATCATCTCTCCTTAGAATGGTTCGATTTGATCAATGGTCGCGTTCTGGTTGAAACTCCCCTTTTCCACTTGCAAATATCAGAGCGAAGCTGGGAGCAATCGGTTGAGGCGCAAGAGCAGCAAAAGCGCGCCAACTTGGAAGCCATGCGAAATTTTATCCATGTTTTTTTACAGCGTGGCGTCAGTCCGGACCTTTGGACGGAGGAAAACGCGGATGAGTTTGCGTGGGAAAAGCGCTTTCAAGAATCGGACCGACTGACCGAGGCATTTCAGGAGTTGCTGGAGAAATATGCGGATGAACCAGCGTCGCAGCAAAAAATTTCCTATGCTATGGGCTGGGATCGTATGCTGGGGCAGGAATCGGAAGCGGATGATGTTGAATTCGCAAGGGACTCGGCGAGCTGCCTCGAGGATGATGAAAATGAAAACGATTTGTCGGATATCGACGAGTGGGACGATTTTCTAGACGAGGAACTCGGAGAAACGGTGGTTCATCCCCTTCATCTCAAGGCGCAGGAGGCCGCCACGGCTGCCATCGATCTTTTGGGTGATCGCATCGAATTTGAGGGTTTAGAATCTCGACTGTGCGCGCAGCTGATGCAAATTTCAGCTAAATTGGCAGGTGCGCTCAACTTCAGTGGTGACTCCTATGAGCAGGAGCCCGGATACATTTTGGCCCTGTTGAAACGCTGTCTACACTGGCAAAACGATGCCATTTCTACCTGTCATGAGCTGATCAGCAGGTGCAAAAATCCTCAACAGGAACAGGAGTTGCTTGCGATACGAGAGTCGATTTTTGCAGTTCGTGATCAAGTGACTGAAATGCGTCGTGAATATAAGCAAAATTAACGATTGACGAATATCAACTTTCGCTTATCTTAGTCATGTAAACATTATGAAATTAATACTTCCTGCACTGTTGTTGATTTTTCTTTTGAATTCTTGCAACACTACCATTGGCTTCGCGCGTGACATGCGACAAGCCGGCGAGGGTCTCGAGAAAGCGGCTCAAGGCAAACAAGGTGGCACCGATGATGTCGGCGCGCCAACCTATTAACAGTCTTTCGCTCGGCAAGGATGGCCAATGAGAGCCTTCGGTGAGCGACGCTCGATTACTGTTTATTTTCTAAAGCGCGCGTCCTCGGCCCAATGGGTTGATTTTCTGCGTTTTCGTCGGTTCGCATGTTTTGTCGAAACAGTTCTGCTATACTGGGGTCTGCTTGCCACTGCTTCGCCCAATATTGCGCTTGCTCTTGAGAGGAAAAGACCGTGCCTGCAACGGCTTCACAAGCCATCAGCGCGCGATCTCGAATGTCCTGCTTTGGATGATTTAGTTGCTTCGCCAAGAACCCCACACTCGCAGGTTCTTCACGCTGTTCCAGCAGCGACATCACGTAAGAGCACTCCTCGTGATCCCCCTGCTCCATGATTTCGTTAAAGACCTCTAGGTGAAGTGGTTGGAGATCTTTGACCGTCCATTGCTCCAGTGCGCGCAGGAGTTCGGGACTGCGCTCAGGAGCTTCACGAGTTTTGAGCCAAAGGTTGATTTCGGTAGTGGTAGTCTCTAACGCATTCGCTGGGGCGGCACGTTGCGAACGGTCAAAAAGCGTGCTTGATAGCGGTGGCACCCCCGTCTCTTTCGCACCTATCTCAGATGATACGTTATGAGCCGAGTTAACATTCCACAACCTAGCAGCTCCCCACCCCGTGGCAAAAATGACAACTGCTGCCACAAGTAAGTTTCGTGAGCGATTCATATGCTCAAAGAGCCTCTGTGAAACCTCTGGCCTGCAGATAGGCAGTGACTTCGTTCAAAGCGGTCGACAGTGTCACATTGCCGCTAAAGAAGCTGTTCAGTCTCGCAGATCCGGAGATTTGAGTGACATCGAGACCGTTGGGCAGACGGAAATAATCCGTAGAGGGATACAAAGTAAACGCACGCAGAGCTCCCGAAGAATAGGTGCCGCGGAATGAAGAGATCGCCTCGATGCCATCAAACTGCATGCCACCACCCACATCTGTGCCCAATTGCCCAAAACGACCGAGTTCGATTGTGAAATTACGATCAATATAGTAGTTTTTTTCCACCCGTCCGGTAGTGGGATTTCGGGATGACCAAGCATCGACTTTCACCTGATTCGTGATGAGGCCTGCAGAAGATTCAACGAGATAGAACGTGGTGTAGCTTGTCGTGCCCACAGTCGTGTTCTTGGTGCTGCGGAAGAATGTCGTATTCCAGCGCGTGGAGCCCTGGTAGGTTTGCACCTCTGCCGCAGCAGGCATGAGTGTAGCGCCCAGTATCGAGAGAAAGAATTTTTTCCAATGCATAACAATCATCTGATGCGAAAAACGAAGATTTTATTCAAAAATAAGAAAAAATAATCTCTGAGTCGTTGCAGAATACTTCTTGCCAACCTCGGGGCAATTTTCTAATTTCCGATCAGTTGTCCGATATGAATCGTTTACGCTCACTGCTTTATCCAATTCTTGCTGTCGTCCCAGTCATATTATGTAATTGTGGCGTCACTACGGGAATGGGCAACATGGGAGGGCCTACTGCCGAAGAGCGTTCGCTACAAATCGCAGCGGAGCCCCACGGCGATTTTTATTACGGACGGCGCTACTTCGTCCATAAAACTCGATTCTGGGGCTACCTGCGCAAGCCAGGTCAACCGGCTCATCAATCTCAATTGGTCGTCTTTCGCGAATCCCAAAAGCTAAATCCTGACCGACTTTCGGAAAACGGACCTCTGGGGAACCGTTATGGATTCGATAACAATTACGAGTATCGGATCTGGGGAAACTACAGCAATCGCAAGGTTTACGACGTCAACAGCAATCAATTTTTACCGGAATTTCTGCTTCATGATTATCAGCTTATCAACCGACAACCCGGATGGCTGTTCCACCCAAAAGACCGCTACGACCCCAAGCGTATAACCTTAGTTCCTCGCTAATTCAACGATTTGATGAAATCTAAAAACGTACATAGAGGGGTGTCTAACATGCCCGCCGCAGAACAGCCATCCAACACCCCCGTGTTGGGAGTGGGTAAACTTTCACGCATTCACCGTAACTATGCGCGCGATCGAAAGCATAGTTCGCGCAAGGACAAAAGCGTCCTGTTTCGTGAATACCTGAAATACGTATTCCTTTTCTTTGCCATCGTGTTGATCTCTGGTGTGACTTGGATTCTCTACCAGCAAATCAATCGCAACAAAGAGGTGGCTGAAGTTACCAATCTAACAGAAGATACATTCATCGTCCCCCACCCGTCCGCCTCCGAATGCATCGATCTGGTAAAGAGATTTCTGGATACGGGCTCACCGACCGAACTCGTTAGGAACGGACGATTGAAGCGGTTCGACAAAGAGCAGGGATACCTTGCGTTCACTGAAGTCAGCAAGCAGTCTGGCGAAGTCGAGCGCCTCGACTGGGCTGGAGCAGAGGAAACCAATGGTCTCTCTCTTGAGATGGTTCTGGTAACTTACAAAACAGGAAAGTATCGCATCGCTTTTCTAACGCATGATGAGCGAGGAAACTGGAAAGTGGATGTCGAATCATTTCTCGGGCACAATACCCGTCCATGGGATCAAATCATTGGCAAGGGCAGTTGCAGGGCTCTTGTGCGGGTGATGGCGACACCCGATTCGTATTACAACGGCATTTTCCAAAATGAAAAAGAATGGGGTTGCCTCGCCTTAACTTCACCTGACCATTCCGAACGCATCTACGGCTATCTCAAACCAAAATCCCCCGCCATCCTTGCGGTAACCGAAATGCTGCGGACCAAAAATCCTGCCGTGATGATTGTCGAAATCTCACGTGACGCCGGAATGGATCCGATGCAATACGAGATCAAAAAAGTGATTGCGCAAGGCTGGGTCGAGTCAGATGTGGAATTCAGTTCACGTTTCGAACGCGGAGCTTTGGATGCAACCGAAACTCAGTGACGCCAACGCTTCGTAATCTCTTGGTAGGTATCGATGCGACGGTCGCGAAAGAAAGGCCAAATGCGTCGAAAATTCTCCACGTCGCTAAATTCGAGATCATGTAACAGAGTTTCTTCGTGTTCGACGGAGGCTTTAGCGACGATTTCACCATAAGGATTGGCGACGAAGGATTGTCCCCAAAACTCCGTCCCATCGTGCGAACCGCTGCGATTGACGGCCGCCACAAAACAACCGTTGGCCACTGCGTGCCCCCGCTGCACCGTTTCCCAAGCGCAATGTTGGGCCTTACCAAGTTCTTCTTTTTCGCTAGGAAGCCAGCCGATTGCAGTAGGATAAATCAACACTTGCGCGCCGGCGAGAGCCATCAACCGAGCTGCTTCCGGATACCATTGGTCCCAGCAAATCAGCACGCCGATTTTGCCAAAACGAGTGTCCCATACGGGATAACCGCTATCACCTGGTGTGAAGTAGAATTTCTCTTCGAATCCTGGATCCTGCGGTATGTGGTTTTTACGATACAAGCCGAGCAAGGTGCCGTCGGCATCAAAGACCGCTGCCGTGTTGTGATAAAGCCCCGGTCCACGATGCTCAAAAAGAGAGGCAATCAATACGATGCCGCATTCTCTTGCTACAGCGGCCAACTCATTTGTGATGGGTCCCGGCAAGATGTCCGCAAGATCAAACAACGCAGTATCCTCTACCGTGCAAAAATACGGTGTCAAAAATAACTCCTGTGTCACGACTATCTGCGCTCCCTTGGCTGCCGCGCGGCGGATTAAATCCAAGTGATGCGCCATCGATTCCTCTTTGCTGGGAAAAGTTGCGGACTGAAGTAGGGCAAGACGTGGCATGGCCGCTTCTAGCGGAGCGCTGCACGGGATGCAATGCAGAATGCGCAAAAAAGCTGGGAAAATGATTCGCATCACAAGCCCCAAGACGCTATCTTGTGGCAGCACTTATGATTACATTGACACCTCTGGCCGTAGCGGAATTGATACGCCTCCAGCAGCGGCATGCATCGCCCACGGCGGGGCTGCGATTGGCCATTGAGCGCGGCGGATGCGCCGGCTTGCAGTATGCTATGCGTATTTGCGAAGCAGAAAAGGAAGATGCCGTGGTGGAGCATCCTTCAGGAGCACGATTGTATGTGGCCGCTGACAGCGTGGATTTTTTGCGCGGCAGCGAGATCGATTACTCTGACTCACTCGCAGATGCTGGATTCAAAATATCCAATCCCAACGCCGCGCGCTCTTGCGGGTGCGGGACATCATTTGAGCCGACAACTGACATCACCCCCAGCTTGCCGGAAGGGCAACCTTGCGAATCTTAAGTCATGGCGCGCTCCCCAATCGCAACCGCCGTTCGCAAGCGACCTCCCTACTTTTGGTGGTTGATGGCCCATGCGCTTGCGCTTTGTTTTTGCTCGCTGTCATGGATTCTCACGACCTACATTTTCGAAAATCCCGAGCTGCCTAAAAATTATGCTCTGTTGAAAAAAATTGGCCAGGCTCCCGTGCCGCAGCCTTTTACCGTGCTGAAGGCTCCTATGGGTGAATCGCTGCGCCCCGAGCAAATCTATCGACAATATGCGATGTATGCGATGCCGGATCGCGATTCGAAACGCAACAAACTAAACACGCGACTGTTGCGCTCCTATTTGCAAGGATACAAAGAAACGGTGAAACCCATCTATATCGAAGGGGCTTATCGGATTTTACAGATCCGTCCGCTGACTGATGCTGACATCGTCTCACCGGGTTTCGTTATCCGAGCGCAATCGCTTGTGCAGCCAGGCAAAGATCATCCCGTGGGACCCTACCCAGTGATCATAGAATACATTTTTCCATGCGAGAACAAGGCCGCGTTTACCTGGTTCAAACCGGGTGACTTGCTGCGGATTCAAAAAATTCCCGACTGTGTTGCCATGCTTCATGTCGCTCACCTCGGCACTACCGATGAGCCAATTGTCAATCTCACCGTCACACCCATCGCCTACAGCGAATATAAAATCGGCGAGAGTCGAGTCATGAGTATTGCTCCACCGAAGATGGTGAACCTGAATGCGCGGATGCCATTGTTTCCACCGACCGTGCCCAAAACATCGCCTTGACGAATCAGTCGGGAAACACGATCGCGCGATTGCCATCGATGATGGTGCGATCATGAACATGGAAGCGAATGCCGCGCGCCAATGCGTTACGCTCGCAATTGCGACCCAGACGAGCTAAGTCAGACGGGCTGTGAAAGTGCTGCACGCGTTCGACTTCCTGCTCAATAATAGGGCCAGCATCCAGATCGCTCGTCACATAATGACAGGTAGCGCCAATCAATTTCACGCCTCGTTCGTAGGCTTGACGATAGGGATTGGCTCCAATGAAAGCAGGCAGAAAGCTGTGATGAATGTTGATCAGCCTTCCTTGGTATTCAGAGCAAAACCAATCCGGCAGGATTTGCATGAAGCGCGCCAGCACCGTTAGCTCCACTTTTTCCTGCTGCAAGAGAGAATGAATTTCATGGAAGCCATTTTCTCTTTTGCTACCATCCATTTCGATGTGATGAAACGGGATTGCATATCGTTTCGCTAAGTCCATGCAATTGGTGCGATTGCCAATAATGGACGTGATCTCTACGGGTAATTCACCCATTTGAGCACGCCATAAAATTTCATTCAAGCAGTGATCTGTTTTCGTTACCAGCACCGCCGTGCGCATGCGGTATGGCAAAACACGGAAATGCCAGTCCGCGCGCAGACTGCGACCCAGTGTGCCGAAACCTTCGATGAAGTCCTGAATCTCTACATCGAGGGAAGAGGTGTCGATTTCCAGTCGCGCAAAAAATTTCCCTCCCAGCGAATCAGAAAATTGCGCGAACTCGACAAGATTGCCGGAGTGTCCCGCAACATAGCTCGCAATCTTGGCAACGATTCCCTGCTGATCTGGACAATTCAGCTTCAAAATTAATCCTTTGGCTTGGTTCATCGTCATGGAAATATCAGGAAGGTGATTCGTATTGTGACAGAAACAACTTATGATACCAAGCAGAATGAGAGAATATGATGGCATGAAAAGTAGATCCCGAGTATGGAGTCATCGCACAGCGCCTGCTGAGGGAGTCTAGTGATGTGTGAAATAGCGCCGATCCTACCAGTTAGGTGAGCTTGAAATTTCAAGGAAAATCACTTGCGCGCGCCCATTCCCGACATAGGATTGGTTCATGTCCAATCCAGTTACACGTCGCTCGATACTCAAGTGGAGCGTTGCCTCAGTGGCGATCGCGGGAACGACTCCTCTCCATGCAGAGTCTGTGGCGCATACATTGCCTGCGCTGAGTTATGATCCTGCTGGGCTTGAGCCGTTCATCGATGTTGCTACCATGAATCTTCATCACGACAAGCATCATGCGGCATACATCGGTAAATTGAACGAAGCTCTCGCCACCCAGCCAAGACTCAGCACCATCGGTCTAGACGAGCTCATGTCAACTTTGGCAAACATTGAGGATAGTGCGCTGCAAATGACGCTTCGCAACAATGGGGGTGGTCACTGGAATCACTCGTTTTTCTGGAATATCATGACTCCTGCCGCAAAAAGCGGGAAACCCTCGGATAAGCTCATGAAGGCGATTACCGACTCGTTCGGCTCGCTGGAAAAGATGAAAACAGCTTTTACGGAAGTCGCAATCAAACGCTTCGGTTCGGGGTGGACTTGGCTGATTCTCAAAGACGGAAAATTAAAAATCACTTCCACGCCAAACCAAGATAACCCGCTCATGAAGGGCTTGGTGCCTGATGAGGATCTAGGCAAACCAATTCTCGGACTCGATGTCTGGGAGCACGCCTACTATCTTCACTACCAAAACCGCCGTGCTGATTATGCCGCGGCATGGTGGAACATCGTGAATTGGGACGCAGCGAACAAGCATTTCGGCGCGTAGGGTCGCTGGCGTATTTCGGTGAATAATGAATGGCATTGATGGCCATTATCGATCGATGCATATCTTTCTTGTCATGCCCTTACAATTTCAAGCGCCCGAGTGGTTTCTACTGATCCCCGCCCTTCTCATCGCTGCTTGGTTTTGGAAAACTCTCTCCCTCTTCCAACCGCTACGCCTTCTTGTCATCTTTTTGATCGTCTTTTTGCTCACAGATCCATCCATACGGAAGCAGCAGGATGCCCTTGATCTCTACGTGTTACTGGATCGCTCGGACTCGACAGAAGACCTGGTGGATCAGGAGCTTCCCGAATGGAAGCGATTGTTAGAGAAGTCAAAACCTTCGGGTCGTGACGAATTGCACCTCATGAATTACGCCGCAGAAATCGCTCCGCTGGGATCTGATGGATCTGTGTTCACTGGCTCACGCAAGCTCACGCGCACTAACTTGGCTTTGCAAACCATCGCAGCATTAGCGAAGGAGGACAAACCAGCGCGCGTTCTGCTTTTTACCGATGGCTATTCCACCGAGCCGCTCTATGAAGCGACGGCGCAGTTACAGGCCCGAGGTATTCCGCTGGACTTCCGCTTGATCCGCGAAAATATAGACAACGATTATCGCATTGCGCGTTTCGATTTTCCCGACCGCATGCAGTCTGGCGAGCCATTCTTGCTAGCAGTGACCATACGCGGTTCGAAGGACGGCGAAATTCCCCTGACTCTCATGCGCAATGAGCAAGTGCTCACCGAGACCAAAGTGACGTTGACGAATGGTGTTGGAAAAATCGAGTTCACCGATCGCATTCCGCGAGCCGGCTCTTTTGAATACAAGGCTCAAATCACACCTACACAAGATCAACACTCGGGAAACAATAAACTTTCACGATGGATCGAAATTACAGGAGGACCACGCGTCTTGCTCGTCACACGTTTCGAGAATGATCCCGCTGCCAAAATTCTCACATCGCTAAATTTCACGGTTGATGTCGTCAGTGAGCCATCCCAGTTGAGCTCTGGAAAGCTAGCTGGCACCCGCTGTGTCATTCTCAATAACGTCCCCGCTCATGAGATTCCCACATCATTTTTGGACGCGCTACCTTTCTACGTGCACGAGCAAGGCGGTGGCTTGCTCATGGGTGGCGGTGATCGATCTTTCGGTTCCGGAGGATATTTTGAGTCTGCTATTGATCCATTGCTTCCAGTTTCCATGGAGTTGAAATCAGAGCATCGCAAGCTTGCTGTCGCTTTGGCCATCGTGATGGATCGGTCGGGATCTATGTCGGTTTCTGTCGGACCAGGAAAAACAAAAATCGATCTGGCGAACCAAGGCGCCGTGAACGCCATCGAGTTGTTAGGCAACATGGATCAGGTCGCGGTCATTGCTGTGGATTCTGCGCCCGAGACCTTCGTTCCGATGACGCGCATCCAAAATAAGCAAGTGGAACTCTCGAAGCGCGTGCGTAAAGTGCAGTCTTCGGGTGGCGGCATTTATGTTTACGAGGGACTCAAGGCCGGTTGGGATGCTCTGAAAAAAACCAATGCGGGGACGCGTCATTTGATCCTGTTCACAGATACCGCCGACACAGAGGAACCGGGGGATTACAAGAAGCTGATCAAGGAAATGACGGATCAGGGCGCTACCATCTCGGTCATCGGTATGGGAACTCCTGCCGACTCTGACGCCAAGCTCTGCGAGGAAATTGCAAAGCTTGGCAAGGGACGCATGTTTTACAGCGACAAGCCAATGGACATTCCGAAAATTTTCGCGCAAGAGACTGTCACCATTGCGCGCTCCGCCTTCATCGAGGATAATACCAAAACAAAACAAACAGGACGCTGGTCGGAAGTGTCTCCACAACCGCTGCAGTGGCTTGGTGCTGTGGATGGTTACAATTTATCGTATGCTCGAGAAGACTCCACCGTGTCGTTGGTTTCCTCTGATGAATACCTTGCACCATTGGTCGCGACAGCAAGGCGTGGTCTCGGACGAACGGCTGCCATTTCATTTCCGTTAGGTGGAAAAAAATCTGATTCCACTCGACAGTGGCCAGAGTATGCGAACTTTCTCCAAACCACCACTCGCTGGCTGATGGGGCTTGATTTGCCCCCGGGAATCGGTCTCAAACACCGCGCGGAAGGGTCGCGCCTGACACTTGATTTGCTTTATGATCCCGAACTCTGGTCAGAAAAATTCAATGCTAGTCCTCCCAAAATTCGTTTGTTAGAGTCTTCGGAAATGGCACAAAGCTACGACCTTCCTTGGCGTCGTATTTCTCCAGGACAATTTTCTGTAAGCCGAGATCTCGATGAAGGTTCGGTGGTGCGTGGTGCGATCCAAGTGGGTAGCTACGCGATTCCCTTTGGTCCAATTACTCTCGGATCTTCTATCGAGTGGGCCTTTGAGCCAGAAAGCATCAACGAGTTGCGTGCCGCTTCGAAACAAACTGGCGGTCGGGATCTGTTAGATTTGGAAACCGCATGGGTTCGCCCTCCATTCATTCAAGATACCTCGTTGCGCCTGCCGCTGGTGATCTCGCTTCTGTTGATTTTGCTAACCGATGCGCTGATTACACGCACGGGATGGAAGCTGCCCTCTTTTGCTGGTCGCGTGGCGCGCACCAAGTCATCAAGGGTTAAGGTCAAAAAGACCAAACCATCTCCCCAAGCGCCGGATCCAAGTGTTGTCGTCAAACAGGAAATACCTGGCCCCGCTGTCGAAAGCATCGAGGAATCAGCGCGCCGCTCACGCTTTCAAAAAGCGAAAGATCGGAAGTAGTCGACCTCGAAAAGCCCACCGCGAACCGCGTAAAATAATGCAACGATGAGTTTGTCATTTGCCAATTCTTTGCTACGATTCGCGTCGTGAGCGAACCTCTCAATCCTACACAACGTCTTCTCTCGGCACTAGATCTTGGCCCATCGTGGGCGCGCGACTCCGTGCCACGCCCTGCTGCCCGCTCTGCCAAAGTTTCGGAAGAAGCGATCTCACGCGAGGGTAAGCCATCGTTCCGTGGCGATGATCGTCGCGATCGTGGCTTCGCCCCGCGACGTGATGAGCGATCCTCGCGAGATGATCGACGCGGACCACCGCGTGGCTCTGCGCCCCAACGCCGATTCTCAACAGCTGATCAAGAGGTCGTCATCGCCCCCGCTCCTGGGGTGAAAGTATTGATCGAGCCAAACGCTGAGGCACTGCATTTGATCGCCAAAGAGGTGATGCACGTGGCGCGCGTGTATTCTCTGTTTGATATCGCAAAGACTTTGATGAGCCAACGCGAGAGATATCATGGTATTTTTACGGCGGATGAATCTAAGTCACCACTGTTTTACGGTCATCGCGATCACTCTCTTTGGCTCACGAAGCAAGAAGCGGTTCAGCATTTCTGGAGAGCTGAGTGGCGCACGGATTTGTATGAGGAAGAGGAAGTTGAGATCGACGGACCAGCGGGTAATTTCCAGGTCGTAGCGAAATGCGGCCTCAGTGGCAAAGTCTTGGGACCACCCAATTATCATGCCTACCAGTCGACCATACGCCAAGTGCATCGCGAATTGTTTCCCAATATGCCATTCGATCGCTACGCGGCCAAAATCATTACAGAGCGCAGCGAGGAGGCTGTGCAGGCATGGCTTCATGGGATGAAAACCAAACTTCGCTGGAGGCCCGTGGGACAGGAGGAAACCCTGTGGCTGGAAGATCGCGCGGCAGTAGAAAACCATTTCCTTAACAACCGCTTTCCGGAAATGTATGTGGCCACGCACAAGGTGGAAATCCCTGCAAACACGCCGGTGCATTTCTTCTCTCCCCCACTGCTAGTCAATTTCAAAAATGCCGCGCGCCACGCTGCAAGCCATCCAGCGATCATCATTCCTACTGTTTGTAGTCTACTGGAAAAAGAACACCTTCCCGTTTTCAAAAAACAAGGAAAACTCTACGCGGGCCCCTCCCGGCCGCATCCGATTCCTGACGATACTGCCTTTGCTGATCGGATGAACCTCATCGTGTCGTCGATGCGTGCGAATCCAGAAACCAAATTAGCCAAGCTATGGAAAGCCGTGCTGCCGGAAGGTGAGACGGATCCATCCGCAGACTGGTTGGCGGACCTGTTCTGGCTTCTGTCGCAAGGGCATTTGTTGCTGTTTGCCGACGACACCCTGATTCTTCCTCAGCGCCGTAAGGTGGAAACCACTGCACCTGCGCCGAAAAAGACGATATCCTCAAAGGCATCTCAATCTCAAGAGAAGGAGCCAAAGCCGCGCAAACGCAAAAACAAGAAGCGCCGTAAACCGCTGCTGCGCGTCATTGAAAAACGCGTTGCCGATCTGCCTCCCCTTTTGCGCAAGCGCCTTCACGGCTTCGATCGCACCATCAGCCATCGTCTGCGCCTGAAAGCCCAGTATCGCCAATCTCGTCCTTCTCACGGCGAGTCAACTGAGGAAATCGAATGCGATGCAACAGAAATCTAACATCATGAGCCAACCTATGCAATTTACAAACATTACCGTAACTGCCAAAGCGAATATCTATTTCGAAGGAAAAGTTGTTTCCCATAGCATCCATTTTGCTGATGGATCAAAAAAAACGATTGGATTGATTTATCCAGGTGATTATCACTTTGGCACCGCTGCGGCAGAGCGTATGGAAATCATCTCGGGATCTTGTGATGTTACGATTGACGGAACCACTGATTCCATTCACTACGGTGAAGGAACTGCATTTGATGTAGAAGCTAACAGCGGCTTTAACATCGCTGTCGCAGAGGGCATCTGCGAATACGTTTGTTCTTTTCTTCCCTAATCGTAAAAGCGAAAGCCCAACGAAAAAAGCGCTAGGATGAAGAATCCCAGCGCTTTTTTTACGACTTGATGATGTGGAGGATTCGTGGAATCACCAGTCTTGTCCGATCCCGTATCGAGCGCCGATTTCCAGAAGCTCTTCACGCATGGGCCATTCATCGGCTCGTTCGCTAGTCACGTGGCGCTTGCTTGCACCTTTGAGCATCATACAGCCTGTGTTGTCACCGATGCGACGCACCTCGGCGATTTCTTCTGGAGTGAGTCGAAGATCAGGCAGAGGCACGAACGCGCGGATCTTCTCTTCTATTGGACGCTTGTCATCGCCGGTTTCTTGAAGAAACGTGGGGACTACCGAAGCTACTGCAGGCTGAGATAGATTCCAGATGGCGGCGAATTGCAGCATGTTTAGGCCGTATTTCTGTGCGATGGGGCGCATTTGTTCCATTTTTTCGATACCATGTTTCACCCAACCCGCAGGACGATAGGTGCGGTGATCGCCGGGTTTGAATTCATGATCGGCACTGAACTCCTCAGTAAACACGCCACCGTAGTCGACCACGCGAGTGAGCACCTTAACACCATGTTGATGATATGCATTCAGCGCCAGCCCAGCAGGCCATGGCTCCAAAGGATTCAGAATCACCATGGTCCAGTCGATCAGATCGTTGTATGTCTCGATATTGTGAATGGTATCCAGCGTAAATCCATTCGCAGGCCCGGGTGCTGTTCCGAGCATCTGACTCAAGCCTTGATCTTTGATTGCGCGCATGCCACTCCAGACGGCTTCGTGCGTATAACCGATTTCGTCTGGGTTATGCAGCATGACGAGATCAAAATACGAGGTGCGGCAGCGTTCGAGAGATTTTTCACAGGCCATACGCAGATAGCTCTCGTATTCAGAAGGGCCGCGCAGCGAGGGATCGGTAAAACGTGGATATCCCGTGTTCCCCTTTCGTTGTCCCTCGTAGAAATCGTGCCCAATCATCCCCACCAAACAATAGGTCGAGCGGTCGATGCCCTCGAGTGCCTTACCCAACAAATCATCTGCCCGTCCATTCCCGTAGACATCAGCCGTGACAAATGTCCGAAATCCGGAATCGTATGCAAGTCTCAGCGAATCGATAAAACGCTCCTCTGTAAGCATTTCTCCATAATGCATGAAACGCCCCCCGCTCCATGTGCCATAAGCTTCTTGTGTCAGTTCCATTGTCGTAATTCGTTGGTTGCGAAGAACTACATACCGCAAATTACGAAAAGGTCAAAGCAAAGCAAATCCATCAGATCAAACACTGAAAGAGAATCGCAACAGATCACAAATTCAGGAAATTCCCCAATCCTCCGGCAATTGCTCGCGCTGTGCTGCGATCGGACGATTTGCGTTGGCAAAAGAAATCACCGCGCCTACGCCAGCGGCGTGAGTGCCTCCTAAGCGGGCTACGACAGGAATGCTAGGTAGTTGGCATTTGCGTGTCTTGCGACGCCAGTGATAGGAGAATCCGCCTACTAACAAAACAACGACTGTGATACAACAGGGCAGCATCCATTCGCTCCACCAACGTGATATGATTGACAAATACTTTTGGTGAATAGGTTCTGGCTTTGCCTGTGGCTCAGTCTCGGGTGGTGCAATCACGCCGGCCTCTAACGCCTTTTCCATCCAGTAAATGCGAATCGACATTTGCATGCAATAGCCATCCAGTTGGTCAGCCTCCTGGCTTTTCACCATGGCTTGATTCACCGCACTTTGTCGCGCACGTGCACACTCGGCACGACCTACGGCTTTCATAAGGTCTGCGCTGAGATGAATCACTGATCGCTCCGGAGCCCCCATGAAATAAAATAACAAAACAGTGGGACCCGCATCGGCAAAGCAGCGTTGGAATATTTCCTCCGCGATGATCTGCGAGGGAATCATTTGCTTGGTATCGAAAACATAAACGTAAAATCCCACTCTCGAGTCACTCGCGTGATACTTGAGGAAACTGAGTTGATCACGGTATTCCTGCCGACTCAGAAGTTTTTGTGGATCGATCAGATAAGACTTAGGCTTCTGATCAAAGTATTTGACTAAGTCCTCATCGATAATCTCAGTTGGCTCCGCCATCTCTGTCAAATCCGCCATCTGATCGGGCAATAAGAGGCCCTCGAACACAGGCACTCCTAGCTCATCATCAGACATCGGACGAAATAATGCGTCGGAGATGAGACTTTCTCCCTGGAGCAAGAGTGCGGTATCCTCATCGGACCAACGAGGCAGCGGCGGCTTTTCGTCCTCTTGGGATTGAGCGACAAATACGATACAAAAGAAAAATACGACAAGTATTCGGTAAGTCATCTTATCCCCTCCTCTTCTTCTGTTGACGCGTCTCCATCGCTTATTTGTTCGATGGAAGATGGCCCCGTCCTCGCAACGGATTGTCGCTGCAGCGTCATCCGCTCTTGGGCAGACTTCCGCGATCCTCGCTGTGCTTGAGCGCACTTTCGTCTGAGGATTTTTTCCATAAGAGAAATCAGTGCCACGATTCCGAAATCATATTTTCCTTCCAACCAGTAAGGATAGGCCTTGCACAGGCATTGAAAGGTGTCTTCCTCATCCAAATACAAATCCAGTTGATAGCCGAAGCTAATGCCTGCCATCTTGCGCTCCACATCGATCACCAGCGCGATTCCGGCATCGTTTGATAAGCCATGCACATCCTCAAACACCGCACGATTGAGCAGCCAAAATCCCAATATCCTCAGGCTCTCTCCCTTGCGCAGGGTTCCAGTGTAAACCGTGAAAAACAGTCCGGGGAAGGACTCGGAAAATCGATCCATAGCCGCCTGCACCCTCCTGCGTTCCCCCAACCGCATCAAGCCTGCACGATCCGCTAAAGAGGGCATTTCCTTTTTCACCATCCCAAACTGCTCATCCGCATGCGCTAGAGAAAACCCACAACGAGGACAAGATTCCGCCCCTCGGTGGATTTTTTGTACGCATCGGGGACATTTCATGATTGCACGAGCAGTCTGTTCAATTTGTCCAACAAGGTCAAAATCAAAACGGAGAAGCTAGCGAATCCCTCGTCTGCAAAAACGAGGCAAGCGCTGACTCCTCATCCCTTTTTCCACCAGTCCGCTTCCTTTTCCCACAAGGCCTTGGTCGTACTTTGGGTGGCGTGTGGAACGACCTGTTTCTGCTCCTGCTCCAGTTCGTCTAGCAATTGATCGACGTGTTTATCACGTTGCGCGGCCCGCCAGCGCATCGTCAGTAGTAACAATGCCACCACCCCGAGGGCGCTGAAAATCACCACCAGCATGGCGATGGCGAAGGCATCGGACTCAAATGTAGTTTCCATGAATTCAGTGGATGATGCGCCGCATCGGAATCATGCTGGAGTATTCAAATCCCATTTTTTTGAAAAAATGCTGGGAATCCGCACTGATTTTGTCCGTCAGCAACGTGATGCGTTTAAAATCTTTTTTCTTCGCGAAATCGAGCACATATTCGATCAACATGGTGCCGTAGCCGTGTCCACGATGCACTGGATGAACGATGACATCCTCCATCAAAATGACGAATCCCCCCATCGCTGTAGAGATCGTGAACAAGAGATTCACCATGCCAAAAATCGCATCTTCCGACCGCAATACAAAAATGCGGCCTCGGGCCGGCTGTTCAAGGATGAGTCGCAAGCCGTGCTCTTGCACTTGGGAGTCCGCACGAAGGTCACCAGAATGAGCGAACAAATCCATGGTCAGCGCGACCAATTCCGGCAAGTCCTCAATAGACGCTGGCTCGACCCGCAATTTGAGATCCCGCGGGCTTTTTGCCTTTTCCTGCGCTTGTTTCATGCCAGTAGTATGCACATTTCATTCCAAAAGTCACGGGATTATTGCTTTTCATCCGAAGACTGCGATGTCATCGGCACAGCATCCAACTCAACCCAACTTCGGCAACCACCATATCGCGCCTCATAAGGAAAAACCCAAGGTTGATCCAATGGAAAGACCTTCACTTTCGCTACATGGATGCTGCCAGATGACATCCCCTGAGGTGCGCTAAAATTCTGGACCAAAAGCAAACCAACAACCAGAATTAGACATGAACAACACCAAGCGAAAATACACAACAGAGTTCAAAGAGCAAGCCATAGGTCTCATGAGCCTAGGAAAGCCTGTGGCACAAGTCGCACGCGATC
>CAMDAD010000008.1 GCA_945888515.1 Akkermansia muciniphila | reverse complement strand
TTTTGGACGAGGAAACAGTATGTAGCATCTTGACCATCAAAAGGAAAGTGGGCTGTGAGTTCATCTCCATCCCCTTTCTTTTTGAAAATTCTAAAAACTTTTGATGCTGTTTACCTCATGCCATTGCGTTTGCCGTTAAAATTTCTGGTTAATTCTGGATTTCATACATCAGTTTTTACTGGTAGTGAGATTTACATTTTTGGTGGTGAAGCAACCAACGCGACTTTTTACAATAAAACATACGGAGTTACTTTGCCTGTGCCTATTATATATTACAAAAAACCTTGAGTAATGCCTTGGCGGGCTCAGTTATCGCATATACAATATCCACAACTAAACCAGTATCTTAATTTCATTGCAAAGCGAGGGTTTTTTGGTAATAGTATGGCATAGTAACCAATCTTCAACAAACTATTGATTACGGCAAATAAACCGCATATTGTATTTTTGACATGCCATCCACAGCATGTCCATAGAATCAGACATCCTAAACGACCTGCAAGAACTTCTCCAGGAAAATGGAGTAAAGGCACGGTGGAACAACATCAACCTGCTCGTGCTGGTCAGCCGCAATCGCAACGAGCAGCAACTCGATATTGGCGGCTTTGTGGATTCACCAGATCTGAGCCTGCGTGTGCCAAAGCTCGCATTTCCTGCTGCTCTGCCAAAGGTCGGCGAACGCATGGAGGTGGATGGTGCCGACTATCGCATCACACGCGTGAGCAGTCACCCGCGATCTCCATTACTCACCCTCAGCCTATCCTCTACCGATGAGTAACGTGCATATCACAGCCAAACTCGATGGCACGGCGGATGTGGTGCGCTTGCTGCGACGGCATCCAGAAAAAATTGGCCGCACGGCGGAGTCACTTGTGAAGCAGGAGGCGCGTGGGCTATCGGTGGAGCTCGCCCGTAACACTCGCCCGTTCGGGTTTTCTGATAAAGCTCGCAAGATCGGTGAGGATGCCGTCGCCAAAGACATCTCCGGTGTATTCGCTTTGCCTTCCGACGCCTACGAGGAACTGCGCAAGTCTGACCCGCAAGCAGCCGATCGCTATTGGGCCAACATCCAGAATCGACGATTCAAACGCGCAGAAAACAATCTTCGACAATCGAGCAGCGGATGGAATGACCTTGCCGTGGGACGTCTCGACCCAAACCTGCATCAGTGGGGACAACTCGGTGGTGAGAAGCCGAAGCAAGTGGTCACCAGTCCCAAGGCACGCGAGACATACATCGCGAAGATCCAGAAGCGTGTCGGCTTTGCCAAAGGTTCATGGATCAACGCGGGCAAATCGATTGGCGGTAGGATTCGCGGAGCAGTGCAGTGGGCGACTCGTCACAAGCAAGCTCCGGGCAGTGCCGTCATCAAGACTGGCGACAAGGCCTCGGTCACGCTGGTGAACAAGCTTGACTACATCGATGACGTGACCACCTACAAGACAGTCAGTCTCGCACTGGAAGTTGCGGCGGGACGACTGAGAAAAGCACTTGCCACCTCGCTACGCAAAATCAATGACCGCACAAATCGAGCACTGGGTCGTCGTGCCGGTTGACGCGCATGCCACGGCCAAGATGCCCAACTTGATCGAAGATCGTTTATCGTCATTGCTGGCCGAGTGGATGACCAGTCACCGTCCTGCGGAAATCCCCGAGTCCGTGCCCTTCCATGGTAAGCGGTCAACAGAGCCCCTCTCGCATTATTGCCATAGCTCTGGTATCTCTGGCAAAAATGTCCACTAGGTTTGGCGCGCGCTACGGCACCTATGCTACCTCTGTGGCTTCGATCTCGACTGGCTTTGCCTCGTCCGCGCCTACTTTGATCCAGTGGCTGGGTAGCAGGTTTTCGTGTTCTGCGACGGGTGGGTTGTGCATGAGTTTTTCAAACACCCACTCGAAGTAGGCGAACGGGTCGGCGCCGTGGCGACGGATTTGCTCTACGAAGGTGTATATCACCGCACTGCGCCATCCGGTGTGTTCGCCGCCGATGAACATCCAGTTTTTGTGACCCAGCTTGGTTGGTCTCACTGCGTGGCTTGAGGGTCAGTCCTCGCCTGGTAACATTTTGATTTTTTGTTAGATGATAAAGTGGTTGAAATTCAGAATTTTCTGCGTTGTTTTTGAAGAGATCTGATCGTTAGGGGGTGGACTTAATGGGTGGAGAGATGGGTGTGGCATTTAGGGAATCGGTGAGCGAAGAAAGGGGTTTCAAACCCCTTCTCCTTATTGCACTTCGCGGGCATAGACGGTCCCGGCCTGAACGTCCCTCAACTTTCCTCTTCCTCCCCTGCCCTTCCTCGCCTAGTCTCTGCGCATGCCAAACACGTTTTATAACGAGTGGGACCGCGAGCGGATGTCGGGGAATGCCGATGCGGGCGATTATCGCTCGACGTTTCAGATCGATCGCGACCGCGTGCTGCACACGCCCACATTCCGCCGTCTGCAAAACAAAACGCAGGTGTTCTGGAGTGGTGAGTATGATTTCTACCGCACCCGTCTTACACATTCGTTAGAAGTGGCACAGATCGGCCGGGCGATTTGCCATTGGCTGCAATCACAAACAGACGGCCCACTGGAACCGGAGTATTTTATCGATCCCGATCTCGTCGAGGCCGCTTGCCTGTCGCACGACCTCGGCCATCCTCCCTTCGGCCACGCGGGCGAGCGGACGCTGAACTTCCTCATGAGCGAGCACGGCGGCTTCGAGGGCAACGCGCAAACGCTGCGCATCCTCACCGAGCGCATCTTTTCCGCGAGACGCAGCGGCATGGATCCGAGCCGGGCCTTTCTCGATAGCATTCTCAAATACAAATCGCTGTGGAGCGAACTGAAGCACAGTAGCGGCAGCGCACCGAAAAATCACTTTCTCTACGACAACCAGCAGGCTATTCTCGACTGGGCGATGGGGGGCCTTGATTTTCCGTTAGAGTTGACGCCGGGAAAAATGCGCGACAGCTTCAAGTCGATCGAATGCCAAGTGATGGACTGGGCCGATGATACAGCCTACTCGCTGAATGACATTTCCGATAGCGTGCGCGCCGGTTTCCTTACGACCGACAAGATTCACCAATGGGCGGAAAAAAACGACATAGCGATCGAAGCGGGTGAAAGCCTGGAGAAACTGATGCAGGCGATCCGCAGTGGCAAGGTCGATCCCTTCATCGGCAAACGCATCGGACGCTACATCCAGTCCACCCATCTGCGCGAGACTGTGAATTTCCTCTCCCATCAAAGCAAGCGCTACCGCTACGAATTGGTAGTGGAGGAAGATGTGCGTCGGGAATCAGAGTTATTCAAAAAACTCGCCTTCGAAGTAGTCTTCCTCTCACCCCAGCTCAAGCAACTCGAACACAAAGGCAATCATATGCTGCATAAACTGTGGCAAGTATTAGAAAAACGCTACATCGCACCAGGTCACATCGACGGACAATTGTTTCAAATTCTCGCAAATGATACCGAAGCAGAAATCAATCAAACTACCGCTTCCGCTGACAAAGCACGACTGATCTGCGATTTTCTTGCGGGCATGACAGATGGTTATGCCGCGCGAATGTATAAGCGATTGTTCCTGCCGGACTTCGGATCGATCCATGACTTAATCGGATAGGCACTTACCACTCTAACAGATCATCATCCACTTAGCACGACTCTGTGTTGCGGTAACATTCTTGGTAGCCAATAGCTATTGCGGTGGGCGCTGAGACTCTTGCTGTTGCCTTTGCATTTGCTCTTGCTGAGCCTCGCGCATCGCCTCCTGCTGTTGTCGCATTTGTTCCTGCTGGGCACGCTCCTGCGCCTCACGCATCGCCTCCTGTTGCTGCCTCATTTGCTCTTGCTGGGCACGCTCCTGCGCCTCGCGCATCGCCTCCTGTTGCTGCCTCATTTGTTCTTGCTGGGCACGCTCCTGCGCCTCGCGCATCGCCTCCTGTTGCTGCCTCATTTGTTCTTGCTGGGCTTGCTCCTGCGCCTCACGCATCGCCTCCTGTTGCTGCCTCATTTGTTCTTGCTGGGCTTGCTCCTGCGCCTCGCGAGAAGCTTCTTGTTGGCGTTGCATCTGTTCCTGTTGAGCTTGCTGCTGAGCCTGGCGCATCGTTTCTTGTTCTTCGCGCCGGAGCCGCTCCTCAGCCAGTAGCGCCGCTTCTTGTTGTTCGCGCATCTGTTCTTGGCGCGCCGTGTCTTGGGCTGCACGCATGACTTCCTCTTGCCTTTGTTCTTGTGCGATGCGGTCAGCTTCCTGCGTTTGTAAGTCCTCCTGCTCCTGCACCTCGCGCATGATTTGCTGCTTTTGTTGCTCTCTGAGTTCTGCTTCTTGAGCGAGTTGCTGTGCTTCGATCAATTTTCTCTCATTTGCGATTGCCTCCATGACTGCAGTATTTTCCTCTTTCGCAGCGCCTTCTGAAGTCGATCCTTGATCTATGGGACGCTCTGGCTTGACACTTTCGGCGACTCTTTGCGCTTCATCACGTGCTTCTTGCGGACGTCGATCGATGTTCGCTGCCTGCTCCTGCTGACGACGCAAGCCAGTAGTCGATTCCTCGCTCTGGACTGTCTCTCGCGGAAGAATCGGTCGAGTTTCGTCACTTCCCGAGGAGCCTTGCTCGCTATTCATATCAACCTCAGCCATGGGCAGTGTTAATTCGGAGCTTGTTGTTTCTTGAGCAACTTCAGCCGTTTCCTCATCGAGGATGGGGTCATTTGTGAGTGCTGGTGTCACAGAAGAAAGATCCCTCTGACTTTCCTCGTCAACCGGATTCTCCTCAGGCGTATTGGCAATCAGTGGAGGATTCGCTGCTTCTGCATCGTTGTCTATTTCCCCTGAATCAACGAGGGGTTTCTCTTGTTTTTCCGGCTGCATTTCCTCAAGAACCATTGCTAAATCTTCGCGTTGCCGTGAAATCTGCTCTTGCAAAACCATGCGCGCGGACATTTTTTTCGCCAGTCCACCACGCATCGATTCCTCGGCACGCTCATTTTCATTTCTGCGCTCGGTGATGAACCGATCGCGCAATTTCGGCTCAAAAGTGGAATTGCGAATGACCTCATCTTGCAGCGGTTTGCTTTCCACCGCACGCGGGCGCAGTGCTCCGTTCCATGGCACATTGAAATTCGGCGCGTTGATAGTCAGGCGGTCGCCACGTCTGGCGGCGTAGCGCAGGGGATCAAGGTGAGTAGGCGGGCGGTTATTGAAATCACAATCGTAGCGCGGCAGCGGGTGGCTCGCATGGCGGTTCACCCAATCGTAGGATACGCCCTCGCAATACACACGTCGGTTGTCCCAACGATACCCACCGCAATAGTTCGTCTGCTGATAGATGCGCACGCAGTCGCTGGTGGAAAATACGGCACTGATCATAGAACCGCCGAAGGATCCGACTCTCACAAAACTGAAACAGCGCGGACTGATCCCAGCGGAGTTACCATAATACGAAGTCCAGTCATTGCCGCGCCAATAGAGCGACTCCGGTGGCAAAGGAGCCCAGCCTACATAATCACCGCCCGATTTCCAGCACACCCAGGCGGGTGCCCATTCATTGCCCGGCACCCAGCACCAGCCACTGTTGCGAAGAAGAATCCAGCGACCGTAGTGATAGGTGGCCCATCCGAAGGGCTCGGTGGATACCCACGTCCAGCCATAGTTTGTAAAAGCCCAGCTGCCGTATGTATAGGGACGCCAATCACGATTCGTTAGACAAACAGAAGGCCGCCAGACATAGCCGTAATCGGGAGACTGAAACCAAGTGCCTTGACTGGAGAGTCTTTCATAGAAAATACTATAGTCATAGTCGCCCAGCGCTGATGCCGAAATCAACGAGGCAGGCGCAGAAACCGAACCTTGCGTTGCGATGGGCTTTTCTACAGAAGGAGTCGATGCTGTAAGTGCCTTCGCTGCGGCGGCATCAGCCTGTTCCTGTGCCAGTGCCGTTTTTTGTTTTTCCACTGCCAGTTCCTCATCGCTGAGGCGGCGTCCTTTTTCCGCAAGAGCTTCTCGCTGGATGCGCAATTCTTCACGCTCCATGGCGAGGCGCTCCAACTCGATTTCCCGACGCAAGCGCTCTTCTTGCTGCTCCATTTGGTGCAGTTCTGTTGCAAGATCGGTGGCTTTTTTCGCCTCATCCCCATCGATCGCTGCATGTTGGTTTTTTTTAGAGCATGAGACCATCGCCAACGCAACGGCGAATAAAAAATGGATTTGTTTCATAAAGTAAGACTATTCCTGTAGCGTGAGACGCGACAATGTGGAAATTATTCATGAGAGTTGCAAAAGGCCAATTCTCTCACTTTTCACAAAAAAGCCGCTTTGCCCGACGGACTAAGCGGCTGAGGTGAAACTTTCGCTTACGCTTGTTTGTCGCGCTTTACCATGAACGGCTTGCCGCGCAGCTTGGCTTTCGACAAGGCGCGCAGGGTTTTTTCCACACACTCTTCCGGCACCTCGACGATGGTATGGCGAGGGAACAGCTTGATGTGCCCCAGCGTGCCATCGGGCACCTGGCCTTCGCGATAGAACATGCCGACCAAGTCCTTGGCATTGATGCCGTGGGTCTTGCCGAGATTGACAAAAAGCTTCGCCATGTCTCCCGCATACGAGTTCGAGCGCTCTTGATTGCGGTCGGGGCGATGCGGTTGGCTATCCGAGCGATCGAATTTCCCGCCATTCACGGTGCCGGGGCCGGCATTATCCTCGGCGATGCTTTGGCCTTTGGTGCTGGTGGCTTCGCGCAGCAAGGTGAACAAGGCCCCGGCGATGTCGGTGGCGGTGTGACCTTGATCCAAGAGACGCTCGATATGAGCTTCGTGACCTTGGAAACTTCCGGCTTCGAGGCGATCGCGCACGGCATCGTATAGCACATCGGCGCGGCGGTCTTCCACTTCTTCCTGCGAGGGCACGCGATGGCGTGGGATTTTCTGGCGGATGGTGCGCTCGATGTTTTGCAAGCGATACAAATCACGACCAAACACAAAAGTCACGGCACGTCCCGAGCGCCCCGCACGACCCGTACGCCCGATGCGGTGCACGTAGTCTTCCGGGTCCTGCGGGACGTCGTAGTTGAAAACAATGTCGATCTCTTCGATGTCGATACCACGGGCTGCGACATCGGTGGCGACGAGAACTTCCACTTTTCCCTCCCGAAAGCGCTGCAGCACGCGCTCACGCATCTGCTGGGTCACATCGCCGTGGAGGCGGTCGGCGGGATAGCCGCGTGCCAGCAAAGCCTCAGTGCATTCATCGACGGCTTTTTTCGTATTGCAGAACACAATCGCCAACCGCGGATCTTCGAGGTCGAGCAAACGGCACAGCACTTCCACTTTCGAACGCTCACGCACTTCGTAGTGGCGCTGTTCGACCGATTCCACGGTCAGCGCCTTGCGCTCGATCTGCAGCATCTGAGGATTTTTGCCAAAGCGTTTGATCAGGCCTTCCACACCGCGATTCATCGTGGCAGAGAAAAACATCGTCTGGCGAGATTCCGGCAACTGCGCGAGCATCTCTTCCATTTCCTCGCGGAAACCCATGTCGAGCATGCGGTCGGCCTCGTCGAGGATGGTCATTTTGATTTCCGAGGGGTCGAAGGAACCACGGCGCATGTGGTCGAGCAAACGACCTGGCGTGCCGACGATCAATTGTGCGCCGTCTTCTAGGGCACGGAACTGACGGCCGATCGGCGCGCCACCATACACGGGAACTGCATGGAGTTTCGGCAATTTCGAACCGAGACGATGCACGTCTTCGCAAACCTGGATCGCCAGTTCGCGGGTCGGGCACAGGATCAGCACCTGCGGTTTGCGGCGATTGACATCGATTTTCGCGAGCGCAGGAAGCACAAAAGCGGCGGTTTTGCCCGATCCCGTTTGGGAAAGTCCGATGATATCGTGTCCTGCCATCGCGACAGGAATGGCCATGGCTTGGATGGCGGAGGGGCGCTCGTAGCCCAATTCTTCAATGGCTTCGAGCAAGGGAGCGGGTAGCCCCAGTTCAGTAAACGGCGTAGTATTCATAATCAATTTGAGTCGATGCTCCTACTCCATTTCATCCGAGAAATCATAGGCATGCATCCATCGGATGGCACATCGGATGACGAACCTACCATGAAAACAAAGGAAATGGCAAGGATGAACTTTATTGCGCCACTTCAGGGCGATCAAAGAAAAGACATGCACTTGGTCCAAAAAGTCCAACAACTCTGTGCTTTCCAGCAGTCACGTTGTGAACGAGAGATAAAATTGAATTTCGGAATTTTCTCGAATGCACAGAGGCTAGAAATCTGAAAATCGGCGGGTGCTTTCTTGCATAGAAGCATGGTGATCTCCGTGGTAAAAAAGACCTAGCCTGCATCAGCATCGGCACATACATCTCTCATGCGGTAATTATCGTCTTGGTCATTTTACTAACATTTACGAATAAGAGAAACTACCTTGTGTTACTTGAACAAAGCATCCACTCCCATGGCGGACTTTCTGAGGAGCTTGGGCATCTTTTTCTGATCGCGGGGCTTGAAAATGCGATAGACGAAACCTAACAGATGAAGAGTGAACAAGTGATCGACGATGCGATAGCCGCGTTTTTTTCGCAGGAGCAGCGACGAGACCCATGACAGCGTGCGGCGTTTGATGTGAAAAGGGGTGAAGGATACTTTGATGCGGTAGCGCTCTCGTTCGGTGGCGGCGTAGCGTTTTTTGTAGTCTTTTTTCGCGGTGCGGATTTGCTCTGCGAGTGATTCATCAAACGGAAGAAAGTAGTAGCGCCGCGCCAAAAGAATGAGCCCGAAGAAGTCGCGCATGTGCTCGATGTCATCAATGGGCAGAGCGGCCGATTCCGCCAAATCGATCAGTTTCGGAAACAGCAGCATCGCGGACTCGGAGGTGCGGAGGGCCGATTCAGGATCCGTGACGAAGTGGCTGAGGACCTTGGCGACGGCGTGATTGATGAAAAGCCCATCCCAGTAGAGGTGCAACAGGGGCGGAATGCGCACGCGGCGGAAGAAGAGTTTTTGGCGCGCGAATTCCTCGATGTAGTAAATCTGCCGGATCACAGTATCGGCATGGCGCAGCAGTTCCACAGCGGCGGGCGCGCGCTGTGGTCCGAGGATTTTTTCGATGGATTGTTCGATGCCGCATTTGTCGCGAAACACATGGATGGCGACGGCGACGTTCAGGCGGATCCAGACATCGGAGTGGCGATTGCCGCTGAGAAATGCCAGACGGCGGAAACGATGCCAGCCACCAGTCTGGCACCAGATCGACATCCCGACCATATTCTCCGCGCCCTCAAGCTCGCGGGCGAAGTGCTCGCAATCAGCCCCGATGTAGGAAGGAAACTCCCCTGCCCCTTCGTATTCACGCCGGGCCTGGAGCTCGATAATTTTGGCTTGCTTGACGTGGAAAAAGGCCTTGTTCAGAGGGATGTGACGGAAAAAATCACTCTCGCCATGTTTCATGGAGACAATGAAATCGGGCGACTCGATGCCCTCCAAGGTCTCGCTGAGTGTGCCGCGGTGCCAGATCAAATCGCCGATGCGATGTGCGCCCACCGTCCAAGTGCGGAGGATGAGTTTTTTAGCGCGCTTCTCAAACTCGGGTAAGAGTTTTTTGAGCAATCGATTTGTCTCGCGCGGATTGCGCAAGTGGAGTCGCGTGCGGATCGGATCTTTCACATCGACCCCATCACTCTCGCCGATGCGAAGGATGATGCCGGTGAGTTGCGGGAAATGATCGAGCGTGTTCTGAATGAGAGAGAGGTAGTAGTTTTCCAGATCGGACTTCTTACCCAAGAGCGATGACTCGATCGCGGGTGTTAGAGGAATGACATCACTGGTGAGGAAAACCTTGAGCCCGAATTCCTGCGTGAGCAGATCGAACAGCGAGGCAAATTGTTCGCGAAAAAATGCGATGCGCGCAGCGATTTCCGGCTCGTGCTGCGGATGGCTCGCGAGGTGAGCGAGGTCATCGAGCGTGACGGCATTGTAGCCCAGAGCGGAAGCCTCACGGGCAAAATCGCGCATGTCCCGGTGGATCTGTTGCCATTGTTCCGCGGCCTGCGGACCAGTGGTGAGAAGATGCGAAAAAGGAATCTTCGACCAATTGATGCGGTTTTTCTCATAGTTGCGAAAAAACGGCCCGATGGCATCAATGAGAAAAAGTTCCATGTGCGCGTGGATCAAGCGTGCGCCGAAGAGTATTGGCGAGAGATGCGGTGTGACGGGTTTGTCACGATTACTCATGCCGCGGCAACCCGATCAAAAAAAAGCAAAAATAATCGTTGATTTATGCAATTTTCAGAATATAATGAAAATCGTGAGCAGCAAAGCAGAACAAATCAACGCAGAAAAAGCCGCCCTGAAAGCGGCGCGGGATGAGTTTGTTTCGCAGTGGGGGGCACTCGGTTCGCAATGGGGGATCAACCGCACGATGGCGCAGATCCACGCGCTCCTGATGACCGTTGATCAGCCCATGACCACCGACGATCTGATGGAGGTATTGGAAATCAGTCGCGGTAATGCTCACTCGAATGTCAAAGAACTGATCGCATGGGGTCTGGTGCGAACGGTGGTGATTCGCGGCGAACGCAAAGAATACTTTGAAGCAGAAAAGGATGTTTGGGAAATTGCGCGCACCGTCGCCCGCGAGCGCAAGCGTCGGGAAATCGAACCGGCTCTCGGCGTGTTGCGCGATTGCGTAGAAAAGAGTCGCAGCTGGGACAGTGCGGAGGCCAAGGCGTTTCACAAACAAATGCGCCAACTAGAAGAGTTTGTCAGTTTTGCCTCGAAAGTCGCCGATCAAGTTTCCAGCATGAAGCACGGTTTCGCCGTGCAACTCGCCGCCAAACTTCTCGGCTAACTCAATCCCTTTTTTTAATCCCAATTTTCACTTTTTACTGAAAAAAAGAAAACAACAGAAATAACAGAAAACACAACGAAAGGAAAGAACACCATGAACGACACCATCCCGCAAACAGTCATCGCTTACGGAATCTATCTCGGAATCGCCATTCCGCTGACCATCTGGGTCGCGCGGACACTGCACAAGAGCGGGCGAATCTTTCTCGTCGACTGCTTTCACGGCAACGAGCAACTCGCCGACAGTGTCAATCATCTGCTGGTTGTCGGTTTTTACCTCGTTAACATCGGCTTCGTGGCCCTCTACATGAAACTCGATCTCGAGGTCGCCAACACCAAGGGCATCTTTGAAGCGTGCAGCGGCAAGCTTGGGGTAGTGATGCTCATTCTCGGCGTGATGCACTTTTTCAATCTCTACATCCTTACTCGCACGAGAAAGCGTGCGACCTGGGAAAAAATGGGACCACCTGTCGAGCCCACTGGAACCATCGCCCACTAATCTTCGTCCTCTAACGACCATGAACACTCTATCGATATTTTACGATCCGCACTGTGGGCTGTGCACGACTTTCCGGCTGTGGCTGGAGAGGCAGAAAAAATCCGTGCGCGTAGAGTTCATCGGCTACAGCAGCAAGCAAGCCGAGGAGCGTATGCCTAACATTCGCCAACTCCATGCCGATCAGGAAATCATCGTCCTCGCCGACGATGGCCGTTGGTGGCAGGGCAGTGCGGCGTGGATCGTTTGCTTGTGGACCACATTCGAATATCGTGCTTGGTCATTCCGCCTCGCTACGCCGCAGTGGCAGCCGATGGTGAAACGCTTGGTGCACGCGTTGTCTAATCGTCGCCATCAAATTTCCCAACTGATGGGGCTGAAAAGCGAAGGGCAACTCTGGAGTGCCGTTGCCCAGCTACAAGATGAAACTTGTATTGATGGCAGCTGTCAGTTGCCACGCATCAAACCGCCTGCACTCCCTTATCTCACTCAAGCAAAACAAAACACAATCACCACACACTAATCGTATGAAACCAATCGCAGTTATTTTTGGAGCCAGTGGATTTTTAGGTCGTTATCTTTGCCGCCACTGGGCACGCAAAGGATATGAAATCGTGGCGATCGCCCGCCACCGAGAAGGATGGAGCGGCGATGGCATGTTTTTGCCCTGGGACGGAAAAAACAGTGGCCCTTGGGAGCTCGCGCTTGAGGGAGCCGCCGTGGTGATCAATCTCAGCGGTCGTTCGGTCGATTGCCGCTACAATCAGCAGAACCGCAAGGAGATTTTCGACTCGCGCATCGATAGCACTCGTGCCATCGCGCGTGCTATCCGACAATGTCAGAAAGCTCCCGCTGTTTGGATGAATGCGAGCACGGCAACGTGGTATCGGCATGCCGAGGATGGACCACAAGATGAATGGCGTGGCGAAATGGGCGATGGATTTTCGGTGGGCGTAGCGCGCGCTTGGGAAGAGACATTTTTCCGCGAACAAACGCCTGCTGCAACGCGCAAAATTGCCTTGCGCACAGGCATCGTTATGGCGAACGAAGCTCGGTCGGCCTTCCATGTGTTAACCAACCTCACTCGGTGGGGTTTGGGTGGATCACAGGGCACCGGGCGTCAGAGAGTCAGTTGGATTCATATGGAGGATTGGCTTGCCGCGCTGGATTTTCTCGTCGGAAATCCGCTACTTGATGGGGTATTCAATATCACCGCTCCCGAGGCCTGCACAAACCAACATCTGCAGCAATCGCTGCGTGAGGAATTAGCCATGCCGCTTGGACTACCCGCACCGGCACCACTCGTGAAACTGGGCGCATGGATGCTACGCACAGAGGCCGAACTGGTTCTTAAAAGTCGATGGGTGCGCCCATTGAGACTTGAGGAGGAAGGTTTTCGTTGGCGCCATAGGGTTGCAAACTCGATGATAGCGGATTTACTGGCTCGGCCGGGATTGGACGGATTTTTTGCCACCAAAGAACGTCGCGCCATGGGTGCCCGCGTGTGGGCGACGGCGACCTAAGACATCATTCGATGACGGTGCGCAGGGATTCGATCAAGCCATTCTTGAACGCATCCCAGCGCATGGGCTGGGCCTCAAGAAAGATCTGATTGCTTACCTGTAATTCGATGCCCTGATACTGAGCGGAGGATCGTTCCTTTCGCAGTGTGTCGAGAATCGTCTTGGTCTGTTCTGGATAAAATGTTTGATTACCCCTAATGGTCAGTGTGGGTAGTCGTTCTTGCATCGCTTGCAGCCAATGAAGAGCCAAAGATGACTCACCCACGCGCCCCTCGCTGTAGAGCAGACTGACGTGCAGGTCAGGATGGCGAAGCGGATCGAAGGTATGCACCGACACGTGTAGCAACGAAGCGTGACGCTCCAATTCGCTGGAAATTCGCTGTCGCAAAGCACTCAAATGCGGCACCACTTGACGCTCGTGTAATTTTTCGCGCTGTGCCTCGGTCAGCTTCATCGAAATCGCACTCCAGCGCTCTGGAGTTGATTCCTGAAGATGACAGTCGATGATGAGACGGCTGATTCCACAGTGCATCAGTGGTGTGCGGAATTTCATGGCTAAGGCCTGCGCCAAATTGAGCGCACCGAGATCCCACCCTTCAGATGAGGTAATGAGCTCCATATCCTCGCTCAGGACTTCTTTAAAAGCATCCGGCACGGCACAGGTAGCGTGTTCACAGGAAAAAATCGTAGGTATCATGACGTGCGCAAATGCAAGATTGTGGGAAGCTACTGCGGGGACAAGTCTTTTTCGATAAAATTTCGCATCGCGTCATCCGCGCGTCCATTTCCCTGCGATGGATCGCCGACAAAATGCCCCCTACCCTCTCGGCAGGATTGACGAAAGGGTAGGTCATTTGGCACACTCTGCACCACATGACCTCTGCCGAACAATCAAGCACCTCCGATAAGAGTAAATTCGCGCTGCAGCAGGCAAACGAGGCGAAAGTTGATGATGTGATGCGCGCGATGCCACACGCCCTCGGACCGGAGAAGTCGATTCTTAGTTCCATGCTGCAGAACCCGCTCGAACACATCGGCACGGCGGTCGAAGAAAAGCTCACCAAAGAGCACTTCTATCTGCCTGCGCACGGCATTATTTTTGAACTGCTGATGGAATGCTCCGAAAAAGGCATCGCGGTCGAGTTGGTGTCATTAGTGCAGAAACTCATCGACAAAGGACTACTCGAAAGCGTGGGGGGACCTGCAGCACTCACCGAGTTGTATTCCTATGCGCCCAATTCGGGGCATTTCATCTCTCACCTGAATTTCGTCAAAGACAAATTCACCCTGCGCTCGATCATCAACTCCTGTAACGAGGCGATCGCCCATGCTTTTGATAATCCCGAGGACGTTCCGCAATTACTCGATAGCGTCGAAACGGCGGTCCTCGCGATTCGCGAAAATTCCGAGGTCAATCGCGCAGTCACCATTCATACCGCGGTAAAGGAAGTGATGGAATCTTTCGCGGCTTTATGCAGTCAGGAGAAAAAATCTCAGGGCTTCATGACAGGCTACGAAGTTCTGGACCGCATGTGTGGAGGACTCAAGCCGGGGGAGATGTTCATCATCGCCGCCCGCCCTTCGATGGGAAAAACCTCTTTCATGATGAACATCGTGGAGCATATCTGTATCGATCAAAGCAAGCCCGCGATGGTGTTTTCCTGCGAGATGACCACCTTTCAGATCGTCCAGCGTTTGGTTTTTTCTCGTGCCCGCTACAAACTCTCAGATCTGAGCAAGGGGCTGTTGCCACAAAAAAGGGACCTAGTCAGCATCAAGCGCGCATCGGAAGAGATCGCGAACGCTAAATTATTTATCGATGACACTCCCAGCATCACCATCAACGACTTGAGGGCTAAGGCTCGACGTAAAAAACGCGATGAAGACATCCAGTTGATCGCTGTCGATTACTTGCAACTCATGCGCTCTCTCAGCAAACAGGCGTCGAACGCGCGCGAGCGCGAAATTGCCGAAATTTCCTCTGGCCTCAAGGCCTTAGCCAAAGAACTGGGCATTCCCGTAATCGTTCTAGCGCAGCTCAACCGTGGCCCGGAAGGACGTACCGGAGGCACCCCACGGATGTCCGACCTCCGTGAATCCGGATCGATCGAGCAAGATGCCGACATGGTGGGTTTGCTCTATCGTAGTGCATACTATGCCGACAATGAAGACGAGCGCAAGGAGGAGGAGGGACGTGCTTTTCTTCAATTGGCAAAAAACCGGAACGGTGAAACAGGACAAGTGCCGCTGACTTTCATCGCGCCGCTGATGCGTTTCGAAACCGGTCCACCTGCGGAAGAGCCTCAGGGTTGATGACAAAATCAGCATCTGCATGTGACACTTGCTTGACCTCGATGAAGGTTTGTAGTGTCTTTATCTCGTGCTTGCTTACGTCCACGACTGGGATCCTGTCATCATCGATATCTGGCGTGGCATCAAGCTGCGTTGGTATGGCTTCTCCTATCTGTTAGCATTCGTCGTCGCCTACTATCTGCTGTGCTACCTTTCGCGTCGCAAGCTCTGGGTCATCGCGGAAAAAAACATCGGCGACTTCATCGCGCTACTGGCGATGATCGGCGTCTTCATCGGCGGCAGGCTCGGCTATGTGTTGTTTTACATGCTGCCTGCCGAAGGCATGAGCTTTTTGCGCGAGGACCCACTCTCTGTCCTGCGCGTGTGGGATGGCGGTATGGCCAGCCACGGCGGATTTCTTGGAGTTGCCATCTTTACCTACTTTTACGCCCGCAAGCACAAGCTCTCGTGGACTGGCATCGGCGATGGCATCTGCATCGTCGCGCCGCTGGGGCTGTTGTTCGGACGACTCGCGAATTTCATCAATGGCGAGCTCTACGGCCGCGTCGCGCCGAACCTAGCGTGGGGCGTAAAATTCCCGCAGGCACTCACCACCGAAAGTTATACCGTGCAGGAAAACATCATCCTCGATTGCGCGGACCGCGCCCCGGAGTTTGCCGAGATGGTGACCACCCCGCACGGGCTTACCGAAGCCGTGCGCCTCTCGCCCGAGGTCAAACAAATCGCTGCCGAGTATCTCACCGCGCGACATCCCTCGCAGTTGTATGAAGGCCTGCTTGAAGGAGTGGTGCTGTTTGCACTGATGTGGTTCCTGCGCTTCCGCTACCCCAAGGCCCCGCATGGCATGATCACCGGCATCTTTTTTATTCTCTACGGGATCTTTCGCACCGTGGTGGAACAATACCGTGAACCTGATTCCGCGATGATAGCCGCTCTCACGAAAGGGCAGTTTTACTCTCTCTTCATGATTCTGGCCGGATTGGCGTTCCTGTGGAATGCGCGGCAAAAGGCGAAGAAGGCCGTGTAACAAAAGTTCCACTCACGGAGGCGTCGCTTCCTTCGCATACTGACAGCTCCAACATATGTCAAACGTGCCGGGCACGGTCTCGCCACACTGCGGACAGACCCATTCCTCCGCCTCCGCCGCTTGCTGCGAGTGTTGGTAGTAGGGTTGCAGCAGCTCCATGGCGATTTCATAATTCTCGTCATCTACGCACAGCACCGGATAAAATGCCGGACCCTGAAGCTCGCTCAAGGCAGCCGCATGCTCGTTGCGGATGAAAGAAGGAATGCCCGCTTGCTGCAAAATCGATTGGTAGTGACCCACCATCGACCCATCGCGACTGCCGAAAATTTCTCTCATTGTTCTTTTTCGTTAGTGCCAAGTTCCCAACCCACACGAACCTTGACCTGATCACTCGGTGACACGCGGAAGCCGATCATACGAAAACCCTTGTTGGTATTTTCCTGCGCTGTGGGCGGCTGAAGAGAAAACTCCTGCCACTCACCTCCTGAAATATCTTTTCTCTGCATGATAAGCGTTTTGCCGTTTTTTTGCAATTTCACCGTTCTTCCCTGAATCGTAAGTCGAGCATCGGTCACGACCGCCCAGCGCACATCGCCTGTTGGCTTTTCGATTCGATCTTCCAAGGTCGCGCCGCCATTCGCACGATTAAAAAATACCATCCGCTTGGCGCGCGCACACTGCTTGACATAGGCGCGAGTCAGATCAATCTCACATCCTACGACTTGATCCAATTCTTCCTGCCACGGTGTCACCGGACACCCCGGCATGGGCGCCTCCTGTAAGACATCGGCGATCACCAGAGTATTGTGCGAACGATTGTTCAAGCGGAAATACTCCCAGCGCTGTTTACCAAAATAGCCGGGCATGTTGTAATTGTCCGATCCAAGGTCGTAGAACCATCGCACGCCACCGGCTTCATAGACAAAAGATCCAGCATCGAGATGCCCGTGGCTGGCGGCTCCCGTGCCGCCCTTGATGGCGAGCCATGAGGCATCGGCATTCCATCCCGTGCGGGCGAAAGCCACTTCCTGCTCGCCACCAAAACGAGCTGTGAGAGAAAACGCCGGTGCTTTCTCCGAATGCGGAGGCAGCCACAGCAAATGCAGTGGATGAAAGCGTGCTTCCCCGGGAGAAGAGCCCGCCTGCGAGAGTTTCAACTGTGTTCCCAAGGCATCGCGCGTCCAGCGGGGCAAGGCGCTCTGGGGAAATTGCGCGGCGATCCATGTCTGCGCTGCGGTGAGATAAAATCCACGGGTGCCACTATCCGCATAATTGAATGACAGTCCCGTGGGTCCGGACTGATGAATCATGAATTCCGCCGTTTGTTTCCAAATGTCAGCCACCGGTTTTTTGCCTGAGATCACTTGCTGGGCGGCGAAGTGCATCACTTGATAATTGCTCCCATAGTGCCAGTAACCGGGTCCTTCGGGATAGGCGCCATCCGGTTGATAAAATCGCACGCAATCCTCCACCAACTGATGACTCTCCGCCAGCACCTCGGCACAGCGCTGCGGCTGCACTTCATCAAGAACAATCGCTGCGAATTCCATGCCGGTGCCGCAGACCTGCGACCAGTTGTTGGTCGGCGATTTCCACCACTTGTGTTTGTGATTCTCCAGTGCGAGCAAGCCTTTTTCATCAAGGGCATCCGCATACTTCTTGCGCTGTTCGGGAGTCAGACTCGGATAGAGCCAGTCGTAACCGATCGCCATGGCCGTGGCCATCTCCGCAGTATCGAGAAAGTGATCCGGATTCCAGCTCGGCATCGCACTGGCGGCATCCATTTCCGCCAAAGCGCGTTGTTTGTATTTCTGCTCTCCCGTCATGCGCCAGGCCCAAGCGCAATGAATGATGCGATGCAAGGCATCACGCGACTCGGGCAGCAGACGCCTGCCATCGGACTTTTCAAAGCGACAGGTCCGCTGACGCAATACGGCATCGGCCCGCTGCAGAATATTTTTTTGCAACTCCGCCGCCAAGGGGTCGTTCGCGATGCGCTGCTTGATCTCGACCTCCATCGAGGCGGGAAACAACAAACGCGGGTGCGGATGATCCGAAGGCCGCGCCACAGCCAAAGAAGTGAGCACACAAAACCCTATCGCAACTGATCGCCAAAACCACATGCTATCACCATACGGCGACTCCGTGCCAAAACTTGCAAGCACCGGAAATCACGCCTCACCCGCCGCTTCGAGCAACTTGCGAAAGGTGCCGGGCTGCGATTGCAATTCTTCAAAGCTACCATTCGCCACGATACGACCGCGCTCGAGCACCACGATTCGCTTCGCCATGCGAATGGTAGAAAAGCGATGCGCGATGAGAAACGTCGTGCGTCCCTCGCACAGAATCTGCAAGGACTCAGCCACAGCCGCCTCGCTCTCCGCATCCAGCGCGCTGGTGGCTTCATCGAGGATAAGAATCGGCGCGTCTTTTAGAAAGGCCCGCGCCATCGCGATGCGCTGCCTTTGTCCACCCGATAGACTGGATCCGCGTTCACCAACAACCGTCTGATACCCCTCGGGCAAGCGTTGGATGAATTCGTGCGCATGCGCTTTTTCCGCCGCCGTCATTACTTCCGCATCGCTGGCATCTTCGCGCCCCACGCGAATGTTATCGATGATGCTCGCCTGAAATAGCACAGGCATCTGAGGAACTACCGCGATATTGTATCGCAAATCCTTCAATGACCAATGTCGCAGGTCACAGCCATCGATCTCTACCCGTCCCTGTATGGGATCAAAAAGACGAGGCAATAAATTCACCATAGTCGTTTTTCCAGAACCACTTGGGCCAACAAAAGCCACCATTTCTCCTTTTTCCACCGTGAGCGAAATCCCACTCAGCACTGGCTCCTCGCCGTAGGAAAAACTCACATCACGCCAACCAACCTGACCATGGATCACTCCGCTCGCACGGATCTCGGACGGCTCTGGTTCCTTGACCGTCTCGTCCGCTTGCATGATCATTTCCAATCGCTCCGCCGCCGCGCTCCCCTGACGCAACAAAGCATTCACGGCACCTAGTTTTTTTACTGGCTCGTAGGCCATAAATAACGCGGCTCCTACGGACATAAATTGCTCCAAAGTCATGCCGCGCTGCACGCCCATGTAGAGAGCAAAGGCAAACCCCACAGAGGCCACTACCTCGATCGAGGGTGAAATCAATGCCTTGTATTTCACTACTTTGAGTAAGAGCCGCAATACCTCGCGCACCTGACCACTGTAGGTATCCATCTGACGTTTTTCTAACTGATAGACGCGAACCTCCAGCGGCGATTGCAGCGTCTCATTGATCGTGGATGAAGTCTCACCCATCTGACGCTGCACAGTCTTGCTCCGTCGAGCGATGCGTTTGCCCGCGCGTGAAATCGGCAGCACACACAAGGGGATCGAAAAAAGTCCAATCATCGCCATCGCCATGCTACCCTGTTTCATCGCTTCCGATATCAAGTAAGCGCTGGCCGCGATGAGGGTGGCAGGCTGCTTGATCAGGTCATTGCTCCCCTGGGCGATCGCGTTGCGTATCACCTCGGCATCATACGTCAACCGAGACAACAAATCGCCGGACTTGTTGCCGTGATAGTAACTCATCGGTAATCGCTGTAACTTAGCAAATGCCAACAACCGCACTTTTTCCAGAACGATAAATCCCGTTTTATTGATGAGGTAGGTATTCAAGTAGCCCGATAAACCGCGCACGAGAAAAATCAATGGTATGAATGCGCATACGAGCATTGTCATCGACTCCACCGAATCCTTCAAATACTGCGCTTGGAAATCAATCAGCCAACCTGGCACCTGATTCATTCCCTCACTGTCACGAAACAAGATCGGAAACACATACTTCACCAGCGTCGGTAATCCCAGCCCACTGGCCAGACCGTAGGAAATCCCCGCCAGAATTCCCCCGCCGAAGGTCAATCGTGCCTCCCACAAAAGGGAATAATAGCGTCGTAAGCCAGTTTGTTTCACTGCCAGAAACTAGCACGCCCCCGACAGCGCTGGCAATCCTGATTTGCACTGGACCAAACGCATGTGACGCGACGAGCATTTCATCGCGAGTGGTCATGTTTCAGTCTGCTTTTTTCTCTACTGCATCGGTAGTAGCATTTCGCCATCCTCACGATTCCTTTTTCTTCGGCAGTGGTTACTGCGATGTCGAAGCTTCCGAAACCTTCCCATTCGTGCCGATTTCTCAACAATGCCTATGCGCCAGAACTGTCGCTGGCAATTCAAAACCCTCCGCCTCTAGTTTGCGTCGCCGTGCAGCGAGTTTTAGCCATTCTCCATAGAAAAGAGCAGAATCAAGTTCTCGGAAGCTGACCTAACACCCAAACGCACCGCTTTGACAATGGCAGTCATGTTGTTGAAGACGCCCGTACTCGCACCGAATCGTCAGACCAGAATCTGCTTCACCACGCGCGCCGGCTCCACACCAACCAGCTTTTGATCCAACCCGCGATAGGGGTAGACAAAACGATCATGATTGAGACCGAGTTGATGGAGCATGGTCGCGTGTAGATCGCGAAGATGCACGGGATCACGCGTGATGTTCCAAGCGAAGTCATCCGTTTCCCCATGAACATATCCTGGCTTGATGCCGCCACCAGCCAACCAGATCGAGAAGCATCGACCATGATGATCGCGTCCTGCAACGGGAGAGCCAAGAGCACCTTGCGAATAAACCGTGCGCCCGAATTCCGCACCCCAAATGACCAGAGTATCATCGAGCAAGCCACGACGTTTCAAGTCCATAATCAATGCGGCGCTGGGCTGATCCGTATCGCGGCATTGGGCAGGAAGCTGCTTGGTGATGGCGATGTGCTGGTCCCAGCCGCGATGGAAAAGCTGAATGAAACGCACACCGCGTTCGGCGAGTCGGCGAGCGAGCAAACAGTTCGCCGCATAGGTGCCGAGCTTGCGGGACTCCTTACCGTAGAGTTCAAACGTTTCGGGAGACTCATTCGATAGATCCGTCAATTCCGGCACCGAGGCCTGCATGCGGAAGGCCATTTCGTATTGCTGGATGCGAGCAAAGGTTTCGGCATCGCCAGACAACTCGCCGAATTGCTGATTCATCGCCGCTAGGGAATCGAGTTGCGCGCGGCGATGTTCTCGTGCGATGCCACTTGGATTATCGATATACAACACAGGCTCGGCACCACCGCGCAGGAGCACGCCTTGATGCTCGGATGGTAAAAAACCGCTACCCCACAGTCGGGAAAAGATCGGTTGCCCCGGATTCTTGCCTGTTCCTTGAGAGACCAAGACCATGAAAGCGGGAAGATTCGAGTTATCTGTGCCGAGACCATAACTAATCCACGCCCCTGCCGAGGCATTTCCGAGTTGCATGCTGCCCGTGTTGGCAAGCGTGATGGCGGGATCGTGATTGATTGCCTCGGTATGCATCGAGCGAATCACACAGATTTCTTCTGCGATTTTTTGCGTCCACGGCAAAAGATCGCTGATATACACCTGTCCGGGACCGCAAAGTTTGCCGCTGGAGATCGGCTGCACCACAGGAAAAGACGATTGACCTGAGGTCATCCCCGTGACCCGCTGATCACCGCGCACCTCGTTCGGCAGATTTTGACCATGATATTTTTGCAGAGATGGCTTACCGTCAAACAAATCGACATGGGACGGGCCGCCCGATTGAAATAAACAAATGACGCGTTTCGCCTTGGGCGCAAAAGTCCTCATCAGCTCATGACTCGCGGCAGAGGCAGATTCCTGCCCCAATAATGAGGCCAGCGCCAACTGACCCATCGCAGCGGAAGAAGTTCCCAGAAAAGCACGACGCGTGAAATAATCCTGTGACATATTCAGTTTCGAGTAATGGTTTCGCTGAGGTTCAAGAGCAATTGCGCCATAGCAGTCCATGCTGCCTGCTGTTCTAATGGAAATTCTTCCGTCAATGGACTCTCGCCGATGCTTAGATAATCACGAGCCTGTGGTGTTTTTCCAAGGAATTTCTGCCGCTCCTCTTGCAGGGCGGTTTCGAGCAGCTGCACTTCCTTTTCCTTGGCATCTCGAGCGGTTACAGCACGAAAACCATAAAGCAAGCGTGCCCTGTCATCCAAGTCACCCTGCCGCAACATCCTCAGTGCAAAATGCCGTGCGGCTTCGACAAATTGCGGATCATTCAGCAAAACCAACGCTTGCAATGGCGTGTTCGTATTCGTGCGACCAACGGTGCAGACCTCTCGATTCGGCGCATCAAACGTCGCGAGATTTGTCGGCGGTAATGTGCGTTTCCAATAAGTGTAAAGCGAACGCCGATAAAGTTTCTCGCCATGATCCTGAACGAATGTCTGCGCCGTTGCAGGCGTAGATCCGTAGTGACTCACCGCACGCCATAGATCGCCGGGTTGGTAAATTTTGACTGATGGCCCACCAATGCGATCGACCAACAGGCCGGAAACGGCAAGAGCTTGGTCGCGAATCGCCTCCGCACTCAGGCGGAATCTTGGTCCGCGTGCATAGAATTCATTGAGCGGATCATTCTCTAACATTTCCGACGTGGTGTGCGATGATTGACGGTAGGTGCGCGACATGACTATCAGCTTGAGTATCTCCTTTACATTCCATCCACGCTCGATGAAATGCACCGCAAGCCAGTCTAACAATTCCGGATGAGTCGGCCAAACGCCTTGCGATCCGAAGTCGGCCGTCGATGTGCTCAGCCCCTGCCCGAAGGCGATTTCCCAAAGTCGATTTACCGCCACACGTGCCGTGAGCGGATGATCACGGCTTACTGTCCACTGGGCGAGATCCAAGCGGGTGGCATTGGGTTTGTTGATCGCTGGCAAGAACGCCGGTGTGCCAGGCTGCACCTCCGCTAGCGGTGAACTGTAGACGCCTCTCTCCAGTATGTGCGTTTTGCGAGGTTTCTTCGATTCATTCATCACCAGCACCGAGTGCTTTTGCGTCAGCACTTGCAGTCTCTCGCGCAGATTCGCTACACGATGGCGAATCGCAGCTCGTTCGTCGGAAAATTCCCGGAAATATTGACTCGCGCGAACGACTTGTTCGGGGGTGCGTTGTGCGGACTCGACTTGCAAGATCGCCCACACGTCGGCAGGCAACTCGCTATCGTCTGTTTCGCCACTAAAAGCCACGACGCGCAGTTTCCCGGGATTGTGGCCGCCCGCGTAGTTGAAAACCAACTCGGCGGTAAGATACGGCAAGCTCACTGCATCCAATGGCTTCGCAAAGGTCAACGTCACATGCTGCGGCTGCGCGCCACCTGCCGGACTCCATCCCGTGCGAGGGTCGGAACTCCAGAGTGCGACAACCGGAAAGCCCGCTCGTTGGTCACTAGCAGTGATGCGCTTCAGGGGCAAGGGTGCGTTCGGATCAACATTGCCCGCAGGAAAGCCGCTAGCCGCAACGTTCACGGTGGTCATCACAAATGTGCCACCGGAATAGCCGATGGTATTTTTGGCATGAGCGGATGGTTCGAAAATGAAACGCACACCGTTTACAGATTTCATCGCGGCAGGAAGTTTGGTGCTGACCGTGTAAGCCGCGTAGTCGCCGCCGTGTATTTCCAGCGATTGATCAGGCATGACCTTCAGCCGATCAGGGGAGCCGTTCGGTGTGGTCGCACCTAACATCTCGCACGGCTGAAGCGCAAAGTCCTTGCCGCGTTGGGCATGCATGACACGCTGCTGTTGCTCCCATCGCATTTGCTGCTCGATATGATCCGCAGCCATCTCTGCCTCAGCTTGCGCAAGATCTGCTTTGACTTTTGCCACCTCCTCCGGAAGGACCAGAGGCGACATCGCCTGTATGGCAGGCCGCGCATTGTTTCCGCCGTTGCCATCGAGACCGATGTCATCAAGCCGATTGAAAAACGCAAACATCTGGTAGTAATCCTTTTGAGTGATCGGATCATACTTATGATCATGACACTGCGCACAAGCCATGGTCAGGCCAATCACTGCCTCGCCGAAAGTTTTCACGCGATCCGCGACATAATTCGTTAGATTTTCCTCAGGGATGGTACCGCCCTCGTGAGTGATACTGTGATTGCGCTGAAAGGCGGTAGCAATCAAGTCTGACTCCGTGGCTCCGGGCAACAAATCACCCGCCAGCTGTTTTACCAAAAATTGATCATAGGGCATGTTGTCATTGAAGGCTTTGATCACCCAGTCACGCCAGAGCCAAGCGTGACGACCGCCGTCGATCGAGTAACCATTCGTGTCCGCGTATCGTGCGGCATCCAGCCACGGCATCGACATGCGCTCACCAAACTGCGGAGATGCGAGCAAACGATCGACCGCCTCCTCGTATGCCTGCGGACGCGTGTCAGCGATGAATGCCTGGACTAACTCCGGCGATGGTGGAAGTCCGGTCAGGTCTTGGCTCACACGCCGCAGCAAAGTTCCACGATCCGCTTCAGCCGAAAACGTGAGTTGTTTCTCTTTGTGTTTTTGCTGAACGAAAGCATCAATGGCATTTCCGCCCTCGACCGCTTGCGCTGGGATGGGTGGCGACTCCGGACGCACAAATGCCCAGTGACCCTGATACTCGGCACCTTCCTCGATCCAGCGACGCAGCACCTCGATTTCTTTCGCTCCGAGTGGCGCGTGGTGCTTGGGCGGTGGCATGATGTCATCGGCATCGGTCGAGTTGATCCGATGCCATAACTCGGAAAGCTCCGGCTTGCCGGGCACAATCGCCGCCTTGCCCGACTCGGCTTTTCCAATGGCACTTGACCGCTCATCAAGACGCAAGTCTGCCTCGCGCTTGTTGGCGTCGAAGCCGTGACAGGCAAAACAGTTTTTCGAGAGAATCGGCCGCACATCACGATTGAAAACGATTTTATCCTTAGCGCTGGCGGCAGCGCAGGTGAGAAAAAGGGAGATGAAAGCAAACGTGCGCATGCAAATAAGAATAGTTTCTTCTACGTAGCGAAAAAGTAACTCCTTACGTCAAATCCGCAAGTATTAGCTGATTGCCGAAGCAACTTTTCGTGATTTGACACCTTGATTCGAGTCACTCATGATGAGCGCGTTCTTGTGCTCGCATATCTTCATATCCCCTTCTGCCATCGCGTTTGCCCCTATTGCTCGTTCTACAAACACACACCAGGCAATACTCCGATCTCTGCATTTCTCGATGCCATCATAGCGGAATCCACAAACCGCATCAACTCTCTTAGCGAAAAACCACGCACACTCTTCCTCGGCGGCGGCACCCCATCCATGCTATCGCCCACCCATTTACAAAAACTCTTCACTGCACTCCATGAGATCATCGACTTCTCACAGCTGGAAGAAGTTTCGCTAGAAGCCAATCCAGCGACGTTCGACCTCGAAAAAGCTCGACTATTCCGCGCATTAGGCATCACTCGTGTTTCTTTAGGCATTCAATCATTCGCATCTCCCGTGTTGCAAACGCTAGGACGCGAACACGATCCCGAACAAGCGATTCGCTCGGTAGAGCTTCTGCACAAAGCAGACATTCCCTCGATCAATATCGACTTGATGTTTTCTATCCCTGGACAATCGACGGAACAATGGCGTGACAGTCTCGATCAGGCTATCTCTCTTCAACCGCATCACATTTCCGCCTACAATCTCACCTACGAAGAAGACACCGCCTTTTTTGAATCGCTTCTTCAGGGGAAAATGCATGTCGATGACCAAGTCGATCACGAGCATTTCACCATCGCCCACGAGCAACTGACCAAAGCAGGTTTCGCGCACTACGAAACTTCTAACTATGCGAAACCGGGTCACCAATCGATCCATAATAGCGGTTACTGGCGAGGCGAACCCTACCTCGGCCTCGGCCCCTCGGCGGTCTCCACGATCGCAAGCATTCGATCGAAAAACATCGCTGATACCGCTCGCTACGTGGAAATGATCAACGCCGTGGGTCATGCCACAAGCGAGAGTGAATTACTGCGAGAGGAGGACCTTCGATTGGAACGAATCGCACTAGGACTGAGGACGACAGACGGGATCGCTGTCTCTCTGCTCGATGAACCGGGCCTGCGACGCGCTCGACAACTTGCCGATATGGACTTGCTGAACATTCAAGATGGCACGCTAACACTGACGAAGCGAGGAAGTGCGTTAGTTGACTCCATCGCTGGCGAAATCGCGTAAAACGCTGCGAGCTTCCACAGCAGTTCCGGTGCGATGGGGCGAGGAGTAGTTAGGAGGGAGGTTTTCTAAAGTCACGCTAGTGACGGAAATTCACCCCTTTTTTCCCCATGAAAAAAACTACCACCCTGCCCCGAAATGCGACTCGATGAGACTTTTACGCTCCGATACCTAGACCTGCCGCCAACCGCAAGAAACCGCGCATGGCTCCGAACTGAAGCGCATTGCTTCATGAAGATGAAAGGCCGCGGGATCCGATACTACCAGCCCGCAGAGATCCAATACTAACGCGATATACTGGACACTCAAACATCCGTTTTAAAAATGAAGCGATTGCTTGAAATCATCACCACCGTTCTCCAATGGCTCGCAGATGCGGCCTGCGTTATTGCCTAGCTATGCCCTCCCCAATGAGCCGCCGCTGCTTTACCCTGTCAACTGCCGAAACGCTCGCCGCCACATGATTTCCCTCTGTGCTTGTCACTAGCCTGCCATCGGAAACGTTGGTAGTTTTTTTGCACTCGGCGCGCTTGACCTTTTATTACGTGCTGCATAGAAACACACATGTGGATTGAAATACGTGAAAGTTTGATTGTGTTCTGCCAAAAGATCGAAGATTTCAACGCTGGCAAAAGAAGTGAAAAACAAAAAAATAAGATTATATACCAACGATCGTTAGCCAAAGAGAGGAGATTTGCAAATGACGCTATGAGAGCTGAAGAAAAGCAAAAAAAAGCATTTTCGAGCGAATTACAATCCGTACATCGACAGCCACAATCAGGCAATGCCCCACCGCTACCGCAGCAACAAGCACCAACTCAGAATATCGGTGTCTGGTCAGGCGTGAAACTTGGCTGCGGTATGTTTATCGTGTTGCCGCTGATTGTGTTTAGTATCATTCTTGCTGTTTTACTTGTCCCGACATGCTTATCGGTTAATAGTAAAATAGAGAAAGGACGACAAATAGAAAAAGAGCGACAAATAGAATCCTCTGGAATTTCTGAAGAAAACGAAAAAATTCTTGCTGTTGCAGACACAGACGGAAACGGGACGATCACGCGAGAAGAATACTTAGCGGCTAAAGAAGCTATAAAGCAGAGCAATAAAGCCGCAGAAGATAGCAAATAAAATCATCCCCCCGCTTGCTCTACCACCGCAAGTCCCGCCGCGCTTATCGGATGGGCCGGAAACGAAACGCCCCCATCGGATTGACTCGACGAGGGCGATCAGCGATTGTTGATGATGAGAACGATTAGAAAATATATCGTTTGACGATCCAAGTATCACCAACGCCTTTTTCGGATTTAAAGAAACCGCCGGCATCCCTAGCTGCTGGAATTTCGTAGTTACCCCCTTCACTAAATCCCAAAATCAAAGTCGTGCCCGAGTCAATTTCTGTTGATGTTACTATGGAACTCTTGCGCGTGAATGTTTTAAAAGCTGTATTGTAAGTTGTTTGCGATTCATATAACACTACAAGCCGAGTGCTTGTTATGCCATAAAATCTTCCGTAGGCAATACTATCGCTGTGGATTACCTTGCCCTTGCTGTCAAACCAATATAATTGAGAGTTATTCACCGCATCTATCATAATTGCGCTTGTAGAAATATTATTTGAGATTGCTTTAATTGTATCAAGTTCACGCCACTCGCTTGAACCGGGAACTGTAATCGTCTTCGTCCACTGGAGGATTTGACCAAAGGACATTGAACAAGTGAGGCATAGTAGCGATAAGATCAGCGATATTTTTTTCATGCGTAACTATTTTAGTAACTCAAACGACAAAACTCAATGGTTTTTTACAAAAAATACAAAACGCCCCGCCGAATTGACTCGACGAGGGCGCACGTTTTTTCTCCGAACCACGGAAAGAAATCTTATTCAGCGGGAGCCATGCCCCACAAGCGAGCGATTGCCGCCCGTATGTGAACAGTGCGAGCTTTCGACGATTGCAGCAATTCATCGAAAACGTTAGGCATGGCGAGCGCGTCCACCTTTCCAACTGTTTCCGTTGCTTGAAGAAGCATAGTAGCCTCATAGTCCACCGCAAGGTGCCAGCCCATTTGAACCACGGCACGCTCGCACAGTGGCCCTTGTAGCATAAAGGATTTTTGAGAAAGTGCGCACGAGAGGACTCGAACCTCCACATCGTTGCCAATACTAGTACCTGAAACTAGCGCGTCTACCAATTCCGCCACGTGCGCGTGACTTATTTCCCTTGCGGGACGCGGATTCTCCATAATTGTCGTGACTTGACAACAACGATTTCAAAAAAAATAAAAAACACATTGATTCTTCATTGGGTTTCGCTCCAATCAATGCATGCGTAAATCATTACCCCTCGTTGTTGTTCTACTCTTGGCAGCTGGCTTATTTTATTGGTCAAAAAATCAAGGCCCTCCTGCTGAGTCACCCGTCTCCGTAAAGCAGGGCGAGATGGTCGCGACTGGTGTCGCCAAACCTTGGCCGCATTCGCTTTCCGACATCCCTGCGGACCCGAACACACGCTTTGGAGCGCTACCGAATGGCATGCGCTACATCATCTACCCAAACACGGAACCGCCGCAGCGGGTCTCCATTCGTCTTCACATCTCCACTGGATCTCTCATGGAAGAAGACGATCAACAGGGAGTGGCGCATTTTCTCGAGCACATGGTTTTTAACGGCTCCAAAAACTTCACGCCCAACGAGCTAGTGCCGCGGATGCAGCGTCTCGGTATCGGCTTCGGTGCCCATGTTAATGCATATACATCATTTGATGAAACAGTGTATATGCTCGATCTTCCGGATCTCTCGGAAGACACGGTAAAACTCGCTTACACTGTGATGCGGGATTTTGCGGATGGGGCCCTGCTCAAGGCTGATGAGATCGAGAAAGAACGGGGCGTAATTCTCTCGGAAAAAACCAGTCGCGACTCGGTGAGCTACCGCATGATGCACCAGCAGTTCTCTGAGCTAATGCCGAATTCCCTCCTGCCAAAGCGATTCCCGATCGGCACGGAAGAGTGCATCAAATCCGCTCCGCAGCAGCGTTTTATCGATTACTACTCCTCATATTACACTCCCGAGCGCATGACTTTCATCGTGGTGGGTGACATCAATCCCAAAGAGACCGAAGAACTGATATCCAAAGCATTCGGCAGCATGATGAATCCAGCCACTCCCGGAAAAAATCCCGACCTCGGTACAATCGAGAATATCTCAGGAGTCGATGCAGCCATTTTTACGGACAAAGAGCTTTCCAGCACAGACCTGAGCTTGGTCTCTGTGCGCCCGTATCAGCCCAAACCAGACACCTCAGTCACCCGCACGGAGCGTATGCCGCTGGAACTGGCACACGCCATCATCGATCGACGATTGGAACGCCTCGCAAAACAAGAGAACGCCATCATCATCTCCGGTAGCGCCTCGCGCAGTCCTATGTTCAACTTCGCGGAAATCGGCAGCATCGATGTCAGCGCCAAGGATGACGACTGGAAAAAAGCGGTCGCGGTCATGGAGCAGGAGTTTCGCCGTGCACTGGAGTTCGGCTTCACTGAGGACGAGTTGGAGGAAGTAAAAGCCAATACCCTCAATGCTTACGAGCAACAAGTGAAAGCAGCAGCCACTCGCAAGTCGGATGCTTTTGCCAGCGCTATCGCCCAATCGATCAATGACAACTCGGTGCTGTCTTCCGCCGAAACCGATCTGGAAATCGCCAAGGCTGCGTTGGAAAAAATTGATACGGCTGCCTGCCAAAATGCCTTCAAATCGTTCTGGCAAGTCGATGGCTACCACCTCATCCTCAGCACCAAAGAAGCACCGGATACTGCGAAGGATGAATTGCTAGCACTCTATCAAGATTCTACGAAAGTCGCGATCAAAGCACCAGAAGTGCGCGCCAAGAGCGCCTTCGCCTACACAGACTTCGGCCCTGCTGGCACAGTCACGGAACGGAATGAAGTCGCCGATCTCGGCATCACCCAACTCAGTCTGTCCAATGGCATCAAGGTGAACTTGAAATCGACTGACTTCACCAAGAACTCGATCAGCATGATCGCACGCTTCGGTTACGGTCAGCTCACCATGCCGCAGGACAAACCTGGTTTACCCATCGTGGCGAATGCCGTTTTTAATGGCGGTGGCCTCGGCAAACACAGCGTCGATGAACTCCAACAAATCCTAGCCGGCAAGAACATTGGCACGGACTTAGAAATTGGTGAAGATGCCTTCGTTCTTACGGGTAAAACCACTCCAACCGATCTGGAACTGCAACTCCAACTGATGTGTGCCTCTCTCACTGATCCCGGCTATCGCGAGGAAGCCCTGCGCCAGCTCAAGGCCGCTCTTCCGATGATCGAGCAGCAACTGAAACATTCCCAAGCCGGACCGCAAACGGAGATCGAAGCTTGGATGCACGGACTCGACAGCCGATACATGATGCCGCCCGTATCAGTGCTCGGCGGCTACACCGCAGACGAGGTTAAGGCTTGGCTGACGCCCGCCCTGATGCAGGCTCCGATCGAACTCAGCATCGTTGGGGATTTCACTATCGATGAAATGCTGCCAATGCTGCTAAAAACCTTCGGAGCCCTCCCCGCTCGCGTCGCCGATACCACTGACCTTAGTGCTCTGCGCCAAGTGAAGAGCCCGAGACCACCGTCTCGCCTCGATACCAGCTACGATAGCAAAGTCTCCCAAGCGGTCTCCATCGCTAACTGGAAAACCAAGGGCCTACGTGATCAACAAAAAGAAAGCCGTCGCCTGAATGTGCTCGCGGAAATTCTCAGTGACCGCCTGCGCGAAGAAATCCGCGAGAAGCTCGGGGCTTCTTACAGCCCGAATGCTAGCCTCGATGGCTCGGATGCTCTCGAAGACTTCGGATTCCTCACGGCAACCTCCGTGGGCAAACCCGAAGACTTGGAAAAACTCACCGAAGCCGCTCTCACTATTGGCGAGGAATTGGCAACGCAGGGTGCTACCGATGATGAGCTCGACCGGGCCCTAAAACCCACCCTCGCCGCCATGGACAAAACCCTGCGCGATAACAGCTACTGGCTCGGCACCGTGTTAGCACGCAGCCAAGAACGTCCTATCAATCTCGATCTCGCGCGCAATCGCAAGGCCGATTACGAAAGCATTACTCTTGCGGAAATCAATGCCTTGGCCAAACAATACCTCAAGAAAGACAACGCGATCATCGTTACGATCCAATCGAAACCAGCGGAGTAATTCATTCGTAGAAAATCGATTTTACTACCAATCCGAGCGTGAACTCTGGCGCCCTTGGCATCAGCTCACCACCATCCCATTCAACCATTCATCTGTCCGCGCCCTTACGAAAAAACACACAACTCGTGAGCAATGAGCGATCCGACATCCTCTGAGTGTCAGTAGTCTCTCAAAATTCCTTCACTCCGGGCGTTGACATCATTCCCTTTTCCCCGCATAACACCGCTCTAATGTCTTCCATACTTCCGCCACGTCCCCGGCACTTGGGTGCCAAAGTGCGCATTTGTATTGTTGCCTCGAAATACAACGAGCAATTCACGGATGCCCTGGTCGAAAATACCATCGATGAACTGAGCGAGTTGATGCCCCAATCGCGCGTCGATCTCGTGCGCGTTCCGGGTGCCTTCGAAATTCCCGTGACCATCGCCAATGTTCTGCATCGTGAGGCTCCCGTCTGTGTCATTGCACTCGGCTTGATCATTCGTGGTGCCACCGCACATGCTGACCTTGTCGCGGAGTCGGTGACCACATCCCTTCAGGAACTCGCTGTCAAACACCGGATTCCCGTTATCAATGAAGTCTTGCTAGTCGATGACGATAAGCAAGCCTATGCCCGTTGCATCGGAGCTAACATCAACCGTGGTCGTGAGGCAGCACGTGCCGCGGCTTCGATGATCGACATTTTTCAGGAACTCGATCGCTCGATTCCTCGCAACACACCTCGCTCCAATGCCTAGTCGTCGCCAAATTCGCGAGGCAGCCGTGCAATTTCTCTACTGTGCCGACCTCGAAGGAGGTGCGCCGGCGGAAGAGTATCGCAACACATTCTGGGAGCTGCTCACAGAGCCCGATCGCCGTCGCCACCTGCAAAGCACGTTCCGCGCACTGGAGCACATCACACAGGGTCGGCAGGATCGACTGCTCGAACTCTCCGAGCGCGCGCCCGTTGCTCTCGCCCGCCTGAATGCGGCCACGGAGACGCAAGCCTTGAAAAAAGTGCTGCAAGACACACTTCAGTATGAGTCACTGTGGTCGATCCAGTGGGAAAAAATCCGTAAGATGCCGCTCAGCGATGTCGATAACGATAGTGTCGTCGGCCAGCTCGAAGCCGCTCTGAAACAGCTTTACGCAATCGATCGCGATCTGATCAACGCACGACGTAATTTTCAACAGACCCTCGATGACTTCCCAGTCCTGCGCCCCTTGCTTGAGTCGGTCACCGCATCGATGAGACGCATGCAGCGTATCTCGGATCGCGTTCAGATGCTGGAAAATCCCAACCTATTTCCTGAGCAAACCGATCTCAAGCACCTGTGTACCTCGCACACGGATTTGATACAATTGCGCAGCGAAGCCGATCTGATGGTGGACGCCGTTTTGCAGCACAAAGAGCGCATTGACCAAACTCTCGCTGGCGTCATACAAAATTTCTCCCCTGAGCGCATCGACCCCGTAGACCGCGCCATTCTTCGGCTCAGCACGAGCGAGCTGCTGACACGTCCCGAGCTCAGTGCCAAGATCGTCATCAACGAAGCCGTTGATCTTGCTAAAAAATTTGGGTCTAACGACTCAGGAAGATTTGTCAATGGTATACTCGATCAACTCGCCAAGGAAAGATCCTGATCCTGCAGAGCTTGGCTCCTCGCACGATTCGTAGGGACTCCCCTCAGCGTCTCAAACTCGACTCAAACATGCTCACCAACTCTTTGATTGAGTTGTCCGTGCGCATGTGTTCCGTCACTTTTTTGCAAGCGTGTATCACCGTGCCGTGATCACGACCGCCAAAGGCTTCGCCTATGTCCATCAAAGAGGACTTGGTGAGCTGACGACTGAGATACATGGCCACCTGACGAGGGTATGCGACACTTGTCGGGCGGCGGCGGCTCGTCATATCCGCAAGACGCAGATCGAAATGCTCCGCCACGGCCTTTTGAATGGCATCGATGGTCACCTGTTTCGTCGCCTCCTCACGAAGGATATCACGCAGGAGATACTCGACTTTTTCCAATGGCACATGCTCTCCCGCCAGTGAGGCATAGGTAGCGACGCGCATGAGCGCTCCCTCCAGTCGGCGCACATTGCTGCGGATATGCTCAGCGAGGTAGCGCACGATGGAATCATCCAGATTTACTTTCCACTCCTCCATCTTACGCTGCAAAATCGCCGTGCGGGTTTCCTCGAGAGGCACTTGCAATTCCACCGTCAGACCACACTCGAAACGTGAGATCAGGCGAGGTTCGAACGATTTGATTTCACACGCAGGTCGGTCACAAGTAAGCACTACTTGGCGCTGACCATCAATCAGAGTGTTGAAGGTATGGAAAAACTCCTCCTGTGAGCGCTCCTTGCCGGCGATGAACTGAACATCATCAATCAGCATCAGTTCTGCGGTGCGATACCGTTTGCGAAACTTTTCGAGGTCGCCTTTGCGAACCGCATCGATGAACTCGTTGGTGAATTTCTCGCATGTGAGATACACCACGCGGGAGTTAGGTCGTGTGCGCAGCCATTCCTGACCGATCGCCTGCATCAGGTGCGTCTTGCCCAGCCCTGGACCGCCATGAATGAATAAAGGATTGTATCCCACCGCCTTGTGCTTCGCCACAGCGTGGCACGCAGCATGAGCAAATTGACTGTTGCTACCGACCACAAAACGACCAAAATTGAACTGCGTATTCAGCCCCGCGAGTTTGAGACGTTTCTCTAACGGATCTTCTGCGAGCGCTAGACTATCTTCGCGATCATCGAGACGCAATTCCGCCGCTACCGCCTGCGGTGTGGGTAGAACCACTTCCTCGCTCACCATCAACTTGATTTCTCGTAGTCCGTATACCTGATTGCAAGCGTCCAACAACTCCGGCCAGTAGTTCGTCTCGATCCAGACGAGGTGAATTTCGTTGGGGAGTCCGATGGTAACTTGCTGCTCGTCCACTGCCAGCATGCGACTCATACGGAACCATCGGTGATAGGCATCACTACTGACGCGTTTGGTGAGAATTTCCTGAACTTGTTGCCATTGATCAATACCTGCTGCAGGGGTGTTTGTGTGAGTTACCTGATACGCTTCGTTTGATTCCATAGTCCTGATTTTTTTGAATTTCTCGGCCGTCCCCATCGAGCGCACTAAAGCGGTTGCGATGTGAGGCGTGGGCGAGTGTATGGGAAATCGCCCAAGGCAAAATCAAAAAAAATCTCTATCAGATGATTCCTCACGCAATCCCCTTACCTGTAGGCGTTCCACGCACAAAAAATTTCAAAAAGATTTCGTGGAAGTTTTTAAGATGTCTTAAAATTTCATCTTAGCCTGCGGCATAAATCATGCGCAGGCCTTGAAAACGCAGGAGGAAATCAGAGACCGAGGTAAATCTCTGAGAAGTGATCGAAGCCTCCTTGGCTCATATTAATCGCTGGACTCACCCGTTTTGTATCCAACGATGAGAAGAATGAGAATGCCAAAAATCAGGCCGCCCAAAAAGATCATCCAGAAGCCGTTCATGACGAAGTGCGGTAATTTGACATTCATGCCCATCAAGCCCCCGAGCGCCACTAATGGCAAAAAGAATCCCGCGAGTAAATTCAGTCGAAAGCCCAAACGCGCGAGACGATCACTCGATTTCGCCTGCTCTTCTGCTCGCTCGGCGCGAATGAACTCCAAGGTTACCCGCGCATCAGAGTAGAGCAAATCAGCTGCGCGTTCGTTCTCATGCGCTCGATCACGAGCCGAGCGAAGGTCTCTGTCTTTTGGGAATTTTACAGCGGCGTCCATTAGGGCTTGATACAAATTGCGCGAGGAGCGAGCCAGCGGACCCGCATGACGAATCAGATCGAAAATCTCCTTCGCCGTGTCCGCGTCGTCGATGATGGCTTCCTGCTGATCAATCGATTTGGCATACTCATCTAACAACTGAAACAGACTCTGTAAGCCTGTCCCATCAGCGGAATGCCAACATTGGGAATCATACCAGAAAAACAATGCTTTGCGCTGAGGTATTCCCGGCTTTGGCACGTCGTGCAAAACCAACAACACCTGACCGCTCTCACCGCTGATGCATCGCTGGCAACCGCTGCGACTACTCAGTTGATCCTTCAAATCGGTTTCCAATGAGAAATGATCTGGCAAATATGGTAGCTCGTAAACCATGGTGTGATCTTGGCAACCATACGCGTCGAAAACGAGCGGAAAATTTCACCTCCCTCATGACTCTTGTCTTGCCATCAGCTTCTGGATGAGCCAGAAGCTTTCATGCACAACGCACTGTTACGCCTATTGACGGCGGTTTTTCTTTTTGCGATTCCTGCGTGGGCCGGAGACAAAAAAGCCAAGAACATGGCAGTTTCCTTCCATTTGGAAACGGAAGCCGCCGTGAATCCGAAGATGGTCTTCGAGCACGCCATTGGCGGAAAAAAACACTACTTCCAGAAGTCTCCGGAATTTCACACCAAGGACATCGTGGCCTTCAGCCCGTTTCTCGCTGACAATCAGATCGATTTCGGCGTAGTGTTTCAACTCCGCCCTGCTTCGGCAAGTCGACTCGAAAGCATCACCGCCGCCAATCAGGGACGTTTGATGCTCGCTACCTGCAATGGCCGTGTGGTGGATGTTGTTCTCATCGACAAGCCCGTGAAGGACGGGTTTCTCGTGATCTGGAATGGCGTTCAAGATGCGGAAATCAAGGAGTGCGATAAAATGGCGCCACGCATCGGCAAGGACAAAGATAAAAAGAAGTAAACTCCTGAGTTGTCATGCGTTTCTTGTTTGCTTTTTTTCTGAGTGCATCGACGGCGTGGTCGTCCATCGATCTGCAATTGCCTACAGAAAACGATCACCTATTTTCGGGAAATCCAGAAAAGTTTTTTATGTATGTGGACCGCTACTTCGAAGGCGACCACAGCCAACCTTGGGAAGGCGGATCCTACGGCTATGTGCGAACGAGTCAGCGAGTCGGCGTGCAAATCATCCAGACGAAGTTTCATGAGGGAATTGACATTGCCCCAATGAAGCGGGACAAGGCGGGGAACCCACTCGATCTGGTCTCATCGATTGCCGCGGGAAAAGTGGTGTATGCCTGCACCATTTCTGGTCGCAGCAATTACGGCAAGTATGTGGTGATCGAACACAACTGGGAAAACACGCCGGTTCTGAGTCTCTACGCGCACCTGGCTGAGATCACCTGCAAGACCGGCGATAGCATTGCCAAAGGTGGTTTGATCGGTCGCATGGGCTACACTGGCGAAGGCATCACTCGGGCGCGTGCCCACGTGCATCTGGAAATCGCTCTTATGCTCAGCGCACGCTATCCAGACTGGGCAACCAATATGCTCAACTATCATGGACTTTACAACGGCATGAATCTCGCGGGCCTCGACGTGACCGCGTTTTTTCTGGCGCACAAAGCAAACCCATCACTCACCATTTCCCAATTCCTCGCAGCGTATCCCACTTACTACAAGGTCACGTTGCCAAACAAAGGTCCTGTGGAGATCGCCACACGTTATCCGTGGTTATTAAAAACTCCCGCCTCCCACCAATCGGCTTCTTGGGAAATTTCTTTTTCAGAGACTGGTATGCCGCTCACTCTCTGCGCCAGCGATAGGGTTGTTTCCAGCGCGACAGTGACAGCGGTAAAACCTTCCACCGTTCCCCATCGCTACAAAACGCGTGACCTCCTGACCGGAGAGGGAGCGCGCGCCAGTCTCGCCCGCGATGGCAAAAATCTGCTTGATCTCCTCGCCGGATACTTCCCCGCACCTAAAGTGAGTCCTTCTACAAAAAAGAACCATTGATTATAACGATTCCATTGACTTTTATGACACCTACTCAAAATCTCGCCCGTCTCGGCCTTACTCTGCCCCACGTGCCCGTGCCCATCGCCGCCTACGTGAATTGCGTTCGCTCAGGAAATTTGTTATTCCTCTCAGGTGGTTTGCCGATCGATGGCGATAAAAAAATCATCGGTCAGGTGCCGCGCGATGTTTCGATCGAAGAAGCGCAAGAAGCCGCACGCATGATTGTGCTCAATCGCCTCGCCGTCGTACAGGGGGAAATCGGCAGCATCGATCGCGTCACCCGCATCGTCACGCTGAATGGCTTTGTCAGTTCCGCAGCGGATTTTTACGATCATCCCAAAGTCATCAACGGCGCCTCGGAGTTGCTGTTGGAAATCTTCGGCGATGCGGGCAAGCATTCACGCACCGCGCTCGGCGTGGCATCATTGCCACTCAATGTCGCTGTGGAGATCAATCTCGTTATCGAGGTGGAGCCTGATTAAGCCGATGAGCAACGTCCCGGATGGATGCAAGGCCCAGCTGTCCACGCCATTCAGGTCAGTGACATTGATCGACGCTCACAATCACCTACAAGATCCTCGTTTTGGCGGAGACCTTCCTCGCGTCGTGACCGAGATGAAGTCGGCGGGAATCAGACACGCGATCGTCAACGGCACCAGTGAGGCCGATTGGTCGCAGGTGCTCGACCTCTATCACGCCGATCCGGCCTTTCTCTCCCCTGCTCTGGGCCTTCATCCCTGGCGCATCGCATCACGCAGTGCAAATTGGGCCGCCCAGCTTCGCGAACTGTTAGAGAAAAATCCAGGGAGCAGCATAGGCGAATGCGGTCTTGACCTCTGGATGCCGCATGCTGACATCGCCCAACAGAGAGAGATTCTCGCCGTTCATTTCTCCATCAGTCGCGAGCTCGATAAACCTCTCACACTGCACTGTCTCAAGGCGTGGAATCCGCTGTTACACGCTCTCAAGCAGTCGCCTCCCTTGCCACCCTTTCTCTTGCATAGCTTCAGTGGTCCCGCCGACATGATTCCCTCGTTGGTAAATTTAGGTGCGCATTTTTCGCTATCAGGCTACTTTCTACATCCACGGAAGACTCGTGCCTTAGATTCATTCCGATTCATACCCCTGGATCGCATCCATGTGGAGTCCGACGCACCCGACATGGCGCCACCGATCGAACATCAGGGCAATTATCATCGCGATGGCTACCATCATCCCGCTGACATTCCCGCCTGCATAGAAGCCTTGGCGCGCATACATCAATTAACTTGGGAAGAATGCGCGCACGTGATCAGCGCCAACACAGCCCGCTTATTTTCTATTCCTGATTGTCCCTAGCCCCATCTAAATCCATGCGCAACGGCTGTTCCTACAATGCGCGATCGATCTCTTTTTGCTTTACTTTTAACGCTGTTTCATTATTTTTCATTTCGTAAACAAACTATGAAAAAGCGCCAATACTTATTACCGTCTGCCGCGCTGCTGGGAACTCTGGCTGTTTTTCAATGGAGTAAACATCACGCGCCCAAAGCCACCGATATCGCACAAGCCGCAAAGCCAACGCAACAATCGACACGATTGATCAACGTCGATCGCCTTGTCGAACAGTCCTTAGCAGCTAAAGGTCAACTCTGGGAAACCGTGGAAGCAAACGGTCGCGATCGTTTGAGCAAGACCATGATCGTCGACGCCAACTGTTTCCGTGAAGCGGTATCGAGCGAAATCGGAACAGAACTGACGATTGCGTTTTCGAAGCAAATCCCCTCGGTCAAAGCTACCGTTACGGGCCGTAAAGCAGAGTCCGATGGCACTGTCATCACGAATCTGGAAGTCGCTGGAGCGCCGGAAGGTCAACTGACCATTCAAGAAAATGCCCCTATGGGATTTTTCTTAGCTCAGCTGTATTATCAAAATCATCCTGTCGCCTATGAATTCAAAAAAGCCGAAGACTCCCTAGTGGCGACTCGTCATGAATTGAGTGAGATGATCTGTTCGCTTATCGATCATCAGACTGCCGATGTGAGCTACATGGGACTTCCTCCCGTGGACAAGGTGCGCGCAAAACAGGCTGAAGATGAAGATAAAGAAGAAGATGATGACGATGAAGAAGAGGCTGCCGGCGCAAGAAGAAAAAAATTGATACAAGAGGCAAAAATCGGCGGTGGTGGCGGAACCAACGGCCTTTCTCTGACCATTGCAGATGCGAGCATCACTGAAGGAAATAGCGGCAGCAAGAGCCTTACATTCACCGTGAGATTGTCCAAAGCAGACCGCAACCGAGTCATCTCGGCACGCTTTGCTACCGCGAATGGAACCGCAATCAGTGGCAGCGACTACACAGCCACTTCAGGAACTGTGAGCATTGCCGCAGGAAGAACTACAGCCACTCTCTCGGTATCCATCACGGGAGACACCGCGATTGAATCCAATGAAAATTTCGTGGTAAATCTCTCAAGCCCAGTGAATGCCGTAATCAGCGATTCACAGGCCATTGGCACGATTATCAATGATGATTCGCCACCAATCGGCGTGCCTGTATTTAATAGCCTGCCGGGAGCTACCGCAGTGGCTCTTCTAGACATGGATGGGCAAGTCGTATCCGGAACCCAGTGGGCTGGTGGAGGGACGATCAATGCACGTGGCATCTTAGACACCCTTACCAATACGCAACTATTGGAAATATGCCGTCGCACAGCAGAGGACTTTTCCCCATTCCAAATCAACGTAACCACCGAAGAGAGTGTCTATCTCGCCGCTCCTACCAATCGCCGCATCCGTTGCATCATCACTCCCGACAATGAGTGGTTCGGCTCCGCAGGCGGCGTGGCCTATGTTAATTCGTTTACTTGGACAGGTGACACCCCATGCTGGGTGTTTTCCGACATGCTATCCAACTCCGCACGCTTCATTGCAGAAGCAAGCACACACGAGATCGGTCACACGCTCTCACTCAGTCATGATGGTCGCCTTTCTCCCTCGGAAGCCTACTACCAAGGTCACGGCAGCGGAGAAGTCGGATGGGCTCCTATCATGGGAGTCGGCTACTACAAATCGTTGGTGCAGTGGTCAAGTGGGGAATATCTCAGCGCCAACAATACAGAGAACGATTTGAATAAAATCACTACTCTGAATGGATTCGGCTATCGCACCGATGTGGTCCCGAATACGATCGCGACTACCGTTGCACTGACAGGATCCACGGGAGCACGCAGTGCCAGCGGGATTCTTGAAACGACGGGAGACCAAGATGTTTTCAGCTTCACTACTTCGGGTGGAGCATGCTCATTCACAGCCCTCGGCGATGCCACTAGCCAAAACATCGATATCGTTCTGGAGATTCTTAACGGATCAGGCGCGGTGATCGCATCTGCCAACCCTGATACACTCACGGATGCTTCCGTAAGCGCCAGTCTTGCCGCAGGCACTTATTACCTGCGCATCTCTGGTGCTGGTCGAGGAGATATTCTGGCAGACGGCTACTCGAACTATGCGAGTATTGGTCAATACACTATTTCCGGCAACGCTCCCTGAGGGTTGTTGTGCTTTTCGAGCGGGCTTGCCTTGACTGGCAGGTCCGCTTTTTTTATCGACTGAACAACAACCGCAGAGAGTTCATTACCACGATCAAAGTCGAGCCCTCATGCGCCAGCACCCCCAACGGCAGTGGGATCGTAAAGCCAATCGAACCCAGCGCCAATAGCACCAAGACTCCCAGAGAAATCAGAATATTCTGCCGGATGATCCCTCGACACCGTTTGCTCAAACGATAGGCAATCAGCACTTTTTCCAACTGATCGTTTAGCAAGATCACATCCGCCTGTTCCAATACGGCGTCCGAACCACGAAGGCCCATGCCGATCGAAACATCCGCCAATGCGAGCGATGGCGCGTCATTGACTCCATCGCCTAGCATCGCCACGATATCACCTTGTTGTTTCCATTCTTGAATCGCGGCCACTTTTCCCTCGGGCGTCATACTGGAGCGAGCTTCATCCAAACCCAATTCCTGAGCAAGCAATGTCGCAGATTCCGGCCTATCACCTGTCAGCATTACCACCTTGATACCCATTATCTGCAATTCTTGAATCAACGGCTTACTTTCCACGCGCGGGGCATCACGCAACAAAATACGCCCCAAGATCTCCGGTCCTTGTACTAATACCTCCGTAAGCCCGGGCTTCGGGTCGCTGAACTGCGACAGCCAATCGGCCTCCGGAAACAAACTCCTGCGTCCTTGCGTCACGATTTCTCCATTGATTTTGCCACGCACGCCTTTCCCAGTGACTGACTCCACATCACTGACCTCAGGCGCCAGACTGTCATGCTTCTGCCTCCACGCCCGAGCAATTGCCCGCGAGAGAGGATGTGTAGATTGTTGCGAGAGCGCGGCCGCGATGCGCAGCAAATCATCCTCGCGATCGCGCGGCAACGTCTCGATGCTTGTGATCTGAAATTCCCCTTCCGTTAGCGTCCCTGTTTTGTCAACGGCGAGTCGATGTATGGTCGCGAGATTTTCCAAAGCAATACCGCCCCGGAAGAGAATGCCACGCTTCGCTGCAGCAGCGATACCAGCCAGAATCGCGCTGGGAATGGAAATCACCAAGGCACAAGGAGAACTCACCACCAGGAGTGTCATGGCACGGTAGAGAGCCGATGTTTCTCCTTCCGGTGCATGCCATGCGGGTAATCCAAGGCCCCAATGCCACCAACAAAATGCCAGAAAACTCAGCAGCAAAATCCCTATGGTGTATGGAGTGCCAAATCGATCGGTGAATTTCTGCGATGGCGCCTTACTTGCCTGCGCATCGCGGATCAATCGTATAATTTGAGCGTGTGCACTTTCTTTAGGTGGGCGTAATACTTCTACATCAACGGCTCCCCACGTATTCAACGTACCGCCAAATACGGTATCGCCTATCGCTTTTTCGACGGGCAATGATTCCCCAGTCAGCATTGATTCATCCGCAGCCGTTTGACCGCTCGCGATGACCGCATCCACCGGAAACTGTGAACCTGGCAACACCCGCAGCCGTTGCCCCTTCACCAATCGATCCACTGCCCATTCAGAAGTATCCCCGGTGGGCGACAACACCAGGGCTGTCTTAGGAGAATCGCGAAACAACGAGCGGATTTCCCGCTCCGTGCGCGACATCGCCATTGACTCCAGCGCCCCGCTCAGTGAAAACAAGAACAATAAGGATGCGCCTTCCCACCACGCTCCAATCACGGCGGCACCGATGGCTACCGCCAGCATGAGAAAGTGAATTTCCCATTTTCCTCGTCGTAGATTATTCCAGGCATCGATCAAAGCATCCCAACCACCCGCAGCGTAGGACAACAAATAACAATACAACGCCATACTCGCGAAAGAACCGCGCTCTAGCGCGATGGCCGACAAAAGGAAAAGGCCACACATGGCAGCGGAAAGCAACAACCACTTCCATTCCGCATCCTGAGATCTACTATCCTGCATAGCCACAGTGTATCATCGAACGTAAGCCAGTTCCATCGCCAATTGTCGATCCATCGGTCATATCCTTGCTAAATCTGCACAATCATCGCCTGTGCTTGTCAAATGATACGGTTTGAGACACAATGGGCACCTATGAAACATATCGTAACCGCTCTGGATTTTTCGGATGCATCGGACGCCGTGCTAGCTGCCGCCATTTCCCAAGCCAAACAACAAGGTGCCACACTGCACATCGTTCATGTGCTGGAACCAGAACCCACCTACACGGCCTATGGCATGACACCCGAGGAATTTCCGGCCATCCAAGTATTCCAGCAGGAAAGACAAAAACGTGCCGAGATGAAACTCAACCACGCCATGACTACCGCCAAGGCAGAACTCAATGACGTGCGCACCGAATTGATGATCGGCTCACCACTTCACGCCATCATCGACTACGTGAAACAAAATTCATCTGATCTCGTGGTCATTGGCACTCATGGACACGGTGCTGTCGCCGCGCTTCTCATCGGCAGTGTCGCTGAGGGACTTGTGCGTAAAGCCGTCTGTCCGACCATGGTGATTCCGTGCCACATTTCCTGAAGGCAAAAAAAGAGCGGGGCCCCATCGAGCCGCCCCGCTTGCGTGGGTCTTTTGATCAGGGAAGTTTTTTCACTGTGCTATAAGTCGTGCCAATCATGACATCCCCATCATTCGTCTCCAGATCATAACCGACTTTCAAAGTCATCGCTGGCTTCATATCCTTGAGCACCAACTCCACCGATTTGCCGTCTTTAAGTAATGTCGCAGAGAGAACCTCCACCTTGTCATGGACGCGAACATTTTTACTTTCCGCTTTCAAAGCCGCATCCAACGCCTGTGCATCCGGCTGATCCGCCGAAAACTCTCCTGATCCATACTGTGGGCCACGAACGTAGTTCCAGCGCTCTACCGCATAGCTGCTCAGATCATTCGCGAGCTCGGCATCGAGCTCCTCCGCAAATGTCAGCACCACGCCCTTGCTGGTGATTTTTTGTGCCGTGGGAATCAATACCGTTTCCGCTTTGACGAAACGCACGCGTTGCAATGCGCACTCCGTCGGCGCATTGGTCTGCCAACCACGGAAGCCTACTACAAACATCGAGCCGTCCTTGTGGAAACGTGCACGCATAGCAGATGACTGCAGCTTTACTGGAATTCTAACAACTCCGCCCTGAATGGTATCCCCCGCAGGACAGAAAAGGACACGATAGAGCGCGGACTGACCGTAGGATAAATGGATCAGCTCTCCCGCATTCAGGCCGAAATCAGCTCCTTCTGGCACCCACACCTGTGAGCCACCGCTGTTGTCCACACTCATCGGCAAATAGCAAATCGGTTCATGGAAAGTTTTGCCCTTGCCCAGCTCATGTCGACTCGGCTCAGTACCCAAAAAGACAGGTGCCTGCGCTGGTGTAAAGTAATTGATCTTGCAGCAAGGTTGCCAAGTGCCCTCGTTTTCTCCCGTGGTGATCTGGCCTTGGGGTCCGACACCGACACCACCCGGAGCACGCAACCCGGTGGCGACCACATCAAATTTTTTGCCGTCAGGAGAGATTTTCGCGACGATGCCATGGTGCGGTAGAATTTCATCGAATCCACGCCCACCACCTTTGACAGGTGAACCCTTACTAAAATAAAAATTCCCTTGCGCATCCGTCTGCAAATCGAAAGCAAACTCATGGAAGTTCGGCGTGATGATCACATCGCGGTTGAACGCCTCAAAATAATCCGTCTCGCCGTCACCATTGAGATCGTGGAGACGAGTGATCTGATCGCGGCCGTTGACGTAAATTTTTCCGTCCACCACTCTCACCCCTAGTGTTTCAAACAACCCGCTGGCGATACGCCGCCATGTTAGCTTACTAACATCTTTCTGGAAACCAGATACCGTCCACACATCGCCATTCCATGTCGATAAGACCGCAGTATTTTCATCGAGGAAATCGAAGCCGCCAAATCGCAAATTCGATTTCCAGGGATTGTTGATGGGTAAACTAATTTGATCCACCGCCCAAGCGGAACCCTCTTCCGGCTTGCCCATCGTTCCTGATGTCGTGATGGTCTCCGCATACTGCGGTGAACCACCTTTGGTGAGATCGGAAAGAGTCACCAAGCTGCCAGTGCAAGGAGTCGCATTACGAGCCGTAGCCACTTGGATTTTCACTACCTCCTTGCCCGCAGGCACACGCATCACCAGGCGACCTTTGCGTGCGTCAAGACGAGAAAACGCCACGTTCTTATCACTCGATGCAAGCACTGCCATCAGTCCTTGGCCGCTTTTTGCGGATTGGCCCGCGTCCAGAATTTCCACATCGCCCGGCTCATCTGCGAGCAAGACCAACAAATCTTTCGCTCGTGGACCGATCTCCCAATGGCGATCGATACCGCTCTGCCCGACGCGAGCCGTTTCTAGCACCTGGGCACCAAGCACCTCGACCTGAATCACGACGTTTCCCCCATTTTTGTAGTAGCCCAGATAACGACCGTGCTCTGCGGGCAGATTGCCGAATCCCTTGATTGGGCGCTTGTCGTCGAAAGATCCAGAAGCATCGGCGTAACCGCTGGCAGCGTCCGTGACAAACACAGGTTTTTCATCAGACAGAGTCACGAGCTTGCCATGAGCCCCTGTCCACGGCGTGCCGCCCCAATTGGCAAAACCCTCGTAGGCAGAAACCCATCTCAACGTTTCCGTATCATAGAGCGCGCAGTTCTTACGGTCGCCCAAGTCAAGCAGCAGACCCTTCAATGCGGCCACACGCGACTTTCCTTGGTAGGAGCCCGTAAACGTATTCGACCAAGCGGGTCCAAACTGCATTTCCTCAAACCATTTGGCAGCGCTGCAAGGCCACACCAAAACGAGCATCGACAGAAGTAGTGATTTTTTCATTTTCCGTGATCAGTAATCGCTGAGTTTCCTGAATCTTGCAATCATATTTACTTATGCAGGAAAATGCGGGAAAAACGAGATCACACCGAGGATTTCTCGCGGATTCATCATTCGTCAGCGGCAATATGCTCGCAAGCAATCCTTGCCAATCCTAGAAATCTGATCTACAGCAAAGGGACTCACTTTTTACTATGATGATGCTCGGAACTTCTTTTGTGGGATTTAGTCGCGGCGCTCACGTCGGACCGTATTCCTCCGCTATCAATCCTACCTCGCAGGAAATTTTAGACCCGCCTTATGCCTCGCCCTCCGCAGAGGAGGTCGAGTCCGCAGTGCAACTCGCCGCAAAGGCATTTCCCGTCTATCGCAATCTTCCTGCAGCGACACGCGCAGGGTTTCTTCGCGCCATCGCCTCGGAGATCGAAATGGTAGCGGATGACATTGCCGCTCGTGGATGTGCCGAAACCGGACTACCCGAAGCGAGACTCCGCGGCGAGACGGGCCGCACTCTTGGACAACTGCGTTTGTTTGCCACCATGCTCGATGAGGGCACTTGGATCGATGCCCGCATCGAACATGCCCAACCGGACCGTACGCCGCTGCCGAAAGTCGACCTCCGATCCATGCTACGCCCGATCGGTCCCGTCGTCGTATTCTGCGCGTCGAACTTTCCGCTTGCTTACTCGGTAGCGGGCGGTGATTCGGCATCTGCTCTCGCCGTTGGTTGCCCCGTGATTGTCAAAGCGCACTCCTCCCACCCTGGCACATCGGAAATCGTAGCGCAGGCGGTCATTAAAGCCGCTCAACTATGCGGCATGCCCGAGGGAGTTTTCTCCATGCTCTACGGATCAGGAGTGACGGTAGGAAGTAGCCTGGTGCGGCATCCGTTGATCAAGGCAGTAGGCTTTACCGGTTCGCACAAAGGCGGACGCGCTTTGATGGATCTCGCCGCCGCACGTCCGGAGCCCATCCCCGTCTATGCGGAAATGAGCTCCATCAATCCTGTCATCATGATGCCCGACGTGCTCGCGCAAAAAGCCGCGTCACTGGCCGATGGATATTTTCAATCACTCACGCTAGGCGTTGGTCAATTTTGTACCAACCCCGGCTTGCTGCTACTCCCTAAAGGTTCCGAATCGGAATTTGTCGCAACTTTGAAAGAAAAAATCTCCAGCGCTGCTTCCGCCACCATGTTGAATGCCGGCATTTGCCAAGCATACCAAGAATCGACCGCTGCCACCGCAGCGCATCCGGGTGTCACTACCATCAGGAGCAATCAATGCGCCGCTCCCGGACAAGCTGCGCCTGTCGTCTTCCTCTGTGAGGCCGAAACATTTTTGTCATCTTCTGCGTTGTCCGACGAAATGTTTGGCCCTGCGAGCTTGATCGTCACGGGGAGCACGGAACAATTACTTGCAATCGCAGAAGCCGTAGAAGGGCAACTGACCGCATCGATCTTCGGCACGGAGGCCGACTTCGCGAGCGCAGGAGTCATGCTCGAAATTCTGGAGCGCAAGGCTGGTCGTCTGATTTTCAATGGCTTTCCGACAGGTGTGGAAGTTTGCCACAGCATGGTTCACGGAGGTCCCTATCCCGCAACATCCGATGGACGCAGCACTAGCGTCGGCACCATGGCAGCGAGTCGCTTCACCCGCCCGGTTGCCTGGCAAAACACACCAGACGCTTTCCTTCCGGATGAACTGAAAGAAAGCAATCCGTTGGGGATTCCGCGTTTGATCGATGGCAAGTTGCACTAACGAGATGGGCGTTAGGAAAATGCCGCTACGATCTAACGCATTTCAGCAATGGCTCCACGGATGGCGGCTTGGATTTCGCCATTGGCATAGCATGGCCCTGATCCGGGGCCACCGAAGTGGTGAGTCTCTAACAGTTTCAGATCGTTGCCGCTAATGATAAAGGTAGGATTACCACTATCGCCCACGATGAGATTGCGCCGATAAATCGGATCGATTCCATGATGAAATGCAAAGGAAATGGTCTTGCCAGTCACCGCTTGAATTTGATGCACGGAGAGGGTTTTGGTCTGATCCGTGATGAGCACTGCGCGCCCTGGCGACAGGTCCTTAGACGGCGCGAAGGAGTATTGCTTGATGCCTCCGGGAACGGGTAAATTTAGTTTGCCTACGGCGACATCGGCCATCGGTGCCAGCGATCTGACTTTTACGATGTATCGCTCCACCGGATTGCCTTTGCGATCGTGAAACATGACAGGCACCTCGGAAGGTCTTGTAAAATGTGCGGCCATCACCACAAACTGCTGATCAATCAATGTGGCCGTGCGAGAGTCATTCCACGAAACCCCCGTGAGGTCCAGATCATAGGTCCAGTTGCGGTTCCATTTGGACAATCCCTTAGGCTCATAGTAGGAGAATAGCGTGCCCTTCTCTGGAGTAGCAGGCAATAAACCCAATTCACCTTTGCTAAGATCTCCCGTGGAAGAACCACATCCGCTCAGAAATGCCGCTGCAACCAACACCACAGAGAGCTTACGAAGAAATGAAATGAACTCGATCATGATAAATAAGAATGTGAAATAGATAGGGCGGTTTCAACTTGGAACTGCAACTTTCGCTGTCGGAGTTGAAAATACCTCATTTAGTGAGTTCCAGCAAAGGCATTTTCTTGGGCGCTTGTTGAGTTCTTCTTGGACTTCGTCAAGTGGCTCCTCGGTGATTTTGCTGAAGTCGGTTCACTTGGGCAAATTTCAATGACGTGCGTGTAGAACCGTTGTGCTTGGATTTGGTTTTGACGAAGTGAATCAAAGCCGCTCTTCAGCCCCTGATCCACTCATTTCCGATCCATTGCACTTCCGAGTTGAATCCAAAAACTTTTTTGACTCATGATGGCATGCGTAGCTTACATCGATACGCGAACCGTCTGAATTGGCACAGGAAATCTTTGCTAACATCCTTGAATTAAAGCCCATATCCTTAAAAGCCTGATTTTCTCCTCTTGGCGAAGTTCTCAATCCATGCTAACCGTGTGCATGCCTGATCTGCCATTTCAATATCAAGACATTTACGCGACCGGTCCCGATACTACCGAATACGAATGGCTCACTTCAGATCATGTCTCGGTTGAATCCTTTCACAGTCAGCCCATGCTCGTGGTGCAACCAGAGGCTCTTACTTTGCTGGCACGGGAGGCGTTCAAAGCGATCAATTTCATGCTGCGCCCCGCCCACCTCGCTCAAGTCGCCGCTATTTTGGATGACCCCACCGCCACGGAGAACGACCGAATGGTCGCACTCATGATGCTGCGAAATGCAGAGATCGCTGCCCACGGTATACTTCCCTTCTGCCAAGACACCGGAACCGCCACCATCATCGGCAAAAAAGGCCAGCAAGTCTGGACTGGTTGCGACGATGCAGAAAAACTCTCACAAGGAGTCCACGCCACCTACACTCAGGAAAACCTGCGCTACTCGCAAACCTCGGCCCTATCTCTGTATGAGGAGGTCAATACCAAGACTAACCTCCCTGCTCAGATCGATCTCTATGCCACTGCGGGCGATGCCTACCAATTCCTCTTCGTCAGCAAAGGCGGTGGATCGGCGAACAAAACATTCCTCTATCAGGAAACCAAGGCCTTGCTGAACCCGAAGCGCCTAGTCGAGTTCTGCATCGAAAAAATGCGCGCGCTCGGCACCGCAGCCTGCCCCCCCTATCACCTTGTGTTTGTCATCGGAGGCACCTCCGCGGAAGCCTGTCTCAAAACGGTGAAAATGGCATCCACTAAATACCTCGATAACCTCCCCACCAGCGGTAACGCCCACGGCCAAGCATTCCGCGATCTCGAATTGGAAAAAGAGTTGTTAGAGTGCGCGCGCAACATCGGCATCGGTGCGCAGTTCGGCGGAAAATACTTCGCACTCGATGTGCGCGTCATACGCCTCCCCCGCCACGGCGCGTCATGCCCTGTCGGCATCGGCGTTTCCTGTTCAGCAGACCGACAAGCCAAAGCCAAGATCACCAAAGACGGCATTTTCCTCGAAAAGCTCGAAAAAAATCCCGGTCGTTTCATCCCCGAGGCCTACCGCAACTGGAAATTCAAAGGCGTGGAAATCAACCTCGATCTGGGAATGGAGTCTACTCTTGCCACACTCAGCAAGTATCCCGTCACTACGCCATTATCTCTCACGGGAACGATCATCGTCGCACGCGACTCCGCCCACGCGAAGATGAAGGAGTATCTCGAACAACACGGTGAGCTTCCGGATTATTTCAAAAACTATCCGATTTACTACGCTGGTCCTGCCAAAACTCCCGCAGGCATGGCAAGCGGTTCTTTTGGACCAACCACTGCCGGGCGGATGGACTCCTATGTCGATCTTTTCCAATCCCATGGCGGATCGATGGTCATGCTGGCGAAAGGGAATCGTTCGCAGCAGGTCACCGACGCCTGCAAAACGCACGGCGGCTTCTACCTCGGCTCTGCCGGAGGCCCTGCGGCCTTGCTGGCGCAAAATCACATTCGCTCGCAGGAAATCGTAGCCTACCCAGAATTGGGGATGGAAGCGGTATGGAAAATCACGGTGGAGAATTTCCCGGCTTTCATTCTCGTCGATAACAAAGGCAACGACTTTTTCCAGAGCATCAATCAGTGCCCCGTGGGGCATTGAACGTGTCGACTCTCTCCGCGTGCAGGGCCGATGCGGTTCATCGACTTTTGTGCAAGGTCTCAGGATTGCGCTGCGACCAAGGGAAGGCTCGCCGCCGCCACCGCTTGGCCGTGTCGCTTGGTCTTTTCATCCGGCACGACCAAGTTGATACGCAGTTCCGGAAACTCAGATGCCAACACGTTTTTCGCTTCGCGAATGATGATTTCACCACCCTCACCGGAAGTCACGCGACCAAGAATTAGCAAGTTCTCGATGTCGTAAAAATCGGCATAGTGAGCGACCGAGTAGCCGAAGCATACGCCAATGGTTTGATAAATTTTCGCAGCCCGCTCATCGCCGGCTTTCATGGCTTTTTGGACTTCCACGAGCTGCTGCGGAAAAGGCATCTGGCCAAAATCGAAGCCAGCGCTCGGAGCAAGACGCGCCACGGCTTGCTGGGAAAAATACAGAGCACCGCAACCTCGATCGCCCGACCACTCACAAAGCGGACCATCTTCCCGATAGTCCACCGGAGCAAAGGCCAGTTCATTCAGCCAGGGCTTAATGTGCCCCTGGCTGTCGACGTAGCCCGCTGCCTCGGATGTTCCCATCGCGACCCCAAGCACGGCATTTGCCTCTAAGCCCATGGAACCCGCAAGAGCTGTCACCTCGCCATCATTGACCACCTCGAAGGGGACGCCCTTCCATCGGTCTTTTTGGAGCGTTGAGAAGATATGGCGAATGTGCTTCTCATAGTTTTCTGCACTCACACCGCGAAAAAGCGATGAAGCACGGACTTGGTTGTTCATGATGACGCCTGCTGAACTGCCTCCGATGGCATCCACGCGCGGCAAATGCGCCGCAGCACGGAGGAGAGAATCGTGAATGCCTTCCAGATGGTAGTTCGGGTCGCTCTGAAAATAGGGATCCCACACCACTTCCTCAGAAAAAACTACCTCCCCATCGATCACCGCCGCGCACTTGCGATCGGAACCACCGAGATCGAAGCCAATACGACAACCCTCCAAATGACGTCCCAGCTTCATCGCAGCGCCATGCTCCGGTGGCAAGTTCTCCATCGCTTCCGACCTCACCACGATGGGCGCGCCGAAAATTTTCGTGCCGATGAACTCGCGATCAAACTTCCGCGCGCCATCTGTCGCGTATTTTTGTGAAAGCATCGCTACCACATCATCTGCTCCTGCGATCTGTATGACATTTCCTCCTTTTTGCCACAGCAAAAACTTCACCAAGCGATCCATATACATTTCGGTATCTGCCGCATACTCACTGCCCGCGGGCAGGACGCGACCGGACCATCGGAAACACGTGCCATCGTCGCGGGTCAGTGCCAGCGCCAACTCCCGACCGTCTTGGGCCGCGAGCGATTCATAAGCACGATTCCACAAAACAGCGGGAACGAAACCAGGGTCAAGAATGGGAGAAAACTTAGGACTGATCGCAATGAGACTCATGGCGCAAAAAAGTAACGCGCAATCTGTATTTTGGGAAGATACAAATTGCGCGTTACGCAGAATTTTTGCGAGGACAGATTACGCTTCTTTTTTCTCGCTGACTACTTGGAAATATGGCTCCCAGGTCGCTTGTGAACCGTTCTCCCATGGCAAGCCAAGGTTTTGGCGAACGTATTTCACCATCGCCTTGCGCACGCGGATTTCGATCACATCTGCGCTCATGCCGTAATCCATCTTGATCGCCGCCTTCGCGTCTTTGCTCAAAGAGGAGTTCGGCTTGAGTTTAAGAATCACGAAAGTTTCCCAATCGATGTCTGCGGGTGGCTCATCTGCATCAAATTTCGCCCAGCGGCACTCTTCCATGCGGCCGAGAACATAGTCGCGCCATTCCGAATGCTCTGGGTCCCAGCAACGTGCATGCCAGCGAGTGCCATCCCAAGCAATCGCGCGAGGAACAAGTGTCCGCAGTTTGCGAGTGGAGCTGTTCACGGAGGCATAACGCACTTCCACGGTCTCCTTGCGCAGCATCGCCATCACCAAGGTCCGCACCGCACGCTCGTTCGCCACACGCTGAGGCATCGTGACGATGTCCACAAGGTCGCTCGCTTGAGTCGGCACAGTCTCAGCGCGCATGGTCAATGCCGCATTTCCTGCACGCTGACCCATCAGCAAGGTAACAGCCTCGGCGAGGCTTGGACGATGCAGACGACAGGTGAAACTCTCGCCCGCCTCGTAGCGCTTGCGATTGGTATGATAGATGACACCAGCGCGATTCAATTCTAGGAAACGCTGAATGTCACCACTCGCCTGTGCCGCTGAAATGCCAAAGACATCAATCAAGTCACCACGGCGAACCCAGCCACGCCACCACAAAAGTACTTCGATCATGCGTAGACGTTCGCGCGCGGCCCAATTTTCTTCGTTCGTTAGATTACCCATAAATATAGTTAGTTGCTTCGCCGAGGATTGTAGTCTTTTTTTGCGAAATGTCATCCAAATAATTACGTATCGTTTTTTTGAATAAATCGTTTTTTTCAATTGACTTTGATCAGTTTCCAAATAAGCTGCTCCTGCAATTTGGTTAGGCACGCATAAAATCAATAAGCGCGCGTCAAACCAACAATCCTGTGAAAAAAACAACTCAATATCTATTATGCAACCATCCCCATCATCCCTGAAATCTGAAATTGCATTCATTCTCGACCGCTCCGGCTCGATGAATTCAATGGCTCGCGCCGCGATCGACGGCTTTAATGAATTTCTTCTCGGCCAACAACAAACCCTCGACGACGAAGGTCGTCCCCTGCCCGCCGATTTCACTCTCATTCTATTCGATCACGAATATCTTCCCGTAGTGCAGCATCAGCCCATCGCAGAAGCAAAGCCGCTCACGCGCGAGACGTTTCAGCCGCGCGGCAATACAGCCCTGCTCGATGCCATCGGTCGGACGATCGATGAGCTAGGTGCCAAGCTGGCAGCTATGCCCGAGAATGAACGCCCTCAGAAAGTCATCATTGCCATACTCACCGATGGTCACGAAAACAGCTCACGGCGCTATTCGCTCAGTGAGGTTCATGAAAAAATCCGTCATCAGACGGAAGTCTACCAGTGGGAATTTCTCTACCTCGCCGCCAATCAGGACGCCATAGCCGCAGCAGCTGCGATGGGTATTGAATCCAACAAAGTCAGCAACTTCTTCGCAAACGAAGAAGACATTCACTATGCTCAGGCATCGATGTCGCAGAAAGTCTCGGCCATGCGAAAATCATCTGCCAGTGTCAGCATGAGTGACCACGAAAAAATGACGCTCAAGGAATCCATTGAAGACACACTGAAGCGCTTGCGGAAGAAACAATAAGTACGGGGATCACAGAGAACTGAATCAAGGGAATAGAGTGCGTTTTCGATTGCGCGACATCATCAGCAGAATACAGGGTAGTAAGCTAGTTGATCGCTGATGGAAAAACCGTGATGTCTAACGAATTTGTATGGACCCTACTTTGATTGAATCGAGCCCCATGAGACAAAAAAGCCGATCTTCTTGCGAAGATCGGCTTTTTGTGGCAATCGATCAGATTACTTCGAGTCAGCCACGAAGCTCGCTTGCGTAGCTCCTTTAGCGATCTTCTTGCTCTTAATCCAGCTCATTTGTCCGCGCAGACGCTCGCCGACTTTTTCAATCGGATGTGCGGCTTCTGCTTTACGGATGGCATTGAAGTTTTTATTACCATCAGCAAACTCCTTGGTCCACTCCTTGGCAAATTTCCCGTCTTCGATCGCCTTAAGCTGCTTGCGCATGCGCTCCTTGACCGATTTGTCGATGATCTTCGGACCGACGGTCACGTCACCGTATTCTGCGGTCTCGGAGATCGAGAAACGCATACCAGCGATGCCTTGCTCGTTCATCAGGTCCACAATCAATTTGAGTTCATGCAGACACTCGAAGTAAGCCATTTCTGGCTGATAGCCCGCTTCCACAAGCACCTCGAATCCCGCTTTGACCAGTGCCGAAGCACCACCGCAAAGGACGCACTGCTCGCCGAAAAGATCGGTCACGGTCTCCTCACGGAAGTTGGTTTCAAACACACCGGCACGGGTGCAACCGACACCGCGTGCCCAGGCCAGCGCGGTTTCTTTCGCTTTTCCTGAGGCATCATTGTGCACGGCGATCAATCCGGGAACGCCTTTGCCATTAACGAACTGAGAGCGCACCGTGTGACCAGGGCCTTTCGGCGCCACCATAATGACGTCGATATCTTTTGGCGGCGTGATGGTTTTGAAGTGAACGGCGAAACCGTGCGAGAAAAGCAGGGTTTTGCCCTTGCTAAGGTTTTTCTCGATATCCTTTTGATAGACCGAAGGCACAACAGTGTCAGGAGTCGCAACAAAGATGACATCGGCCGCTTTTACGGCATCAGCGGTTTCCATCACTTCAAAGCCAAGCTTCTGAGCGACAGCCCATGACTTCGATTTTTTGTAAAGCCCGATGATCACTTTCAGACCACTGTCTTTCAGGTTCAGAGCGTGAGCGTGTCCTTGAGAACCGAAGCCGATTACGGCAAGAGTTTTCTTTTTCAAGGGAGCCAGCGAGGCATCTTTGTTGGTATAAATTTTAGCGGCCATAGTAGTAGTGTGGGTGTCAATCAGGGCCGTTTGCTCACTAAGGAAAAAACGGCGGGCGCGCAAACTGCCAAGAAATCCCGAACCCGTCAAGAAAATGCTGTGGCACTTTTTTTGACGGCTATTCGCGTTCACAATGGATGCCGAGTCATCACGATCGTTCACCGCTGGAAATCGCATCCTGATTTCGACTACCTTTACGATTGACAAATCGCAGAGCAGTCCTCTAGCGTTCCCGCCCCAGCGCATGTGCCGCACCTCTCACTCATGAATATTACGATCGAACGCCAAGAAAAATGCCTCGCCACCCTGCGTGTGGAAGTTCCCTCCTCGACTGTTGCCGAGCAAAAAAACAAGATTGTCTCTCAGTATGCCAAAGAAGCCAAAATCCCAGGTTTCCGTCCCGGCAAGGCTCCTCTCGCCGTTATCGAAAAGCGCTTTCAAAATGACATCAAGGAGGAAATAGAATCACGTCTCATCAATCAGTCGCTGCAAGAGTCACTGAAACAAGAACCGGTTAAGGTTCTCGATTTCGGCAATCCCGAAAAACTGACATTCACCGCAGAAGGTACATTCCGCTTTGAAACGACTCTCACTCTCGCACCAGACGTCACATTACCTGAATACAAAGGTATCGCCGTGGAAGTGCCCGCGAATGAGGTCAGTGACGAAGATGTGAATACCCAGCTGAATGGATTGCAACAGCGATTCGCCGACTTCGCCGATGTCGAGGACCGCGCATTAGATACGGGCGATTTTGCCGTGATCGACTTCACATCCACCATCGATGGCAAGCCACTCGAAGAGGAATTGGGAAGCGCCGTCACATATTTTGCCGGTCGCCAAGGTTTCTGGTTGAAGATGCAGGAAGATTCTTTCCTCCCCGGCTTCACACCTGCACTTGTCGGCCTCAAAGCAGGCGATACTAAGGACGTGACGATTGTTCTACCTAGCGACTTTCCTATCTCAGAGATGCGCGATAAAACCATCGTTTTTCACTGCACTATCAAGGAACTCAAGCGACAGATTCTTCCCGACCTGGACGATGCCTTTGCGCAAAAACTCATGGGTGCGGAAAAAACTATGGCGGACTTGCGCAACACGATTGTGGAAGGGATGAAGTCGAACAAGCAAAAGGAGATCGACGACATGAAGGTCAACCAACTGGTGGCTTATTTTGATCAACAGGTCGAGTTCGAAGTCCCCGAAACCCTTCTGCAAGCGGAAACGCAAAACCAAGCGGATGCTCTCGTCCAGAGCGCAGCGCAGTCAGGCATGAGCGATGACGAGATCACGGGTCAGCGCGAAGCCTTGCTCGATACCGCCGCCGCCCAAGCGATGACCAATATCAAAACCAATTTTATCCTGCAGGAAATCGCAGAGAAAGAAAGCATCGTTGTCAATGACTCGGAGCTAGTGCAGCACATCATTTCCATCGCCCAACGCCGCAAGGAAGATCCGAGCAAGCTCATCAAGGAGTTACAACGCAACGGTCACATACCCGGCATCCGCAATTCGCTGTTGATCAACAAAGCACTTGATTTCCTGCTGGAACACGCTTCAGTCACGGAAACTACCGCAACCACACCCGAAGCATGAATCAATTCCCTACGTCCATCGCCCCCAAAAATAGCTACTACGTGCCTGTCGTCGTCGAGCAAGACGGCCGGGGCGAACGCTCTTTTGATATCTACTCGCGCCTGCTAAAGGACCGTATTATTTTCATCGGGACTGGCATCGATGACTTTGTCGCAAACTCTGTCATCGCACAGTTGTTGTTTTTGCAAATGCAGGACCCTAAGAAAGACATCCACATTTACATTAACTCCCCCGGCGGATCTGTCACGGCCGGCCTCGCGATCTATGATACCATGCAATTCATGACCTGCGACGTGAACACTTACTGCATCGGCATCTGCGCGTCCATGGGTTCGGTTCTTCTCACCGCAGGAACCAAGGGCAAGCGCTTCTGCTTACCGAACTCGCACGTGATGATCCATCAGGTCTCGGGCGGAGCCAGCGGAACGGCATCGGACGTGGAACGCACCATCGGTTTCATGTTCAATTTGAAAAAACGCCTCAACGGAATTCTCGCCCATCACACCGGGAAGACCGTGGAGCAGATTGAGCACGACTCGGATCGCGACAATTACATGTCTGCTGAGGAATCGATGGCCTACGGACTCGTCGATAAGGTTCTGACCCGACGTGAGCTGCCGGATGTGAAGGCGTAATTGTCTTCACACTGCGGGCTCTGGAGGGCGAGTGTCATCCCGTTGAACGCGGGGCTAGCTGATGATGCATCGTTCAGGGCACAGCTTTCGATGTCGACATTCCCAGCGCCGCCATGACTCATTTGTTCGTCCATTATCACCTGCGTCCCGGTGGTGTGACACGGGTGCTGCAACAGCAAACCACGGAATTTCTTAAGCGGGGCATTCCTTTTGTAACGCTGAGCGCAGGTCCCGCATCATCTATTGGGGGGCAACACCAGATGGTTCCTGAGCTCGACTACGCGCTGCAACATGTCGCGAGCGTTGACGATTTCAAAGAATCGATTGATGCGGTCGTTCGGAATTTGCCACGGCCTCATATTTGGCACATTCATAACCCCACTCTTGGCTGCCATCCCGCTATGTCGTCACTTGTTCATGAATTGGCGAGCAAGAACGAACGTTTACTTTTTCACATTCATGATTTCGCGGAGGACGCTAGGGAAAAGAATTTGCAAAGTCTGCGGCAAGGACCACCGTGGTTTCCCTGCGGAGCACGCATACACTACATCGTACTGACGCTGCGCGACCGTGAGATTCTGTGCAAAGCGGGATTACCCCAGGATAACATAACGATTCTCGGAAATCCGATCACGCCCCAGCCACTCATCGCCTCTGCCTCAACACATCCACAGCTTCTCTATCCAGTCCGCGCTATCACTCGGAAAAACATGGGAGAAATGCTGCTGTTAGCCTCGCTCTCTCCCGACAACGCGACTTTTGCCACCACTCTCAGTCCTGCGTCATCACGCTATCAGGAAGAATACCGACACTGGCAGCAAATCGCAGAACAACTCGATCTGCCGATTACTTGGGCGATCGCAGAAAACTCAGGCTGGCCACTCGAAGAGCACATTTCCCAGAGTACTCACCTTCTCAGCACTTCCACGCAGGAAGGATTCGGCATGGCATTTCTCGAATCCATTGCATGGCAACGCCCTCTGATCGGTCGCGCGATTCCCCACATACAAGAAAATCTCGCACGATACGGCATCGCACATCCTTATCTCTACGATTCTCTGCTGATTGATTCGTTAGAATTTTCGCGGCAGTCACTAGGCACCAAAACCGAACTCATCAAACGAGTAAGGCGCGATCCCTCTTCCGCAGTGATTATCCAAGGAGAAAACTTTTACGAGGCATGTAGCTGGATTGCTGCCGCGCTATCGAACGATCACCAACCACTGCCGCTGTCCCTAATCGACTCCTTTCACCCGCAACATCACGCCGAAGCAGTGTATCGTATCGCCCAGCGCCTCAAAGACGCTCCGGCAAGCCCGTTGATCTGCGCAGATGCCGACTGCGTTCACCGATCATTTGACGCCATCAAAACGTAGAAGCTCATTTACCGTTGTGCTGCGTCTTTTTCGATCCATTTCCAAAGGGACTCCAAAGAAGATGACACCATCTGCTTGGCGCGAGTCAGGGTGACATCGGTTCCTGCGCAACCGAAAAGGTAAAACTTAATCTTCGGTTCTGTGCCTGAGGGACGAACCGCGAAGCGTCGGCCATCGGCGAGATCGACGAAAAGCATTTTTTCTTTGGGCAACTCGTCGCCCTCGTCATCGAACAAATCCTGCGATGCGAAATCACGCACACGCACCACGGCGGAGCCATCGCATTCGCTCGGCGGGTGAGCGGCGTAGGAAGCGGCCAGAGCGGCAATTTTGGCAGCACCATCGGCTCCTTCCATGACCAGTGATTTTCCTACTTCAAGATAGTAGCCGAATTGGGAATAAATTTCATCCAACAAATCAGGCAGCGTGAGTCCGACACTTTTCGCGTATGCCGCGACTTCTGCCATCATCACCGCCGCGCCATTGGCGTCCTTGTCACGAACAAAGTCGCAACCCAAGTAGCCGTAACTTTCCTCACCACCGAAAACAAAGAAACGCGAAAACTCCAGACGCAAGCGGCGAGATTGATCTTCGGACAGAGAGCGATAGCCATCCGCACTGAGCTCGGTGATTTTGGCAGCAGGAATGGTATTCTCATACTTGCGTAGTTTCTCGGCAATGTATTTGAAACCAGTGAGCGTATCCACCACGCGGATCCCGAAGTGATCCGCGATCGCACGTTGCAATTCGGTAGTGACAAAAGTCTTGATCAATACCGCGCGGCTGCGTGTGGCATCGGTGATCCAGCCCAGATCAAACGCCGTCTTTACTCGATACCAAGCCATTAGCGAGCCGATTTGATTGCCCGTGAGCAATACCATAGAGCCTGAAGCGTCCCGCGCAGCGATCCCCATGCGATCGCTGTCAGGATCAGTACCGATCACAATTTCCGCGCCTTCCGTTTCGGCTAAATCGATTGCCATTTTCAAGGCGGGCGCGTTTTCGGGATTCGGCGACGCAACCGTAGGAAAACGACCATCTTCCGTATCTTGTGCGGCTACCGTGGCAACATCGAAGCCGAGCTCCCGCATCATTGGCACGACGATTTTCCCCCCAGTGCCGTGGAGGTTGGTGAAAATGACTTTGGCAGTTCCGCTCTGCAGCAGTTCGGGACGCATCAACAGCGAGCGGAGCCGATCCATGTAGCGACGATCCATTGCCGCATCGAGCGTCGTCAACATCCCTCGTTGTTCAGGCGCAACTTTTTGGTAGGTTTCTGTCTCCAGAGCATTGACCAAGCCGATGATCGCTGTGGCATGCGGATCCACGATCTGACCGCCATCGTTAAAGTAGGCTTTGAAACCGTTGTCGTGCGCTGGGTTGTGACTGGCAGTCAGAACCACACCGGCGTCCGCACGCAGTTCGCGAATGGCAAAGGACAACTGCGGCGTGCTACGGGCACTTTCAAAAAGATAGGCATCGGCTCCGAGATCCGTGCAGACCTGAGCACAAAACTCAGCGAAATCTCGCGAAAAATGGCGAGTATCATGCGCAAAAACCAGACGAGCCTTGCGCGTGGCTCCGACGTGCTTCTGAGCATAGGCCACTAACCCACGCACGGCGCGGCTAACATTGAAAAAATTCATCGTTGCCGTTCCAACACAGGGGAATTCCGGCCTCTCATTTGGTCCGCCTTTGCCCTGCTCCCAGGAAGTTACGACCCGACCGATCGTGCGACCTCGCAACCCGCCCGTTCCGAAGGCCAGTTTTTTGAAGAATCGGTCGTTCAGCTCGTTCCATTCTTGACCCTCAACCAACTCCATCACCACACGCTCCGCAAAATCATCCGCAGCGCCTGACAACAGCGCATGGATGTTTTGTCTGGCGCTAGACAGCAATTTTTCCGTTTCGACAGCCTGATCCAGTGCAGTGGACAATGAGTTCATCTGCCCGCAGCATAGGGAGTCGATCACATGATTGGCAATGCAATTTTGTCATCGGATCTAGGATATTTCGACAGGCACAGCGGACATGTTCATTGACACAATCGCTCGATCTTTCTAGCATCCATCATGACCCAAATGCCGTTTGAATCATTGTTTGATGATGCCAGCGCATGGCAAGTTTTTGCCTCTGGTCAAGCCACAGGCAACGTGGAAAAAATCACAGGCCCTGAGGGCAAGGCGGCAGTGCGTTTGCACTATGACTTCCACGACAGCGGCGGCTTCGTAGTGATGCGAAGGATTTTTCCCATGACATTGCCTACGACTTTCGCTTGGGGCTACCAGTTGCGCGGTGAAGGACCACCCAATCATTTCGAATGCAAAGTAGCCTCAACCGGTGGATTCAATGTCTGGCGCTACACGCGGCAAGACTTCACTTTGCCCAAAAACTGGCAAGCTGTCGTGATGAACGAGCGCGACATGCTCTTCGCTTGGGGGCCCAATGGAGGCGGTGCGGCTTCAGAAATCGAGGCGATCGAATTCGTCATCGCAGCTGGTCCCGGGGGCAAAGGCCACATCGACGTCGCAGACGCCTATTTGATAGATCAAACGATGCGCTCTCCCGCCGCGGTCAGCAGTTCCTCCGAAAGTCCACATCATCTCGCTGGGGAGGTGCTCTCTGATGATCTGGGTGAATGGCGCGCATTGCCTGACGACACACAGCCTTGGTGGAGTATCGATTTCGGTCGCAATCAACGATTTGGTGGCCTCACCATTCACTGGCCAGCCGGTCTTCCCCCACGGGCTTATCGGTTGGAAATTTCCGCTGATACAAAGACATGGCAACCCCTGTTTGAAGCAAAACAGGCGCGGGGATTGCTCAGTCATGTGCCCACACCAGCGGCAGAAACTCGCTACCTGCGGTTGGTTTTTGAAAGCGCTTCCCATGCCGCGCTGCGCTTCATCCAGTGGCAACCGGATGCCTTTTCACAAACACCGAACGAATTCATTCACTCGGTCGCCCGCGATTACCCGAGGGGCTGGCATCCACGCTACTGGCATCGAGAGCAATCGTATTGGACACCCGTCGGAAGTCCCGAGGGAAAACGGCGTGCGCTCATCAATGAAGAGGGTATGGTAGAAGTCGATGAAGGGGCCTTTTCCCTCGAGCCTATGATTCTCAGCACGTCAGGCTTGTTCACTTGGGCAGACATGTCGATAAAAGTAGGGCTGGCAGCCGATGGCATGCCATTGCCCGTAGTCACATGGAGCCATGAGGATCTCTGCCTCGATATCATGCCATGGGTCGATGGACTGGGTGATGATCTCACCTTGCACGTGCGCTATCATTTGCAGATGCTCATTCCGGAATCGGTCAAAAGCCTCGCCATTGCCATCCGTCCATTTCAAGTCAATCCCCCTTGGCAAGCGTTTCGCAATCTTGGTGGCGTTTGTTCCGTGCACAGCATCAGGCAGGAACTCTCCGCAATGCACATCGATGGCAGAATCATCCACGGCCACCCCCGCCCGTCTCACTGCGGTGCTGCGAGCTTTGAGGAGGGCGGCGTGCTAGCCTATCTGGCCGAAGGAAAAATTCCTCCCTCCAGCCCAGTCAATGATCCGAGCGAGAGAGCCTCAGGTGTCTTTCTTTGGGACATTCCTGCTGGTGTCAAAGAGTGTGAAGTCACTGTCTCAATGCCATACGCCCCACAGAAACATTCATCATTTTTTACTACACGTAAGGATATGTATGACCAGTGGAAAAAAACTCTTGGTATGGTAGAGTGGAATGTTCCATCGTGCGCTGCGAATGCCTTCGACTGCTGGCGCACCTGCGCCGGTCATATACTGATCAATCGCGATGGTCCCGCGATGCAGCCAGGCCCACGCCGTTACACTCGCTCTTGGGTGCGTGACTGCGTCATCATGGGATCGGCTCTGGCAAAGGCAGGCCTTCCCCACCCACTGCGTTTGTTCATCGAGTGGTATTCCTCTTTTCAGCGCGACGACGGCTTCGTCCCATGCGTGGTTGACCGCGATGGGATCGACTGGCTCGTTGAGCACGACAGCCACGGGCAGTTCCTCTGGGGAATTCGCGAAGTCTATCGGCACGTGAGAGATGCGGGATTTTTGGAAAGCCACCTGCCACACGCGCGCAAGGCCGCTGCGTATCTGATAACGCTCCGAGGGCTACGTATGACGGATGATTACCGCAAAGAGGAAAAAGATCCGCGCTACGGTCTTCTGCCTGAATCCGCGAGCCACGAAGGATATCTTGCGCATCCGGTTCACTCCTACTGGGATGATTTCTGGGGCATACGGGGCCTAGAGGCATGCGCTGATATCTACGAAACGCTGGGATATGAAACGGAGGCCTCGCTGTGGCGTGAGGAAGCAAACGCGTTCGAGTCCGACGTGCTGCTCTCGCTGGATCGGGTCATCGCGGACAAAAATCTCGATTACATTCCCGGTTCTGTTGAGTGGGCGGACTTCGATCCAACAGCGACTTCCAATGCCATCGCCATGCTCGACTTCGCGGATGCGTTGCCCGCTGGACCTCTTGCAGCCATGCTTGCGAGCTACCTCGATGCATTCCACCGCAAGCATCGCGGCGAGATGCCATGGAACAACTATACCGCTTATGAGATCCGCATTATAGGCGCTTTCGTACGCTTAGGAAACAGGGATACAGCTCAAGAGTTATTGGAATTTTTCCTATCCGATCGTCGCCCTCTCGAATGGAACCAGTGGCCGGAAATCACGTGGCGCGATCCACGTTCGCCAGGACATCTGGGGGATATACCGCACACCTGGATCGCTGCGGAGTATATCATCGCGCTGACCTCGATGGTCGCCTCCGAACGCGACGCCACGCAATCGTTGGTCCTCGCCGCTGGTCTCCCCTGGAAATGGATCGCTACCGGCGAGGGCTTTGCCGTGCGTCATCTGCCAACTACGCATGGGTCGCTTGATTTGCACCTGAACGTCAATGCAGATCAGGAGATGACCGTCGAGGTGGGTGGCAGCCTGATTATCCCGTCGGGCGGTCTGGTGCTGAGACCACCTCTTCCCGAGGGAGCATGCCTTTCATCCGTCGAAACTCATCAAGGCCTTGGTGAAATCAACTTGCCAAGTGCCGATGCCATAACAATCCGTCAACTGCCGTTTGCGGCCCTTTTGCGATTGCGCGGTGCTTTCGAAAAATCACTCTAACACAATTCGCAGCGAATCGACCTGACCACAGGATATTTTCTGCCATTGATCATGGGAGATCCGGATGCCACCCGTTCGATAGGGATTTGGCAATCGCTCCCCTTGAAGTATTACGCCGTTTGTTGAGGCCGAGACGGGACCACAGCCGCGCTTACCGACAGTATACTCCACATGCCAGCGACGCCCGCCGACGTCGACCCATGCCTTCATCCCTGTTAAAGCGGGATCAATCACGGGATCGATGATAAGGCCATCCGCTTCCATACGGATCCCAAGAAAACACTGCACGATGAGACGGACAGCAATTCCCGAGCCACTCGAATAAACGCGCCAGCCACCCTCCAGTGACACCTCGCCACTAAGCGCTCGATCGTAGTGATCGTAAGCATCATAGCGATCAGAAAAAGCGGCATCGGAACTGGAGTAGTAACAATTCGATTGTCGTAACGCTGCCGATTTCACAATCGACTGCAAGCCGATGGGATTGATTTGCCGCAGGGCCAACCACAAGCCACTTGCATCGCCGTAGCGAGCCAATGCCTCCGCATAGCGAATATGAGCATGTGTATACATCACTCCGATTTCTCGACCGAAGAAACTCGCAGTCTCTGCACGCTGGAAATGATGTGAAATCCCACCCTGATATTTCATTGGGCGATCAAACAAACGTGCACCATCGGGTCCTAACAAATGCTCGCGAATCAGACGCAGATGATGCGCTGCCTGGTCAGGAGTAAACATGTCATTGATGATCCCATGAATCATTGGCAAGAGGCTGTAGCGGAGGCCCGTAGTCCGATCACTCGGATGCAGCATCGCTTCGTGTTGCCCGTCAGGGTGAAAATAAAGCAAGCCCGTGACGACACCATCGATCAACAAAAGTTGTTGAAACTCCGTGAGTATTTTCCCAGCCTCTGCGTTCATATCCTCTGCTTCCGATGACCTTCCCGAGCGCTTGTAGGCATCGGCCAAAGTGCGAAGAGTTTGATAGTTCAGAGTCACCGTCCAAGCACTGCAGAGACGATCCCGCATTTCGGCCTTCGCGGGCTGTAACGAATCATTCCAATCACCATGTCCATATGCCGCTAATACTGTTCCCGCAATCACGCGACTGCGTATCAATTCCAATGCCTTTTCTACATGTTGCGCGATACTGACACATACCGTCGCCGCGTGTCTTTCGGGATGAAAATATGGCAATTTTTCCTCCAAAATCGATGTATCCCCTGAAGCGCATAGATACTGCGCGAGCGCCAACACCGGCCAATAAACGATATCGCCATGTGAATCACTTGGGCGAATGTCACGCTCTCGCTCAAAAAACATAAACCACTGCGGCCAATCACCATCGGCATTCTGTTGACAAAAAACGCGACACAACAAATCGCGCGCAACAGCAAAATGTCCCGTAGACAAGAGAAACTCCATGGGACCTTGGCAAACATCTCGCGTGCCCCATCCACCGCCCGAGTATTGCTCCAAGCCGCGCGGCGACAGATAATGAATCATCGCGTTGTTGACAAGCCATGGTATGATTTGCGTCACGGCATCGATGTCAGCAGCATAACGATTGGTTGCCTGCACAGATAGCAGCCACTGGGGCTCGATAAAATCATGTGCGTTTTTTTTGGATGCATCAATTTCTGGAAGCAATCGCCCAGTTATGGTTAAGTCGATACGCTTCGTTGCGTGGGTTTTTATGCACAAAAATGGCTCACCGCGCGACTGTCCGTCTGCCCAAAGCATCTCGTCACCGCCCACAGTTTCCCATAAGGATTCGTCATCGACGGCAATCACAAAGCTGCCATCGGGAAATCGACGCCCCACATCACTCGCAGGAATCGCGCGCACCACCACTTCTTTGTTGTCATAACTAACAAACGGCACAGGGCCGCAAACCATTCCATCATCACCATTCAGCGCCACATGATGACTAAAGAAAAACTTCCTCGCAGGACCCATCACAACGTGAGCCTGCAAGCGCAAGCAATGTGATTTTTCATCCGCAGACGATGTCACCTCGATCACTCCGCCGCCAAAAGCATAGATCCATCGACATTTTTGGGAATCCATGGAGAAAGCCGATGGCACAGCAAGAAGATGCCACACGTCATCAATCTCTACAAAAATTCTTTGTCCGTGGCTGCGGAAGATACCAAGATAACTGTGGCAGGTGGAGAGAAAGCGATTGATGCTAACGTGGCCCTGCGTGACCATCGAATGAAAGATACCCGCCATCCATGCGGTGCTCGTCATCGATACCTCCTCCGGAACCAAGGATGAGCCACTCCGCATGATATGACCGTGAGGACGAAGCACCATGGCTTCTTTCGCGCGCAGCACCACATGCTCATGGCGAGGTGTAAAAAACGATAACAATCTCCCTTCCACTCGCTCTTGCAGCAAGTGCTCCTTACCGAAAAAATATTCTAACAACTCATCGCTGATTTCGTGAACTTCCAATTCACTGGTGTGAGAAAATTTTCCCTCTTGATTCTTCACAGCGTCCGGATGTGCAGACCAAGGTGAACAAATCGATTCTGGCAGAGCAAGTGCGATTTCCATTCGCTGTAGATCCTCGGCAGATAGAGCCTCTGGATGATCGATGAGCAGATGCGCAAAAAATCCGCGCTGCGCGACCTGCCCGGGTTTCAACAAAAACTCCTCTTCTTGCAGAGCCACCATCGCGTGCTCATGTTGGCATTTGATTCCTGCAAGACCCTCGTAAAGCCCGCTGGCTTGACGATGACATGGGTGCCCTTTGCCGTAGACCGAAAGTGCATCAGTCGCAAAGGACACCGCGCGACCCAGCGAACCCACAAACAACGACGGATAGCGACCGCCCATCGGTTGGTTCTGTCTCGACGCTACGCACACGCCGTGTTCACTATGATCGAGCGCGAGATGATCGATGTATTGGCTGACGTAATACTCGTTGAGTCTGATCGCACCGTAGTGCGCGAGGCCTACATCTTGTGTATGAATCAGATCACAACGGTAAGGTTTGGAGCTCTCATTATGCAGATGAATATGCCAGAACCATGACCTGTTAGACTCCGCGAGTTGCAATCTCATCTTGATCGACAAAAACTCCCACCGTCCCTGCCCTTCAGAAGAATGCTCAGAAATTTCCCAATGCAAGGGGCTGCATGGTCCCAACAAAGGAATCAACTCTAGGCCATGCTCACAAAACACTCGCAGATATACATTACAGGGTCCCGCTTCCACCGCGTGGGCCGGAAACAGGTTGATCATTATATCCTCACAATCCATGCGTCGGACCGATCCATTGTCATTTAGCAAGATGCGAACCCCAGCAGCATGAGTCATCTCACGCGGAAACTTTTGGATGGAATGGTGTTTTGCGTTCATGTGCGGATGCGGGAGATTAGTTCGGAGCTTGGCCCTCGATTTCCCCGCAACGCTCGGCATGATCGGTGAATTCCGATAGACGCGCGACCACGGATGCGTAGGAAGAAATGGCTTGAAACTGATTCACAATAAGAGAAAAAGCGCCTAGCAGCATCGCAAACGCCATCGCTGATTGTCCAATCACGCCGAACTCCACATCGCCATCGATAAAAAGAGGAGCCACTAACAGAACAGGAATGAGTTGAATCAAATAATTGTAGCCCGTACTGAAAAAACCTAGGTTGCGATTGACTTCGATGATGCGCCGCAAGTTCACCATCAACTCATCGATGCGCGCGGCGATGCGATCACGCAGCACTTCTTTGCTTATCGATACAGCATCCTGCTCCGCATGTTCGCGGATGCGGATGAGTTCCAGACGCAAATTTGCTTCATAATCGGAATGTTCATAGTTCAGTCGAATGAGCGGGCGCCCCAACCAGATTGTTACGAGTGAACCAATGACTGCATAAAGCACGCAAACCCCGAACAATTTCGGACTAATCTGCCACAAGACTCCCGAAAAAGAAATGACGGTCAGGGTGGCATTGATCATCATCAAAAAAAACGATAGCGTGGTGGTCGTCAACTGACGCACGTCCTCCGTCATCCGCTGATCAGGATTGCTCAGCACCTCCTGTCCGCAGCGAGGTAGATACAATTGGCGAGTGACATAGATCTCGGTGATACGCCGCGTCAACCACTCGCGCCAGACCATACCGAGACGCTCTTCAGCAAATCGAAACCATACAGCAAAAAAAGTGCTAGCGCCAAAAACGGCTACATAGAGCCATGCGTAATGTACGAATTCCTCACGATCACGCGCCTCGATCGCCGACATGAAATAGCGCCCCACATAGCTGTTAGCGACATTCATCACATTGATCGCGATCATTAGCGCAAACAGGCCCATTAGCATCCAGCGCGCGCGAACACCCGCAGTGGAAACCAAAAAGTTTCCTATCGCACCAAACAGCCGACGAATTGTCTGCCGAATCGAAATCGAATTCTCTTGTTTCATGCGCGGATGATGACCAAGCAATGACCCATCGATTCATGTGCCGTCTTTTCCTCGCATGACGCATGGCACGAGAAAACGAAAGCGATTGCAGTGTGGCAAAGGGAGATGTATTGCATTTCTGCAATGGTTTTACTCATAGATGGTCGCAGGCACAATTCATTCTTTTGTCGCTGCCCAATAAAATCATATCCCCTACTCGCAAGATTCTGGCGTCAATTCTCCCGACTCGCCGCACAACGCATCGAATTGTCGAAGCATCGCATGCACCAAATTATCTGTTCTTTTCTTTAGAACAGATTTTTTCGATCTATTCTTGCCAAGTGAGTCCATTCATGCCTAGAACAGCGCGCACACCATGCGTATGTCCTCACCTACTCTCTTGATTTTAGCAGCCGGTATGGGCTCCCGTTACGGGGGGCTGAAGCAAATGGACCCGATGGGGCCGAATGGCGAAACGGTTCTCGACTACTCGGTATTCGATGCCATACGAGCCGGTTTCAAGCGTGTGATTTTCATTATTCGCAAGGATTTTGCGGAGTCTTTTCAAGCCAGCGTAGGTTCGCGTTTCGCTGGTAAAATCGATGTCGAATATGCCTATCAATCGCTCGATGATCTCCCTATGGGCTTTACTGTGCCCGAGGGCCGTACTAAGCCGTGGGGCACCACGCATGCCATCCGCTCCGCGCGCCAGTTGGTTAAGGGACCGTTTGCCGTGATAAATGCGGATGACTTTTACGGAAGTGATTCCTACCAGCGCGCGGTGGATTTTCTTCAACACACATTGACTGATGACGGCCTCGAGCACTATGCGATGGTGGGCTATGAACTGCTGAAAACCTTGTCCGATCACGGCGATGTCAATCGCGGGATTTGCCGCAGCGACGCTTGCGGCTACCTCGCCTCGGTCGAGGAAGTAGTGAAAATTCAGCGCGAAGAAGGCGGTATCATTTACGGCGATTACCTCAATGGAGAACGTCATGAGGTGCCTACCGATTCCCTGGTCTCCATGAACTTTTGGGTGTTTCAAGCGTCCTTTCTCTCAAGAATCGAAGAGGAGTTCACGCAATTTCTGCAACAACGTGGTCATGAGGAAAAATCCGAGTGCTATATCCCCACGGTGGTTGATTCCTTAATCCGTAACCGCAAGGCAGACTGCGCCGTTTTACCGACCAACAGCTCCTGGTTCGGGGTAACATACCCTGAAGACAAGCCGCATGTCGTCGCTAACATTCAGAGATTGATTGACGCCGGCGAATACCCTTCCTCGATCTAACCAATCATGAAACACGATTTGAAAACCATCTCGCGATTGTTCGACATGCGTGCCGACTTCGTGCATGCTCACCCCTACGGCTCTGGTCATATCAATGACACCTACTGTGCTTGGTATGATGCTGCAGGACAACGCATTCGTTACATACACCAACGCATCAATCACCATGTTTTCAAAAACCCGATCCATTTGATGGAGAATGTCGATCGCGTCACAAGTCACAGCTTGCATCTTCTGTTAGAACAAGGACACCCGGAAGCATATCGCCGCACGCTGACCTGCGTTCCCTCCTGCGATGGCAAGCCGTATGCGATTGATGCAGAGGGAAATGTCTGGCGTACCTATCCCTTCATCGAGCGCGCCCGAGGCTACGATGTGTTAGAGACGATCCATCAAGCCTATCAAGCAGCGCGCGCCTTCGGCGAATTTCAAAAGCTGGCCGCTGGTCTGCCAGGCGATCGACTTCACGAGACCATTCCGCACTTTCATCATACTAGAAAACGATACGAAGCATTTTTGGCAGCATTGGAACAGGACACTCACCAACGTGCGGCGGAAGTGGCGGAGGAAGTCGATTTCGTGCGGGCTCATGAAAGCGATTGCTCCCGTATCGTCGATCTCATTGCCTCGGGCGCAATCCCAGAGCGAGTGACCCATAACGATACTAAGCTGAACAATGTATTGCTCGATGACGTCACTGCTGAGGGGGTCTGTGTGATCGATCTCGATACCACCATGCCGGGCTCGGCTTTGTATGACTTCGGCGATATGGTGCGCACAGCCGTGCCCCAACTCGCCGAGGAAGCAACGGATCTCTCATCGATGGATGTGAAAATGGACATGTTTGAGGCACTGCTCAAAGGTTACACACAATCCGCCACATTTCTTAACGAAGCGGAAAACAACCAACTCGCCTACGCGGGAAAGCTACTCACACTCGAGTGTGGCATCCGTTTCCTTACCGATTATTTGCAAGGAGACGTATACTTCAAAATCAAGCGCCCGAGCCAGAATATCGACCGCTGTCGGAACCAATTTGCCTTCGTTCAAGCACTGGAGCGCCGTATGCCTGAACTTGAAGATCTGGTCGCACATCAACTCTCATCCTCTTCTGATTCATGAAAATTCTCATCACAGGCGGCTGCGGCTTCATCGGCTCACACATTGCCGAACATTTCCAATCCAGCGCTGCGGAGATCCGCGTGCTCGATAACTTCCGCACGGGCTATCGAAAAAATCTTGAGGGTATCCCAGTGACTCTGATCGAAGGCTCGATCACTGATCCTTGTCTCGTGGAGAAAGCCGTTCAAGGTGTCGACTTCATCTTTCACATGGCCGCACTCGTAAGTGTGCCTGAGTCCATGAGCAAACCAACAGAATGCGTTGACATTAATGTGCTGGGGCTACTTAACGTGTTAGAGGCAGCCACAGCCGCTGGAGTGAAAAAAATTGTGCTGGCATCTTCTGCCGCGGTCTACGGAGACAACCCTAGTGTGCCCAAGCTCGAAACCATGATTCCCGAGCCTAAGAGCCCATACGCGATCACGAAACTCGACGGCGAATACTACCTCGAACTCTATCGGCGTGAAGGCAAGATCCAAAGCACCTCCCTTCGTTTCTTTAACGTCTTCGGCCCACGCCAAGACCCCCGAGGAGCCTACGCCGCCGCCGTGCCCATATTCATCGAAAAAGCATTGAAAAATGAAGACATCACGATCTTCGGAGATGGCGGAGCCACGCGCGATTTCATCTACGTGAAAGACATTGTCGGTGCGCTGGTCTTTGCGGCGCAACATGACATTCACGGCACTTTCAATGCCGGCTACGGCGGGCAAATCACCATCAATGACCTTGCCAGCAATATCATAGCAGAAGCTGGTAGCCAGTCGCGTATCATGCACCTCGCAGAGCGACCGGGCGATGTGCGCAACTCGCGTGCTTGCTCAGAAAAATTGCGAAACGCAGGATGGCGACCAAAATTTTCGTTAGAAGAAGGTCTTGCCACTACACTCGCCTACTTCCGCTCGCAGTTGACATAAATCCAACCGCATTGCGGCCTCGATTGTGCGCAGAAGCAATCTAGCGATTTGCTGCGGGATGCATTTTACTCTTTTCTTCGCGCCTCGTTCACTTCTCACTGTGTGTGTGCGACCACCGAAAAAATTCCGACCTGAGCCATTTCCCTATCATCACGAGTTGACATTGCACATCGACTCCTTGACCAATCTCGGCATGGGCGTGGCTCGCGTGGATGGCTGGGTGGTCTTCGTGGCGCACTGCCTACCGAGCGAAACGGTGCGCGCACGCATTTATCGGAATGAAAAAAACTTTTCCCAGGCGGATCTCGTCGAGGTGCTGACACCCTCCCCTGATCGAGTCACACCTGCCTGCTCACTATTCGGCGAGTGCGGTGGCTGCCAGTATCAGCACCTTTCCTATCAAGCGCAGTTGGCATGGAAAACACGTCAAGTCGCTGAACTCATGAAACACATGGCTGGAATACCATTTCCCGTCAACTCCTGTCATCCGTCACCCCAGCAGTGGGGCTATCGTTCGAAAATCACGCCGCATTACCAAAAGCCGCGCAGTGCCGAGGATTTCATGCCCATCGGCTTCCTCGCGCAAGGACGTCGCTCGCAGATCCTTGACGTGCCGCAGTGCCCGATCGCGATGAAAGAAATCAACGAAGCACTGCCCAGCATTCGGGATGCCACAAGACTGCGCCCCGGAAAAAAAGGCGGAACTTTGCTGCTGCGTGCGACCATCGATGAAACGAACCAGCGCCGCGTCACCACCGATAACAATGCTGTGGTCACCGAAGTCTGCGGCACCACGCGCTTCGATTTCCTAGCCGGTGAGTTTTTCCAGAATAATCCTTTCATCCTTGAAGAATTTGTCGGCTATGTCACGAAACAAGCCCGATTACCCGAGACGCAATTCCTCATCGACGCCTACTGCGGCTCAGGCTTGTTTGCACTTTGCCTTGCGCCGCATTTCCAGCAAGTGGCCGCAGTCGAAGTTTCCGAAGCAGCGGTCGATTGGGCGCGCAAAAACGCGGAGAAAAATGGCATCGCCAATGCTACGTTCCTAGCGGCCAGTGCCGAGGCCATATTTCAGGGAATCACCTACCCCGCTGAACAAACCACCGTGGTCATTGATCCGCCACGCAAGGGTTGCACGCAGGAATTTCTCGATCAGCTGATCGCTTTCTCCCCGCGACGCGTGGTTTATGTGTCCTGTGACCCTGCCACTCAGGTGCGCGATCTAGCGATTCTTACTGCCGCAGGATTCACGCTCACGGAAGTGCAGCCCTTCGATTTATTTCCGCATACACGTCATGTAGAAAATATTATGACGTTCGACGGTCCGAAGCAATCATTCTCCCAACCAATGAATCCATCCCATGTGCAGCATTCCCTCCATCACTGTTGAAGAACTCCACGCCCTTTGGCATAATGGGAACAACATTTGCCTCATCGATGTTCGAGAGCCTGACGAGCATGCGCAAGCATCCATCGAGGGAAGTATCTTGGTGCCCCTCTCGTCCTTACCATCTCGCATCGACGAGTGGCCAAAAGATCAGGAAATTTTCGTGCACTGCAAAGCTGGCGGTCGTTCCGCAAGAGCCGTGCAGTATCTTCAGGATCATGGATTCACCCATGTGACCAATGTCACCGGAGGAATGGATGCGTGGATCCAACAGGGATTTCCCGTCGTCACCTGAATGGGCCAACCTACTTGCGATCTTTTCCCCGTTGCTTGAGAAAGCGCTGATGAAGTTGCTCAACGATCTCGGGATGCTCAGCAGCCACATTGTTTTTTTCCTGCGGATCTCTCTCGAGATGAAACAGTTGCCAATCGCTAGCTTTTCTCGGCTCGGTCTTATCGTAGCGCACAATTTTCCACTCCTGATAACGCAGCGCCCAACGGTTCGGGATGCTATTCCAAATCCAGTATAAATCGCGCTGCGGTAACGTGCCATCGGTGAGCAGCACGGGGGTGAGATCGATACCATCACACGCGGAAATTTTTTCTTTCGCAGTGCTAGTCAGGGTTGCCACAGTGGGCAACCAGTCAATGATATGAACAGGCTGCTTGATGGTTTTGGGCGCGATTTTCCCGGGCCAGTTGGCAAAGCCTGGCACATGGATGCCGCCTTCCCAGACATCCGTTTTCACTCCACGCTGGGGCAACTTCTGATTGAAATGTGTTAGCTTAAGATCATGCGGATAGGCATTGCCCGCCCAGCTATCCTGAGGACCATTATCTGAGGAAAAAAGGATTAAGGTGTTCGCGCGCTGCTTGGTTTCATCGAGCGCTTTGACGACTTCGCCAATGGCGTGATCGAGGTGATGCACCGCAGCGAGAAACAGTCGTTTTTGTGGATCGGCTTCCTTCTGTATAATGCCTTGCTCATCATTGAACCACCTGATCTTGTCCTCGTTCCGCCAACGCGTCGGATTGTTAGGATCGAGCATGGTGGGCTGGTCAACGAATGTTCCCCGCTCGTCCAGTGGGGTGTGCGGAGCATGAAAAGCGAGGTAAAGAAAAAACGGCTTCTCGCGCTTTTGGCGGATGACTCGGATCGCATCTTCGGCAACGAGGTCGGTCGCGTGACGACCATTTTCATAACCTGAAATGATGATTTGATCGCGGTGCCAGGTTTCACTCAGTGCGCCCTGGCGGTAAGTGTGCTGATACATGCCCACGGCTCCAGCCATCGATCCGTAGCTGTGGTCGAAGCCATGCCGATTCGGACCGTCCTTTGCTGCCTCGCCCATATGCCACTTGCCAGACAACCATGTCTCATATCCTGCGGATTTGAGGATACTCGCCATCGTAAGAGTGCCGACGGGAAAACAGGGAAGATTGGTCGCTTGTAAAGGCGCGGAGCCGAACCGTCCGGGATAACGACCGGTAAATAGCGCCACTCGGGTCGGGGAACATTGCGGCATGACGTAGTGACGCTGAAATGTCGCACCCTCGGCAGCGAGTCGATCAAGATGAGGTGTATGGACTTTTCCCGGATTGTTGTAACCGATGTCAGCCCAACCTTGGTCATCCGTAAGAATGACCAAGACGTTGGGTGGCTCGGACGCGTGCATCTGAGCACAAAGAATAAGAGCGCCGAACCATGGCACGCTCACGATCATTTTTTGAAAATAGCAGATCATATCTGTGAGGTCGAAATTCCATTATTTGCCAAATTTTCCCATGCAGCAGGAATCATCCGCAAATTACCTACGCGTTACAGGTGAACCATATTCCATCATTTCTAAAAGAAAATCAACCACGCCACGAACTTCAGCAAATCACCATCCCGCTGTATCCAGAGAAGTTGCAGAAAAGCCGACGAATCAGATCAGTCTTCTTATCGTAAAAGTTGCTTCTTATCTTACGATGTACCGCGACAGTGCCAGCCATGAATTTTTGGGCGCCACGCCCTTTGTCACTTATGAAGACTTTGCTATTGATCATGATTTATGGCTCACGGGTGAAGGCGCTCGCATGATTTGCGGCGAACGCCCCGTTGACGAGACAATAACTACTCGTCCGTGATCGATCAGATCATTTGTTCATACGCGCTGGGAACTTCATTAAGGATTATTTCCATTTTCTGAGCGTATTTTTACCTCTAATGCATCGTCGAATTTTCGTATTTCCCACTGGACCAACACAGACTGACATGAAAGGCAGTGAATCCTCAGGCGATTTTGTGGAAACCACTTAACGAAAAAATTTCCGATATTCCTTCGCATTGATGCCCGTCTCTCGTTTGAAAAGCCGACTGAATTGACTTTGATCGTAAAAACCGCAACTCAATGCGACCGAGCCTAACGACTCCACGCCCTGCGCCAACATGGCTCGCGCCGCATTCAACCGGGCAAAGGTGATGAACCGCGTGGGAGTCATCCCAAACTGTGATTTGAATTTTCGCTCAAATTGACTCACCGATAGCCCCACAGAGCGCGCGAGTTCAGGGATGACTATCTTATCCGCATGATTTTCTAACACCCGATCCACCGCTGGCTTGAGTAAGTGATAACCGCTCATCAGAAAGGGTGAGTTCGCCAGCGGTCTCATGAGTCCGGCGATTCCCATGACTTTACCTGATCGACCAAAAAGCGGATGCTTGGTAGAAAGAAACCAACGCTGAACGCCAGAATGATCGTAAACGAGCCAACGCTGCTCGGGCAAAGGCTCACCGGATTCCATCACTCTCCGATCTTCCTCCGCATAGGCCGCCGCCATCGCAGGCGGGTGGATGTCGAAATCCGTTTTGCCAATAATTTCTTCTTCAGAAACCAATCCGTATCTCGCAAGTGAAGCACGGTTTGCCGCCATGAAGCGACCATCGCGATCCTTCGCGAAAAAGTGCACTTCGGGAGTCCAGTCGAGAAGCCTAACGATCTCACGAGCACTACTCAGCTCCTGATAAAAGGAGGCGCGCAGTTTTTCTTGCCTAATTATTTTCCGCTTCTTCATGCCGAAATAATACAAAAAATAAGCAAATCAGTCCAAGCAATAAAAACCCCATTGTGGCATCATTCACAGGATGTTAAAAACGTCTGGAGAAACCATCTTGCTCATCGCTGCGCTGACTAGCGTCGTGATCAGCGAAGAACGTGTCATTGAATACAACCGAGATGTTCGCCCGATACTCTCAGAAAATTGCTTTCAGTGCCACGGCTTCGATCAAAATAAACGCGAGGCAGACTTGCGACTCGATACCGAAGCTGGTGCCAAAGAATCCGTGATCATTGCGGGCCATGCAAAAGACTCGGAATTTTTCAAACGCCTCATCAGTAGCGATCCGGACGAGGTAATGCCACCCGCTGAATCATTACATCAACTCAAGCCCGAGGAAATCGAAACACTCCGACGATGGATCGAGCAAGGCGCGGAATACGAAGAACACTGGGCCTATCAAAAACTAGAGCGCCCACCTGTGCCTCAAGGGAATGCCCAAACGACGATCGATGCCTTTCTACAAGAAAAGTGGAGAGAGCACAAAGTATCCCCCGTGGCAGAGGCAGAGCCGCGCATACTGATCCGTCGACTGAGCTACGATCTTCGAGGCCTTCCACCCACATGGGAAGAAGTGACTGCCTTTGAAAAAGACCACTCGCCGGAGTCTTATCATCGACTTGTGACTCAGTGGACGGAATCCACCGAGCACGCCGAACACCAGGCACTTCTCTGGCTTGATTTGGTTCGATGGGCGGACTCCAGTGGCATGGTTAGCGATGAACCGATTGCCACCGGTCCTTATCGAAAATACGTCATCGAAGCCTTTCGCGATAACATGCCTTTCGATCGATTCACCCGCGAACAACTTGCTGGCGATCTGCTGCCAGACCGCACAGACAGCACTTTGATCGCCTCAGCCTATAACAGGCTTATCAAAACCAATTGCGAAGCCGGAGTGATTGAAGAAGAGGCACTGCACGCTATCAAGGGTGAACACGTGCGAGCCTTGGGAACCGTGTGGATGGGAGCTACCACTGGCTGCGCCGAGTGTCATGACCACAAGTACGATCCGATTTCTGCAAAAGACTACTACTCCCTCGCCGCGTTTTTTGACGACCTGATCGAAGTAGGCGTCTATCAACCAGGAGACCGTCGCATGCCGATCCATTTCCTTCATCAAGATCCCGCATTAGCCAAAAAAGATGCCGAACTCAGCTCCCAGGTCGAGGCACTGCGGGAGCAGCTTTACGATGACGAAACAGATCTAACAGAAATTGAGCAGTGGCAAGAATTGATTATCGCCGCAGAAAATAAAGCAAAAAAAACGAGTAAAGAAAATCGAGTGGATTTCGAATGTGTATCCACCACTCTGCCGCCTGCCCGTGTGATCGAGGGAGACTTCCTCCAAACTCCCACTGGTCGGATCGTCCATACGCCCAACGATCGCATCACCCGTCATTTTGTCGGAGAATTCCTCACCGGCCCCTTTCCGAGCGAGGTTTCCGCGATTTATGCCAACGTCACACTTGACTCCGTGAACCCTCCCGAACTGATTGCCGTTCAAACGCTCAATGGTGCCTACGGCCGTGTGGGATGGCATCAGAGCTACTACTCAACTTACTACTGGGGACCAAAGGATCACACGTTATTACAAAAAAACTACCCTTGGCTTCATCGCGCCAAACTCATACACATGGGTCCCCTACCCGCCATCGGAAAACCCGTGCGCCTCGAAATTCCTGCGAGCTCAATGACAAAAACCGAATACGCGCAGGCCGGCATAGGATGGCTTCAGATCGGTGGCTCGGTCACATGGGGAGCCAGCGGCTACAGCACGACTGCCCACCGCGCCTTCCTCAACAATCTACAAACCTCACTCTTTCGCTACTGGTGGGATATTCCACTCAACCGCGATGATCGCAATAAGTTTCCCGACCTTGTTGTCGCATCGGTAAAGATGGCGAAATCACAGCGCCGACCCATTCACGAAAAAGCGATCAGCATCGCCTACAGAGAGAGCAAGAATCCACATCTAGTCGAAAAACTAGATCATCTTCTCCGCGAGCTCTCACTCCTGAGGCGTGGAGTGGAGACCACATTGATCAGCAAATCAGGGCCCCGCAAAACCACACGTCTGCGTCCGCGAGGCAACTTCATGGACGATTCTGGCCCTGTGCTGGGACCCGCTTTTCCCACCTATTTCAGCAAAAATCATATTCAGCGCGATCTGAGTCGCTTGGATCTGGCCAATTGGCTGGTATCTCCGGATCATCCGATGACTGCCCGCGTCTTCGTGAACCGACTCTGGCATCAGTTCTACGGGCGAGGCATCAGCCATACTCTAATCGATTCCGGCAACCAAGGCGACTGGCCCTCCCATCCGAATCTGCTGGACTGGCTCGCCGTGGAATTTATCGAAAGCGGCTGGGACATCCGGCACATGATTCGCTTAATGGTAAGCACACGAGCCTATCGGCTCTCTTCTGTTCCCAATCCCAGCATAGCGGAGATCGATCCACAAAACCGCCTCATCACACATCAACTGCCACATCGCTTGAACGCAGAGAGCATTCGCGACTCCGCGCTCACTGTTGCTGGTGCATTGAAAAAAACGACACATATTCCTATTCAATCGTTTTACCCTCATCAGCCCGATGCCTATTGGGCGCAGTCAAACAAAATCATGCTTGGTAGCCGCTACCAAATTTGGGAAACCGCGCGCGGCGAGCAACAGCACCAGCGCAGTCTTTACACCTACTGGAAACGCCAAAACCCACATCCCTCGCTGCTGGCTTTCGATGCCCCGACGCGGCAAGAGTGCACCGCGCAGCGCCCCATCACCAACTCGCCCGGACAAGCACTGGCACTGCTCAATGATCCGATCTACGTCGAGGCCTCTCTTCTGCTTGCCCACCGCGTTATGCGAGCCACCAAGCAAGACCGCGATCGAGTCCGCAAACTTTTCCAACTCGCTCTTCAACGTGATCCCACGGAGCGCGAGGCGGAGATTCTCCAGAATCACCTTCAGGCCTGGAAAGCCCATTTTATGACTCATCCAGTCGATGCCCGCGCACTGCTTGGGATGACACAAGAGTCAAATGAGACCGATCGAGCCGCATGGACAAACATGGCGCGACTGGTTCTCAACCTCCACGAATTCCTAACGCGTCCCTAACATTTCATCTCTACCATGATCACTCGTCGCCACTTTCTCAACCGCATGTCGACCGGTCTCGCCAGCACCGCCCTATGCCAATTGCTCGCGGAAGGGCAAGCGGTGCCACAACTTTCTCACTATGCCCCCACGGCGAAGCGCGTCATTTTTCTCTACATGGCTGGCGGCCCCAGTCAGTTCGATACCTTCGATCACAAACCCGAGCTTCGTAAGCGCAACGGTCAAGCCATCCCCGCCGAACTAACGAAAGGCGTAAAGCTAGCATTTTTGCAAAACGAAGCACTCAAATGCTACGGTAGCAATTCCACTTTCCGACGCTGTGGAAAATCCGGCCAGGAAATTTCAGACCTGCTGCCACACATCCAGAAAATCGCAGACGATATCTGTATCATCCGTACCCAGGTCACCGATCAGGTTAATCACGATCCTGCCCACATGTTCATGAACACCGGAACAGCGATCACGGGGCGCCCTAGCATGGGCTCATGGATTTCCTACGGTCTCGGAAACCTCGCGAACAATCTTCCGGACTTCGTTGTGATGCGCTCAGGTGCTGAGGACCAGCCCGTGCCACAAGTCGCATGGAACAGCGGCTTTTTGCCAGGCAAGCATTCAGGTGTCGAATTTTACTCATCTGGCGACCCTCTCAACTATCTTCGCTCTCCTGCTGGCATCAACTCCGCACTCCAGCGCCAAACCATCGATGCCTTGAGTTCACTCAATTCCCTCCACGACGAGCGGGCAGTCGATCCTGAGATCCGCACGCGAATTGCCCAATACGAACTCGCCTTCCAAATGCAGACCAGCGTCCCAGACGTCGCCGATTTCTCCGGCGAGAGCAGCGCGACCCATCAACTCTTCGGCACTTCCGGAAAACCCGACGGAAGCTTCGCTTCGAATTGCCTCATGGCGCGGCGCATGGCCGAGCGCGGCGTGCGTTTCATCCAGCTTTATCATACCGGCTGGGATCACCATGGCGACATTGAGTCTAAAATCAAAAAGCAAACCAAGGAAATCGATCAAGGCGCTGCCGCTCTCATCACCGATCTGAAACGCCGCGGTATGCTCGAAGACACACTCGTGATCTGGGGCGGCGAGTTCGGTCGCACTCCCATGAGCCAGGGAGGCAACGGTCGTGACCACCACACCAAGAGCGGTGCCATGTTCATGGCCGGTGGCGGCGTCAGAAGCGGCATGACATTCGGCGAAACTGATCCCTTCGGCTTTGGTGCCGTCAATGACCCCTTTCATGTCCACGATTTCCACGCCACGATGCTGCATCTGTTAGGCATCGATCATCTGAAGCTCACTTACAAATATGCGGGTCGCAATTTCCGCCTCACCGATGTTCACGGCAAGGTGGTGAAAAAAATCATCATTTGATTCCCGTGACGACATGCTCTTGTCCCATAGCCTTGCCTCCCCCCTAGCCACCCGTGGATGAAATGATTGATCGTCTTATTGCCGTTGACCATCAATTTTGTGATACATGCAAACGAAGAAACAAACTTTTAAGGGGTGAACCGGTGACGACTCCCGTGATCGTTACCATGTCATGATCTGCTGGGCTGGTATCGACCGATTGATTCATCGTTACTACCGCGCCTGATAAAGCCTGACCGGACGAGGCCCAGTTCGTGAGATCGGTCGTCCACTGTATTGTCGCTGTCAGATCAGTCGTGATTTTATTACGACGAAATTGTGTGGTGAATTGACCAGATGGCATGACGACAGGCACACTCATGCCCCCGCTCTCATTCCCATCACCAGGTGATGTATTTTGAAAATATTCCATTAAATTAGTATGACCATCACGATCAGGATCGTCCAGAGGGCCGCGTAACTCTAGAGGCGCCGATGGATGAGTGCCAATCCACCCCAGAAAGCCTTCAGGAAAAAACGTGACCTGATCCACGAATCCCCGATCCAATCCGCGCGAAACAGTCGCGTCTTTGACATATCTCCACCGCACTAACTGATTGCCAGCAGGAATGGCAACGGATCGGTAGAGCCATCCCGTCGCTCCGCTAATTTCCGCCACGGTGACACCGGACAACTGAAACTGCAGGATATCATAATCCGCCTCGCTGTCCGCCCGCCACCAGAAACCCAGCATACCAGGCCCGGTGACTGTTGTTTGGAGCCAGCTTTCGCCGGAGTCAGGAATCTGGCCAGAGCGAGCGGAATCGATGCCATCATGACTGGGAAAATATGAGCCAATCCACGGAGCGCTTATGCTCGTGGTCCAATTCAGATCTGTTTGATCAAGGGCGTCAGCCATCGTTGGTGCGATTGAGTCGCTGATGAATGACAAAGCCATGCGAATGTTGCCTACCTCACTGCCAAAGCCATCCACCGCAATATGATAGATCAGCCCCGAAGTTACGGGAAAAGTTATTTTACTGGTTACAATATTTTGATTGTAGTTTTCATCATCATTAGACGCCACATAAGTGAGAGTATTGACGGCATTGCCGCGATACACAGCGACAACGGTATCCATCTGACTGGCGTTCGATTCACTGCCCGCTAAGTCAACAGTCAGCGTTCCATTCATCGGCGCCATCCAGCGCCACCAGACCGAGTTCAAAGGAATTACGCTAGAATTATCATGTGGAGGCTCGCCCGCTTCTGCGGTGGCGAACTGATTACTCCCCCATACCAGATCGATCCCGGGACCTATCAAAAACGAACTGGCGAAGTTGTCATTTGCCGGTGGCGGCGGTGCGCCGGGAGTGAAGACGACATTCAAGTTGATGTTTCCCTGCGCCGAGCCGAAGCCATCTACTGCTATCTGTAATACTTGCCCGGGTTGAACCGCAAGAATGACGCGACTGTTTCTTCCGTCGCCGTCATCATCATTTCCCGCGATAAGCGTGAGTCCTATCAATGAAGTTCCGGCATATATGGCAAGTGTCGTGTCAAAATCACTGCCGTTGGTATCGATGGCGACTGCTCCTGTTTGCGTCGCTGTCCAAGACCACCATGCCGATGCAAGCGGGCTTGAAGAACCGATGTGATTTGTCTCACCAACTTCACCCGTGGCACCAATGTTTGTTCCCGTCACCGCAATCGAGTTTGAACCGAGCGCCATGCGAGATACAAAGTTGTCATTCGGCACCGATACGGCATCGGGCTGGAATAAGTAATTACAAACGATGGCCCCTTCTTGTGCGCCCGCGCCATCGATAGCGATCCATATTATCTGGCCCGATGTCACCTGAAATGATGTGCGACTCTGCAAAGTGCCATCCGCATCGTTCGAGGATCCGCGAATGGTGAGCGACTCAAGATTTGTTCCCGTGTAAGCGGCGAGTGTTGTGTCAAAACTACTGCCAAAAGTATCTAGTGTGAGCTGACCATTTGCCATTGCCGTCCATTTCCACCAAACCGAGGCCAACGGACTGGAGGCAGACGCATGATTGGGTTCGTTTGCTTCACCCGTCGCCAGCCGATTGGTGGCACGGATCCGACCCGATGCTCCCGTGATCAACGCGGCCGCAGAAAATTGATCGTTTTCAGGAATGATCCCCGTCTGCTCGATCGCTACATAGGCAACGGAACTCAAAGCCGTTCCCTTCGCGTTGGACACTATCACCTGATACTCACCTTCGTCCCCTAACACAGTGGAGTTTTGGGAATAAACGGCCGCGTTGGCCCCCGATATCGGCAGGTCATTACGATACCATTGATAAGTAAGTGGCGCATCTCCTTGAGCGACGACTTGAATCGAAAGCGACTGACCCACAAGAACACTCACGTTGGCAGGATTCGTTACAATCACCGGAGCCCCCGGTGCAGCTCCCGTCTGTGGATGATTGAGCGTGACCGAACCCGTCGCACCAGAATAGCCATCCACCTGAATCGCATACGTCGTTCCAGCTATCGCAGAAAACGTAACCGCGCTCTGCACACCATTGGAGTCATCGTTCGAACCAATCAGCGCGAGATTGCTGAGCGTCGTGCCGGAATAAATGGCCAGCGTCGTATCGAACGAACTGCCTGTCGTGCTGATAGTCACAGAAGTCGATGCAGACGCAGTCCACGACCACCAAACGCTCTTGCCGCCCGCGACCGATGGATTTCTCGGCTCGCCTGTCTCCGATGAGGCATCGGTGTTGCTACCAAAGGTCTGCGTGCTTCCAGAAGTGACAATCGAGCGATTGACAAAAGCATCGTTGGGAGGTGGCACCGCGATTGGGAATGCAAATTCCGCAAAGCCCGGCGTTTTGCCAGTGACACTCGCCTGCACTTGCAAAACCACACTCATCGAACCAGAGGGCACAATCATCGCCGCAGCATAGACTCCATCGCCGGCTAACGTATCGGGCGCGTTGCCATCGTCGGACAAGCGAACAAAAGCCTGCGTTCCAAAACGCGCATCCACCGTAGCACCTAAGACAGGCGACAAATCCGTTAGAGTAACGTATGTATTCACAGTCGAACCTGCCCGCAACGGCGAGGGCGTAGCGATCGCTTTGATTTCCAAAATACCATCAGCGGCAACGGTCAGAGCAGCACGCGCGTCAAGCGTTGCACCCGTTACAGATTTCCCCGCCAACGACGCTACCGGACGCGCAGAGCTCATTAGCCGCTGTTTCAATTCCGTGTATGTCGCGGTGGGATAGAATGATCGCAGTAGGGCCGCAGCACCCGCGACATGAGGTGTCGCCATGCTCGTGCCATCAAATATACTATAAGCCGTATTATTTTCCGCAGTAGTAGAGTAAATCGCTACACCAGGAGCACCTATGTCGACAGTGGTCAGGCCAAAATTTGAAAAACTCGCCAACCGATCACTGCGGTCAAGCGCCGCCACTGCTACGACGTTGTCGACATTATAATTTGAGGGATAATTGACCACCAAATCATTGTTGCTAGATTCGTTACCCGCTGCGGCGATGAAAATGACATTGGCATTGCGCGCAGCTACGATGCTATCGAACATAGCCTGGCTGTATCCGCCCCCTCCCCAGGAATTGCTCAGGATTTTCACGCCACGTGCGACCGCGTAGTTAACACACTCGATGGCGTCACTCGTCGATCCCGACCCTGAAGAAGAGAGAAATTTCAAGCCCATAAGTCGCACGTTCCACGCCACCCCCACATGGGGACCGCCGCCATTCGCCACGGCGCCGATCGTTCCTGCACAATGAGTTCCGTGGTTGTTATCGTCCATGGGATTTCCTGTGCCAGTAATGGCATTGATCCCATGCACATCGTCGATGTAGCCATTAGCATCGTCGTCAATCCCGTTACCAGAAATTTCACCTGGATTGACCCACATGTTCGCAGCGAGGTCTTGGTGAGTGTAGCGGATACCCGAATCGATCACTCCCACCACCACCGATGCCGCGCCGGTAGTGATGTCCCATGCATCCATCGCATCGATATCAGCGCCCGGAGTGCCTCCTGCTTGCCCCGTATTACGCAGTCCCCAAAGAGTTCCATCCGCAAACGCTGTGTCGGAAGGCGTTGCCAATGCTTTCACAATCCAATCTGGTTCGACATAACGGAACCAACCCGTGGCGCCGAGTTGTTTGATCAGGGCTGCCAGTTTATCAGCGGCATCTGCCCCATCCACTGGTCTGTCGAGTTGCAGAATGATCAAACCAGGCACCGAGGCATTTCGATTCAACATTGACACCCCAAAGCCCGCGAGCTTCTCTTTGATCGCCTTTTGCGAGACAGCTAGGTCAGGAACAAAACGCGCGATCAATCGATCCGGTCGCGCTTCATGACCCTCATAACGCAGACTTTCCTCTGCACCAACCGCAGCCGCGCCATGAAGAGTTTTCGGATAAAAAACCAACGCCGCAGCCAACGCAAAAAAAACGAAACTCAGGCGCACAAAAATACCCTCAGAATTACCGAGCGATCTCTGAATCCAGTCTGCAAGCCTGTTGCTGTCGTCACTCATAGGAGAAAATGCAATCCAACACACCTATCTCTCATTACCCACATTCGTCAACGAGTTTTCATGAAAATTCACTCTCTCTGAATCCTTTATCTCTGCTTCATGGATCAACAGCAGAGTGATGCAATGCGTTTGATCATGCAATGAATGGAGAAGGAGTGATCGAATGCACCCTGAGTTCCGATGCACACGATTTCTGTGCGTGAGATGAGTCGCTCTACTTCGATTCAATCACCGCATACGCGTTGTGATTGTGAATAGATTCGTAGTTTTCGGCTTCGACACGATACCAAGTAATTTGCTCATGAGCATTGCTTCGCGAGGCAATATTGCGCACAAGGTCCTCGACAAATACCGGATTATCGTAGGCTTTTTCCGTGACGTATTTTTCGTCGGGACGCTTCAACAAACTATAGAGTTCACAGCTCGCGGAGCGTTCGACTAGGGCGATGAGGTCCTCGATCCAAATCGGTTTTTTCGAACGGATCGAATAGGTCACCAACCCGCGTTGATTGTGTGCTCCGCGCTCACTGATTGCCTTTGAGCAAGGACAGAGAGTGGCGACGGGAACAAAAGTCGTGAGGATGAAATCGGTGGTGCCATCCCGCTCGTAATCGATCTCAAAGCGCACCTCGTAATCAACCAGTCCCTCGCCACCGCTGATCGGCGCCGCTTTTTTGAGGAAGAACGGAAACTGGAACGTCACGTGCGCGCGCTGGGCATCGAGACGGTTGAGCAGCTCTTTGGGGATACTCTGGATAGTGTGGACATCGAGGCAATTGCCATGCGAATTGAGAACCTCCACAAAACGGCTCATGTGTGTGCCTTTATAGTGCTGTGGCAACTCCACCGCGAGCGATACTGTGGCTACCGTTTTCTGCGTGCCACGATTTTTTTCTCGGACTTCCACGGGGAAACGCAGGCTTTTCACGCCGACACGATCAATCGGCAGATTACGGTCGTCTTTTTCGTTCTGAGTATCGATGAGTTCTTGCATGGAAGAGATCGGAGAGGAAAATCGGTAACGTTGAGAAGAAAGGAAAAGGGCTTGCCCAGTCGATGACGGACAAGCCCTGAAAATGGAAAAACCCAAGAGCTTATGGCACGAGGTTCAGGGCGCGAGCGCGCTTGATCTCGCGAGTGATCTTACGATGCACCTTGGCTGGGACTCCCGTCACGCGACGAGGAAGGATTTTGCCCGTGGTCGAGGTGAATTTCGACAACAGATCGGGATTGGTATGATCAATCTTGTCAACAGGGATGTCCTGGCGACGGCGGGTCATGCGACGGTTCGCCTTACGGAAAGCAATGCGACGCTCGACTGTTTTTGGTTCGGTTTCTTGCATATACGTTAATGTTAGCGGAGTTCGCGGTGAAGAGTTCTGCGCTTAAGGAAAGGATTGAATTTCACCTTTTCGAGACGCCCCGGAGTGCGAAGACTCTTTTTGTTGCGGGTGGTCACGTAGCGGGATGTAGGTTTCCCTTCCGCTTTGGCTTCGGTGCATTCGAGAATAATGATGTCGCGTGGCATGGCTTGGTGTGATGGGAGGGCGAAACTACATTAATCTTCGTCTTCGTCAAGCGAAATCGTGTCAGAATCTTCATCTTCGTCAAAAATTCCTCCACCACTGAAGCCAACGCTCCCACTGGGACGGAATTTTTTCGTGCCGAATTCCTTTTCCCACTGGGCTTGGCACTCGACCGTGAGTCGAGCGAAAGGAATCGCTTCGAGGCGCGGAATGGGAATACGTTTGCCCGACATTTCGCAAAGTCCGTAAGTGCCTTTTTTGATGCGGAGCAGGGCCTCTTCAATTTCGTAAAGAGCGTCCTGATCTTTCGCAAGCACGCTGAGCGCAAAATCACGGTCATAAGCATCACTTCCGGCATCGCCCTGGTGCATACCGCTGCCCGAGGCCTCACTGCCCTCAGGGGAGCTGCGTATCGCCTCGCGGGCGGACCCAGTCATGGCATCGACGATACCATCGCGCAAATCAAGCAAGCGTTGTTTTTGTTTCTGAGCAAAGGCTAGGAATTTGGGATCGGTGATTGGCTCAACGATGATGGTTGGCTCAGGGGCTGGTTTCGGCACAAAAGGAGGTTTTTTGATCGGCGTCTTGACGACACTTTTCTTAGCGGTTGCGGGTGAGGAAACCTTTGCTGGCACCACGATGGCTTTTTTCTCAGGCACTCTCGCTGTTTTTGCGGGTGCGACTGGCTTGACGGGCACTGGCTTGGTAGGTGCCTTCACAGGCGCTTTTGCGGCGGCAGGCTTTGTCACCGATTTCGCGGGCGTTGGCTTTTTCGCAGGAGCCTTCGCCGGGATTTTTTTCGCCAGCTTCGCGGGCGCTTTGGCTACGACTTTTTTTGCGGCGGGTTTTGCGGACACTTTAGCCTTCGACTTTTTCGCGATCGGTTTCGCAGGAGTTTTGGCAGCAGGTTTTTTCGCGATCGGTTTGATGGGAGCTTTTTTAACGACCGGTTTTTTTACCGCTTTTGCAGATGGTTTCTTTGCAGCTTTTTTCACCGTCTTTGGAGCCGTCTTGGCTATCACCTTCTTAGCCACCGGCTTTGCCGATGGTTTGGCCACTGGCTTCAATGCGGGTTTTTTTACGGGTTGGGCCGGAGCTTTTTTGACGACCGGTTTTTTTACCGCTTTTGCAGATGGTTTCTTTGTAGCTTTTTTCGCAGCCATGATGGTAGAGGTAGGAGTTGGATCAATGAAGCAAGGCGTTTTTCACCGTGCGACTAGGCGTGGTTCATTAACGGTCTATCGGTCATCCTGCAAGGGAAAAAATGGGATTATTCCAAAATAGTTTGCGCGCGCAGGACAGAGGAATTTTTTTGCAGGCTTGCACCGCAGCGGGAAGCTTTCTAGTCTTGCGGCGGACTATGGAATTACCGTTGATCGTAGAAGCCCTGTTGATCGCCTCGAGCGAACCGCTTTCCGCCGATGAGTTGGCTAGATTGGTGCGCGCCCGCGTGGCAGAGGCGGAGGATGTGCACCAGCGTGAAAGCGAGGATGGCGATGAACCCGCTCCACTTCCCGAGTGGCTCACGCCACTGGCGACTGTAGGCAGCGCAGAAGTGCTCGCCGCCATTCAGCAGCTCAATGAAAACTACGAGCAAAGTGGACGTTCCTTCGCTTTGCTAGAAAGAGCAAAAGGTTGGAAATTCTACACGGCAGCGCAGTATGGGGACTTCGTACGCCAACTTTTTCCCGGTCGCAAGCCCGAACGACTCAGTGGGCCCGCGATGGAAACTCTTGCGATTGTCGCTTATCGCCAACCGATCACGAAGGCCGCGATCGAAGCCGTGCGCGGAGTTTCCTGCGATGGAATGCTACAGAAATTGCTCGACCGCGACCTCGTCCGCATTGGTGGTCGCGCCGATCTTCCGGGACGTCCGCTGCTCTACGAAACCACCGAATTATTTTACGAGCACTTCGGCATCCGCAGCATCGATGACTTGCCGAATGCGACCGAACTTCGCAAAGTAAAGCTCCCCGAGCCCGCCAGCGAAACTGTGGAAATCAGCGAGCAGCTTCCCCTCGCCAGCGTCGCACCTGCCGCTGCCAACAGCGAAGATGCTGCGAACCATCAACCAGAATCACCAGACCCACTTACCCTGTGAGCTTAGAAAATATCAGAAAACAAATCGATGAGGTGGATTCACGCCTGATGGACCTGTTGTCCGAGCGCGCCGACCTCGTCCACCAAGTCGGTGTAGTCAAAAAACAAGAAGGTCTCCAAATTTACGCGCCAGAGCGTGAAGATGCCCTACTAAAAAAATTACTCGAAAAAAACCACGGACGATTGCCCGAAAAATCCATTCGCGCTATCTATCGCGAAATCATGTCGGCAGCGCTCGCGCTTGAGGATGACCTAAAGATCGCCTACCTCGGCCCGGAAGGCACATGGACGCATCAAGCCGCGATCAAAAAATTTGGTCACTCGGTGCAATACGCCTCCCAACCAAACTTCGCCGATGTGTTTGACCAAGTAGCGCGTCGGCGCGCCGACTACGGAGTAGTGCCGATCGAGAACTCGACCGAAGGAGCCGTTTCTCACACGCTGGATTTGTTTGTCGATTCACCACTGCACATTTGCGCTCAGATTTTGTTACGTATCGAAAACAACCTCATGGCGGCGATTCCCCGCGATCAAATCAAAACACTTTACTCGCATCCGCAGGTCTTTGGCCAATGCCGGAACTGGATACTGAAAAATTTCCCTGAGGCAGACATGGTGGAAGTTTCCTCTACCACCAAGGCCGCAAAACTGGCGCAAGAAAACGCGGAACAAGGCGCTGCGGCGCTGGGCGGTGCACTGGCCGCGGAACTGCACGGCCTCACTATCCTCGACCACTCCATTCAGGATCGCGCCACGAATACCACGCGCTTCCTTGTGATAGGAGAGAAAACCTGCCCACCCACCGGCAACGACCGCACATCGATTCTGTTTTCCATTCAGGACAAACCTGGGGCACTGGTCAGCGCCTTGCAGTCTTTCGATCAATTCGAAATCAATATGTCGAAAATCGAATCGCGCCCCTCCAAGCAGAAAGACTGGGAGTATATCTTCTACGTCGATCTTGGCGGGCACTGCGAAGATCCCAAAGTGGCGAAAGCTCTTGATGAACTCAGGACTCACTGCTCAATCGTAAAATTATTAGGTTCCTATCCGGACGCCGGCGAATAATGTTCTAAGAATCATCGATGATACAACGTTACGTCGATCGATGGTATGGCCGGAGCAATGGGGACATCGGGCGGATGCGTTAGTCGCATGTCTGATGGCTTCTTGCGCGCTGGCACTCACCTTGAGCGGACTCTGGATCACCTACCGTTGCGAGCAGGTGATGCCGTTTTTGCTGCTGTTTTTTGTCGCAGCCATCGCTTGGTGGGCCTGGATTTCTCACAGTTTGTGGAACCGCTGGCACGCTGGCCGTTTTTACAACGCCGCTTGGCATGTCGCCATCGCCCTACCCATGTCAGCACTCTTGCTAGCCAGTATATTGACCCAAGCACCAAGCGCGCAAATCGGCCCGCGTAGTCCATGGCCGATCGACCGCTTGGTGCAGCATTTGATCAGCTCGGTGGAATGGTGGCTGCATCGCTTTTGACGACGCTCTCACAGCGCACTGAAAAAAGAAAATCATCCGCACTTGTCAGCCTGCACAAACTCGCCATACTACCGCGTAGCACATGCGGGAAAAAAACACAGAGTGGATCATCCGAGGCGAATCATTCCAGATGGAAGAAAATGACGCGCGTGATGGTTTCCCTTCGATTCTCGCGCACCTCATTCGCCAACGCAACATCGCTGGTCATGGTGACCTTGAACGTTTTCTCGATCCGAAGCTAAAAGACCTCGCCGACCCCTTCTTGTTGCCGGATATGGCGATCGCGACCCAACGCATTTTCACTGCGATCGATCAAGGTCAACGCATCGGTATCTTTGGCGACTACGACGTCGATGGCGTCACTTCCATTGCCGTGATGCGCTCGATCCTGCAAGCCTACAGTGCTGATCCCTCGTATTTTGTGCCACAGCGCAGTGCGGAAGGCTACGGCCTGAGCGCTGCGGCGCTGGAACGATTCGAGCGCGAACTTGGACTACCTCAGTTGCTCATCGCCGTGGATTGTGGCACGAGCTCCATCGATGAAATTGCTTTCCTCAATCAGAAAGGCGTGGAAGTGATCATCCTCGATCACCATGAGCCCGGCCCGCACGGTCGACCCGATTGCGTGGCGCTGGTCAATCCGAAGTGCGGTAGCGATTTCCCCTATCTCTGCGCTGCTGGTGTGTGTTTCAAAGTAGCGCATGCCATGCTGAAGACTCGCCCCGTGCCAGATTACGATTTAAAAAATCTGTTAGACATGGTCAGCGTCGCGACAATAGCCGACATTGTTCCGATGATAGGAGAAAATCGACTCATCGTACGCCACGGTCTGAAACGCCTTCCGACTACGACCAATCTCGGCTTGCGCGCCTTACAAAAAGCCGTGGGCATGAACGGCAGCGCGACCTCCATGGATGTTGGTTTTCGTATCGGACCACGCCTCAATGCAGCAGGTCGCATGGACCAACCGGAGATGGCGTTGGCTACTCTGATGTGTGATGAAATCGGAAAAGCGGAAGAACTGGCGGCCCTGCTCGATGACTTCAATCGGGAGCGCCAGACCATGGAGGAACGAATGCGCCGAGAAGCGCTGGAGATGATGAAACAATTCGAACACGACCCAGTGATTGTGTTAGGCTCGCGCAACTGGCACCCTGGGGTGGTCGGTATCGTGGCCTCGCGCTTGATGCGACAATATCATCGCCCCACTTTTATCATTTCCATTGATGAAAATGGCATCGGCAAAGGCTCGGGGCGCTCGATCCTAGGTGTCTCATTGGTCGCAGCGATTGATGAATGCCGACCGCTTCTCATTGCGGGGGGTGGGCACGAGATGGCGGCTGGTATTTCGATTGACGAGGCTCAACTCGATGTCTTCCGCCAGCAATTCGCCGGACACGTCCTACGCAACACCACTCCTGAGCAGCGACTCCCTAAAATTCACCTCGATGCCGAGCTCAACTTCGATTGGCTATCGTTAGACTTTTTGAAATCCTACGAGCTGCTGCAACCCTTTGGCAGCGGTAATCCACAACCCGTGTTTTTCGCGCGCGACGTTTATCTCAGTCGGCCACCCATGCATTTGAAAAACAAGCACCTGCGGTTGTTTTTGCGCCAGGGGCAATCCGGGCTCAACGAACAATCCGCGATGTTTTTCAACGGCGGCGAGCGCCAACTGCCCGATCCGCCCTGGGACATTGCTTTCACCATCGACCGCAACACCTTTCGTGGTGTGACCTCCTTGCAGGTCATCATCACCGATGTGCGAGCGGCGGAGAAAGGTTGAGTGAGTAACGAAAAAATCCGCAGCTCGCACTGCGGATTTTCCCAAAAGATCAATCGTCATCCTCTTCATCTGGCGGGGGTGCCGGCTCTTCCTCTTCTCCACCGTGGTTGAGAATGAAAGCGAGATCATCGATACCGAGGTTGGTCGCAAATCCCTCATCGCCGAGCACGTTGATGACCAGTTGCGTCTTCTGGTGCTGAAGAATACGGATTTTTTCCTCCACCGTGTCACGCGTGAGCAAACGGTAAGCGATCACCTTGTTCTTCTGGCCGATCCGGTGAGTACGGTCAATGGCTTGGTTTTCCACAGCGGGGTTCCACCATGGATCGTAAAGAATCACGTAGGAGGCCGAGGTCAAGTTCAGACCAGCACCACCCGCTTTGAGCGAAAGCAGGAACACGCTGGGGTCTTTGGTCGTCTGGAATTTTTCAATCTCACCTTTACGGTCCTTGGTCTGACCGGTGAGGTAGTTGTATGGACGACTTTCGCCTTCGAGACGCGCTTTGATAAGATCGAGCATCGAGACAAACTGCGAGAACACCAGCACCTTGTGGCCTTCCTCGTGAAGCTGATCGAGCAAATAGAACAGCGACTCCATCTTCGCGCTTTCGTCCTTGAGATACTTCGGATCGATGAGGCCGGGGTGACAGCAGATCTGACGCAGACGCATGAGACCTTGCAAAATGGCAAAAGAGTTTTTCTTGACGGCTTCGTCGGAATCCATGCCCAACAAGGCCTTCTGAATGCGCTTGAGCTCGGCACGATACAATTCGAGCTGCACGCCTTCCATTTTCGAGTAAACTTCTTCCTCGGTTCTTGGCGGCAGATCCTGTGCCACTTGCGACTTCGTGCGGCGAATCAGGAACGGACGCAGACGAGCGGCGAGGCGTTGCTGGCTGCCTGGATCCTTACGTTTGTCAAAACGTTTTTTGAAGTAGGCACGCGAGCCGAGCACACCTGGCATCGCAAAAGCCATCAGCGACCACATGTCCATCAGGCGGTTTTCAATCGGAGTACCCGTGAGCACCAGACGGTTGCCGGCATCGAGCTCGCGCGCCGCTTTCGCTGCTTTCGAATCCGGATTTTTGATTTGTTGGCCTTCATCGAGAATGACGGTGAGCCACTGGATCTTATTGAGCAGTTCACCACAGACACGGAGCTGAGCGTAGTTCATCACCAACATATCAAGCGTGTTTTGGTAGTAATCGAGATCGATATCGTCGCGGTTGCGCAGAATCTTGACGTTGAGTTCCGGGGCGAATTTGTGAGCCTCCGTCACCCACACATCGAGCACCGATTTCGGGCAGACGATGAGAACCGGCTTTTTCTTCGCCGTCTTCTTGGCAGCCTCGTTGCGCAGCCACAGGATGTAAGTAAGCGATTGGATCGTTTTACCCAAGCCCATGTCGTCGGCGAGGATCCCACCGAAGTTGTTCGTCGCGAGATAGGCGAGGAAGCGGAAACCTTCGATCTGATAGGGACGCAGCGTGGCGTTGAGATTCGTGGGTAATTCGGCATCCACCTCGATGACGATGTCGTTCGCGCGGTCCTTGATTTTTTTCCACGCTTTCGGATCAAACACATCCGCCGCTTTCGGATCGGCGAGTTGCAGGGCGTGCATGCGATGCGTTTCACCAGAGAGGTCGAAGGGATCGAGACCGAGGCGCGTGACGGCATCGCGCTGTTCCGGATCGAGTTTGATTTCCAAACGCATCCACGAGCCATCTTCCATACGCACATAGCCACCACGCGCGGCGACGAGTTGACGGATCTGCGCCTTGCTGAGATTCACGCCTTCCACATCGATGACGATGCGTAGATCGAACCAGTCGATCTCCTGATTGACCACCTCGAAACGCACTGCGGCACTGACGGGATCATTGAGAATCGTTTTCAGGCGAGCATCAATATCCAGTTCGACCTGCGGCGGCATTTTGCGGATCCATTCGGCGAATTTCTCTGGGAAATTTTTCGTGAGACGTGTTTTGAACGAGACTAGTTTTTCGTCATAAGTGAGCGACATCTCGTCCAGCACTTTCGGGACACAGTGCAGGTCTTCACGAGCGAAACGCATGAGCTGTTTCCCCTTCACCACCTGTTGCTCGACCAGTTCCCAGCCTTCCTTGCTGAGTCGCTCGGTGCGACGGCCTTTGGTTTCCAGCGCGGTGACATCCACGACCAAGTGCTCGGTTTCTGCAGAAGTGAGACCAGCTACGAGTTTGAGTTCAAGCTTCGGCTTCAGCTCGAGATCGACCACCCGCTTAGTCAGGGATTCGGGCAAAGAAGCCCCGATCTTACGCAAGAATTCCACGCCTTCGAGAGAGTCGATCACGCGCTTGGGAATATAGTAGCGCGGCATGATTTCCGTCTCGTTGAGCCATCGTGGTGGACCTGGGAACACCGTTTCGTCCGACTGATAAAGCTCGACACGACCGGGCAGCAAACGCACCGAGTGTGATACATTTTCGCCCGCCGCAGTGACCAACTGAAGCGCGAAGTTCATCGTATCGTAAGGATCATCTTCGCAGAGCCAACTCAAGGGTTCCTCCACTACTTTGAAATGCCTTTCATCGAGGTTGACCAAATAGCCTTTGAGCGCCGGTTGACGGAAGAGCCGATTCATGAAACGGCAACTCTCTTCCTGATCGAAATCGAACAAGGTATCGCCCTCTTTGCGGTAAAAGGATAGGAAATGCTCCCACAGAATCTGACTGGAGGGATCCAGTCGCATCGCCGCCTCCATGTAGAGAGACGCGTAGCGTTCGATGTCGGATTTTTCCCGCAATTGAAGCCACTCGCCGTCTTTCTCGCGCAGCTCGAGCCGTGCTTCATTGATCGTAGCGACCAACCGCACCTCCGCTTCGAAGGGTGGCTCCGCAGGCGGACGCTCATTCACGCGTTCGATGCGTTCATACCAAGAAGCGACTTCGCGTTCCTGTTCCCACTCCGCCATTTTTTTCTGCACCGATTCGAGGTCGGTGATCACACTCATAAACTCCGGATACGGGAGTTTTTTCTTATAGAAAGCGTAAGCGATGTAGTTCCAGAATTCCAGTATATCGCTCGGGGGCATGGGCCACAACTCGAGCGGCTCGTAGCTAGTGATTTCCCAACGTGGCGAAATACGGACCATATCGTGATCGTGAACTTCTCCCTCAATCACATATCGGCGATAGCGCTTTTCGATTTTGGTGACGAAATCCGCTTCTTTGTCGTCCAGCTCACGACCGAGTTTTTCCTCAATCAGATCCAGCACGGGAGCATCATCAAATTCGTTCGGTGACTCGGGAAGATCCTCACCACGGTGCATGCGCTCCATCATGGTGGCATACTGACAAGCACCAGAGACAATTTCGTCCTCGGCCGTGCAACTACCAAACCAGCGATTCCCCTGCAAGCGGAGACTGGTGCGATGTACACCGTTTTCCTCCTCGACCCGACCCTGGATAAACAAATGATTTCCGAAGATTTGGGTCACCGCACCATCTTTTTGGAGAAGTTCACCTTTTTTGCGCGCTTCCTCAGGAAAGCTGTTCAGAAAATTCAATGTAGCACGGTCTGGATTCATCGCGTAGTGGGAAGGATAATCGCCAAAAAGCAGGATGTGGCGGGGGGAGATTCTACACAGCAAATTTTCCTTACTGCAAGAAAAACATTGCAGAAAAACATGGCGACCGAAAAATCAATAGCCGTGACGATGCACTAACAGATTCGCCATCCTGCTTCGGTTTTCTATTGCCAGATACGGCATTCTCATTACATTCGGCACATGCTTCCGACACCTGTCTACGCTTTGCTGTTCTCAGTTTTGTGCCTCCCACTTACGGCACAGGAAAAACCTACGCCGGAGAAGCCAAGGGAAGAGCCGAAAAAGACCGAGGCGGCCACAACTCCGAAAGATGTCACCATCGATGGTAACGTAGTGATCGATGGAAAAAAAATTCCTTACAAAGCCACTACGGGCAAGTTAGTTCTCACCAAAGAAGACGGCACGCCACGCGCATCCATTTTTCATGTATCTTACACCCGTGCGGATCAGGCTTCGGCAAAGCGCCCTGTGACATTTGCCTTCAATGGCGGTCCTGGCTCATCCGCCGTGTGGCTTCACCTTGGCGCTCTGGGACCACGCATTTTGACAATGCCCGGCGATGGAACCAAGCCAGTGACACCGCCCGCATCATTCGGCAACAATCCATTTTCTATACTTGATAGCAGCGACCTTGTTTTTATCGATCCCGTGTCCACGGGCTACAGTCGTGCTGAGAAAGATGCCAAACCCAGCGATTTTCACGGGGTGGATGAAGACATCGAGTCCGTCGGAGATTTCATTCGCTCATGGGTGACAAAAAACAAACGGTGGTCCTCGCCGAAGTTTCTGTTGGGCGAATCCTACGGTGGAGTTCGTGCGGCCGGGCTCGCAAATTTCCTACAAAGCCGATACGCGATGTCGCTGAATGGTGTGGTCATGCTCTCCACTCTGATGGATTTTCAGACTCTCTCTCCCGCCAGCGGAAACGACCTCGCCTATCAGGTATTTCTTCCCACCTTTGCCAGCGTAGCGCACTATCACGGTGTGTTGCAGGGTGATCGTGATGATCTGGCAAAAAAGGCGCGCGCCTTTGCCTTTGGCCCATACGCAACAGCTCTCTTGCAAGGGAATCAACTCCCTGCGGATGAAAAAAAATCCATCGCTACACAACTCGCCAGCTTCACAGGTCTCTCCGCCACACTGATCGAAGAACTAAATCTACGCATCGATCCCTCACGTTTCCGGGGCGAATTGATCAAGAGCAAAGGAAAAGTCCTTGGACGGTTCGACGCCCGCGTTGCGTGGGACGACACCGATACGAGCGAAGCGCATGCAGATTACGATCCCTCGTATTCACTCGCCTACGGTGCCTTTGGCACGTCCATGCTGCACTATCTCACCACGGAACTGAATTGGCAGGAAGATCAACCCTATGAAATTCTCACCGGAAAAGTGCAGCCTTGGCGCTGGAATGCCAACAATGGCTATGTCAACATGAGCAACAAGCTTGCGACTGCCATGCGCGACAATCCCACATTGCGGGTCTTGGTGCAGTGCGGCCACACCGATCTCGCCACACCTGCGGATGGCATGCTTTATTCCACACGTCAGATGCTCAACTTGCCCAGTGCATTGCAAAAAAACATCACCTTCACCTGGTATGAAGGTGGTCACATGTTTTATCTAAATCCCCCCGATTTGAAAAAAATGCGTGCTGACTTGGTCGAATTCATCAACGCTAAACCCGAGTGATTATGCTGCCGCAACCACCACCCGATCTGCCACAACAAGCCGGCATCATCCCCACTGCCGATGAAAAAAACCTCGGCATGCTCTGCCACCTCACGGCGCTGCTCGGGATGCTGATCGGTGGCGGATTTCTCGGATTCGTCGGGCCGCTCATCATCATGAGTCTGCACCGCGGAAAATCAGATTTCATCTGCTTTCACGCACGCGAAAGCCTCAACCATCAGATCACTTTTTTAATCCTATACTTCACCTGCGGAATACTCATTTTCCTGGGGAGCTTTCTCTGCATCGGTTTTCTTTTTTTCCTCCCCCTGATGATCGCTGCCGTGCTATCGCTTGTGTTCGAAATCATCGCCGCGTTGCAGGCCAGTCGCGGGGAGTGGACACGCATTCCGTGGTCCATCCGCTTTGTTTCCTAATTGAAAAAATCATTCACCACCTCACGTAATCAATACCATGCTGAACAAATTGCTACTCGCCCTTTTCTCCTGTTCCTGGCTTGCTGCCGCTGACACTTTCGAAGTGAAGACGCTCGAAATCGGTGCCGCCGCGCCTGATTTCTCACTCGTGGGAGTCGATGACAAAACATACGCTTTGAAGGACTTCGCCTCCTCCAAGGTCCTCGCTGTCGTATTCACCTGCAATCATTGCCCCGAGGCTTATGCCGCGCGCGCGCGCATTCAAGAAACTGCCAATTTTTATAAGGACAAGGGCGTGGCGGTCATCGCCATCTCCGGCAATGACCCACTCGCGCTGCGCGCTGATGAGCTGGGCTACGCACCGCATGGCGACTCGTTTCCTGAGATGAAACTCGCTGCGACAGAGGCGAACTGGACCATTCCCTATCTCTATGATGGCGAGAACCAAGCTGTCACCCGTGCCTACGGCGCTCAGTCCACACCACATGTGTTTGTATTCGATGCAGATCGCAAGCTGCGATACACGGGCCGAATGGATGAAGGCTACCGCAAGGCTGGTCCCGTCGAAAAAAGCCAGATGCGCGATGCCATCGACGCCCTGCTTTCCGGCAAGGAAGTGACCGTCCCAACGACACGCTCCTACGGTTGCTCGACAAAGTGGTCCTACAAACGTGAGAGCGTGGCCAAGGATAACGAGGCATGGATCAATCGCGAAGTGACTGTCGATGTGATGGATGCGGAAGTCGCTAAAACCATCGTAGCCAACGCTACCGATAAAGTGCGCTTGATCAATTTCTGGGCCACCACCTGCGGCCCATGCGTGGCGGAAATGCCCGATCTCGTGGAAACAGCCCGACGTTTCCAGAACCGTCCGTTTGAATTTATTACCATCAGCACCGATCCAGCCGATGACGCGAAGCGGGTCCTCGCTGTGCTCAAAGCAAAAAATGTTGCGACACCGAAGCCTCGTGAAAATGCGATGAAAAAAGAAAATCGCAGCACCAATAATTATCAGGTCAAGGACGGCGCGCTCGATGCCGTGGCCGACGCCATCAGCAAGGATTGGAACGGCGCCCTGCCCTACACTGTGTTGGTCGCACCGGGTGGTGAGATTTTGTGGAAACACCAGGGAGAGCTCGATGCCGTCGAAGTTCGACGCCAGGTAGTCAAAGCATTGCAATCTCACTAAGGGGAAAAATCAACGCAGCTGCTGAACGAATCATGGTGTCAGCACCAGAGATTCGCTGTTTCTAAGCTGTTAGATACCCTGCATTCCTCCCTCTGATCCTTGACTCGTGCTTCAGTCATCACACCGCCCGACCATCGCCGCCATTGCCACTGCCTCTGCGCCAGCAGCAGTCGGACTTTTGCGCATATCCGGACCTCAGTCGATCGCCATTGCGGATGCCATGACACGCGGCAAAGCGAGCGCTGCTCCCGATCGACTCGCGCAACTCTGCATCGTGCGCAATGATCGGGGAGAAATCATCGATGAAACGCTGATGACCGTGTTTCGTGCTCCACGCAGCTACACTGGCGAGAACGTCTGTGAGTTCGCTGGTCACGGCGGAATGCTGGTGATGCGCTCACTGTTAGAAAGGGCTCTCGCATGCGGTGCCACGCTCGCCGGCCCCGGTGAGTTCACCCAGCAAGCTTTTTTGCACGGAAAACTCGACCTCACTCAAGCGGAGGGAGTCATGGACCTGATCTCCGCTCAAACCCACTACGCACTGCGAGCCGCCCATGAACAACGACAAGGCAAACTCGGTCAGCAAACCGAGCTAGCGCGCGATCAATTGCTGGAATGCATCGCACACATCGAGGCCTACATCGATTTCCCCGAAGAAGACATTTCTCCCGAAGTCGGCGTCGCTCTGAACAAGAAATTGCAGGCGATCGCGCAAAAATTGAGCCAACTGCTCGCGACTGCCGATCGCGGTCGTATTTTGCGCGAGGGCATCCGAACAGTCATCTTCGGAGCCCCCAACACAGGGAAGTCAAGTTTACTCAACCGTTTGCTCGGATATGAAAGGGCCATTGTCAGCCAGACCGCGGGGACCACGCGCGACTCGATCGAGGAATCCGTCAACGTCGGTGGACTGCTACTGCGTCTCACCGATACCGCTGGTATGCGCCAAGATACCAGTGATGTGATCGAAAAAGAAGGCATGCGCCGCTCTCAGAAACTTCGCGAGCAAGCGGATCTCGTGCTTGCTTTGTTTGATGCTAACGAGGAAAAGCCCATCACTCCCCCATCTCCGTGCCATCCCCACCAGCACGTGTTGATACTGCTGAATAAGATCGACCAAGGCGAACATCCCAGTTGGCAAGGCACGCCCGCTCTCCGCCTTTCCTGCCTCCACGGCAGCGGGTTCGATGCGCTAGAGGATACGCTCAGAAACACCCTCATGCCGCACAATTTCGACGACGGTCAGAGCCTCATCTCCATCAATGCCAGGCATCAGGACTGCCTGCGCCGCGCCTGGCAATCGTTACAAACCGCGATCGAGATGCTCACCAGCGGCGAGGACTTGACACTTGTCAGCATCGATTTGCGCGAAGCCATGGATGCACTAGGTGAAATCTCAGGCAAAATCGATTCGGACGATATTCTCGGCGTCATCTTCAGTCGCTTCTGCATCGGTAAATAATTTTTCGCATGCGTTCCTCTTCCGCATTGCTTTTTTCCCGAATGCATCGAAAGCTAATCACAACATGACGCACCGAATCTGTTTGATCCTCTTGTGCTTGCTACCGCTTGGTTTTATCGGACCGATAAACGCACAAGACGATCCTGCCGACTGGATAGAAATGCTCTCTAGCGAGAAATTACGGACTCGTCAGGAAGCGGAACAAAAGCTCTGGCAGGCTGGCTCACGTGCCCTTGCCGCCCTCGAAGCCGCGCGTTCCCATGCCAAACCAGAAACTGCTCTGCGTGCTACAAAAATTGCTCGTTACCTGCAACTCGGTCTTACCCCTGATTCACCCAAGGAAATCGTCGAACTAGCACAAAATTTTGAAAAAATGTCGGTCGAAGGCAAAAACAACGCCTTTGAGACCCTTAAAAAGCAGCGGCGTTTCCGTATCGCCTTGCTGCTCTTTCAGCAAGAAAAGGACAGCGTCGTGCGCGCGCAAATCCGCGCTTCCATCAGCGGTCTCGCCATCGTCGCCGCAAGAGAAGCGCTGATCGCCGGCGATGAGCTAGCTGCCGAGCGATTCCTCAGGGACTTCCCTGAAGACCCGAAAAGTCTCACCGCTCTTGCTTGGATGGCACGCACCAGAGGAAAACTCGATGAAGAAATAGCCGATGCCCGGACCTCGCAAGAGCCCGACGATTGGCGCTACCTGCTCTCCTTGCTCCGGATCAAGGGCGATCGTGCCGGAGTGGCCGATCTTGCGGAGCAACACAACCTACCCGATCTCGCCGCAGCCATGGAGCTGCTCGATGGCAATCCGGAAAAATGGATCAGTTGGTCAGCGGAACGGGCAAAGGGCGAGACCGCGGATATCGCCAACGCCTACGCCAGCATCGTTCTCAGCCGTCTACGCACCGGCAAAGACGGAGCCTCCGCTCACACCAGTCTCTTGACCAAAGTCGCGCTCAAGGATGACGATTACACTCGGCGCTGGGCCGCAATTCAGGCCCTTTTTTCGTTAGGCAATGAAGCCGTCGCACAGAAACCCGTTCAAACACTGAACCCCTCCATGCTTTTCAGCTATATGGCCGAACGCGAAAAGATCGCCGAGGCGCTCAAAGCCATGGATCTCAACCCCGAGAATCCCGATTTTGCCAAATGGATCGAGCGCCATATGAAGACCATCCTCGCCGATGAAGAAGAAGATGAAATGGACACGGTGCCGAACATGATAGGCTACTTGGAAAAACACGGCGTCACGGAACCGATCGACGACCAGTTTATCCCTCGCATGCTGGAGTTGTCCGAGAAGGATAATGAAAAATTTTCCGAGTTTCTTAGTTTGCTTTTCTCCGCCTACTCCAACACCCGCCTTGCTCCTGAGACAGCGATGAAGATTTCGTGCGCCTACGCCAAGGAAGACGATGTTCTCTGGGGCGCTATGATCCGCAATGCTTTTTCTGATAATAGCTATTTCAGCCAATGGTGGGAGTGGCTGGGCGAGATATCCCCGGATCAAAAACGACCAGATCGCTTTCGGCAGATGCTCGTATTGTTCCATGCAATCCCCGACAAACGAGCCGAACTCCCAGGGCTGGATAAAGCCATACGCGCGGCTCTGCATCAAGACGAGCCAGGTGCCGCGGAGGCACACCGCAAGTTGCTAGCCGTGCTCGCCGCGATCACTCGCTCCTCCCAATACGCCCAGTGGTCCTGCACCGCGGAAACCGAACTCGACACCGATGATCTCATGAATTTAGAGCTATGGGAACTCGCTGCCGTCAAATGGGAAGAGTCCCTCAAATCCTCGCCGGACACCATTCATTCGATTCTCTGGTCCGCGCTCTGTTGGCAAAACGCCGGTCATCAAGAAAAATCGCAAAAAGCCGAAGCCTTGTTTGAATCTCTCGTTCTGGGCGATAGTGCGATGATGATCACCGCTTCTGCTATCTATCAGCACTTGGGTTTCATCGACAAATCCCGAGCCTGGCGCCAAATGGCTCTCCACTGCGGATCTCGCGATGCCGCTTGGCATGTGGCCCTATACTCGAGCGCCGAGGATCAACTTCTTACCGGGCAGTGGAATCTGGCCCTCTCTGGTTATGAAGCCTTCATTCTCCATTCCCTCGCCGATGGCGATACCTCCACCATGATGACCGCTTTCCGCACACGCAAGAAAGCGGACATGGCCCGCGCCTTTGGTATGTATGCCAAACAACCGCAACAAGCGATCGCCCTGCTTCGCGATTGCCATCAATCACTCCTCGCGGATGCCTCCCTCGCCGATCAATTTTTTCCCTGCCTTCGCCTGATCGGGGCACGGGAGCAACACGACGCCTGGTTCGAGGAATCGTGGCAGGCACTCATGAAAAATCGTGATCTTTTTCCGAAAGACGACAATGTGCGCAACTCCGCAGCCTGGCTCGCCGCCCGTGCTATAAAACGGCTCGACGATGCAGAAAAAGAATCCACTGAAGCGCTGCGTCTGCGCCCGAACCAAGCGGCCTATCTCGACACCATGGCCGAGATTCACTTTGCGCGTGGCGATCGCGAGAAAGCCGTCGACTGGTCCAAAAAAGCCATCACGGCCGAGCCCGGAGCCACTCCTCTGCGCGAACAATACTACCGCTTTCAAAAAGATCCTTTTCCGAACTGAAACTCTGACAGATCGATCGAATCTGAAATGAACAGATCCCAGAGCTGGTTCATCTCATCGCCTTCCCTGAATCATCTGCTAGAATTCTTTTTTCTGAACCGCTTTGTCCTCAGATATCTTCGCCGAACAATGCCTCATTTTATTCTTTCCATTCGTCCCTGTTTCTGCATTTAGTCCCTCAAGCACATGGCCATCACACGCGAACTTACCATTCAAAACAAACTCGGCATTCATGCTCGCCCAGCGGCGCAGTTTGTGAAAATTGCGAACCGATTCACATGCGAGGTGCGCGTCGAAAAAGACAGCGAGGAAGTCGAGGGCAAAAGTATTATGGGCTTGATGATGCTAGCTGCCGGGCACGGTTCCATCATCACTGTCACGACCGATGGTCCAGATGAAGAGGCCGCTATGAGCGCGCTATCGGATCTCATCGCCCGCAAGTTCGAAGAGGACTGAGGCCTCTACTCTTTCACTGTGACTACGGATTTTTTGATTATCGGCTGTGGCATCGCAGGATTGTCGCTGGCCATTCGTGCCGCCCAGCATGGCAAAGTCATCTGCCTCACCAAGGGCACGATGATAGAGTCCAACACCGCATGGGCGCAGGGAGGGATCGCGGCTGTTTTACCTGAGTCACTGCGCGATGCGGGAGATACCTGCGAGCTTCACATCGCCGACACGCTCGATGCCGGTGCTGGTCTCTGCGTGGAATCGGTGGTGCGCAGCATCATCGAAGAAGGCGCAAACACCATCGACGACCTCGTCCACTACGGTGTGGATTTCGATGCTACGGACGGGCACTACTCACTTGGAAAAGAAGGAGGTCACTCGAAACGACGCATCCTTCACGCGCGCGACACGACCGGACGTGAAATCGCCGAGGCTCTCGTGGCGACTGCCCGCAAGACGCCGAATCTCACTTTGTTGGAGCATCATTTTGCGATCGATCTCATCACTACCGGCAAGCTCGGCATGGTCACGGATGATCGAGTGCTGGGAGCCTACGTTCTGAATCGCGATACCGGAGAAGTGGAGATTTTCCGATCGGACCGAGTGATTCTCGCCACGGGCGGTTGCGGCAAGGTCTATCTTTACACCACCAATCCCGACTCAGCTACCGGCGACGGTGTGGCCATGGCTTGGCGTGCCGGAGCCACGATCGCGAACATGGAGTTCATCCAATTTCACCCCACCTGCTTCTACAACCCCGCCGCCAGTGGTGCGGAAGCGCGATCTTTCCTCGTATCCGAGGCCTTACGTGGTGAGGGCGCGGTATTGATCAACCAAAAGGGTGAGGACTTTACGCTCAAGCACGACGCACGCGGCTCTCTGGCTCCGCGAGATATTGTCGCGCGCGCCATCGACCACGAAATCAAACGCACTGGTGCCCCCTGTGTGTATCTCGATGTGCGCCACAAACCGCAAGGCTTCATGAAGGAGCGCTTTCCTTTCATTTACGAAACGCTCCTGCGCTTCGGTTTGGATTGCGAAAAAGAGCCTATACCAGTTGTGCCGGCTGCTCACTATCAGTGCGGTGGCGTCGTCACGGATATCAATGGGAAGACTACCCTACGCGGACTCTATGCCGTGGGAGAAGTCGCCTGCACCGGCCTGCATGGTGCCAATCGGTTAGCATCCAATTCCCTGCTCGAGGGCAATGTCACCGCCCGCCGCGCTCTGGAGGAAATGCTCGCTCACCTCCATCCACAACGGGAATCGGAACTTTTTGACATACCCGTCTGGGAGTATGGCGATACCGCAGCACCGGATGAATTGGTGGTCATTTATCACAACTGGGATGAGATCCGCCGCTTGATGTGGGACTATGTTTCCATCGTGCGTACCGATAACCGACTGCGCCGCGCCGCGACTCGCCTGCGTAATTTAAAAAAAGAAGTGCGGGAATTTTACTGGGGCCACCGCGTCAATGCCGATATCTTGGAACTTCGAAACCTTGTCTCCGTGGCTTCGATGATTGTAGATTGTGCAGCGAAACGCAAAGAATCTCGTGGGCTGCACTTCACCAGCGATCACCCCAAAACTAAGCTCAATCTGGCGCAGGACACTCGCATTCGTAAATTCTGAAACTCTCCCGCTATGAAATCTAACATCCTTGTCGCGATCGGTCTGTTGATTCTTTTCAGCGTCATCGGCACGGCCTTCGGACTCTGGTATCTTAGCAATACTGCGGAATTTTCCCGCAAAGATCAACCAGCAGCAAATACTCCGACAGAGTAATCGACTGCGAGACATAGCCTGACAGGGATCCGTCTTGCGCATGGGGATCCCATTCGACTAAACTTCGGCACGTTGTCTGCTTATTCAGCTATTATCCTCACTCTCTGATCCCGTGTCAAACGATCCCATTGCCCGCCAACGCCTTCGCCTGGAAGGTTTCGAACTCATCGATGAAACGCTCAGCTTTCTTATCGAATGCCTCGGTGAGGCTCTCGAACAATTGGGCGAACACGAACTGCTCCCCTACCTTCCATGGTCGGGACATCCCGCACCTCAATCAGCCGCACCCGAGGGCGTCCAACAACTCTACTCGATCGGTTTCCAGTTGCTCAATATGGTAGAAGAGCGCGTGGCAGCCGCTATCCGCCGGGAGCGAGAAAAAGAACTCGGCGCCACCTCGATCCGCGGGCTCTGGCCGCAAGCGCTACGCGACATGCAGTCCATCGGACTAAAGCCTGAGGAAATCTTGCAGGTGCTGGCAGATGTCGATGTGCAGCCTGTTCTCACCGCTCACCCGACCGAGGCAAAACGTGCCTCAGTTCGCGAACGACATCGCGCGCTCTATGATGAACTGGTGCGCTACGAGTTTCCGAAATTTACCAATCGAGAAAAACGACGTATCAGAGATCGTATCGTGACCGCTCTGCAAACGCTCTGGCGCACCGGTGAAATCCACCTGACGCGGCCTGACATTTTCCGTGAATTGCGCGATGCCATTCACTACCTACGCGATCTCTTCCCCGCCGCGCTCGATCGACTAGATTTGCATTTTACTGAAGCTTGGCGCGATGCTGGATTCCCTCTGGATATGTTGCGTGCGGCCGGGAACATCCCACAACTCAGTTTTGGTACATGGATCGGTGGCGACCGCGATGGTCATCCGCTGGTCACACCCGAGGTCACGGAAAAAACCTTGCAAATGCTGCGCCGAGCCGCGTTCCAGCTGTTGCAACGGGAACTGGGCGAACTTTCTAACAACCTCACGTTGTCACAGCACCTCAATCGTATTCCAGAGGCTCTCACACAGCGCATCGAGGAGCTTACGGTATTGATCCCCGAGGAGTTTACGCCAGAAATTTTCGATCGCTTCAGCGAAGAGCCATGGCGTCAGCTCGCCACCCTGATGATGATCGCGATCCGTGAATCCGTAGAGCTCGATGGCTTGCTCAGCATTTATCAACACCCGCAACAAGTGGATGCTGATCTAGAATTGCTCGCCACAACGATCGCCAAGTGCGGATGCCACTTGATTGTGGAGCAGCACATTCGCCCACTGCGACACAAATTGCAGATTTTCGGCTTTCACCTCGCCACACTGGATGTCCGACAAAACTCCGAGTTTCACGATCAGGCGATCGCCCAGCTTTTGCACGCCGCTGGTATCGCCGATGGCGAAAACTACGGTCAATGGGAGGAAAGCCGTCGTATTTCTTTCCTCAGTCAAGAACTTCATTCCGCCCGACCTTTTCTGCACGACACAGCAAGTGCCGGTGAACAAGCAGATCTGGTGTTACGGGCCTATCGTGTGGTCGCAGCCCATCGCCGAGCTTACGGCACCGCTGGCATCGGTGCCTTGATCGTTTCCATGACCAGACAAGTCAGCGACTTGTTAGGCGTGCACATCCTAGCTCGCGAAGCAGGATTGATGAATCTATCAGTAGAAGGCTTGTGGTGTCCCTTAGAAATTGTACCCTTGTTCGAGACCATGGATGACCTCGATCGCGCTCCGCAAATCATGGAGCAATACCTCGCCATGCCGATTGCGATGCGTTCGATTCTCCAGCGCCACCTTTCTAGCCCAGAAGTTTCCACCAACAGCAAAGCATCGCAACAAATCATGCTCGGCTATTCGGATTCGAACAAGGACTGTGGTATTCTCGCTGCCCAGTGGGCCTTGCACCGAGCCGAAACACGACTGACCGCCACCGCAAAACAATACGACTTGCATTTCCGCTACTTCCACGGGCGCGGCGGTACTATCTCACGAGGCGCTGGACCCACGCATTGGTTCATGGCCTCGCTTCCCCATGGCTCTCTGTCTGGTGGGTTCCGTATGACCGAACAAGGCGAAACCATCGCACAGAAATACGCCAACCTCGCTAACGCCACTTACAACCTAGAGCTCTTACTCGCTGGAGCTGCCATCACCACCGCGCGCCATAAGCACGAGCAAGCACCGCATCAGGATGATGACCTCTTCGCCATCCTCAGCCACTTGTCCAGCAATAGCACCAGTGCCTATCAGGCATTGCTGCGGAAGCCCGGCTTTATCGATTTCTATCGCCAAGTCACGCCCATCGATGCTCTAGAAAACGCCCGCATCGGCTCGCGTCCAGCGCGTCGCACCGGCAAAAAAGGTCACAGCATCGCTGACCTCCGCTCCATTCCTTGGGTATTCTCCTGGACCCAAGCGCGCTTCTACCTACCCGGTTGGTTCGGCGTCGGCTCCGCTCTGGAAGAACTCCAGAACTCCCAGCCGCTACAATTCGCCGCGCTGAAAAAAGCCCTGCACCACACGCCCTTCGTCGCCTATCTTTTTACCAACGTGGAAACCAATCTGCACTCGGCGAACCGCGGCATCATGGAGTCCTACGCTGCTCTGGTCACTGATGCCACACTGCGCGAAACCTTTATGGAGCTCATCGTCAGCGAGTTCGACCGCACCAGACGCCTCCTCGCCGATCTCTTCGATGGTGGCATGGAAACGCGCCGCCCGCGCATGATCAAAACACTGACCATACGCGATGAACCACTGGCCGTGTTGCATCAACAGCAAGTCACCCTGCTGCGAGAATGGCGAGGCCACCTCGCCGCAGAAAACGTCAGCGCCGCCGAAACCTTGTTGCCGAAATTGCTCCTGTCGATCAACGCCATCGCCTCCGGCCTGCGGACCACGGGCTAAGCCACGAGAACTTTTCACACGAATATCATACCGATGATGCATCAATTAACACGATACATCGAAAAAAACTATCGAAATAGTCGTGGTATTCATCTACTAGGATAGTGGAAGTTTTCAATCCAGCCACTTGCCTGGGTTGAGGATACCACGTGGATCGCTGGCTCGCTTCAGGGCGCGTTGCAATGACAAGGATGTCTCGCCCAGCGCCTGATGAATCCAGGGTTTTTTTGCCAGACCGATGCCATGTTCACCCGTGATCGCGCCGCCATTTTCCAGCACCCAAGTGAAAAGGAGATTCAGCGCCTCATCTCCGCGCTTACGATTCTCAGGCAAATGATAATCCTCCACCATCAGGTTGGTGTGAATGTTGCCATCACCCGCGTGCCCGAAACATGCCACTGCGATTCCCGTTTGCTCCTGCAAGGAACGAGCAAAACGCACCAAGTCCACCAGCTTCGATCGCGGCACGACGATGTCTTCGTTCAACTTCGTGAGTCCAGTATCGCGCAGGGAGTAGGAAAACTCACGTCGAATTTTCCAGAACGTTTCGCAGGACGCCTCGTCCATCGCAGGGACAATATGAGTGGCTCCCATGCGAAGCAGCAATTGCGTCAATTCCTCGATCTCGGCCCGCACCGCGACCGCAGAGCCATCAGTCTCCACCAGCAAATGCGCATTTCCCGCAGGCAGCAAATCGTCACCCAGTCGTTTCCTTGCTGCCGTAAGCGTGAAGGAATCGGTGATCTCCAGAGCGGAGGGAAGGTAGCCTTGTCGGAAAATTTCCTGCACCGCCGACGCGGCATGGTCGAACTCGGGAAAAATCGCGGCCAGCATCGCCCGCGTGCGCGGCTTAGGAATCAGCCGTAATGTCGCTTCCGTGATTACGCCTAACATCCCCTCCGATCCAGTGAACAGTCCCACCAAGTCGAAGCCGGTTTTATTTTTGTGCACCCTGCCCCCACAGCGGACCACTTGCCCCGTTGCCAGCACCACTTCCAATCCTAACACATAATTTCTTGTCACCCCATACTTCAAACAACGCGGCCCGCCGGCATTCGTGGCGATGTTGCCACCCAAAGAACAATCTTTCAGCGATGCCGGATCCGGCGGGTAGTCCCAGCCCAGTTGCTGCGCCGCTTCCTGCAAGTGCGCCGTGATCACACCCGGTTGCACCACCGCCACCCCATCCGCGGGATTGATCTCGACGATGCGTTTCATGCGGATCAAAGACAGCACGATGCCCCCGCAATTCGGCACACAGCCCCCCACATACCCATGCCCCGCTCCGCGCGTCGTCACCGGAATGCGTTGCTGATGCGCGAAGGCCATGACCTTCGAAACATCCTCCGTGCTCTCCGCAAACACGACCACATCGGGCTGCGCTCTGGCATACCATTTGTCAGTCGCGTGCGAGTCCTTGATCTCCTGCACATCGCACACTTTGCCACCATCCAACAACTCCACCAATCGCTTGGCGAGTTCACTCGTGGGCTCGGCAAAAGAAAACCGCGCAAGCTCGCTGCCATTGGCCTGCGGGGGCACTGAGGTGAAATCCATGCCCCATGCTGAAACATTCCCGCGCGGTGGTCAAATCACAACACGATCCCGCCTTGCGTTTTTTCACCCCCGGTTCTAGACTGTCCCCATGAACAATTTCGAAGAAAACGTCCGCAAGGCACTGACCAGCCCGCTCAACCAGGGAGAAATGCCGGATGCCGATAGCGTGGGCACGGTAGGCTCACCCGATTGCGGCGATATGCTGCGCATGTGGCTGAAGTTCACGGAAAAGGATGGCAAAAAAGTCATCGACCGCGCCACATTCCAAAGTTTCGGCTGCCAGACCGCGATCGCCGTCGCCTCGATGGCCACCGAATTGCTCAAGGGTAAAACCATTGAACAAGCTCGCGCCATGACAGCTGATGAGCTCAGCGGAGACCTCGGCACCCTGCCACCCATGAAAATCCACTGCGGCCAATTGGTCGAAGGTGCTTTGCGTAGCGCCCTCGATGGCGGATCCGTCGACCAGAAAGCCAGTGTTTCCACCTTATCGGATGAAATGAAGCGCCCAGAGGGCAATGTGAAAATTACTTTTCTCCCAACGGCGGATTGACGCGATGACAAAGAGATTTTTCCGCCGAGAAGATCGCTACCAACCCTGATTCATTCTCTCCCCTAGTTTCCCACTCAGCATCAGGCCGGTCCAGCCCCCAAAAAATCTTTTTCGCACATGAATAATCACTCACTGAACTACGTCGTATACCACATGAAGCAACAGCTTATCTCTCTGACGGTGGCGCTATCGCTATGCACGGTTGTTCTAGGTCAAAGCAGTCGCGAAGTGGTGCGCGATGGCAGTGGTCGAGTACTGCAGACGATCGAACGGAGAGATTTAGGAAATGGCAGTGTGACTAGCACCATCCGCGATGCCAGCGGCCGACTGATCGGCACCGCTGTGACTCGTCCGCAATCACCTAGCAGTGCGGCCACACAGTATCGTGATGCCAGCGGGAGATTGACAGGCACCGCGCAAAGCCGGAACTCGTCTCACTCCCAGTCCACTCAATTCCGCGACTCCTCTGGTCGACTCACAGGCACGGCACAGACCCAAATCCCCTCTTCGTCCCATCGCTTCCAAACACAGTTTCGCGATGCGAGCGGTCGACTTACCGGTCAGACCTCCACACAAGCCGGAACTTTTGGCTTTTCCAGTCATCACCGCGATGCGACTGGTCGCACGACAGCGCAAAGCCAAGGCACTGGCAACAAATTGATTCCGGGGAAACCACCCATTCCTCCCCTTACTTTGAAAAAATAAGTCATTTCAGATGCATTTGTTTTTTCGCTTCGCCAGCCCTGCCAGAAATGTCATTGATAAATTGATTCGTTTCGCACAGTAATTGCCTCACCCGTATGATCAGAACCATGCTCCTCATCAGTTGTGCCTTCGCAAGCCTCGGCTTTGCCCAGGCGGAAGTCAAACCTCTCAAAGTGCTCCTCGTCATCGGCGGTTGCTGCCACGACTATGGCAAACAGCAGTTCATACTGTCCGAGGGCATTGAAGCCCGCGTCAACTGCCAAGTTACCATCGAGTATACCGATGACCGATCGACCAAGCCCAATTTCGCGATCTACAAAGACCCAAACTGGGCTAAAGCCTACGATGTAGTGATTCACGACGAGTGTGCTGCCGACGTGACGGATCAGACCATCATCAATAACATCGTTAACGCACACAAGGACGGCGTGCCAGCAGTGAACCTACACTGCGCCATGCACTCCTATCGTAGCGGAAAATTCCAGCAACCTATGAGCCCAGACGCGCCGGAAGCGTCCTGGTTCAATATGCTAGGCTTACAGTCCAGTGGACACGGCCCGCAAAAACCCATCGAGATCACCTACACCGCGAAAGACCATCCAATTGTCAAAGGACTTTCTGATTGGACTACGATCAACGAGGAACTCTATAACAACGTGCACGGTATCGAGGGCAACTTTAAAAACTGGCCTACAGCAAAACCACTGGCGGAAGGCAAACAGGACGGCGGCAACAATCCAGGAAAAAACCATGCCGTGATCGTTTGGACCAATGAGTTCGGTGAAAATAAGACCAAGATCTTCAGCACCACACTGGGCCATAACAACGCCACAGTGGGCGACGATCGTTTCCTGAACCTAGTCTGCCGTGGCATGCTCTGGTCCTGCGGAAAGCTCGATGACAAAGGCAACATTACCGAAGGCTACGCGTCGAAAAAAGCGAAATAATCTCTGCGGTCACTCTCCGCACAAGACAAAACAAGCTCCCCGATCGGGGAGCTTGTTTGCGTTACAGGGGCCGCTACCAAAAACGATCGCAGCTCATCCCATCATGTCACCGTTCAAATCGAGCGCGGCAAATTCACCATCCTTACGACGGTAAATGATAGTGAGACAGCCACGCCTTGCCGACTTGTAAAGCACAAACGGACGATCTCCCAGCTCCAACTCCATGATCGCGTCCTCTTTATACATTGTGCGGAGTTTATACTTGTCCGGATGAATGATGAAGGGCTCGGGATCATGTGTCGAATCCTCTGGATGATCCATCGCCTCCTCCGTGAAATAGCGCTCTTCCAGATAGCGAATGGATTCATTGCGATGAGGGCGGTTCCGTTTCATCAAACGGGTCTTTTGCTTGCGCATGCGCCGGGCAATTTTTTCAATCGTAGCATCCATCGCCGCATACATGTTGCGATCTTCGCTATGAGCCTCAATGGTGATATGGTTGGCACAAAAAAGAATGATCTCCGCAATGTGTCGATTTTTCTGAACGTCGAGAATCACCTTCGCTTCGATGATTTTCGGGTAATCCAGATGAAGACTCTCGATCTTCTTCTCAGCGTATTCCCGAAGCGAGGGAGTCAGTTCCTCGTGACGAACGGTAACGGTAATCGGCGGATTCACATTGGCAGTTTGCATAGTCTTATTTTTTTATGGTTGAGGAAACGAAACCATTTCATTTCCACTAAATACTATGCACCAAAGCACAAGAATAGCGATGAGAAAAAGCAGGGATTTTTCCACGCGGAATCAGTTTGTTGCAAAGCTCGTCGATGGCTGAAACCATCCATTCCCTAGAATACGCGAATCATCGCTGGCGTTGGCGAATGGCGTCAAGGGCATTGCTGAAGCTGGATTGCAGCTCGAGGTCCGTGGTGGCTTCGAGCGCGAACTGCAGAGCCTCCTCACCTGATTTTCCACCAACACGCCCTATGATGCGCGCGGCAGACATACGCAGACGGTTGCTGCCTTGCGTCAAGTGCTTGATCACCCTCGCTTCAGCAGGTTCGCCCGATTTCATGAATACTTCCTCCCAGCTCGTCGGATCATTCAACCAGAGTTGCTCGAGGATTGGATAGAGGTCCGACTGCTGCCATTTGGCGAGAAATGTCGCAACCTCGATGGGAAGGTCTTTTTCTGAAATAAACAAAATGGACGCCGCTTTCATGGCTGCCTGAGGCGCTCCGTCTTTGCCATCGCTCCACACGAGCATCGCTTTGCATATGTTGATCAACATTTCGCGATCACTTATTTCTAACAACTCGATCATCCGCTTGATAATGTCGTCACGCGACTGCAGCGGATCAGCCAATGCCAAGCGCAGCAGCGCGTCATTGATGCGACGGATATCGATACCTTGCAGTTCTCGCAAATTCAGCAAATAGAACGCACCATTTTCCTTGTCATTAAGTAAAATTGGCGATTGCTCAGAAAAGCGTTCATTAGCTACTTTCACCTCGATCAGATGCAGTTCCGGCACGATCTGAGACACCGCTCCGATACGCTCAGATTGCAAAGCCAGTTCCTCTAACGTAAGTTTGGGGTTAATCAGAACGATCAGGGCGTTCTGATTCATCCGTGGGTATAAGTGCGATTGCTGGGAAGACTGGCTGCTGCGCACGAGATAGGTATAGACCATCTCCGCATTGCTCTCACGCAACCCTCTCAGCCAAATGCCCATGACCTGACCTCCCTGGCCAGCTTGCAGCATAGCGGTCTCCATGGGCGCGTAGCCAACGGCGGCTTTTAGGTCGGAAATTTTCTTGCGTCCGTCACCTGAAACGGGAGGAGGTGCGATACTCTCCACAGTCTGACTTACGCTCGTGAGTGCCTTCGAGCCTTCGGTGAGAAAAATGGGTGTCGATATCAGCGCCAAAGAACCAAGCAGAGCAAAAAACATCGCTTTGCCACGCGCACGAGGGTTGGCGTAGGTAATCATGATGGTCCCGACAAGTGCCGCAAATCCAGCAATGACGAGACGCCGATCCGTGGTGACACCATTCAATATGCCGCTTGAGGAAGCGCCAGTGATCAATATCAGCAAAGTGAACGCCATGACTCCACCTCCCACGATGCCGAAAATGATTTTACTAATGGGCGTAGGCTCGACACGATCCATCACGGGACTATCGATATAAACGACTGGTTCCACAGGCGTGATCACCGCAAATTCGCTATTGGGCTGGCGCGAGTATTGACTCAAGGTAGGGTCGTTTTTTTCTCCTGGATAAAATTTCCGATTCTTTAGTTCAGCCTTATCATCCACCAGAAAACGAAACTGGCAGCTACCGCACTCTACCTTGCGCCCTTTCAACTCCGGACCTACGCGAAAGCGCTGGTTGCAACTGGGGCAACGGATTTGTAATTGTTGGAAAACTCCCTCGGGCATTTCAGCCATTATACTATCTCATCCCTCCGACTATGGCAATCACAAGCTAGGCAAAATCATTTTTTTCGCGCGAATACTTGCCCGATCCCATCTTGCCGTACATGATGAACTCATGCAGCCAGTCATTAAAGAGTTACTCATTCTTCAAGAACGCGATCAAAAACTCCTCAGCATTGCGCGCGATCTGGAAAAAATTCCACGTGATGAAGCCCAAGCGAATGGATTGCTCGCAGGAGACCAAGCCCTGCTAGCCAAGGCGATCGATGCTCTTCGTCAATGCGAGGTGGCAACAAAAAAAATCGAACTCGATATTGGCACGCGTCGAAATACCATCACGCGACTCAAGCAACAGCAGTTCGAAACGCGTAAGAATGAGGAATACACCGCGCTGGGAAATGAAGTCATCCGCTACGATAAAGAAATCGATCAGCTCGAAACGCAAGAACTCGAATGCATGGAGCAGGCCGATGAGTTGCGACTGAAAATCAAGGCAGCAGAAGCACAGCTGGCGCGTTCGCAGGCGCTGGTCAATGATGACTTGAACGATCTGATAACCAAAAAAGAACAACTGCTGTCGCGACGTGAAGAATTATCCACGCAGCGCGCCCAACTCGCGGCCGCCATCGACCCTGACATATTGCCACTTTATGACCGACTGATGAAAACCAAAAATGGCACAGCTGTCGTTCAAACCAGTAACGGCATGTGCGGCGGTTGCCATATGAAGCTGGTTCCGACTACACTGGTGAAAGTTCTTGCCGCTACGGAGCTGACGCAGTGTGAAAACTGCGGGCGGATGCTGTATCCAGATTAAAAACCATCAGCCTTGATACGCCTCACGAATGCGCGCCGCCCATATCACCGCGCGTTGCTCGTAAGTGTTGTCGTCTCCCGCATACAAAATTCCACGAGACACATTGATCACATCCGGTGCCTTACGGTCGGATGCCGCTAGTGCATCCAAATCTCCGCCCTGCGCCCCGAGACCCGGCACAAGCAACGGTGCATCCGGAATGTTACGCAACACGCCAGCGGCATTGGTCAATCCCACCACATACCCCACGTCCGTGACCCGCCCTTCCCTTACAGCCCGCTCGCCCAGTGCGGTGACCAATTCAAATACCGATCGACCATCTGCCAGCACCTGCTGCTGAAAATCCGCAGATCCCGCATTTGAGGTAACAGCAAGCAAATACACGGCTTTACCCGCCCAGTCGAGAAAGGGCTCGATCGAATCATAACCAAGAAAAGGATTCAACGTTACAGCATCCACATTCCAATGCGCGAAATAACTATGAGCATAGTATTTTTGCGTTTCGCCTATATCGCTCCGCTTGGCATCGAGAATGATGGGCACTTCACGCGGCATCCAGGAAAGCATGCGGTCGAGAATTTCAATACCGCGCAGACCCATCGCCTCGAAGTAGGCCATGTTTGGCTTGAAAGCCGCAGCATGGCGCCATGTCTGTTCGACTACCGTTTTGAGAAAGTCTTCCACTGCGTCGATGTCACCGTCCACGGGCCGGGGATCAAGCCCCACGCAGAGGCGGGATCCAGATGCGATGATTCGTTGAGAAAGCTTTTCTGAGTATTGCATGCACGAACATCAGAATAATTCCCAGCTCTTGGCAAGCAATACCCAGAACATACTGAAACTTTAGCACGAATTGTCTGCACGGCCGACGGGCTACTCGATGACAATCGAGCTCGGATCCCAAGTCGGCTTCGGATAATCCATCTGCAAAGCGCGCAACCGGTCCACCACGATCTGCGCCACAACCAGATTGCGATACCACTTGCGGTTAGCGGGCACCACATGCCACGGTGCCTGTGTCGAGGATGTCTTTGATAACAGCTCATCATACGCCGCCATAAAGTCATTCCAAAGAACGCGATCTTGCAAATCCTCTGGAAATAACTTCCAGTGCTTTTCTGGTTGGCTCAGGCGTGATTCGAGTCGGGCTTTTTGCTCATCAGGAGAGATGTGCAAGAAAAATTTCAGGATCGTAGTGCCTTCGTCCACCAGCATTTTCTCGAAATCGAGGATATGCCTGTAGCGTTTTTTCCAGACATCGTCCGGCCGCAGCTTCTTAACCCGCACGGATATGATATCCTCGTAGTGACTGCGGTTAAAAACCACAATCTGACCATTGCCCGGCACATGCGGATGCACCCGCCAGAGAAAGTCATGGGCGAGTTCCTCGTTCGTCGGTTTTTTGAATGCCTTCACGCTGATTCCCTGAGGATCCACCCGCGAAAAAACGTGCTTCACACAACCATCCTTGCCACCTGTATCCATGGCTTGCAGAATGATCAGAATCCGATGTTTGCCCTGCGCATAAAGCACTTTTTGTAAGGCCTGAATCTCATCGCGCAACTTGTCAAACTTCCTTTCGCCCAAATGCCTCAACTCTGGCGGGGACCAGATTTTCTCGTCAGGATCAGTCTGAGACAGTTGTATCTTCGCGCCGTGCTTGATCAGGTAGCGCGAGGAAAATTCCGTAAAATTCATACCGCACTCTGATGCACTCGCGACTCATTTTGCAAGCTTTCCTGTGCAAAATGTTTGTCGCAATGAGAGATGCACTGCCGGACTGCGATGGTGCACGCCACGGAAACTCTCGACCCGCCTGCTGCGGAAAAATCTGTTTGCCACTACGACATCATCGATATCTGGTACTATTATCGCGATCATGCAAACGTTCGTTTTACTGCGTGCTTTGTTTTCGATCTCTGATCTCGCAGAAATCCATTCGGCGGCTACCCAGGTAATTCCGACACAAAACCCGCAGTTTCGTCTTCCCATATCGCCCTCCGCACGCTACAGAGACGCCGACATGAGCCTGACACAACTAGATCAACTGAAGCAGTTCACCGTAGTAGTAGCCGATACGGGCGACTTCGAATCGATGAAATCCTACCAACCGCAGGACGCTACCACCAATCCCTCATTGATCCTGCAAGCTGCCGAAAAACCGGAGTATCGCCCGCTTGTTGAAAAGGCTGTGGCTGATTTCCGCAACTCCGGTCTTACTGGCCAAGAGCAACTCTCCGCCATTCTCGATCGCATTCTCATCCTCTTCGGTCTGGAAATTCTCAAAATCGTGCCAGGCCGCGTTTCCACAGAAGTTGATGCCCGCCTCTCTTTCGATACCGATGCCACGGTCGCTAAGGCCCGCGAACTGATTGCTGCCTACGAAAAGGAAGGTCACAGTCGTGAGCGCATTCTCATCAAGATTGCCTCCACCTGGGAAGGCATCAAAGCCGCCGAGATCCTCGAAAAAGATGGCATCCGCTGCAACCTGACACTGCTATTCTCCTTCGCCCAAGCCGTGGCCTGCGCCGAGGCGAAAGTGCAACTCATTTCTCCTTTCGTGGGTCGCATCCTCGATTGGTATAAAGCCAGCACCGGCAAGGACTACCAAGGCGACGAAGATCCAGGCGTGATCTCTGTCAAAGCCATCTACAATTACTACAAAAAGTTTGGATATCAAACCGAAGTCATGGGCGCCTCGTTCCGTAACGTCGGAGAAATCCAAGCGCTCGCTGGCTGCGACCTGCTGACCATCAGCCCGGGTCTGCTCAAGGAATTGCAAGCTTCTACCGAACCATTGGCTCGTCGACTCGATCCAGCAGCCGCCGCGCTCGATGGCATCGAAAAAATTACGCTAGACGAAAAAACCTTCCGCTTCCTCTACAATGAGGACGCCATGGCTGTCGAAAAAACAGCGGATGGCATTCGTAAGTTCTCCGCTGACATCATCAAGCTCGAGAAACTAGTGGCATCGATGATCTAACGGATTGTCGCCACCCATTCTATCCGGCGCGGAGTATCCGTGCCGGATTTTTTTACTCGTAAAATAATAATCAAAGTAAAAAGACTATTCAGTCGATTATAACTACTATACAGAGAAAAACTGATGCTAATGATCATCTGATGCGCAGACTTGTGCAGCGGTGAGTGAACCGGCCATATACCGATGATGATCAGAATACTGCACGACGACTGATGACCATACCTCTTCCAACAGATCTTCAACTGGATCGATATGGCTCAGTGGTTCCTCTCACACGATGAATGAAATCATTCAGTTTCCGAGTCATCAGGCAACATACGTTTGCCCTGAATTAAGGTGAACGCCTGCGCAGGGAAAAATCTCACGTTTTCCATCAAGACGAGTCAGAAAATTTCACTACCGAAAGATCCATAGTTTTTCTCATAGGATCGAGAATCACCTCCTGATCTTGTTAATATCTCATGTATTTTTATGGTTGTTCAGTTGCGCAAACCACATTTCCTTCTATGGTATTACCAAGCCCGTAACAAATGACTGACACTCACCATGACTCGACAACTACTGTCATTATCGGCGCAGGACTCGCTGGATTGGCCTGCGCGCGTCGATTGCAGGAGGCGGGCAAACAAATGATCCTGTGCGAGGCAAGCGATCGGGTCGGTGGCCGTGTCGCCACTGACATGCTCGATGGTTTCCGACTCGATCGCGGCTTTCAAGTGCTGCTCACCGCCTACCCCGAGGTCCAACGTTTGCTCGATTACCCAGCTCTTGACCTGCGGCGATTTTATCCGGGAGCATTGGTGCGTTTCGGTGGAAAGTGGCATCGTGTCGCGGATCCGTTTCGGCACCCCATCGATGGCTTGCGCGGAGTCTTCAATCCGATTGGATCCTTTGCTGATAAGCTGCGCATGGGACTGTTGAGACTCAGGGGATTCGATTTCTCAAAACACAACCCCTTGCTCACCACCTTAGAGGCTTTACACCAACAAGGATTCTCAGATTCGATGATTCATCGTTTTTTTCGACCCTTCCTGAGTGGTGTTTTCTTAGAGAATGAACTGAACACCACAGTAAGCAAGTTGGACTTCGTGATGCAACATTTTGCCCGAGGAGATACTGCCATTCCCGCTCTAGGCATGGCAGAAATCCCCCTTCAACTCGCTTCCACGTTGCCTGAATCATGCCTCCGCCTCAACACGCGTGTCGTGGCTGTCAAAGAAGGCCGCGTGCATCTCGAAAATGGCGAGGTTCTGAAAGCGGATGCCATCGTAATCGCGACGGAAGCTCCTGTCACCTCTTCCTTGTTAGACGAAAACAGTCTTCCGCACACATCCAATGGAGTGACTTGTCTATCTTTCTCCGCGCCTACCCCTCCCATCGATGAACCGATTCTCCTGCTCAACGGCGAGGATCAAGGCCCCATCAACAATCTCTCGGTTCTCACCGCCGTGTCGCGCGCCTACGCTCCAAAGGGAAAGCACCTCATTTCGATGAGCGTAATCGACCCTCAATTTGCCAAGGCCCCCGATCTGGAAAACCAAGTGCGCGCCCAGCTTCTGGATTGGTTTGGTGAAAGCACAAAAGCATGGAATCTACTGCGCATTCATCACATCCCGCATGCCATACCAGCGCAGCGCACCGCTGAGGCAAAACCCGCGCGTCTGAGACCGGGAGTCTACCAATGCGGTGATCACTGCGGCATTGCTTCCATCGATACCGCACTCGCCAGTGGCACCGCCGCCGCTCAAGCTATCCTCGAAGATTTCCCCATATGTTAGAAAATTCTCCACCTCGCGATGTCTTTGCGGATGCCTACCGTGGGTCACTCGTAGCCGATTCCGTTTCCATGCCCGTGCACTGGTATTACGACCGCGAAGCCCTGCGCCGCGAATACGGCGAAATCACCGACTATCTCGCGCCGAAAAATCCCCACACTGGCTCCATTCTCTGGCGCTCGGAATACACCGCGCTGAATGCAAAAGGCGAAATCCTCCACGACCAAGCCGTTTATTGGGGCCAACGCGGCATTCACTACCACCAGTTTCTCCAAGCCGGAGAAAACACTCTCAACTTCCAACTCGCTAGCGAACTCGTCACGCTCTGCGAAAAAAACGACGGCTATGATCCCGATGCTTGGCTCGCTCACTACATCGATTTCATGCTCACCCCTGGCAAGCACCGCGACACCTACCTCGAGGAATACCATCGCGGATTTTTCACCCGCTACGCGTCCGGAAAGGACCCGCGCAAGTGCGCCATCGAAGACGAACACATCGGAGGCCTCGCCCAGGTTCCCGCCCTCTGCTTCGTCATGCGCCATGCCGATCTAACCGAACTGCGCGCCACGGTGAAAGAACACGTCGGCCTCACCCACAAACACGCCAACGTCCAGCGCGCCGCGGATACCCTCGCACGGCTGCTTTTCCGTATCCGCGAGGGCCTCTCGCTTCACGATGCCATCCGCCGCGAGGCCGGCGACTGGATTTCCGGCAACAAAGCAAACGGCTGGCTCACCCAGCCCGACACCTATATCATCGGCCAACGCTTCAGCCCCGCCTGCTACATTGCCGAGTCCATGCCCGCCTCCCTCTACCTTGCCTGGAAATACCACGAGGACTTTAGCTCAGGTATGATCGCCAACGCCATGGTCGGCGGCGACAACTGCCACCGCGGAGCTGTTGTGGGCGCTTTGCTCGGAGCTGTTTGTGGTGTTCCAGAAAAATGGTTAGGCAACGACATTTCTTAGACATCATAGCATGCATCATGTGCAGGCTATCTTGCAATCCTCACACTGCTGTCCGGGGCCAAAGCACGATTCCACAGCCTTGCGCATTTCACTCTTGATTCCCTCCCTCACTTCACAAAACATCGCCGCAACGCATGTCTGATACCACCGCTTCTTCCTCCACCGATTCCGCCAAGCACATCGCTCTCATCGCCCAGGAAACGGGCATTTCTGTCCGCAGTGTCAGTGCCACCGCGCAGCTCATCGCCGAGGGTGCGACCGTGCCGTTTATCGCCCGCTATCGCAAGGAAGCCACCGGCGAACTCGATGAAGTGCAAATCGCCACCATTCGCGACTCGATGCTCCGCCTCGTCGATCTCGATGCACGCCGCACCGCCATTCTCAAATCCCTCGAAGAACGCAACCTGCTCACGCCCGAGCTCAAGAAAAAAATCCTCGCCTGCCTCACCATGACTAGCCTGGAGGATGCCTTCGCGCCCTATCGCCCGAAACGCCAGACCCGCGCCACAAAGGCGAAAGAACGCGGCCTCGAACCACTCGCTACATTTCTGCAGGAAAATCAGTCGTCGCACGACATCGAGACCGAGGCCGCGAAATACGTCGATGCCGAGAAAGAGGTCACCACCACCGCCGAGGCCCTCGCCGGAGCGCGCGACATCATTGCCGAGATTGTCGCCGATGACGCCACGCTGCGCGGTGATGTGCGAAAACTTTACGAAGCTGAGGCTATTGTTTCCTCGAAAGTCATGTATGGCAAAGAAGAAGAGGCTGATGCCGCCAAATTCCGCGATTACTTCGACTGGAGCGAGCCGCTGCGCAGCATCCCCTCGCACCGATTACTGGCGATCCGACGCGGCGAAAAAGACGGCTTCCTGCTGATGCGCATCGATGTGCCGCTGGAGCGCGTTTCTGGTATTGCCGTGCCGCAATTTGTCAGCAGCCAGAGTCCTGCTGGCCTACAAGTGCGCGAGGCCGTGGAAGATGGCTGCAAGCGTCTTCTCATGCCATCGATGGAAACGGAAATGCGCCTCAACTCGAAAAAAGTCGCCGACGCCACCGCGATCCAGGTCTTTGCCGATAACCTGCGCGAACTTCTGCTCGCCTCACCGCTAGGACAAAAACGCATCCTCGCCATCGACCCAGGTTTTCGCACCGGCTGCAAAACCGTCGCCCTCGATGCCACCGGCACGCTTCTCCACCACACTGTCCTCCACATCACCGCTGGCTCGAACACCCAGCAATACGAAGCCGCCAAGGAGATGCTCTCCATCATTGCCAAACACAAAATCGAAGCCATTGCCATCGGCAACGGCACGGCCTCGCGCGAGACGGAAGCGTTCTGCCGCAAGCTTAATCTCCCCTCTTCCATCCCCGTTGTGGTGGTCAATGAAGCCGGTGCGTCGATCTACTCCGCATCCGACGTGGCACGCGAGGAATTTCCCGATCTCGATCTAACGGTTCGCGGGGCCATTAGCATCGGCCGCCGCTTGATGGACCCACTCGCCGAGTTGGTGAAAATCGATGCCAAAGCCATCGGCGTCGGCCAATACCAGCACGACGTCGATCAACGCGCACTCAAGGCCTCGCTCGATGACACCGTCGTCAGTGCCGTGAATGCCGTGGGTGTGGAGCTAAACACCGCCTCGAAAGAACTTCTCCAATACGTCTCCGGCCTCAATCGTTCGCTCGCGGAAAATATCGTCGCCCACCGCGCGGCAAACGGCCCTTTCCCCTCGCGCGAAGCCCTGAAACAAGTTCCGCGCCTCGGCGACAAAGCTTTCGAGCAAGCCGCCGGATTCCTGCGCGTGGCAGATAGCCCGCATCCGCTAGATTCATCCGCCGTACACCCCGAGCGCTATGCCCTCGTCGAAAAAATGGCATCTGATCTCGGCTGCACATTGCAAGATCTGCTCACGAAGCCAGAGCTACGCCAGAAGATCAAAGCGGAAACCTATGTCACTGCCGATGTCGGCCTCCCCACCCTCAAGGACATCATCGCCGAGCTAGCGAAACCAGGACGCGACCCACGCAAGCAGTTCGAACTCTTTTCCTTTGCCGAGGGCGTGGAAAAACCTGCCGATCTCAAAGTCGGCATGAAACTCCCGGGCATCGTCACTAACGTCACGGCTTTCGGTGCGTTTGTCGATGTCGGCGTCCACCAGGACGGCCTCGTGCATGTCAGCCAGCTCAGCGATCAGTTCGTGCGCGACCCGAACGAAATCGTGAAGGTCGGACAAAAAGTGCAAGTCACGGTGACTGAGGTCGATCTCGACCGCAAGCGCATCGCTCTAAGCATGAAGAGTAAGCCCGATACCGACCGACGCGCTGGCAGCAACGACCGTGGCAACCATTCCGCTCCTCGTCGTGACAACCGCCCCGCGGCTCCCGCTCCGGGCAACGACTGGTTCAGCCAAGCCATGCAACAGGGCAAAAAGCGTTAGGAGAATCAATACACCGGCTCAAAGTGATCCATGCCCCCGAGCCAAAGTCACCGCGTGGTGACGGCTTAGCTGTCGCACAGTCGCCCCCTCAAAAAGCCGAGCAAGCCGACTGAGATCACGGAAGCGCATCATTGCCAGACGATCATAGGATCGTTTGCCCAATAGACAATTTTTACGGGAGTGCCCACTTGGGTTACTTCGAAAAAAAGTGGACAGAAATCCTTCGGCATTCGTATGCAACCATGTGATGCTGGTTTGCCTGGCTCAGGAATGACGCCGATATGCATGCCGATGCCATACGAGGTCAGGCGTTGCCAATACACCATGGGTGCAGGAAAATAGGTCTCTCCTGGCTTTAGTTTGACTGCCGGTGTCGCATCACCATTGGTGACATTCCCAAACTCATCCTCGATCCATCCGTATTTGTTCGAGTATTTCTCAACAAGTTTCTCCTGTATGCGATAGTTTCCCGCCGGAGTTCCCTTCCCTTCTTTTCCAGTGGCGACATAGCACCACCCGATCAATCGGTTTCCTCGCCTCACCAGCGCCTTCTGGGTCGTGAGATTGATATGCACATTGACCGCACCGGGACTCCCGTCGTCATGCCACTCATACATCACATGCTCGGCACGCGGTATGGGCCGATCCGAAGTCGAGCTACAAGACCATAGCGAGAACAAGGAGAGTGTAGCGCAGCTAGCTCGTATCGCGAATTTCATGCAGTTAAAGAAAGCGAATGTCATGACTTACCTTCTTGGTGAGGCACAGAGAGCTGCCTGAGATTGTTCAGAAGGTCAAATATTTTTCCACTTTACCATCTCATTCCGAAATCTTGCCCCTTCCCATCATTGATTTTTTTGGAAAACAATCATCGTTTGCACAATCAAGTTGCACGGTGCCGTTATTAACGCATACTATCGACTTATCGTAACACCGATTATGACCATTGAAGAATCGCAAGCACGCATCGCCGAAACCAGTCATTGGATTCAAGCCGTAAAAACCGAAATGGCCCAGGTTCTGGTGGGCCAAGACCAGCTGGTCGATCGCTTACTCATCGGACTTCTATGCAATGGTCACATTCTACTGGAAGGTGTTCCCGGTCTTGCCAAGACGCTCGCAGTCAAAGCGCTTTCCGGCTGTCTCCATACCACGTTCGCTCGTTTTCAGTTCACGCCTGATCTTCTCCCTGCCGACCTGATCGGTACGATGGTCTACAATCCGCAGTCCACGGCGTTCGTTCCCAAGCTGGGGCCTGTGTTTAACAACCTCATCCTTGCCGATGAAATCAATCGAGCTCCGGCCAAAGTCCAGTCCGCACTGCTCGAAGCCATGCAGGAGCGGCAAGTCACGCTGGGCGACAAGACTTACAAACTACCCGAACCATTCCTTGTCTTGGCCACGCAAAACCCGATTGATCAGGAAGGAACTTATACGCTTCCCGAAGCGCAACTCGACCGCTTCTTGCTCAAAGTCACCGTCAACTACCCGACTCCCGAGGAGGAACTGATCATCCTCGATCGCATGGCGACCTCCGCACCATCATACGTGACTAAGAGTGCCGCCACGCCCGAGCAAATCGCTTACTCCCGCACGCTGGTAAACTCCGTTTACATCGATCCTGCGATCCGACAATACATCGTCCAAATCATTAACGCCACGCGCGATCCAGTGAAATACGATGCGCCTCTCAAGCACCTCATCCGCGCCGGCGCATCGCCACGAGGCACGATCAACTTGGCATTGAGCGCGCGTGCCAGAGCCTTTATGGCCGGTCGGGCCTACGTGATTCCGCAGGATGTGAAGGACATGGCGCATGATGTATTACGCCACAGGATTCTCGTGACCTATGAAGCGGAAGCGGAAAATATTTCCACCGATGCGATCATCACACGTCTGATGTCGAAAATTCCTGTGCCCTAACCGGAAGACCGATGACGACCGATCAGCAAGTCGAGGAAATGATGGCTCGGGTTCGCAAGCTCGAACTCAAGGCTCGGCGTCTGGTGCGTGAATCTTTTTCCGGGGAATACCAATCTTCTTTCAAAGGACAAGGCCTCGACTTCGATGATTTCCGCGAATACCAGCACGGCGATGAAATTCGATTCATTGACTGGAATGTCACGGCGCGCATGGGCTCGCCTTTCATCCGAAAGTTCCGCGAGGAGCGCGAGTTGTCTGTGGTTCTAGCCGTGGATGTCAGCGGCTCTTCCGACTACGGCTCGGTGCACTACTCGAAGCGAGAGGTGGCCGCCGAAACAGCGGCGATACTCGGTTTTTCCGCACTGCAAAATGGCGACAAGTGCGGGCTGTTGCTGTTTGCCGAGGAGTCACTGCGATTCATCCCACCAGCGAAAGGAACCAAACACCTTTTGCGTTTGGTGCGTGACATTCTCGTCGCCCATCCAACGCGTCCCGGCACCTCTTTGAACGCAGCCACCACCACATTGCTCCAAGCCCTGCCGCGGAAGTCGCTCGTCTTTCTTCTATCCGACTTCCTCGCCGATCCGCTCGACAAACCCTTAGGCAAGCTGGCGGCAAAACACGATACCATCGCCATTCGAATCACAGATCCGTTAGAGCAAAAACTTCCTCAAGCTGGCCGTGTGACTTTGGAAGACCCAGAGACTGGTTGGCAGACATCCGTCAACACCTCGAACCCCAACCTGCGCATGGCTTACGAAAAATTAATGACACGCCTACAGGAAGGAGCTGCCTCGATTTTCAAAAAACACGGTATCGATTTCGCCGAACTCACCACCAACGAAGATCCCATTCCCGCCCTACACTCTCTGCTCAAACGCCGCACCCGCAAACGCTCGCGCTAATGGAAGAAACCACACCATCTCTCGAACTTCGCGATATTCCCGATGTTTCCCACATGCTGCCGCACGAGTGGTGGCCTTGGTGGGCATGGGTCTGTATCGTCACGGGAGTTTTCCTTTTGTGGCGTGTGATTTCCTGGCTGCAGGCAAAATCCTCTCAGCACGACTCTCTGCGCGACCGGGCCTTTGAAGATGCGAGACAGGCTTTGCAGGAGGCCAAGTCTCATACCACGGCCGTGGCCCTATCCACAGCACTCTCTCTCGCACTGCGTCGTTATCTAACGATTGCATTTGCTGATCCCTCGTTGTTTGAAACGCACGAGGAATTTCTCGCGCGCCATGATGCTGTCGCTGCACTACCAGAGAACATGCGGCATGCACTCTCCGAACATTTTTCCACGCTTTGTCGGTATAAATACACTCCCTCTGAAGAGCATGTCGATCTCTCCTTACTCGCGCCTCAGGCCAGCGCTCTGTTGCACCAGATCCACGCGGTCGCCTCTCGAACCGACCTTGCCGCGCCATGAATGACTTCTTTCAACATTTCCACTTTGTCTCGCCGTGGTGGCTGCTGTTGCTGTTGCCTGCTCTGGCGACTATTTTCTTGCGCCGTGGTCGAGGAGCGGATGCCACTCTCACTTTTTCTACCCTGAGTGTGCTCGTTTCGTTAGGAAAAAAACTCCGCCAAGGCCCGGGCGCGAGCAGCCTGCCGCTGATGTTTCTCGCTCTGGTCTTCGCCATCCTAGCGATGGCCCGTCCGGTGCGACGTGAGGAATTCCAGAATCGCTCAGCATCTGGCATTGATATCATGATCGCATTCGATGTTTCGCTCTCGATGGAGATCGATGACTTTTACACCACGGAAGGCGCACCACTACAGCGACTGGATGCCGCGAAATCGGTCGTGACGAATTTCGTCAACAACCGCCCCGATGACCGCATCGGTCTCGTCGTTTTTTCCGGACAACCCTATCACATCAGTCCGATCACGCTTGATCACGATTGGCTTCTCGGTGGATTGGCGCGCGTGAAATTGAACCACCGCAACGGCTACGGCGATGGCACGGTGCGCGAACAAGGCACAGCGATTGGCTCCGCCATTTCCGCAGCCGCCTCACGCCTTTCCGCTCGTGATGCGAAATCGAAGATCGTCGTGCTAATCACCGATGGCGCGAACAACTCGGGCAAAATTTCTCCTATCGATGCCGCGAAATACGCCGCCGATCTCAACATCAAGATTTACGCAGTAGCCCTAGGCACCAAAGAAGGTCGCGTGAGTAGCAACATCCAGCGCTTTCCGCGTCAGGAGTTCGATCTACCCACTCTTCAGGAAGTGTCACGACTAACCGGAGGTGAGCACTACTGGGCGCAGACGAATGCCGAATTGAAAGATACTTTCCGCACCATTGATGCCTTGGAAAAAACCGAGCGCAAAACCTATACCGTCACCGAGGATACGGAGCTATTCCTTTGGTTTCTGATTCCCAGTGCCGTTTTTGCCGTGATCAGTGCCTTGCTGATGGCCCTGACTCCGCCGCCACGTCCTGCGTAATTCTTCTCATGTCCTTCGCCCATCCTTACCTCCTGTTGCTCTTGTTGCTGGTGCCCTTGCTCGTCATAGTGGCGACCGCGGCAGCCCGCCAAAAGCGCAAGCAATGGCAAGAATTTGTCGCGGATCGACTGCGCAGCCGCTTGATCAATCGAGCGTCCGCTCTTCCTCGGTTGCTTGCCTTTTCCGGTCTGCTCATCGCTGTCAGCTGTCTGATTTTCGGCATCGCAAGACTGCAGTTCGAACGAACAAGCCAGAGGGAAAGCACGCGTGGTCGCAATTTGATCATCCTGCTCGATCTTTCGCGCTCGATGCAGGCCGGTGACTTGAAGCCGTCGCGACTGGATCAAGCGAAGGCGCTCATTTACGAATTATTAGAAACGCTACCCAACGACCGCATCGGCGTAGTGGGCTTTTCCAGTATGCCCTATCTTTTCGCACCTCTCACCACAGACCACGGCGCGGTGCGCGAGACGGTGGAGCAGCTCGACTTTGACTCCATCCCTACCGGCGGTTCTGATCTCGCCTCAGCGGTTAAGCTAGCGGTGAAAACTCTCAAGGAAACGGCTCAGTCAAATAATGGCTTGCTGATCCTATCAGATGGCGAGGAGCACTCGCCCAATCTGTTAGGCACGCTCAGCGACATCAAACAATCCGGCACCTATGTTTTCGCGGTCGGCATTGGAACGGATCAGGGTAGTTTTATTCCGGATAAAAACTACTCGGATGGCCGTTTCCGCGATGTCAATGATGAGGTAGTGATTACCCGTCTGCAAGCACGCACGCTGCGCGACTTCGCCGAGCAAAGCGGTGGACGTTTCGCTCTTGCACAGTCAGCTTCAGACATCCCGCAGATGGTTGCGGCAGCTGTAGCGGATCTGGAGTCGTTTGAACTCAAAGGTCGGGAAAAATTATTGGCGACGGAGCTGTTTCAGTGGTGTATATTGCCAGCGATTCTATTCCTAATGAGTGCAATGTTACTTGGTACCCGTTGGCGCCCGCTGACACGCTTTAGCAGCGCTTCGGTGGCGGCTGTTTGCTTTATCCTCACGATACTGCCATCGCGCGCAGCGGAAGATTTGTCAGTCGCAGAAGCCCGCATCGCGCTTGAAACGAAGAATTACAAAAAAGCACAGGATCTATTTGAGAACCTTGCGCAGAAAAAAGACCCTCTTAGCGATGACCATGCCGCGCTGCAGTTGGGCAAGGCCACCGCCGATTACCGACTCAAGGAATTCGCCGAGGCACGGCAATCCTACTCGCTGTCCATGACTGCGGAAGACTCCACGATCCGCAGTTCCGCGCACCAAGGAATGAGCAATACTTTATTTCAGCTCGGTTGGATGGAGCTCTCTGATAATAAGACCTACCCGGGCGAAGAGGAGGGACAGAAGCAATTCGAGGAGATGTTGCAATCCCGGATCAAGGAATGGATGGAAGCGGAAGATTCTGATCCGAAAGAACAGTCAGCTGGCTTTCGCAAAATGCAGACCATTTTGCTCAACTGGGCCGATGCGGTGCGACACTCCTCTTCCGCTCTGGAACTGCGTCCAGACAATGAAGATGCCAAACAAAACGGAATCGTCGCACGCAAGTATCTGGAAAAACTGCGGCAGAAAATGGAGGAACAGCAACAGGAAATGCAGGCGCAAATGCAGGGACAAGGGGAAGAGGACGGTCCAGAACCAGGCCAAGGTCAAGGCGAGGGCGATGAGGATGGAGAGGGCGAAGGAAAAGAGCCCAAAGACGGAAAGAGCAAAAACGATGGCGAGAATGACGGCGACGGCAAAAAAAATCCCAATGGAAAAACTCCGGAAGGGGAAAAACCGGACCCGAACAACACGCATGGCAAAGATCAAAAACCTGGCGAAACCAAGGAGCAAAAAGCACTTCGCAAGCTCAATGAAAATGCCGACCTGCAACGCGGCATCATTGCTCCTGGACGTCACGAATATCGCCGCCCCGCCAAAGACTGGTAAACTCTCGCTTCATATGAACTCATTTCTCCGACTCATCTTCGTTTTGCTCAGCCCATCGCTCGCTTGTGCCGCATCGATCCAAGTGACGATGTCGAGCCAGTTTCTCGCACGTGGCGAGCAGACTGTCGTTGAGGTTCTGCTAGCGGATACCGAGCCCCCCGAAACCTTGCGCATGCCCAGTATTCCTGGTGCTTCTCTGCAGTCTCGAGGTTTCGGCGGACCAAACACCACACTCCTCCCGGGGCGTAAAATCGGTTACGTTTATCAGTTCCAGCTATCTTCGTTCGAGGTAGGAAAGCACACCATCCCCTCCATCAGCCTTCGCGTAGGCGCACAAACCATCGAGAGCAAACCCATCGAATTTGAAGTATTTGATGCTACGAAGGTGAGTTTTTCGGAATTGCGCATCGGCACGGAGACAATTCCCTACGCCGCCTTTTTCCGCACCGCCAAAGCCGATCCCTTCGTCGGAGAAATCATCCCAGTGGAACTGAAGGTCTACTTCCCCTCCAATATTCGTATCGATGAATGGGGCATCCCGGATTTTGATCGAAGTGGCGTTACCGCATGGCGTTTCGAACCACGCCCACAACTCGGCAATGCCATCCTTCTGGGAGCGAATTACCAATGCGCCTCCTACCCCAGCACCATGGCAGCCAGCCAAGCGGGAAAAGTCTCGATCGGTCCCGCAAAAATCCGTCTGATCTCGTTACAGAACGTCCTCGGACAATTCGGCTTTGAACAGAATGCCGTCCCACTCAATTTGCAAACTAGTGCACTGGAGCTCAACGCCCGCCCTTTGCCGGAATCGGCCCCAGAAGGATTTATCAACGCAGTAGGCACGTTCTCCTTAGAAGCAAAAGCTGAGGAAACAGAGGTCCGCGAAGGTGACCCGCTGAATGTCGAGCTCGCTGTGAGCGGTCGTGGAAATCTGGACTCGATGAGCGCCCCGGTGCTCTCCGATCCCGAGGGCTGGAAACTCTACGAAGCCACCCGCAGCGAAATGGGCGAGGAGCGTCGGCTGCATCAAGGCTCTGTCACTTTCAAGCAATTCATGCGCCCTACCGCCCGCCAAACGATGATTCCACCGTTCCGCTTGGTGTATTTTGATCCTGAAGCTGCCACCTATCAGATTCTCAGCACTTCGCCCATTCCGCTCAAGGTTCTCCCCTCCACCAATCCCCTCTCTTCCCAAGGTAGCATCGCCGCGATCCCTCAAGCGGCAGAGATCCCGGTGGAGCGCATGACCGACATTCTCGGTATGCTCCAAGGGCAGCCTACCCTGCGCCCTAACTCAGCGCTGGCACTTCCCTATCTCTGGCACCTTGTGCCGCTGGTACTCTTACTGACGCTGGTATTCTCCATTTTCCACCGGCATTTCTGGCCGCGTTTTCAAGCGACTCCCGAGCAAAAACAACGCCGCCAGGCATGGCGATCCCTCGATAGAGGATCGGAAAACCGCGCTGACTTTCTCCGCCATGCCGGCCGTTTCATCGAGGAATGGCTCCCCCAACATGCCGAGGAGCAACAAGTTCGGGAGATTCTCCAAGAGCGCGATCAAACCTGCTTCCTCCCCGAATCCGCCACCACTCCCATGCCCTCTTATCGCCGTCAAGAAATCCTTCGCTTGCTGCGCAGACTCGCCTTTGCCCTGCTCATTGGCATGATCTGCTTCTCCTCTCCGATTCATGCTGAGGAAACGGAAACGTCGTCCACCGGTCCCGCAACCGCCTACGAGAATGGAAAGTATAAAGACGCCATCGCCGCGTGGTTAGCCGCTGGTCCTTATGAGCAACTCTCTGCCGCGACGCACTATCATATCGGCAACGCCTGCTATCGCGCGGGTTCGCAGGGCTACGCCGCACTCTACTACCGCCGAGCGCTCCTCGCAGATCCCACTCTAGAAGAAGCAAGCCAGAATCTGCGCTTCCTCGAACGGAAGTTTGGCGCACTGACCATCAAGCGACCAAATTACCAATACGCTCTGACACGCGTCCCCGAGGAGTGGTTCAAAAATCTTCTACTCGGCTGCGTCTGGATGATCGTCATCGGCATTCTCATTTTTCCCGCCACCCATCGCGGCAGTCGCCTGCGCCTCGCCGCACTGGCCTGCCTGACGCTCTCGCCACTGCTCGCCGTCGGCAGCGCTATGGCATGGCACTACTACCCTGATGACTCGATCTTCGCACCCTACTCCGAGCAAGCTGTAATCGTTGCTGATAAAACGATTGTCTATGCCGATGCCTCACGGACGTCAGGCCAAGTCATCGAGGTTCCCGCTGGCTCGCTCTGCCGCGTGATTCGCCGGACCGATCACTGGGTTTACATCGCTTTCGCCAGCCAGACACGCGGCTGGGTGCCGCATGATCGCATCGAATACTTGATTCCCGTTTCCCCTCCTCAGGTGCCCGACTTCTCTTCGCCCGCCGAACCCAAAGGCCCTTCTGCCTGAGCTTGGATTTCTTCTGCAATGGCCTCTTCGTTCACAGTCTCGTTAGCCTGATCTTCGACTGGTTTGCGGCCGTGATTTTCTAGCAAGTCGAGCACTTCTTGTTGCATCGCTTCCACTTGATCGAGCGCCACGTTCGGATCGCGAATGAGAAACACATCCCCTTCCTTGCGGTGCTCATAGACCCGCAAAATCCCCGAAGGAACCACCTGAGTGTCTTTCTCCACCAGCACTTTTTGCCGCTCCAGCATCACTGCGAGAATGAAGCGCACTTTTTCCGTATGCTCCTCGTCTTCATCGACCATACGACGCAACAAATCAATCGGACTTTCTTTTGTCACCTCCACCCGTTCATGGGATACAGGTGCTTTATAGACCGTCTTCCACTGCGAAAAATTCTCGCCCTCCCCGCCATCGCGCTGCTCCCAGCCCGCCAGAGAATAATCCCTGCGCAGCCACCCCGAAGACTCCGGATCTGGAAAAATGGCAGCAATGATGGATTCCCCATCAGCAAAGGGTTTGCCAGTTACCACACAAAGATGCGAACGCGATTTAATATGCCAAGATTCCCCGAAAGCCATGTCCTTTTGTGCCCCGCTACGCCCCAGCAATCAAGGCATTTTTCCCCAGTCATTCCTATCATTCGACAAAAACCACCCAAAGGATGCAGGCGCCATCGCGGGGAGAAAAAAAAATGATCTCCCGATGAATCGCGCTACTCTCTCTTTTTGAACGATCTCACACCTGCAGGGCGAGGCAATGGCATCGATATCGATGGGAACACTTTCGACACCAACTCCGCCGCCAAAGACAAAACATGGTCTCACTATCGTTATGATATTGCATGAAAAACGAACACAAAACTCTTACAAGTATCCTCACCACCATCACAGCTTTAGCGCTTAGCTCCCTCTTCGCTCAGGAAATGGCGCCTGCTGGAGCAACCGCAGAAGCAGCCGAACGTTTGATGCGCGAAACCCGCGAGCGAATGCAACAAATCCCCAGTCAACCTGACGCGGCGCGCAAGCCATGGCGCATCGGCCTCATCGTTGAGCCTGTCGATGCCGCGCTACGGAACCACCTCGACCTCTCGGAAAATTCCGGAGTCATTGTCACCCAGTGTCAGGATGGCAGCCCCGCAGCGAAAGCTAAAATTAAGAAAAATGATATCATCGTCGCTGTCAATGGACGCCCCGTTGGCAGCATAGAGCCTCTGCGCGACAGCGTGGAAGAATCCGCCAAAACAGGGAAAGACCTGCGTTTGTCCATCCTGCAAAAAGGACAACGCCGCGAAGTGGTCATCAAACCGGACATGCCCAAGCCACCGGTCGAGCGTCCGCGCATGGTGAATCCTGCTCCGATGCAAAATCCTGCTGCTGAAGCCATGATGCGCGAGCATCAACAAATGGTCCGCCGCATGGCGGAGCAAAGCAAAGAGCTCATGATGCGCATGGAAAAACAGCAAAACGAACTCAATCGCCTGCGTCAGCAAGTCGAGGAGTTGACCAAGGGCATGCGCGAGATGAAACGAGATTCCAAAGAGGAGAAAAAAGACTAATCATAGCCTGCCCTGCCAAAGCCCGGATCGCTCGCGATTCGGGCTTTTTTTCATTTTGATGATCTGAATCACTCACAACCTTCCAGCCCTTTCCCTCTTGCTATGCCACAATTTCATCACATCGCGTATTGACGCAGGTGCGTTTCTTCGTATCATCCCCCCGCTCTACGGATACGCCGCTGCGAATCCGGAGTCTCAACCAACAAGCCATCACATTATGCCTAAATACGCAATCAACGGATTCGGCCGCATCGGACGCAATGTTCTGCGCGCCATGAGCGACGAAGATCTTCGTAACGTCGTCGCCATCAACGACCTCACCGATAACCACACCCTGGCTCATTTGCTCAAGTATGACTCCACCCAAGGCAAGTTCGACGGCGAAGTCAGCTACGATGAGGAATACATCATCGTCCGTGGCCACAAAATCCACGCCCTCGCCGAGCGCGATCCCTCGAAACTGCCATGGGCCAAGTTAGGCGTGGACGTTGTCCTCGAGTCCACCGGTTTTTTCACCGATCGTGACAAAGCTGCCGCTCACTTGGCCGCTGGCGCCAAAAAAGTTCTCATTTCGGCACCAGCCACCAATCCAGACATCACCATCTGCATCGGCATCAACGACAATCTTTACGATCCTGCAAAACATCACATCGTATCGAACGCTTCCTGCACCACCAACTGCCTCGCACCGCTCGTCAAAGTGCTGCACGACAAATGGGGTGTGGAGCGCGGCTTCATGAGCACCATTCACTCCTACACGAACGATCAAAACATTCTCGACCTTCCTCACAAGGATCTTCGTCGGGGTCGTGCTGCTGCGATCAACATCGTCCCTTCTGCCACTGGTGCCGCGCGCGCCATCGGCGAAGTGATCCCCGACCTCAAGGGCAAACTCAACGGCGGAGCCTTCCGCGTCCCGACTCCGACCGGTTCGTTCACCGACCTAGTCGTTGAACTGAAAGCTGGCTCAAAGGTGACCGTGGCAGAAGTCAATGCCGCTTTCAAAGAAGCCGCAGAAGGCCCGATGAAAGGTGTTCTCGCCTATTGCGATGAGCCTATCGTGCTGCAAGACATCGTTTCCGATCCGCACAGCTCCATCTACGACTCCGAGCTCACCTTGGTGATCGATGGAAACATGGTGAAAGTGGGCTCATGGTATGACAACGAGTGGGGTTATTCAAACCGCGCCGCAGAAGCCATGAAACTTCTCGCTACGAAAGCGTAATCTATTCCGCTTCGATTGAAAAAACCGACCGGTTCACGCCGGTCGGTTTTTTTTCGTCACGGGATGATTGCCCAAACGATAGAGCTCTTCACACGATAAACCTAAAGAGGAAAATGGAAATCTCGCCAAGACGCTGCAAGTGTAATAACGTAAGGGCATGGAGCCGCTTGAGTCTTCGAATTCTACTCACCCAAAAGGTGAGTCAAAAAACACCTCAAAAACGCCACTGGGAAGCTGGCCACTCGACAC
>CAMDAD010000007.1 GCA_945888515.1 Akkermansia muciniphila | reverse complement strand
CTCTGATTGGTAGACTGATCATCACGCTGGAGCTTCCACGACTCAACAATCAGCGAACAAAAGATCACACATCCCGGTTCTTATCGAAATGGCACATGCCGCCCGCAGCATACTGCGCAGCGTAAAAGATACTTTTTCAGCAAACACTACTTGCTTTCCTCCACGTTGGTGCCCGTGCTGACGATCTGGCTGCTGCGCGGTCGCAAGGCTCATGAGGAGAAACCGTTTTTTCTCGCTCGCCTGTATGAAGGTCTGCTGCGTCCGTTGATCGCGATGCGTTGGCTTCTTTTGCCGATCTATCTCGGCGGAGCGGCGCTGCTGTTGTTCGGCATCGCACCTCGTCTCGGCACGGAAATTTTTCCCCGCGCCCACACCGATCAATTCGCCCTGCGTTTCCGCGCACCAGCGGGCACCCGCGTGGAGAAAACCGAAGAGCATGCCAAGGCGGTGCTTTCTCTCATCGAACGCGAAGTCGGCAAGGACAAGATCAAGCTCACCATCGGCCTCGTCGGCGTGCATGCCGCGAACTATCCGGTGAACCTCATCCATCTCTGGAACGGCGGTCCGGAGGAAGGCTGGCTGGCGGTGCAGTTGGAGGCGGGAGCAGATGTGAATGTATTCGCGCTGCAGGAAACATTGCGGGCGGTGCTGAAACAGGAAATGCCGCAGTTGCGCTTGTCCTTCGAGCCGTCCGATATCACCACGCGCGTGATGTCCTTCGGCGCGACCACTCCGATCGAGGTCGCCATCGGCGGTACGGATCTAACAGTTTCGAAAGCCCATGCGGAAAAAATTCTCGCGGAAATGAAAAAGGTGCCGCAACTGCGCGATATACAGATCGCCCAGGAAACGGAATTCCCCTCGGTGAAGATCGAGGTCGATCGCGAGCGCGCGGGATTGCTCGGCGTGAACATGCAAGAGGTCGCGAGGGCGATGGTTGCCGCCACGACGTCGAGTCGTTTTACCCAAGCGAATTTCTGGGCGGATCCGAGCAAAGGCGTTTCCTACAACGTGCAGGTGCAAATCCCGCAGGCCGACACCAAAACGCTGGAAGATCTGGGCAACATCGATGTCGCTTCGTCTTCGGGCGAACCCGTTGCGCTGCGCAATTTCGCCAAGATCACCACCACGACTTCGGTCAGCCAGTTCGAGCGTTTCAACATGGCGCGTCTCATTTCCGTGACGGCGAATTATCATGATACGGATTACGGTACGGCGATGAAACAAGTGCGCGCCGCGATCGCAGCCGCAGGGGCGCCACCGGCGAAAACGAGCATCGAACTGCGAGGTCAGGCGCCGACGATGGAGGCGCTCGAAAAAGGGTTCCGCCAGGGTCTCGGCATCGCGGTGCTGGTGCTCTTTTTTCTGTTAGCCGCGAATTTCCAATCCTGGCGCTTGGCCTTCGTCGCCATCTCTACGGTCCCTGCGGTTTTGTTAGGTGTGGTCGTGGCGCTGTGGCTCACCGGCACCACGCTGAACATCCAGTCGGCGATTGGCTGCATCATGGCGATCGGCGTGGCGCTTGCGAACGCGATTCTGTTAGTGACCTTTGCCGAGCGTGAACGCCGCGCCCACGAAGGCGATGCCCGCCTCGGCGCGCGTCTCGGTGCCTCCTCGCGCTTGCGGCCGATTCTGATGACCTCGCTGGCGATGATTGCCGGGATGATTCCCCTGGCTCTCGGCACAGGTGAAGGCGGCGAACAAATCGCGCCGCTCGGTCGCGCGGTTGTGGGCGGTCTGGTCTTTGCCACAGCGGCGACCTTGCTGTTGCTGCCCGCCTGCTTCGCGCTTCTTGCCGGAAAATCCACGCGCTCCATCTCGCTCGATCCCGATGACGAGGAAAGTGTCCATTTCACCCCTTCCACAACTGCCTAACAAATTCTATGATGCGAATCCTTACCATTCTTTGTTTCCTCATCGCACCGCTCGGTGCCGTGGAGGTGATGCTCACGCCCCTGCAACGCGGCACCATCCATCGCTGGATCACCATCCCCGCGACCTTGCAACCGAATCAATCCACTACGCTGCACGCGCGCGTCGCGGGTCACGTGAAGTCGATCAGCGTCGATGTCGGCGATCGCGTCAAGGCCGGGCAAATCATCGCCGTGCTCGAAGTCCCCGAACTGGAGGCCGATCTCATCAGCGCCAAAACCGCACGCGAAGTCGCCGCCACCACCTTTCAGCGCCTCACCATGGCCAGTGAAAAAGCGGCAGGGCTGGTCTTGCCGCAGGATCTCGATGAAGCCGAAGGTCGGGTGAAAATCGCCGATGCCGCACTGAAGCGCACGGAGGTCCTGCTCGACTACGCCACGATCAAGGCGCCCTTCGACGGCGTCGTCACCGCGCGCCATGCCGACCTCGGAGCCTTTATCCCCGCAGGCGGCACGGACAAGGCCGGAGCGGTCGTCACCATCGCCGATGTTTCCACCCTGCGCGCGGACATTCCCGTGCCCGAGTCTGAAGCGAAGTTCATGAAACCCGGCACCCTGGCGCGCATGGTCGGTCCTGAGTGGGAAGGGAAAATCGCGCGCAGTGCCCAGACCATTGATGCCCGCTCGGCCACGATGAAAGTGGAAGTCGATGTCGCCAATGCCGATGGCAAATGGATCACCGGCGCCTACGTCAAAGCCCAACTCGCCGCCGAAACGCACACCAACGCTCTGCTCGCTCCGGCCTCTGCGGTATTCATCGAAAAAGTATCTTCGTCCGTATTTTTGTTCAAAGACGGCAAGGCGGTGAAAACCCCCGTTACCACCGGCTTCAACGATGGCAAAAACATCGAATTCCTCACCGGCTTGCAAGGCGAGGAAGCCCTCATCGTGCTCACCGGCCTGACCTTCACCGACGGCCAGGCAGTCACTGCCAAAAAATAAATCCACACCCTCATGCGCTGCATTCTGATCTCTCTTTCTTTCGTGGCGTTGGTCCAGGCCGGTGAGCCTGCGGCATTGCAGTCGAACGACATCAACCTCGCCGCTGTTCTGCGTTTGGCGGGCGCGAATCATCTCGACATCGAGGCCGCCTGTGTGTCGCTGCAGACCGCGCGCGCGCAGTATGCCGATACGCGGCGGAAATTTTTCCCGTGGCTCACGGTGGGCACTAGCTATCACCGCACGGCGGGCAACTTGCAGGACATTCCCGGCAATGTCACCGAGGAATCGAAGAACAACTACCAGGCGGGCCTCGGCGTCGCCGCCGAACTGCGCATCGGCGAAGTGATCTATCAAAATCTCGCCGCCAAACAACGCGCCAAGGCGGCCGAACACGATGTCGATGCCGCGCGCAATCAAACCATGGCACAAGTCACGCAAGCCTACTTCCGTTTGTTGCGGGCGCAGGCGAGCTTGCAAGTCAGCCAGCAATCGCGCGTGTTGGCGGGCGATTACGAAACTCAGCTCAGCGCCGCCGTCAAGGCAGGCGTGGCTTTTGAAGCCGATCAACTGCGCGCCCAGGTGCAGACTTTCCGGCACGACCTGATGATCCGCAAGACCCAGGAAGACGTGGAAACGGCATCGGCGAAACTGTGTGAATTGCTGCGCTTGCCGAACGGGGTGAACCTGCGCGGCGACACCGGCGAACTCACGCCGCTCACCTATGTGTCTGCGAACGACTCGATGACTTCCCTCGTCACCACGGCACTCAATCGTCGCCCCGAACTGCGCAGTCGCGAAGCCATGCTGGCAGCGGCCAGGACGGATGCCGAGGGCACGCGCAAGGCACCGTGGTATCCCGATGTCACGATGCGCGGCTTCGTCGGTGGACTCGGCGGCGGCTTCAATTCGCACACGGGAAATTTCGATGATGTGGCCGATGGCGTGATCGGCATCGGCTGGCGCGTCGGCCCCGGGGGCTTGTTTGATAGCCGGCGCAGTGCCACTGCGGACAGCTTGGCGGATCAGGAAACCGTGCTCGTCGAAAAAACCCGCCAACGCATCACCCGCGAAGTGCTGGAGTCGGTGGCGGCGGTGCGTTCCCTGTGCGACCGCATCGCCATCGCAGAAAAATTGTTAGGCGCTGCGGAAAAAGCCTACGCCCTTACGCGCGCGCGCGCGGCAAAACAAGGCATCGGCGGCGTGCTGGAAACCCTGCGTTCCGAGGAAGATCTCAGTTTCGCCCGTCTCGCCTACTTTGATCTCGTGACAGAGTCGAACATCGCACAGACCAAACTCCGCGTCGCGATGGGGCTTGGAGGGAAGTGAAGGCGATAGTCACGAGATGCGGCTGAAAGCCGCCACTCCACCGTCCCCAACGGGGACAGAGAGCATAGCCCAGGGATGAACGGAGTGATTCCCTGGGATGCCATACGCCCATCATCCCAGGCACCCCAACGGGGTGCGTGAGTGGCAGTGTTAGAGTCTCGCACCCCGTTGGGGTGCTGATATTTTTTGGGGATATCCAGTCCTAGGGAATCGCTGCGCTCATCCCTAGGCTATGCTCATGATCCCCGTTGGGAACGCAAAGGCAATACCAGTCGTTGGGGGCGCGTGACCGGTTTCTCGCTAGACACGCGGGACGAATCCTTTAGGGTGGGCATAACATGAATCCTCCACCGATTTCCTCTCCGCCCGCCAAGTCGTCTTCGCGCGGATGTTTGCTCTATTCCGGCATCGTGATCGTGACGTTTTTGCTCATGTTCCTGACTGCAGCGGTGATCACCTACGTGATGCCGAAGAAATATGAGAGCTCACTTATCTATCAAGTGCGTCCATCGCCGCGACTACTTCAAACCATCACTCCACAATTTTTCGCTACCGAGTTTGAAGTCATCAAAGCAAATATGACTTTGAAGCCAGTGGTGCAAAGATTGGATCTCGCCAAAAAATGGAACATGACGGAAGAGGATGCGATCGCCGTTTTGCGTGGCATCGTCAGCTCGCAGAACATCCACGGCACGGACCTGATCGAAATCAAAGTGAGACATACGGATCCGGTGCAAGCGCGTGACATTGCCAAGGAAGTCTTTGATTCCTATAAAAAGCGTCGTGAGGACAAGGAACGTGAGATGTTTGAGGATTCACTCAAGGAGTTGGAAAAAGCCATCGTGGATCAGGAAGTCGTCGTGGAGGAAAAACGCAAACAACGGGATAACCTCTTAACAAGATCGAACGGTAATACCAGCGATCCGACTGTCCTCGAAGTCCAGAAAGAATTCGAAACCCAAATGGCTTTGTTAGAAAAAATGCGAGAAAAGTCCGGAACGGATCGATTGATTCATAGACATATCTCAATTATTGAACTCCATGAAGAGCCTTTCGTCCCTCGATATCCCTCCAGCCCCAACGTGAAACTGAACCTGATCCTGGGAGCGACCCTGGGACTGCTTTTCGGCCTGCTGATGGCCTTGTTCGTTCGTGTTGTTTTCGGACGCCGGATTTCCGGTTGCTGCTGATCACCCTACGGCGCTTAGCTTTCACAGCCCCTCGATCACCGCGCGCCGGGGCCTTTCCAGCATACCGCCAGTATCGTGAGAGCGGCGGGCAGGTAGAGCAGGGTGAAGAGAAACAAACGCCGGGCGCTGGCGCGGTCGCCCTTTTGGCCGAAGTTCCGCGACAACTGGATCAAGCGCGCACCTAACAGCATGCCGCAGACCAGCCACGGCCACGTGGCCAGGCCACTCAGATACGGCCACAGCGGCAATAGCAGCAGACAGGCGGAAAATCCGATGCACAGTCGCGCGCTTTTTGCGCCGGAGACATCGCCATTCGACCACATGCGATACCCGGCGGCCTCGTATTCCTCACGGCACATCCAGTTGATGGCGATGAAATGCGGCAACTGCCACAGAAATAGCAGGGCGAACAAAAACCAGGCCGATTCATCCAAGGCCCCACCCGCAGCCGTCCAGCCGATCATCGGCGGAATCGCCCCCGGCACGGCTCCGATCAGGGTGTTGACCGAGTGCTTTCGCTTCATCGGGGTGTAGAGGAACACATAGGTCACCAGCGTGATCAGCGCCAGCACGGCCGTCATTTTATTCACCATCACCGAGAGATGCACGAGGCCGAAGGCGCTGAGCAGCACGCCGATCACAAAAGCGACCAGCACATCCATGCGCTTCGAGGGCAGTGGTCGGTCCGCCGTGCGCGCCATGCGGGCATCGAGATCGATTTCCATCAGCTGATTGAACGCCGCCGAGCCAAACGCCGCCGCTGCCGTGCCGAGGATGGTGTGAAACAACTGCATCCAGTCCCAGCCATGCGTTTTAGCACCGAGAAAGTAGCCGAAAAATGTCGTCACCAGCACGAAGGTGTTTAGCCGCACCTTCGTCAGGACCGCGAGGTCCTTGCGAAACATCCCCGGTGTCGGCGAAAGGTCATCATTCATGTGCGCCGCCACTTTGCACAGATTCGGTCAAATCACAAACGCCAATTTGTTGCGTCGATTGATTTCATCCAAGGAGATCAACGCGAATTTTTCAGCGCTTCCCTGAACGAGCGCTTTGCCTTATTTCATTTCGTGAGAATGCTTTCCCGGATGCGGAGGACTTTTCTGTTGTCGGCTTGTAGGTTTTGGCATCAGAATGGCGTAAGACTTCCCACGGTATGAAAGCATTCTTCTTTTTATTGTTCAGCCTCACCCTGGCTCATGCGGCGAAACCGATGAATGTGGTCGTGTTGTTTGCCGATGACTGGCGTCACGACACGCTGGGCTGCGCGGGCCATCCATTCCTGCAAACGCCGAACCTTGATCAACTGGCAAAGGAAGGATGCCGGTTTACGCAGAGTTGCGTCACCACTTCGATCTGCGGGGTGAGCCGTGCGACCTTGTTCACGGGGCAGTGGATGTCGCGCCATGGGAACATCGCCATGAAGGAATTCAAGACGCCCTGGAGCGAAACGTATCCCGGTTTGCTGCGATCGAACGGCTACCACGTCGGCCACATCGGCAAGTGGCACAATGGCGATTTTCCGGCGAAGGAGTTTGACTTCGGTCGGTCCTATTCCGGCACCCACTGGATCAAGCAAAAAGGCGGTAGCAAAATCCATGTGACGCAGAAAAATGAAAACGACGCGCTGGAGTTCCTGCAGCAGCGGCCCAAGGATAAACCATTCTGCCTGACGCTGGCATTTTTTGCCACGCATGCCGAGGATCTTAATCCCCAGCAATTCCTGCCGCAGCCGCAGAGCATGTCGCTCTATCAAAATGTCACCGTTCCCGTTCCGCCGAATGCCACCGAGGAATCATTGAACCGCCTGCCGCCGTTTCTCTCGGACGCGCGCAATGAGGGTCGCGTGCGCTGGCATTGGCGATTCGACACTCCGGAAAAATACCAGGAGATGATGAAAAATTACTACCGCCTCGCCACCGAAGTGGACGCGACCTGTGGCAAGGTGTTAGAGGAGTTGAAAAAACAAGGGTTGTTGGAAAACACGCTGGTGATTTTTGCTGGGGACAATGGCTACTTCCACGCCGAGCACGGACTTGCCGATAAATGGTATCCGCATCAAGAAAGCATCCGCGTGCCACTCATCGTGCGCGATCCCCGCCTGAAAGCGGAAAAGCGCGGTCTAACGAATGACGACTTCGCGCTCAATGCCGATCTCGCGCCGACGATTCTCGCCGCGACGGGCATCAAGGCGCCTAAGACCATGCAGGGGCAGGATCTGTCGCCGCTTTATCTCGCGGAAAAGAAACCCGCATGGAGACAGGAGTTTCTCTATGAGTTCAGCGCCTTTGGTGGCAACATCCATCGCATTCCCGCGTCTGAGGCCTTGGTGCGCAAGGATTGGAAATACTTTTATTGGCCGGACTTTCAGGTCGAGCAGTTGTTCCACATCGCCGAGGATCCGCAGGAGGAAAAGGATCTCGCGAAAGATCCGGCGCAGGCCTCACGAATAGCGGAAATGCGCGCGCGTCTAACGGAACTCAAGGCGGCCGCAAAATAATCCATCACACCTGTATGCGCTCGATTGGTATAAACATTTCTTTGGCTCTTCGTGCGGCACTGATTGCCGTCGCTATCGTGCCACTGTCTGCTGCGGAAAAGCCGAATGTCATCCTGATGGTGGCCGATGACCTCGGCTACCGCGATCTGTCCTGCTATGGGGCCACTAAGCTCGCCACGCCTCGCATCGATTCGCTCTCTCGGGATGGCGCGCGCTTCACTGATGCCCATTCCTACAGCGGCATCTGCATGCCCTCGCGCTATGCGATGCTATCGGGACGCTACGGCTTTCGCTTGTCGCGTCCCATGGACTACGCTTGCAACTTCGATCCGGGACAGGTGCTGCTGCCGCAAGTCTTCCGCGATGCCGGCTATCGCACCGCCGCGATAGGAAAATGGCACAACGGTTTCGGCACTCAGCGCGAGGTCGATTGGAATGCGCCGCTTAAGCCCGGTCCGCTCGAGTTCGGCTTTGATTCCTTTTTCGGGACGCCGCGCACGCATTCCGAGCCGCCGCTGGTGTTCGTGCGCGATCACGCGATTCTCGGCTGGGATAAAAACGATCCGATTAGCGTGGACAAATCCCCAGGCACTGGAGCGCACGGCAAACAAGTGGGCGGGAAAAAGGCGATGGAACTGCGGCCGGATGAAAAGATCGATATGATCTCCGCCAAAGAAGCGGTGAAATTTATTATATCGAAAAATACGACTCAGCCGTTTTTTTTATACCTTGCTTGGCAGGCACCGCACAACCCGATCAATCCGAGCAGTGACTTTCGCGGTAAGAGTGGCTCGGGCATTTATGGTGACTATATTCAGCAGCTCGATCACTGCGTCGGCGTGGTGCTCGATGCCCTCGAAAAAAACGATCTAGCGCGCGATACCATCATTGTTTTCACCAGCGACAACGGCGGGCGCTACCATGGCGAGGCTATGCGGAAAGGGCATCGCTGCAATGGCGAATTGTTAGGTCAGAAGACCGACGTGTGGGAAGGAGGTCATCGCGTGGCCTTGCTGGCGCGCTGGCCGCAGAAGATTCCCGCAGGAACGGAGCGGAAAGAGTATTTCCATCAGATCGATCTGATGGCGACACTTACCGATCTCGCTGGAGCCAAACTGCCCACGGAAGCCTCGCCCGATGGAGCATCCGAAAAATCGGCATTTCTTGATCCGGTGAAATCACCCGTCAAGCGCACCACTGGCATGCATCACGGCACCCGCGGACTGGCGCTGCGCGATGAGAAATGGCTCTACATTCCCCAGCAAGGCTCCGGTGGCAAAACCGTGCCGCAACCAGAAAAGCCTTGGAGCATCCCTTATCGCGATATGAAGACCCTGACGAGCGACGTCGATGAGCTCGGTCAGGTCAAGGCCGATGCTCCCAAAGAACAACTTTACGATCTCACCAAAGACCTCGCACAAACCACCAACCTCGCCACCACCGAAAAAGAGACCCTGCAAACGATGCGCAAAAAATACAACGCGCTCACCGCAGGAGTGACCAGACAGCAATCGGGCGGAGGAGAATGATCCGCATACTTTTTATGAAACATCTACTTAATCCCATCATCGTTTTTCTTGTTTGGCTATCATTTTCAATCGGATTTGCCGAGGAGAAGCGCCCTAACATTTTATGGCTCACCAGCGAGGACAATCAGACGTTTCTCGGTTGCTATGGCGATAAACTCGCACGCACACCCACGATCGATAAGCTCGCTAAGGAAGGCATTCTCTATGAGCGTTGCTTCTCACAACCGGTCTGCGCGCCGTCGCGCTTTGCGCTGATCACGGGCAGTTTCGCCGTTAGTTCGGGACCGGCGGGACACATGCGCGCGGGCGGCAAAATCCCGCAGTCGATGCAGGGATTCCCCGCTTTGCTCCGTGAGGCCGGCTACTATACCACCAACAATGCGAAGACTGATTACAATAGTCCGATTTCGATCAAAGAGACCTGGGATCAAAGCGGCAATGACGCCCATTGGCGCAAACGGACCCAGCCGGAGCAGCCGTTTTTCAGCGTTTTCAACCACGAGATCACGCACGAGAGTTGCTTGTTTCCTGTGCAGGATCGTAAACCTTCGTCGCCGCCTATGGATCGCGCGCTGGTGCGCATTCCGCCGTATCAACCCGACACCCCAGAGCTGCGCGATGATTGGGGGCGCTACCATGATCACATTCACACAATGGATGGCATGATCGCGGAAAAACTCGAAGAGCTCGAAAAATCAGGACTTGCCGAAGATACCATCGTGTTTTACTTCGCGGATAACGGCGGTGTCTTACCGCGCAGCAAACGCTTTTTGCAACAGAGCGGCACGAATGTTCCTTTGATCGTGTATTTCCCGCCGAAGTGGCGTCACCTCGCTCCCGCCGCTCCGGGCACGCGCATCAAGGATCCCGTGTGTTTTCCTGATTTCGGCCCCACGGTTCTGTCGCTAGCTGGGTTGAAAGCCACGTCGGTGATGCAGGGCAAACCCTTCGCCGGAGAAGCGCGTGGCGAGCCTAACGAATTTGTTTTTTGCACCCGCGACCGCATGGACGAGCGCTACGATACCATGCGCTCGGTAGCCGACCGCCGCTGGCTTTACATCCGCAATTTCCGTCCAGACCTGCCCTACGTGCAGCCGCTGAACTACATGTTTCAGGCGCGCGGCTATCAGTCGTGGGCGAAGCTGGCGGAGCAGGGGAAACTCACCGATGCCACCTCGATGTTCTGGGGCAGCAAGCCCAGTGAGGAGCTCTACGACATGGAGTCGGACCCAGACAACGTGAAAAATCTCGCTTACGATCCCGCGCACCGTGCCTCCGTCGAGCGCATGCGTGCCGCCTTGAAGCGACATACATTGGAAATCGTCGACAACGGCTTCATGCCCGAGGGTTCTGCTAGCGAAGGATATGATGCCTCGCGACAGCCCGGTGCTTATCCGTTAGAGCGTGCTTTTGATCTTGCCATGGTGGCCTCCTCGCGCGATGCGGCGAAACTCCCGGCCTTGATTCAGGCGCTCGCTGATGAGAACGAGGCCGTGCGTTGGTGGGCGGCGCAAGGATGCACGGTGCTTGGCAAAAAAGCAGCCGATGCGGAAAAAGCCTTGCGCGCGCGGCTCCGCGACGATGCTCTTTCCGTGCAAGTAGCCGCTGCCGAAGCGCTAGCAAAACAAGGTCATGCCGATGCTGCGTTGCCTGTGCTTGAGCGCGTGCTTCTGCAGAATGCGGCGCCTTACGCTGCGTTGCAGGCAGCGAATACCCTCGACCGAATGGGTGAACAAGCGCGACCACTTTTGCCCGTCATGGAAAAACGTCTCAAAAAGCTCCCTTCTGGCAAGGGGGCGAATAGCGCGGCAGCCTATCAACAGCGAATCCTCGAGCGCATCATCGCTGTCTTGCAAGGACGCGAGAAAGCCCTGATTTATCCAGCAAAAAAATTTGCTCCTTCACTCTGACCGATCATGAATCCTGTTTCGATCTTCAATGATGTCATCGGCCCCGTGATGCGCGGGCCATCGAGCTCTCATTGCGCCGCCGCGCTACGCATTGGTCGCTTGGCCCGCGATCTCATGGATGGAGACATTTCCTCGGTGCTGATCGAGTTCGATCGCGAGGGCTCACTGCCCACCACGCACGACAGCCAAGGCTCCGACATGGGATTGTTCGGTGGTTTGTTAGGTTGGGAGGCCGATGACGAACGCCTGCCGCATTCGTTGCAGACTTTTGAGGACAGCGGCGCCTTGCAAAACATCGTCACCGTCGATGTCGGCGATCCGCATCCGAATACCTATCGACTCACTCTCACCAACTCCCGCGAGAAACACTCGGTCATCGCCATTTCCACCGGAGGCGGGATGATGGAGGTGCACAGTATCGATGGCATTTCTCTGCACATGGATGGTGGATATCACGAGACCTTGCTGTGGGTCCATCCCACGACGGAGCTTTCTTTCGATGGCATGGAGGTAATCTCCCACGCCGCCGGTGAGCAAAAACTCCTGCAAGTGAGAGGCGATCATTTTCCCGAAGTGCCCGCTGGTGTCGCCACCATGGTGAAACATCTTTCGCCTGTATTGCCTGTGCCCTCGCGCAAGGAGATCAAGCTGCCCTTTACTTCATGCGCGGAAATGCTGGAGTGGGATGGTAATAAAAAAACGCCTGTGTGGAAATTGGCGGTGGCTTACGAAATGGCGCGCGGAAATTTCACCGAGGAGGAAGTCATCGATCGCATGAAACACATCGTGCGCATCCTGCGTCGGTCCATCGCCAGCGGCATCGCGGGCACGAGCTATGAGGATCGCGTGTTGCATCACCAGAGCGGACGTTTTGCCGAACTGATGAAAGCCGGGCGTTTGCTCAATGGCGGCGCTCTCAATCGCATCGTGCTCTACGTCACCGCGCTGATGGAGGTGAAAAGCTCCATGGGCGTCATCGTCGCTGCACCCACCGCCGGTGCCTGCGCGGCCTTGCCCGGAGCGGTCATCGCCATGGCGGAGGAGCTGAATCTCGAGGAAGAAGAAATGGCCAAAGCCATGCTCGCCGCCGGACTCATCGGTGTGTTCATCGCCACGCGCTGGACCTTTGCCGCGGAAGTGGGCGGTTGCCAGGCCGAGGGCGGTTCGGCCGCTTGCATGGCAGGCGCGGCTCTCATCACGCTGGCCGGTGGCACGCGCGATCAGGCGATCGCCGCGGCCTCGATGTCTTTCCAGTCGATGCTCGGCCTGATCTGCGATCCCATCGCCAACCGTGTCGAGGCCCCCTGTCTCGGCAAAAACGTCATGGCCGCCAGCAACGCGCTGTCCTGCGCGAACATGGCCTTGGCCGATTTCGACCCGCTGATCCCGCTCGATGAAGTCATCGACTCCGCCAAACACGTCTCCACGATGATGCCGCGCGAACACCGCTGCACCTCCCTCGGCGGCCTTGCCATCACGCCCACCTCGTTGGAGATCGAACGCAAACTCGCTTCGCTGAAAAGCAAAGGCTGTGGCACTTGTGGGTGTCATTAAGACATGAACAGGCGTAGTCTCCCGCGCACTGTGCTGTAAAAGTGATTCGATGATCAATCTTTCAGGGTCTCCTGCATTTCATCCGCGATGCGGTGCATGAATTCCTGATAGGTCACGAGCTCCATGCGTCCATCGTGGTGCTCGATGATCGCACTCAGGCTTTCCACCCAGTCGCCGGAGTTCAAATAGTGGATGTCCTCCACTTGTTTGTCCGCAGGTGTGTGGATGTGGCCGCAGATGATGCCTTGGCACTCGCGCTGGTGGGCGAGTTTTTGCAATTGCAGTTCGTATTTGTCCACAAAGGAAACGGCGGACTTGACCTTGCCCTTGATGGCCTTGCTGACGGAGTAGTATTCCTTGCCCATGATCGACCGCCATTTATTGTAGACTCGGTTCATCGCGAGCAGGCTGTCGTAGCCGAAGGCTCCCAACATCGCCAGCCAGCGGTGATTGGTGGCCACGCTATCGAATCCATCTCCGTGAATGACGAGGTATTTTTTTCCGTTAGGACTGAGGTGGATGTAGTCTTTCACGATACGGATCGAGCCGAAGCTGAGGGGAAGGAAGCGTTCGAGGATGTCATCGTGATTGCCGCGCAGGTAGATCACCTCGGTATTTTCCTTTTCCATCTTTTTCAAGATGGTTCTGATCACACGACTGTGTCGATTTTGCCAACGTGTTCCGCGTCGCAGAGCCCAGCCATCGATGATGTCGCCATTGAGAATGAGAGTCTCGCATCGCAGGTGCTTGAGGAAGGAAACGACTTCATCCGCCTTGCACTCGGGGGTGCCGAGATGGATATCGGAAACAAACACGGTGCGGCAGGAAAATTTCTCTGGCTTGAGTCGCTTGCCTTGGCCGTCAAGCATCGGCTCGCGCGTGCGGGCGGATGCCGCGAGAATGGCTTCGAAGCGTTCGACGATGTGATCCCACGACAACGGCTCTGCGCTGCGTCGGGCGGCTTCTCGCACGGGGATTAAAGTCGTTAGGTCGCAGCAGGCTAGCACTTGCTCCAGCCAGGCTTTTTCATCACCCTTCGCGACCTTGATGCCGTTTTCTTCGTGACGGATGTGTTGCGCGGTCGCGGCGTAATCGTAGGCCGCCACTACGAGTCCACTGGCCATGCCTTCGAGCACCACGTTACCAAAAGTTTCCGTTTCGCTGGGAAAAAGCAGGACATCGGCGGAGGCGTAGTGTCGCGCCAGATCCTCACCGCGCTGCATGCCGGCGAAATGCACCCATGGTTGGGCTTTTTGCCAGGACTCACGCAGGGGGCCATCGCCCACCACAACAAACCGGGCTTGCGGTTGGGCTTGGTGCGCTTGCTCGAAGGCACGCATGACCAGAGGAATGTTTTTTTCTGCCGCCACGCGACCGACGCTGAGAAAGACCGGAGTCGTATCTACAGCGCCCCATGACGCGCGCAAGGAGGCATCGCGGCGGGTAGGTGAAAACAATTGCGTATCCACGCCACGACCTAACAGGTGAGCGTGTTTGATCCCTTCGCGCTGGAGCATATCGACCACTTCCTGGCTCGGTGCCATGGTGGCATGGGCGCGGCTGTGAATGTGGCGCAGGTAACTCATCGCCGCTGGTTGCAGCGCCTTCAGTTTGTATTGCTCCATGTATTCGTGGAAATTCGTGTGAAAGCCCGTAGTCACTGGGATGCCCAGTCCTGAGGCGACACTCACGGCGGAAACGCCCAGCGGGCTCTCGGTTGCTACATAGATCACATCTGGTCGTTTTTTCAGCCAGCGCTTGCGCAGCTTGAACGGACCGGGCATGCCGATGCGCACTTCCTTGTAGCCGGGCAAAGGAATGGCGGCGATGCTGGTGGAGGAGGTCGATTGATCTCCTGAGCAAATCACCGTGACGCGGTGACCGCTAGCGATGAGCCCAGCACTGAGGCGCCCCAGTGTCATGGCGACTCCGTTGATGTCAGGAGCGAAAGTATCCGTGATGATGTCGATGCGCATACGTGTTTTTCTCGTGGCTATGCGAGCATGGCAAAGCGGGTCAGGGCGACGAGTTTGCGTGGGTGACGAAGTCGTCACATGCAGTCGTTAGCGAAACAGGCAACGGCAGCTAGGGCTGTTTTTGTTTCATTTCCTGACGTCGCATCGGCATTTGATCGATGAGACCACACCAACGTTTCAGATCGAGAGCATCGGACTGTCGTGCTTTTTCACCGCCATCTTTTCCGATGAGAAGGAAGACGGCACGTTTTTCGTCAGCGGGCAGCCGGAATTCCTTCCGCAGCTGCGCTGTCTGATCTGCGGTCATGCGAATGGTTTGCGGGATGCGAGTGGCATGCGGGGAGAGATCGATGACTTTCACCTGTCGGTCAGCGAGCTGCGTGCGAAATTCGGCTAGCGTGTCGGACGTTTGTTGCACTTGGGCGGCGGTGTGTAGTGAGAGCAGGATCAAGCGATTGGTATCGCGGAAGGTTTCGAGTGGACTGGCTGAGACCATGGCGGTGATCAATCCGCTGATGATCGTCACGAGGGGACTGCGAAATGGGGTGGCAGTAGGTGTCATGGTTCGGGTAAGGGATAGAACAGGTTTCTGCGAATGCAAGTCTGCCGACAAGATCACGCCATTTTCACCACCGAGAGCACGATTTCCCCCTGAGATCGATGATTTTTTGGATAGAAAAGAGAAAACTATCCCCCTTTTCCTCAAGATTGTTCGCGCACAAGATTCTTGAAAACTAACCTTTACAAGTCAGCTTTTGGTCTTCATAGTCCCGCGCCCATGACGTTTCTTGGTATCAATCTTCTCAATGTAAGCACCACCGCTTTGCTGGTCATCTACGTCTTTGTCTGCTTGATGATGATCCTACTGGTTCTGATGCAGCGGCCGAAACAAGAGGGCCTCGGTGCAGCGTTCGGTGCGAATACGACCGATCAATTGTTCGGTGCGCGCACGACCAATGTTCTGCAAAAAGGCACGGTTTACTTAGCGGTGCTGTTTTTCGTCCTCACCCTGACGCTGGCGATTTTGGTGCAAAAGAAAAACAAGATTTCTTCACTGGCCAAGGCCCCAGCGATTGCGGAAGAAGCGGCGGCTCCCGAGGAAAAGCCCAAAAGCCTGAGCGAAGAATTGCCGATCGAGGCCACTCCCGCTCCTGCTGAGAAACCTGCGGAAGAGAAACCTGCGGAAGAGAAACCTGCGGAAGAGAAACCTGCGGAACCGACTGCTCCGGAGGCACCAGCTGAAGGAGACAAAGCGCCTGCGCAGTAACGCTATTCGCGTGTGAATACTGATCTTCAGAATCCAGGCCGGCCTGCATGGGCACGGCCTGATTTGTTTCCCGTGGCCCCGCCTGATTCTTGGGGATATCTCGACGGCGCGAAGGGGCCTAACTCGGTGCCCGATGAGAACGCTTTGCAGGAAGTGTTGCGCAATGACGTGGACGAAGCGATAGGCTTGGTATGGACTCCTCGGCAGGATCACATGGAAGTGCCCGAGGCAGTGCCGGAATTGCAGCAAGCCTTGCAAGCATCGCGCATGGTAGCGAGTGAGAGGCAACTGCGGCGGCAGACGGGGCAAGTCAAACTCGGTCTGCTGTTGTTTGTCGCTTTTTTGGGCTACGCGGCGTGGGAGATCATTCAGTTCCGTCAGGAATTTGCGCCGCTATCGCTGCTGTTGGATTTGCTCCATTCCTCCGCGCCCGCTCTGGGGTTGTTGCTGCTGGTGATGTTTTTTTTACTGCCATGGTATGAAACGAAAAAGCGCTGGCGTGAGGTGCGCGGGTGGACGGCGGAGACGATGCGGGATGCCGCGGATCTGGCGCGATTCGAGGTGTGGCTGTCGTGGCAAAAAATCGTAGCCACCAAGGTGCTGATGGGCCTGATTGCGGCGACGGGGGCGATGCAGGTGATCTCGGGCAAACCGTTTGCGGCGGCCCTGATCCGAGGTGGAGATGAGCGCTGGCGTTTGCTCACCGCGCCGATGTTGCACGGGAACCTACTCCATTTCGTGATGAACGCGCTGGGCTTGTTGTATCTGGGACGTCGGATCGAGGCGCTCGCGCGCTGGCCGCAGGTGCCGATCGTATTTTTGTTTTCCGCATGGCTGGGCGGTGAATGCTCGACCATGGTAGGCAAAGGCAGTTCCCTCGGGGCATCGGGCGGCATCATGGGCATGCTGGGATTTCTGTTAGTCTTTGAAATCCGCCATGCGAAATTGGTGCCGCGCAAGTCGAGACGTCGGCTGATTGCAGTAGTGCTGGGGACGGCGCTGATCGGCGTCATTGGGATTCATTTCATCGACAACGCCGCGCATGCCGGTGGTCTGGTGGCTGGCATGATCTATGCCTTCGTGGTGTTTCCTCGCTCGGAGAGTGTGGTGCGGCCTCAAGCGTCGCTCGCGGATCGGGTCGTCGCGCTGCTGTGTTTCGTGGTGCTAGCCTATGCTGCACTATTAGCGACACAGGTGATGATGGGTTGGTGAATGGCGGGTTGCTTTGTGCTCGGGATTCTACCACGATGACGAAGAACAATTTCCTCATAGATTTATGATTCAATGGTATTATGGCACGCAAGGGCAGCAGCAAGGCCCTGTCACGGAAGAGACGCTGCGGCAGTTGATGGCGCAGGGTGTGGTCACGCGCGAGACGCTGGTCTGGCGCGATGGCCTACTAGAGTGGAAGCCCATGGGAGAGGTGAGCGAGCTGCTAGCTCCGCCCTTGGGCGCGGCGGCGGCGATGGCCTACACGCAGCCGTCGGACTATGTAATGGTGCCGCAGTGTGGTTTGGCGATTGCGAGCATGGTCTGTGGGATCATTAGTTTACTGGCCTGCTATGTCCACGGACTGGCGGCGATTCCCGCAGTCATCTGTGGCCACATGGCCATCAAAAAAATCCGCGAATCCGCATCCCCCATGGCGGGCCGAGGCATGGCGATCGCAGGACTGGTGACCGGCTATCTCGGAATCCTTTTTCAGATCGCGACGTTGGTGTTTTTGGGATTTTTTATTTTTCAGTTCACCAAGTTTGTTCCCTGATTTCCTCAGTCTGTGTTAGAGCGTATATAACCACTGAAATCACAGATCGCTTTTTTGCCAGAGAGAAGAAAAAAGCATGATCCATTCCTTCAAACTTAGTATGATGAGTGGAGTGCAGGGGAGCAGTAGTCACTGAGCCCAAACCAACTCTGCCATTTTGTCCTCACTTTGACAGCCACCTCATGAGCCTCTCTTACCATCAGCGTCCGTGGACTTTGTTATTTCTCTTGGTGATCGTGGCAGGGGTGGCGGCGTTTTTTTTGCAGTCGAAAATCCTAGGCTGGATGCCGCCTTGTCAGTTCTACCGTTGGACGGACCTGCATTGCCCCGGCTGTGGCGGGCGGCGTTGTGTGATGATGTTGTCGCAGGGGCGCTGGCTGGAGGCCTTGCGCATGAATGCTCTGGTGATTTTCTGCGGACTGGGATTCGGGGCCTTGTTGCTGAAAGAGACCTGGCGCGAGTGGAGCCGACGCGGGCAGAGTTTTGCGCTCTCGCCGCGCATGGGATGGGCGATTGCGATCGCGGTCATCGCCTTCTGGATTTTGCGCAATTTGCGTTTTCCCCCGTTTGAGTGGCTGGCCCCGGTGCCGATCATCTGATTTTTTTGCAATCCTCCCTTGCGCGTTGCGGTAAGCGAGGCTACCACATCGACGTGAAATACACTTTTTTTCTGTTGCTCGGTGCTTGTGCCGTGCTGGGATCTTGTAAGAAAACTCCCATGGAAGTCACTTCCACGGAAAAACGCGGGATTACGACGAAGGATCAGGAGGTGAAATTGCACGCATCGTCTGGTGAGCAGTTTCGCGGCAGCTCGGCCAGTCCGTTTCAGGATGCCCCGGCACCGAACTGGGTGGCTCGTCCCGCCTCGCAATTTCGCCTTCTGAACTACGGCTTCGGCGCCAGCGGCACGGGCGAGGTGTATGTTTCGCGCTCGCAGGGTTCCGTGCTGGACAACGTTAACCGCTGGCGCAAGCAGTTCCAACAAGCCGATCTCACGGCGCAGGAGCTCGCGGCCCTGCCGAAAGCATCTCTGCTCGGTGCGGAGGCGGTGCTGGTGGAAGCGGAAGGACGCTATGCCAGCGGCATGGGCAAGGAGTCAGTCGATGGCTTCGCGCTGGCCGGATATGTTGCGAAGATCGGCTCCGACATCATCACGATCAAGATGGTAGGGCCCAAGGACGAGGTGGCGGCGGAAAAGGAAAACCTCAACCGCTATGCTCAATCCCTGAAAGCCGCTGAATAAAACGCGATTATCCCTCCGTAGTATCATTCTTTATTCTTCATCATGGCAGACGAATCTTCCAATGTTCCATCCACGCGACGACAGAAATCGTTAGGTCAGCAGGTGTTTGGTTTTTTTTCTGGATTCCCGCTCGCGGTGGTGTTGATGCTGATCCTGCTCCTGCAAACGTGGTTGGCGACTCTGGAGCAAGTGGACTACGGCCTTCATGCGACCTTGCGGAAATACTTCGATCCGCAGGCTTGGTATATTCTGGGTGAGCTGCGCTTGCCCGAATTCATGTCTGGCAAGGCGCTGATGATTCCCATGCCCGGCGGCTACTGGGTGCTCGGATTGTTTTTTATCAATCTTCTCTTAGGCGGCATCGTGCGCGCGCGCAAGGGCTGGAAAAAAGCGGGCGTGCTGATCTCGCACAGCGGCATCTTGCTAATGATTCTTAGCGCGGGCGTCACGGAGATGACCGAGGAACGTGGCACGATGGATTTTTTCGAGGGTGAAAGCAGCAATGTGGCGCAGGACTACTACGAGTATGTAGTGGAAATTTCCGAACGCACCACGGGCATGCCGAAGGAGGTGCATGTGATCCGCGGCCAGTATCTGAACGATCTGGTGGGTATCCCAGCCCCCGTGCGCACCGTGCGACTGCCGGAATTGCCTTTCGACATGCAGTTCACTCGCTACTGTAAAAACGGTCGCGTGATGTCGGTGAATGAGATGGCTCCTTCGGCCGAAGCGCAGGTGATCGATGACTACTACATTTTCGACCGACCGCCAAACAAGGATGCCGAGACAAACATCGCCGCGTGTTATGCGAAAGTCCTGCCGCGCGATGGCCAACCGCTGCCCAGCTTCATCCTCAGCGGCGATGCCTTCCATCCGCACACGATCAAGGTCGGCGAGCGGATCTTTGTTTTCCAATTGCGCAAGTTCCTCTGGACGATGCCGTTCACCGTTCGGCTCGATAAAGCCACTGCCGAATACTATCCAAACTCGGTGAAGCCCAAGCGATTCGAGAGTCGCGTCACTCGCTTGGAAAACGGCAGCGAGGCCAACGTGGAAATCAAGATGAATATGCCCATGCGCTATGAGGGCCTGACATTTTATCAACGCATGATGGGTCGTGAAAATGCACAGGTCGCTAATTCACGACCCTACTCGCAACTTGAAGTGGTGCGCAATCCCGCTGACCAGTGGCCGAAGTATGCTCTCTACATCGTCACGCTCGGGCTGTTCGTGCATTTCGTGCTGAAATTTGTCCTCTACATCGGTAAGAACACTCGCACACACCAACCCTAACAATGACTGAGATGAAATCTATGGTATGGGCGCGCATCGTAGCCTTTTGCATCATCGCCACGATGCTGGTGTCATTGTTTGTTTTCATGGTGATCGACATGAACCCCAAAGGTGAAGTCGTGAAGATTCCAGGCTATCAGGCATGGGAGAAAGAAACCGTGGAACTCATGAACCAACTGCCCTTGCAAGATGGCGGTCGGGTGAAGCCATTTTCCACACACGCACAGTTCACCATGCTGCGCTTGCGCGGTGATCGGAAGATCGAGATCACCGATGATGCTGGAGATAAAATTTCGATCAAGCCGACGCAGTGGCTGATGGATTGCCTCTTCCGCCCGATACTCGCCGTCGAGTTACCGACATTCCGCGTGGACAACAGCGCGGCGATCGAGGCGATCGGCCTGAAGGCTCTGGGGCGGCGCGATCGCTATTCCTATAAGCAATTGGAAGAGGGGATTCCGAAGTTGTTCGAGCTGGCGCAGTCATATGAAGGCATTGAGGAAAAGCGACGCGATGCCGTGCAGAAACAAGTCATCGACCTCGCATACAACGTTCGCAGTTTTCAGTTTTTGATTGGCTACTTTGGCTTTGCGCGCTCGGGCATCGAGATGAAAGGCGCGGGCCCCGAGGGTGAATCGCGCTTTACCGACCTCAGCACCGTGATGGGAACGGCGCCGATGATTACGGAGATGCTGAGGCAAAATCAATCCACTGGTGAGCCCATTCCGCCGAATCTGCAGGAGCTCTTGCAGCAAGTGCTGGATGGCGCGAACTACGCGAAGTTCGGGCTCGTGATGCTGCCGCCCGATACAGCCACGGAAAAGGATTGGCGCAGTGTGGGAGATCGTATCATGGACGTGATGACCTCCAAGGCGGCCGACCCGAAAACGGCAATCGCCGACGTGAAATTGATGGAGACGGCGGTGCGCACCGTGGGTCAATCAGAATCCGATTTCCGCAGGGAACTCGATCCTTTGATCAAAACGCTATCTTCGCGGGCGACGCAGCGTGGCGAGTATCGCGCGATCGCTGCCGAGAATCGCTACAATCAGAAAAATCTCATGCTCTATGCGATGATCTGGTTTCTGTTAGGGCTGCTTGCTGCGGGTTTGTATTGGTTCTTGAAAATCTTTGAGGTGCCGCGCTGGATGCAAAAAACGGCCTCGGTGGGTTCGCTGGTTTGCACAGGTCTAGGCTTGTTGTATATGATCATTACCATCTCCATGCGCTGCTACATCATGTGGCGGCCACCAGTGGGGAATCTTTACGACACGATCATTTTCATTTGCACGGTGGCTGTCCTGGTGTTGCTGTTGATCGAGTATTTCACTCGCGAGGCCATCGCGGCTACCTTGGCTGCGCTGATGGGCCTGGCGCTGGTACTGCTGGCGCGGCGATTCGAGGTGGGCGATGCGAAAGATCACATGGACCCGCTAGTGGCAGTGCTGAATTCGAACTACTGGCTCACCACACACGTGATCACAGTGACGATGGGATATGCTGCGGGATTGCTGACCGCCTTTTTATCGATGACTTACGTCTTGCTTGCAGGTCTGGGCTTCGGACAGAATCTGAAAAAACTGCTCAAGATGGTGACCACCGCCGCGTATGGTGGGCTGTGCTTGACATTGTTTTTATCACTGGTGGGCACGGTACTCGGCGGCATTTGGGCGAATGATTCCTGGGGTCGCTTCTGGGGCTGGGACCCGAAGGAAAACGGCGCTCTCATGATCGTGCTGTGGTCGCTGATCATGCTGCACGCCCGCTTCGGCGGACTGATCCGCGACTGGGGCTTTCACCTGGCATCGATCTTCATGGCTTGCATTGTATCGTTTTCCTGGTGGCATGTGAATTTCCTCGGCGAAGGCCTGCACAATTACGGATTCACTTCGGGGAAAAATTTTATTTGGTTCTTTTACCTCGCCGTGCTGCTTACGATCTTGTTCGGCATCGTCTTGTGGGTGGTTGAGCAAATCCGCAAGGTGCCGGTGAAGCAAACCAGTTCTGATCTTTCATGACGACCGATTCGCGCACATCTTGGTCATGGACGAAAATGTTGATCGTGGCCGTGCCCGTGTGGTTGTTGGTATCCGGTGGCGTCGGCTTGTTCTTGCATTTTCACTATCAGGAAAAGGAACGACAGGAACAACAGCACGCCTATCGCAAGGACATTAATGCCAAAAGCATCGCGGATGATTTTCTCAAAATCTCCTCGTGGGTCGGCGCACGACATCACCAGTCGGCGGAAGCGCGCGCTGGCTTGCTACGGATGGCATCGATGATCGAGGGCGCACTCGGAGTGAACAACATCGGTTATGAAGTGAGCAAGATGGCGGGCCAGACGCAGGGCGACTTTGCCGCACCTTTGCTGTTGGCGGATGTTTTGCGACGCAAGACGAAGGAGGAGATCTGGTTGATCGTGCCCTACGACTCGCTTGCCTCCTTGCCACGCGGACAGGCCTCGGCCTCAGCAGTGGCGGTATCTTTCGCCGTGGCGCAGAGTTTGGTGGGTCGCCGCTTCGAGCGCAATGTGCGTTTTCTTTACGTGCCGATGGTCTATGCCGATGAACCAGGCCGAAGCGACATGGCCGCGCAGGTGCAGAGGGTGATCGCCACGCAGGGCGGCTCGATGCAGGTGCTGGTGCTGGGTTCGATGTTGCACGAGGGCAAGCTCACCGCTCTGACGCGCGACGCCCGGCAACCACTAGCGTGCGAGGCATCGGACCTCGTCAATGCCAGTGAGGATGCAAAAATTTGTTTGCAGGGAGAAGGGGAGTTTTCTGCGCTGCTTTTTGAAATGAGCGTCCCGGCCTCCTTACTGCTGAAAAAGCCAGTGGCGGAAATGACTACCGAGCAAGAGGATTCGATCGAGCCGGGTGCCGTCGTGCTGGCGCAATCCGCCAGCGACGTCGTGGAAGTGCTGACGCGTTTGGCCGGGGATTCGCAAAAAAAGTAGAAAAATTCACTTGCCACAGTCCCTGTTTCTCCACTATCAATCCGCGCGCTCAACAGAGTGACATTGTCTCTCACAATGAGGCAATCAGGAAATGGGGTTTTAGCTCAGTTGGTAGAGCACTTGCATGGCATGCAAGGGGTCAGCGGTTCGAATCCGCTAAGCTCCACCATTTCCTCCTTCTGGTTTGTAAAAGACTCCCTCCAGGTTGCCTTCCGGCTGTGTCTGACAGTTCGGTGGTTTTTCAAAAGTCTTAGTCTGCTTCTTGCTCTCTTTTGCGAAGATGGCGGCGCCAAGCCTGTCGCGTTTCAAACGTAGCTATTCTGCATCGGAAAAAAATGGAGAATGGAGTGAATGAAATCGTCACTAGGAGGAAAAAGAATGAAAAATATACCTTTACAGGCACCCCGTAGTGACTTGGGCCATTACAATCATTGTTTAGTATGATTTCGATCCGACTTAGAAGTGCCGAATAAAAGTTATAATCAAAAAATGAAGCATCATAGGAGCTCCACTTTTGACACCTGTAGCAGTTGGAGGCACCATGAAGGGGTATGTGGATTTCCCTGATTTTAATACGACCTTGGCCTTCGGTGTCATCCTCGTTTACGATAAGGCTAGTGAAAAAGTCACATGGTCGTAGCGTGATGTCGTAAAACGGAAAAAGGAAGACGCACTCAAACTTCTGGGCACAGAGGTCTTCGTGGTCACTTATATTAGTTTTTAACGATACAATCGTTTTTAAATAGCAAAAAAGGGATTTATAGGCGATGCCTTTCGATCTGTTTTCTCACCTAGGGAGTGGGATTCTGACTTGCGCAATGGAGCAATGCGGTGCATGTAGGGGCTGTCATGGATCGCACCGTGTTGCTCATTTCCACATTGCTCGCGCTGGTTGGCGCGGTGTGGGGGGCTGTGTCGTTGCATCGCGGAACGCGCACGTGGTGGACGTTGGTATTCATCGCGGGGGCGTTTGTGGGGCAGTTGTTTTTTTTGGAATTTCGCGGGCAGATGCGCGGGGCCTGTCCCTTGCGGGATCAGGGAGAGATTCTCGTGTTTTTGGCTTGGTCGCTAACCTTGTTTTACTTGGTCGTGGGGCGGCCATACCGACTTTCCCTGGTAGGACTGTTTACGGCACCGGTGGTGGTGCTTTTTCAGGCAGCGGCCTTGTGGCCGGGGGTGATGTCGATGCCGCCGGAACGTTCGGTCGGAGTGGATGCGTGGCGTGAGGCGCATGCGGCGATATCAGTGCTGGCCTACGGTGCCTTTGCGCTGGCGGCGGTCACGGGTGTGATGTTTCTGGTGCTGGATAGGCAACTGAAAGAGCATCACTTGCAATCTGGACTGTTCCGCAACTTGCCACCGGTGCGGGAGTTGTTGGCCGCGGTGATGCGTTTGTTGTGGATTGGCTATGCGCTGCTGACGTTCGGGATCGTGGCCGGGTGGATGATGTCGCATCGCGGTGGCTGGTCGCATTTGATCGCTGCGGTGGCGGTGTGGGTGCTTTACGGGATCTTGCTGATGTGGCAGCGGATGTGGGGGCTGACGGGACGTCGTTTGTCCGTGGTGGTATTGGTGTTGTTTTTCGTATCATTGGGGGTTTTTGGACTGGTGTGATGGAACTGATCTGTGTGGGCTTGAATCATCGCACCGCGCCTGTAGAGGTGAGGGAGTTGTTTGCTGTGGCACCTTCTAAGCTGGGCGAGGCGGCGACTGAACTGCGTGCTAAGATTGGCGTGGAAGAGGCGGTGGTGATCTCGACGTGCAATCGCACGGAAATCTATGTCTCCGGCGATGAGACCGCGGTGCGGCAGTTGGAAGAAATGTTAGGCGGAGCGGAGCATTGCTATCATCGTTGCCGCATGGATGCGGCGGTGCATTTATGTCGCGTGGCGAGTGGGCTCGACTCGATGGTTCTGGGCGAGACGGAAATTTTCGGTCAGGTAAAAGATGCGTATCAGGCCGCACTGCAAGCGGGAGTGACGCGCGGGGTGTTGAATCGATTATTCCAAAAAGTATTTTCTATCGGAAAAAAAGTGCGAACAGACACCGGTATCCAAGAGGGTGCGACATCGATCGGTAACGTGGCGGTGGACCTTGCTGAGAAAATTTTTGGTCACCTGAAAGACAGCCAAGTGATGATTCTCGGTGCTGGTGAAATGAGTCGAGTGACGGCGCAAAGTCTGCAATCGCGCGGTGCACGCAGCATTTTTGTGGCGAACCGTTCCTACGATCGCGCGCTGGATCTGGCGCAGCAGATGAACGGCCAGGCCGTGCGTTTCGATGATTGGCAGCAGGTTCTGGCGCAGGTGGATATAGTGATCGGATCGACTGGAGCACCTCATACGATCGTGCACAAAGCCGAGGTGGAGGCGGTGCGTCGCAAGAGGAAATTCCGCCCCTTGTTTTTCATCGACATCGCCGTCCCGCGCGACATCGACCCGGCGGTGGCGGACCTTGAGGAAGTGTATCTCTACGACATCGACACCCTAGAGCAAATCGCCAGTGAAGCACGCGTGCGACGGGCGAAGCAGATCGAAGTCTGTGAAACGATGATCTGCGAGGAGTTAGGCAAAGCGAATCTGCCCGGACTGTGATCGGTCTGACTACCGAGCGAGCAATTTAGTAAATCGACTGACGGCCCTATTTATTTTAAATAACACATAGGGACTAACCATGTGTGTCCAAATTAATGATTAGATGTGGGAGTAAATTTCGGCGAGGTTGGTGACTGCGCTGTCCCAGTCACGTTGAAAGTTCAGGTGATTTCGCAACCACCATACGATTTTCACGGTTCAACAATAACGCATGGGGACAGACAAATAATCTTCTAATCCGCAGTTGAGATTGAAAATACGAAGCGCAGGTGCTACGAGTGAAATAACACATGGGGACAGACAAATTATTGTAATTCTTCTTGTCATGGGGATTGATTTGGGTAGGGTAGGGGCGTGAGACGTTCTCGATGGCTTGCTCCTTGGAAGGATTCGTTGGTGAAACCAGCGATTTACCACTGCGTTTCTCGCGTGGTGGATCGACAGTTTGTGTTTGGGGATGTGGAGCGGGAGCAGTTGCGCATCTACTTGCGGATGTATGAAAACTTCAGCGGGTGCCGGATTCGTTCTTACTGCCTCATGTCGAATCATTTCCACATCCTTCTCGAAGTGCCGCCGATGCCGAAGGGTGGGTTGACGGATGAGGAATTGCTCAAGCGTTTGCGGGCAATCTATAGCGATGCGGTGGTAAACTTGGTGGAAAAGGAGTTACGTCAGGCTCGTGAAAAGGAGCTCACTGCTCATGCTCAGCAAATCCATCAGCGCTATACCTATCGGATGCATGATCTGAGCCAGTTCATGAAGACCGTGCTGCAACGCATAACGAGATGGTATAATCTTTGCCACCAGCGCAAAGGAACCTTGTGGGAAGAGCGCTATAAGAGCGTGATCGTCGAGGACGGCACGGCGTCGCGGATGATGGCGGCGTACATCGATCTCAATCCCGTGCGTGCTGGGATGGTGAAAGACCCTGCGGAATACCGTTGGAGCAGCTATGGCGAGGCGGTGGGTGGTGGGGCGAGAGGCCATGGCAAGAAAGCGCGCGAAGGGCTGGTGCGCGCCTTCCTGGGGCACAAGGGCGTGGGCTTTGAGTCGGAAAAATGGAGGGATGTGGCGAAGATGTATCGAAAGCTGCTAGGCCTAGCGATCGAACGCAAGAGTGTCGCGGCAAGTGATGAAGTGGCTGTGGCGAAAAGCAAGCGCTTGCAGGCTGTGACGCAACAATCTCGCATTCCGCGAGAAAAGCCCGGTCCGAATGCGGTGAAGTTCGATGACAATGATACGGTCTATCAAGAACTCAACATGGCTGCGATTCTCTGCTATCGCGTGAGGTATTTCACGGCGGGGGCAGTGATTGGCAGCAAGGCGTTTGTCAACGAAGCATTCGCCAGTGCACGGGAACGTTTCTCAGCAAAGCGCCATGATGGAGCGCGGGCGATGAAAGGAACAGCAAAAGAGGCCAGAGGTGTGCTCTGGAGTATGCGTGATCTACGGGTATCAGTCGGAACATAGACTCAATCCACGGATGTGAGATAATTTCTAGTCTGTGAAACTAACAAAGCCATGCTTGTTTCGTTCATTCATAGCTCACTGCGCGCTCGGTTGATAGGTGTTGCCTAACAAGTGCGCCCTGGCCTGACCGACGAGGTAGAGACTGCCGGCGATGAGAATGGGGTCTTCATGCGTTTGGGCAGCGGCGATTGCTTGCTCCAAAGAGTCGTGGGTTTCCACGTAGGATTTGCCGGTGGGTATGGCTTCTAACAACTCCGCATGGCTAAGGGCGCGGGGGCTATTCACGGGGCAGAGCAAAATGCGACAGGCGAGGGGCGCGAGCCGTTCTAGTACTCCGCGCACGTCTTTCGAGGCCACTGCGGAGAAGATTAAGGTGGCGGATTGTTTTGGGTATTGCTGTTGCCAAGTTTCCACTAACACATTGGCAGCATGGGGATTGTGCGCGCCATCCAGAATCATGGTATGTGGTGAGCGCTGGATCACCTCGAAACGGCCGGGCCAGTTCGTGTTGGATAAGCCGTATTGCACGGCATCGTAGCGTAAGGGAATTTCCGCCGCGTGCAGTGCGGCGAGGGCGACTGCCGCATTCCAAGGCTGATGTGTGCCAATCAGCGATAGCGCATAGCCGCACAATGCCTCCGTGACGACCGTCAGCGGCGCGCGCATTTCATTGGCCTGCTCGGCGATCACGCGGGCGGCATCTGGTTCCTGCGGTGCGGAAATGACAGGCTTCTCCGCGCAGATGATACCGGCTTTTTCTGCAGCGATGGCGGCGATGGTGTCACCGAGCCACTGTATGTGATCGAGGCCGATGGGAGTGATCACTGCGACGTCCGCAGGCACGGCAGTGGTGGCATCGAGCCGACCACCCATGCCCGTTTCCAGAACGATGAGCTCGCATTCCTTCTCCGCAAAATAACGCATGGCCAGTGCCAGCGTGATTTCAAAAAACGTAGGATGCGTCTCCAGAGATTCGCACAGCTCGCGTAGTTCGGTCAGGTGGCGGGTGCAGTCTTCCTCGGAAATTTCTGCCCCTGCGACCTTGATGCGCTCGCGGTAATCGATGAGGTGAGGTGAGGTAAAAAGCCCAGTCCGATAGCCGGAGGCGCGGGCGACGGCATCGATAAAAGCACAAGTGGAGCCCTTGCCATTCGTGCCCGCGACGTGGATGACCTTCACGCCACGAGCTGGGTAGGCCAGGTAGCGTCGCAACAATTCACGCGGACCATCGAGTCCAAGCTTGATGCCAAACAGTTGCGTGGAAAACAACCAGTGGATCGCCTCGTGGTAGGTCATGGGTGGGTGGAAGAGGTCAGCAAGTAGCCGAGAAGGATGCCTAGCTTATGGCGCAGATCTTTGCGGGCAACGATACCATCGATCAGGCCGTGCTCCATCATAAACTCCGCCGTTTGGAAACCGGGCGGCAGGTTCTGGTGGGTGGTTTCCTTAACCACACGTGGGCCTGCGAATCCGATCATGCACTTTGGCTCAGCGAGATTCACATCGCCGATGGTGGCAAAAGAAGCAGTGACTCCGCCAGTGGTCGGGTGTGTCATCACCGAAATGTAGGGCATGCCAGCTTCGCCATGAAGAGCAAGGGCGCCACAGGTCTTTGCCATTTGCATAAGCGAAAGCATGCCTTCCTGCATGCGTGCGCCAGAGGAGGCGGAAATGATAATGATGCCGCGCTTTTCGGCCGTGGCGAGTTCGATCGCACGCGTGATTTTTTCACCGACCACCGATCCCATCGAGCCAGCGAAAAACTTGAAATCCATGACCGCGATCACAGCGGGTTTGCCCTCGATGCTGAGGCGTCCGGTGACGACCGCGTCGTTGAGCTCGGAAGAAAGGCGTTGTTGCTCGATTTTTTCCGGATATTTCGCGAAACCGAGTGGATTGGCGGAGATGAGGTCAGCGTCCAGTTCCTCAAAGCTGCCTTCATCGGCCAGATTAGCGATGCGATCGCGCGAACCGAAAAGGAAATGATGGCCACAGGGCGGGCAGACGTTGAGATTTTGCTTGAGGTCTAACTGGTGCAGCATGGCCTCACAGGACGGACACTTGGTCCACATGCCCTCGGGCATATCGTCGCGTTTTTCCTGAGGACGGAGACGTGGTCTATCGAAAATTCCCATAGCGGTGTGTGGTAGGTCGTGGCGGCAGTGGGCTGCTGCGGGTGAGCTTAGCCTCTCATGACGGTTACGACAACTATGTTTTCATGCTGATTCTGAGCCAAAATGCGCGCGCATTCCTGAACTGTGGCACCAGTGGTGAAGACGTCATCGATGAGTATGAGACCTTTGATTTCATGGGGATTCAGGCGTTTTCCGACAGAAGAAAGTTCGATGGAACCACGAAGATTAAGCAGGCGCTGTTTGCGATTTAGGTGGGTTTGGGTAGGTGTGGATCGTTGGCGTTTAAGCCCATTCACCACAGGGAGCTTCATTAGATCGCCGAGGTGGCGGGCGATTTCTTCTGATTGGTTGTAGTGACGGCTTTGCTCACGTTTCCAGTGCAAGGGGACTGGTATAAGTGTCCATCGTTCTTCGACTGCCCGCGCGAGGCGGGGATCTTTAAATGCCTCGCTTGCGATCCGTGCGAGATCTCGCGCGAGGTAGAGATGGCGTTGATACTTGAGTCCGTGGATGAGAGTGCGGGCGCTGTCGCTATTCCACAAGACGGGCCTAGCGAAACGAAACGCATAGGTTAGGTCGCGGCAGTTCGGACAGATGAATTGCGACTGGATCTTTCCCTCGAACATTTCCCCACAAGATGAGCAAAAGGGCGCGTGGATGCGCGGCAAGCTCTCGAGGCAAGCATCGCACAAGTAGCATCCGTCCTGCAAAGGCACCTCGCACAATTCGCAGGACGGCGGATAGATCGCATCGAGCAAGGCATGAAACAAGCGCCGACTCCACGAAGCGAATCGCGTAGTCGGCGCAGGTGCTGAAGACTGTTCGGATGAAATTTCGATGCGTAAATTCTAGCAAAACGACAACCGTTCCGCATTAAAAAAATGGCCTGATGTCACCACTGCAGCGTGATTCCCGCAAATACCGCCGAGCCGGCCGCGGGGATGGGTGTGCCGCTGAAATCGGAGAGTAGATACTCTTCGTCGGTCACATTCTCCCATCGCGCATGCAGTCGGATCTTTTCCCTGAGCTGGTAGTTCGCGTGGAAACGGCCTACGACATACGAGTCGATCGGCGAGCCCCCCCACGAGTGATCTGAGAGAGAATTCAGGCCGATACCGAGTTGGAGTTTCTGCGTAACCTGCCAGTCCAGCGCGGCATTGACATGATGGCGCGGTTGATCGCTGAAGCTGCGGGGCAGATAAGTCCAGGCGATGCGGTAGCGCCAGTCATCGCTGAGGAAACGTCCGTCCACAGCGCTCTCCAATCCCTCCGTGTGGGTTTCCCCAGGTAGGTTGATGGGCTTGGGCTGGGCGAAAGAATTGATGCGTTCCTCGATGTTGTTATGAAACACCGTGACTTGCACGCGGTGATGCGAGGCGATCATTTGCTCGATCCCTAAATCCCAGCCCACGGCGGATTCCGCTTTCAGGTCGGGATTACCCGCGCCGAAAGCAGAGCCGAAAAGGTCGAGAAAACTTGGCGCGCGAAACGAGGAGCCAAGGCCTGTGCGCACGATTGTGCCGGTGGATGGAATCGCGTAGGAACTGCCGACGCGCCAGGTGCTTTCTTCGCCATAAGCGTCATAGTCTTCCCATCGCCATGCCGCGTAGTTTTTCCAATCGCTCAGCGTTTCCCATTCGATACCGAGATGTAGACCGTAGCGATCGCGCTCGGCGGCTGTGCCTATGGTGTTGCGATAGTCACTTCGATGCGCAAAAACCCCACCTAACAGAATCAAGTTTTCGCGAATGCGCCACTCGTGGTCGTTGAGCACATTGTATGCACGCATGTCGGTGCCATAGTTGCCGTAGCTGGCATTGCTATCGTAAAACTCCTGGTGGAATCCAGCAATGAGACTGGTTTTCCAATCGGCATGAATCTGACCATTCAGATAGAATGTGGCCAGAGATCCGTCGAGATAGTCATCGGACGAACCGAGGTTATTAAAATAGGAATCGACGCCCCGATAGGTCACGCCCGCCTGCCATTGTTTATGGATCTTTTGCTCCAATCGCAGCGCAGTGCTTCCCTGATGGAAGTTCTGCTGCGGAGCATCGTTCTCCGTTTCCTCATAACCTGCGGAAAAGAAGTATGATAAATCCTTCGATTCCCCCTGATAGCGGATCGCGGTATTGAAGGATTGAAACGAGCCGGCCTCCGAGAAGAAAGTGCCCTGCGGTTCGCCTGTGCCGCGCGCCGTTTCTAGCCACAGCACACCACCGATCGATTCACCGCCGTAAGCGGCGCCTTGCGCTCCGCGCAGCACCTCGATGCGGCCGAGATCCATCACCCGTGCCGCACCTAACATATTGCCTAGCTGCGTCGTGGAATCGCTCAGACGAATGCCATCCACCACGAGCTGTGAGTAGGCGGTGTTCGTGCCGCGGATGAATACCGAGCCGAGGGCTCCTGTCTGACCGCCCGTAGAGGTGGAGATCACGCCGGGAGATTCGTTCAACGCATCGCGCAGTTGCAACATACCGCGCTTTTCCAAATCGCGCGGGTCCATCACGGTCACGGCGGAGGCGACATCGCTGGCCGCGCGTGGAGTCCGCAGTGCCGAGACCACGATGGATTCCAATTCGCTATCGATTTCCGCGTGGGCGATGTTCGTAGCGAACCATCCCAACGCACCCCGTGCCACAACGGCACGCCAACTGAGACTCCCGAGGGAGGTCGTATTTTTTTGTTTCATGTTGTCTGTTGGTTGACCTGAACTCCGCAGATCATTCGAACGCATGACAAGGCTGGCGATCTGACTTTTTTCCTTTGTTGCCAAAAGAAAATCACAGTGGCGGTACCGCGCCGGAATCACACCGGCTTCCCCAACAATTTCCTGCCCTTTCCAAGGGCTTCCTCATCATATCGGTTTCCCGACAAACGGGTCTTATGTGCCCTGCATGCTGCTGGCAAGAACAAAGCCAGCGTTTCTTAGCGATCGCTGTGCTGCTGTAACAGACGGACTGATTCCTTCAGTAAGAAATCAGGTTTGGCAAAAGGTTCTGCCGCGATGTCCTGCCACAACACGCGTCCTTGGGGATCGATGAGAAAAGTGCCGTGCAAGGGTTTCTTTTCAAAGTCATCATAGGCCCGATAGGCTTGGAAGCTGCTGTGCGCGGGATCGGCGAGAATCGCAAAGGGGAAATGCCCGCCTCCGGTGAAGGCGTGCTGGGATTCTAACAGATCATTGACCGTGTCCGTGCTGATGGCGATCATCTCGATGCCTGCGTTTCGGAAGGCTTGATACTGTGGTGCGAAGGCGTTGAGTTGTTCGATACAATGCAGGCAGCCATGGCCAAGGTAAAATAGCAAGACGACTGGTTTGCCTTTGAAGCTATCTAACGAAATTCTCTGACTAGCAGATTGAGGCAGCGAAAAAGCGGGAGCGGGGGGTGGGGTCCAGCACTGTGGACCGAGTGAGTGCAGCGGTGGGCGTGAGCCGACACCCTCTCTCAGCGCAGGCTTGTTTCGCCAATCCGCAGCCATACCTAAGTCACTGGCGATGGATGCCAATCTCGCGAAAGGTGGGGTTTTTAGATCGATCGCAGATGAGATGCTTCGCAGTTGGGTAAATGCAGAGCGGGCGCCTTCTTTGTCATCACATGCGTGAAGGATTTCGATGCGAGTGGCGAGCGGAAGAGTTTGTTGCGGTGCATCCTCCACTGCTTCTTTCGATAAACGCAGCGCCTGCTCTTTTTCTCCGAGTTGCAGGTGAAGTCGCGCCATGATGTGCTTGGGCCGGCGAATGCCTTTCAACGAGAGAGGTTTGCGTTTTTCTAACAACGCGAGATGTGCTCTCATTTCCTCGAGCAGTTCCTTGTGTTTACGTATAGGCTCATTCCATTTACGTCCGGCATCGGCTACGGCCTGATCGATTTCTTTACGATTCTTTTTGTCTTTCTGCGCTTTGCTGCGCGCGGTTTCCTGGGCAGTAGATTTTTCTGTGAGACGTTTCTCTGTTTCGGCGGTGAGAGCATCACACAGCTGTTTCAGTTCTGTTAGGTTTCCGAGTGAAAAATGCGCGATGCCAGAAAGTCGCTGCGTTTTGATTACACTTTCGTCATTACCCGGACTGGAAAAATCACCAGTAGCCAGATCCTTGAGCGCCATGTCCCAAAGTTCGAATTGCTCTAACGTTTCCAAGTGTCTGAGTCGACCGAAATGCAAGCTGGACTTGTTGTTAGTATCGGAGTTGAGCGTGGGGTGGCGAGGAAGGCCGAGCAAGTCGCGCGAAACCGCAAGCGCCTCCGAGCAATTGCCTAACATTTGGAGATTGCGGATCAGCCATTCCTGATTGTGCACATAGTTGTGAATCTGATCAGGGAGAATGCGATGCTTTACCATCCAGCGGTGATCGACGCGCGACGACGCCTGCTGGTGCCAAGCGGAGTCATCGTAGCGATGCAATTTTGAATAGATATGTCCCGGCATGTGCCACATGTGAGCGATCGCGGGAGCCGTGCTGGCGAGCAAGGCTGCTGAATCCAGTGCACGCTCGGCTTTTTCTTGATCCCACAAGTGGATGCGATAGTGGTGGGCGGGATGCATAGGGGCTTTTGCGAGCACTTGCTGTAGTAGGGCATCGACCGATTCATGTGAGCTGATCGGTAGACCTTGGCGGCTGAATTGCCAGAGACGACAGGCGAGAAAGGCTTTCGCTTCGATGTCGTCTGGATAAGCGTGGATGATGGCTTCGAGGTCGCGGATCAGTTGGCGACGTTTCGCGATATCATCTTTGCCAGCCGCCGTGTGATAGCGATGCTGGGCTTCGATCCAAATGGTGTCTTTCACTCCCGCATGTTCGCGCAGCGCCATGGCTTTGTTGATGAACTCGGTGGCGCGCTTGGGATTTTCCCAATTCGCCATGGCCATGCCCCAGTAGGCCATCGCGCAGGTGGGATCCAGCGCGGCGATCTGGCGAAAAGTTCGCTCCGCTTCGAAATACCAGAATCCGTGAAGTTGTCCGATTCCTTGATGGAAAAACGATTGAACGGCAGGGGAAGCGCGATGAATCGGGAAATGCACCTCGCCCGTGCCAGCGATGGCGATCGCCATCTGACGCGGGCCCTCATTGAATGCCTCTCCCTCATGCGAATGCCCAGCACGCAAGGCTTCGGGCGCTTGATCGGGATCCGCCATGCACGGTGAAGTAAGCAGCGTTAGAGACAAAGAAAAAATGTACAAGTGCGAGGCCATGTGATGGATCAAGCACCGTTGAAAAGCGGTGCGAGATGTTTACTGTGCGAAAACGCGGTTTCTTGCATGAGAATGGGTTCGTAGTGAGTTGATTGATGCTGAATGAGTCATGTGTGTGATCAAAATCAGGACTAGGAAGATTTCGATCGAGAGATAACTCTTTGCTTGGTCTTTTCTGCCAAGAAAGTCAATCATACCATCCGAGTACATCGGCTTTTAGAGGTTGCCTCAAAAAATCATTTTACTTATTTCCTTCAAAAAAAACGATGAATCATCATGCGAGCACACCGAAAGTTTCCTGAATGACCGAGTTCGTTGCCTCTTCTTCCATCGCATAGAGACTCTCGTGGTGGATCCAGCATTCGTTGTTGAGTCGGCGGATTACCGATCTCATGGCTAGTGGATTCTGTTTCGTCAGTTGCGCATACCTTGCCCGCATCTTCTTTGTGTATTCTTCGGTGCTTTTTCACGCAAAAATCATGGCTGTCGACATGGTGTTTGTATTGATGAGGCAACACGTTTCGAACACGCTCCCAGAAATAGGATTGCGAAAAATCTGTGATTGGGACAAGGTCAGCTTGTTACGTCATGCAGATGCAATCGAGTTTTTCACCGCCTCTTCCAGGCATGGCTGCGTCTTCGTTTTCCTATCGGCCGATGCCGGGGGGGTGGGATGAAATGTTTGCTGCGGACGGGTCGGTGCGTCCGCATTGGCAGTTGTTTTCGCGTATGCTGGCGCAGCTGGGATCGCATGGGATGCAGGACAATTCCGCCACGATCGCCCGCTTGTTGAGCGATCACGGTGTGACGTATAACGTCTTTCAAGATACGGGTGCGGCGGGGCGGCCGTGGTTTCTCGATGCCATGCCGGTGCTGGTGAGCTCCTCTGATTTTGCTGTGGTGGAGCAGGGCTTGCGTCAGCGCATGCGTTTGTTGCGGGCGATCATGGCGGATGTGTATGGTCCGCGGCGATTGATCAAGGAGTCGTGGATTCCGCCGCGTTTGCTCTTTGCCAATCCGGGCTACCTGCGTCAGATCCAGGACGTGAACCTGAAAGAGGATGGCTTGTGCACTATGGCGACAGACCTGGTGCGTGGTGCGGATGGCCATTGGGTGGCACTGGCGGACCGATGCCAGATGCCGGGCGGGCTTGGCTATGCGTTGGAAAATCGCATCGTGCTGTCGCAGGCGTTCCCGCACGAATTCAAGCAGTGCCGCGTGCAGCGCTTGGCGTCGTTTTTCGAGCGGGAGCGGGATATTTTCCGAGAAATGGCATCCGTTCATCGGAAAACGCCTCATGTGGTGATGGTGACGCCTGGGCCGTATCATCGGAGCTATTTTGAGCACGCGTTCAAGGCGCGGTATCTCGGGTTTCCGTTAGTGGAAGGTGCGGATCTGACAGTGCGTGACACGCGGCTGTTTATGAAGACGCTGGAGGGGTTGCGGCAGGTGGATGTGCTAATTCGCCGCGTGGAGGATGTTTCCTGTGATACGCTGGAGCTGGATCCCACGAGCTGGAGCGGGGTGCCGGGTCTGTTAGAGGCATGGCGCAATGGCCGTGTACGCATTGCAAATCCGGTGGGCTCGGGAGTGATGGAAGCCGCTGCGTGGCTGCCATTTTTGCCGAATTTGTGCCAGCAGTTGTTAGGAGAAGATCTGCTCATTCCCTCGGTGCCAACTTGGTGGTGTGGCGAGCCCTCGGCGCTTGCGGAAGTGATGGCGGATCCGCGGCGCTGGGTGTTTAAAAAAGCTTATTGTGGGTGCGATCGACCCGCGCAATCGACGGCTGCGCTCGATGACAAAAACTTGAAAGCGCTCCTCGACGAGGTGACTGCGGACCCTGCGGCTTGGGTCGCACAGGAGGCGCTAGTGCTATCGCATGCGCCATTCTGGACTGGCAGTCAACTGGAGCCACGCGCGTTTGTGTGGCGGGCGTTTGTGTGCGGCACAGAGCAGGAATCGCACGTCATGCCGGGCGGCTTAGGGCGGGTGAGCCCGAGCAGTGAGGGGTTTCTGGTATCGATGGAAGCAGGCGCGCTCAGCAAGGATGTGTGGGTGATTTCCGACGAAGAGGTTGCACCCAAGAGCTTGCTTGTGGATCGCGCGGATGTGCTGCGTGTCTCGCGGCCGCCGGGCGATGTGCCGAGCCGCATGGCCGATCATTTGTTTTGGCTGGGTCGATACGCCGAGCGTATGGAGCAGACCACACGTGTCCTGCGAATGCTGAGCAAGCGTTTGGGTGGCGAGGGAGGGGAGTTGCAAATGCACGAGCTGCAAGATGGATTGCGCCTCGCGCAAAAGTTGAAATTGTTAGATGAGCGTCTGGATGTCATGGGTGCGACAGATACGGTCTCTCAGGAAATTAAGGAGCTGATGGATAATCCCAAGCGGGTGGATGGTGTGGCGGACTTGTTAGGGAAACTGCAATACAACGCGGCGGCGGCTCGGGATCGGCTATCGGATGATACCTGGCGTCTTTTCAATCAATTGCAAGAGCAAGTTCCCGCACCGCTGACTCATGCCGGTGCGTATGGAATCACAGCGAAGCTGGATCGTATCATCCTCGACATGGCAGCCTTCAGCGGGATGCAATCGGAAAACATGGTGCAAGGGCATGGCTGGCGTTTTTTGGAACTGGGACGTCGCATCGAACGCGGATCGGCGAGCGCTACCTTCCTGCAAGCCGCCGTCCAACTCTGCGAGGATAACGAGACAGTGCTGGTGCCCTTGTTGGAAATTTTCGACAGCACGATGACCTATCGGCGCCATCATTTTGCCAAGCCGAAATTGCTGCAGGTGCTGGATCTGCTGATGCTACATGCGGAAAATCCGCGCTCTCTCGCCTTTCAGTTAGAGGCGATCCATCAGCAAGCGCGACTGCTACCACAGGGCTCCTCGCTATCTGGTGCGGCCACAGCGCTCGAGGCGGTGGAGATGATGCTGCGCTACTTGCATGCGATCGATTTGACGGACTTGGAGTCTGATGCGCGGCGTTTCGAACTGCTGCGACAATCGTTGGAAGACTTTATCAATTATTTCGAATCGCTGTCCCATCGGCTCACTGAGGATTATTTTAGCCACGCCACCCGCCGCTCCCGTTGACCATGCGCTTCCAAGTCATTCATCGCACGCTATGCCGATACGACAGTCCAGTGAGTGTCTGTCACTACCATGCGAAGCTGACGCCTCGCCGTTTGCCGAATCAGGAATGTCCGTGGCACGAAATCACCATTCGCCCCGAACCGCTGCACCGCTACCACCGCCATGATGCGTATGGCAATGCGATCACTTACTTCGAAATCGAGGGCTCGCACGACGAGTTGGAAGTCACATCGCGCTGCTACATTCACGTCAAAGCCCAGCCCGAGGTAAACGCTGCCGCCACTCTGCCATGGGAGTGCGTGCGTGACATCTGCCAATCTTCGGAGTGGTCTGCTGCGACAATGGCGGCGGAATTTGTCTGTGATTCGCCGCTCATTCATCCGTCTCGGGAAATGCGTGAGTATGCCATGCGCAGTTTCACGCCTGCGAGACCGATCCTAGAAGCGGCCTTGGATCTGAATCACCGGATTTTCACCGACTTCACTTTTGACCCGACAGCCACCCATGTAGCCACGCCGATCACCGAGTCGTGGAAAAAAAAGCGGGGAGTATGTCAGGACTACGCGCAGGTGATGATTGCCTGTTTGCGCGGTGTCGGTTTGCCCGCTCGCTATGTCAGTGGCTATTTGGAAACATTACCGCCGCCTGGGCAGCAAAAACTGATCGGCGCGGACGCCTCGCATGCGTGGCTATCGCTCTGGTGCGGTGAAGACTGGGGCTGGATGGATTTGGATCCCACGAACGACCTCATGCCTTCGCTGCGCCATATCACGTTAGCCTGGGGGCGTGATTTCAGTGACGTTAGCCCCTTGCGCGGTGTGACTCTGGGTGCCGGAAACCAGGTCATCCTTGTGGCAGTGGATGTGAGTCACGACGACTGATGAGTCTGCACTTTTTTGCAAACTTTGTTTGGTAGTCAGGCGATTTTCCGCTTTACTCGTGACGGCGCTAGCCGCCAAATCAAAATTTTTTTCTAACAAATTAAGACTATGGGACGCGCATTTGAATGCAGAAGAAGAGCCAAGGAAGCACGCTGGGACAAGATGTCCAAGGTGTTTCCCAAGATGGCAAAATTGATCACGATGGCTGCTAAGGAAGGTGGTCCGGATCCGTTCACCAACGCGAAGCTGCGATTGGCAATCGCCAACGCGAAGGCGGAGAACCTGCCGAAAGAAAACATTGATGCCGCGATTAAACGCGCCTCGGCCAAAGACGCGCAGGACATCGTGGAAGTGAACTACGAAGGCAAAGGGCCTCACGGCGTGCTGGTGTTTGTCGAGTGCGCTACCGATAATTCGAATCGCTCGGTGACCAATGTGAAAACCTACTTCAACAAAAACGGCGGCCAGATGGTGCCGAGCGGATCGCTAGAGTTTTTGTTCTCGCGCAAAGCGGCTGTCGAGTTCCAACGCACGCCGGAGTTGGACTTGGAGGAAATCGAGCTGTCGCTGATCGACGCAGGGCTGGAAGAACTTCTGGTGGAAGATGATCTGGTCACGGCCTTCGCTGATTACACGAGTTTCTCGACGCTCACGCAGGCCTTCGAGCAGTTGGGGATTTCCGTGAAAAAAGCCGAGCTGCGACGCGTAGCCAGCAATCCCGTGGAGTTGACTGAAGAGCAACTGGAGGAAGTGGAAAAGCTCATCGATAAGTTGGAAGACGACGACGACGTGCAGGCGGTGTTCACGAACATCGCTTGATGTGGAGGGACAGAAAAATGCGCCACGGGTCACCATGGCGCATTTTTTTGTGAGGGTGATGTTTCGTTTCCGAGGAGATCACTCCTTCTCTGCGGCGGGCTTTTGCGCGAGGCGAGCCTTGATGCTCTCTTTGATTCTATCGACGTTCTTGGCGACATCGCTATTGGGATAGTCCTTGGCAACACCATCCACCATGGCGTTGGCGGCTTCTGCATCGCCTTTTTCCATAGGGCCAGCGAGGCCGATGTTGAGGGTCATACCGATTTTGTATTCTTCCGGTGTGTTCGGGTTCTCCTTGATGAACGACTTCACGGCTTCAAGAGCTTTGTCGTATTCCTTAGCCTGCATCAGTGGTTTGATTTTGGTGCCCATGAATTCTTGCACGGAAGCCATGGCTGATTCCTCCGCCTTTTTTTTCTCGGCGGCTTCCTTGCGTGCTTTGACGAAACCGGACTTGTCTTCCTTATCCAGCGTGCCGATTTTTTCGACGACATCGCTGTAGCAGCTATCGACGAGTTCTTCGTCCAGTGCTTTTAGACCTTCGACCAAAAAGGCGGCTTTTTCCACATCGGTTTTGGCGGCATCAGCTTTGGCAAATGCCTCATCACGCTTGACGCGCACGGCTTTTAGTTCTTCGAGGTGAGCCACATATTTTTCCGGACCACCGGGCTGATATCCAGTTTTGGCGTAAGGTTTTCCTGTGGCATCGCAGAGCATGATGGTAGGGAATCCCTGAACTTGGAATTTCTTTTGCAACGCTTCGTTTTGCTCCTTCAGTTTGGCATCCAGTTCCTTCTTGCGGGGGAAATCGAGTTCCACCATCACGAATTGATCCTTCGTTGCCGCCTTGAAAGGTTCTTTGGAGAAAACTTCTTCGTTCAGCTTGATGCACCAACCGCACCAGTCAGAGCCAGTGAAGTCGACTAGCAGGTCTTTTTTATCTTCGTTAGCCGTTTTTTTGGCAGCTTCGAAATCAGTGACCCATCCTTCGCCACCGGCGAACGCGGAGGTCAATGTGGCAAATGACAACGCAAGGGTCGCAATCAGTTTGTTCTTTTTCATAGTGAATTGGTGGGCATAGAATGACGCCATTTTTTCGCAGGTCGAGCAATTATCGAAAAATCTCAGGTTTTTTCGATCTATCGTGCCGTATGGACCGCAATCCGCTGGCAACCTTTTGCGATAATCGCGTATTTCCTGTTGTATCATGCTTGACATTCGTTTCCCCACCGTCTTACCCACTGCCCATGGCCAAGCTCTCGATTCAATCACTAGATGTGCAAAACAAGGAAGTTCTCATGCGTGTGGACTTCAATGTGCCGTTGAAACATGGTGCGATCACCGATGATACTCGTATCACCGCCGCTGTGCCCTCCATCCAACACTTGCTGAAAGGTGGCGCCAAGTTAGTGCTTTGCTCGCACCTGGGCCGTCCGAAGGCGGGTGCCTCCGCAGAGTTTTCGCTTCAGCCCGTGGCCGTGCGCCTCGCGGAATTGTTAGGCCAAGAGGTCAAGCTCGCTGCTGATTCGATCGGTGAGGAAGTCGCTGCTCTGCGTGCTGGTCTTCAGGCCGGACAGGTGCTATTGCTGGAGAATACCCGCTTTTATCCTGAGGAGGAAAAGAACGATGCCGACTTCGCCAAGCAGCTCGCCGGTAGTGCGGACATTTTTGTCAACGATGCCTTCGGCACCGCGCACCGCGCCCATGCCTCCACCGAGGGCGTAACGCATTATGTGAAACAAAGTGCGATGGGCTTCCTGATGGCGCGTGAACTGGAATACCTCGTGTATAAGCTCGACCAAGGTGAGCGTCCTTTCGTCGTCATCATGGGCGGCGCAAAAGTATCCGATAAAATCCAAGTGATCAACTCGCTGATGGCCAAGGCCGATACCTTTATCATCGGCGGAGCGATGGCCTACACCTTCCGCAAGGCGCAAGGCTACAAGATTGGCAAGTCGCTTGTGGAAAATGACAAGCTGGAACTCGCGCTGGACATTTTGAAAAATGCGGAAGCCAAGGGCATTCGTTTCCTCCTTCCCGCCGACACTCGCATCACGCAAGAGTTCAAAGATGGTGCCGAGACCCGCGTCACCGCTGCTTACACCGAAGGCGGCGAAATTCCAGATGACTGGGAAGGCATTGATATCGGCACGCAAGCGATTGCCGAATTCAGTAAAGAAATCGCCTCGGCCAAAACGATTCTGTGGAACGGCCCCATGGGTGTGTTCGAAATCGGCTCCTTTGCCGAAGGCACACGCGCCATCGCTCAGGCGGTCGCCGATTCCGCCGCACTCTCGATCGTAGGCGGCGGCGACTCGGTCACGGCCGTGAACAAGTTCGGTCTTGATGATCAAATGAATTTCATTTCCACCGGTGGTGGAGCCTCGCTTGAATTGCTGGAAGGCAAGGAGCTGCCAGGCGTCGCCGCTCTTACCAACGTTTAATTTTTCACCTAACACCTAACACATCCCATCATGTATCGCCGTCCGATTTTCGCCGCTAACTGGAAAATGAACAAAGGTCCCTCGGACACGCAGGACTTTGTGAAATCGTTCCTCAGCAAACTCACGGGTCGCCAGACCTCTGACATCGTTATTGCCGCACCTTTCATCTCCTTGCCCACGCTCTCGGAGGCGTTGACGGAAGCACGCGGTGTGGAAATGGCGGCGCAGAATTGCTCGCAATTCGATGACGGTGCCTATACCGGTGAAATCAGCGTGAAGATGCTGCGCGAGATCCTGGTGCGCCACGTGATCATCGGCCACAGCGAGCGCCGCTCCATTTTTGGCGAGACCAATGCCATCATCAACGCGAAGATGAAAAAGGCGCGCGAGGTCGGATTGAAACTCATTTTCTGCATCGGCGAAACCCTGGAAGAACGCAATGCCGGCAAACTCGAAAGCATCCTGCGCAGCCAGATCAGCGAAGGCCTAGAAGGCATCACGGCTTCTGACATGGAGGACACCGTGGTTGCGTACGAACCCGTTTGGGCCATCGGTACTGGCGTCACCGCCACTGCGGAACAAGCGCAGGAAGCGCATGCCTTTGTGCGCAGTGTCATCACTGATCTCTACGGCCCGGAAATTTCCGGTAAACTGCGCATCCAATACGGTGGCAGCGTGAAACCCAACAATGCCGCCGAGCTCATGGCCTGCCCAGACATCGACGGCGCCCTGATTGGTGGTGCTTCGCTGGAAGCGCAGAGCTTCGTCGATATCATCTCCAACGGCTCGCCTGCGAACTGATTCAGCCGAAAAGCTGACAGATTCGTCGCAATCCGACGCCTCATCCGGAGCCCACGGTTTCAACCGTGGGTTTCGTATTACCATCGGCACCGTGAGCCCTGAAAGGATGCCTCGGCGACTCGCTCATTGACTCGACGCTTAAAAACACTAGCGATCACATTCTGTAGGGTCGTTGACCGCACGATCATTCCCTAGGCACTGGAAGATCAATCCACCAAGTCCGATGGAAATCAAAGCTCCTGCGGTATAGATGGCATACAAGCGTTGATTCCCAAGCATAGTGCGTAGCTCTATTTTTTTGCGGTAGCTTTGCTCAGGATCGAAATGCCTATTTGCAACTGATTGAATACTCACGACATGATTAGATTGATAAATCGGAATGCACAAATAGCCTGTGATTATGAGAGCAACGGCCAACAGGGACATGCCGGCGGCCATTAAGAATGAGGATATAGTCCGAGTTCGCGCCAGCAAAATCAATGTGAAAAGAATCACCAATCCTGCAACTCCGTAAGCAATAGAGCTCAAATAGTCATAGAAGAACCAGTTCATCACATTTGATTGCATTCACACTCGGGAATGAAAAAACCTTGCTCAAATCCGCTGATCCATGTCCAGCGCTGGGGCGTCTTCTTTGGCGACTCCCACCACCACGGCGGGGACTCCGGCCACTGTGGTGTGAGCTGGGACATCGGTCAGCACCACGCTGCCAGCTCCGATTTTGGCGCACTCGCCGATGATCACGCGGCCTAGTATTTTCGCTCCGGCTCCGATCAGCACACCGGAGCGCACGATGGGGTGGCGATCGCCCGATTCCTTACCAGTGCCGCCGAGCGTGACCTCGTGGAGGATGGAAACATCGTCCTCGATGATGGCCGTTTCCCCGACGACAAAGCTGGTCGCGTGGTCTAACAGAATCCCGCAGCCGATGCGTGCCGCCGGGTGGATGTCCACGGCGAAAACCTCGCTGGCGAGGCTTTGGAAATACAGTGCCAGATCGCGACGATCGTGTTGCCAGAGATAATGCGAAACCCGGTAGGTGCAAATGGCGAGAAAGCCTTTGAAAAACAACAAGGGCTGCAGAGGGGAATCGCAAGCGGGATCGCGCTCGATAATCGCGATTAAATCTTTGGCCGCGCTGCGTGTCAGCTCGGGATGGGCTTGGAAAAGTCCAGCCAGCAAGGGCGAGAGCTCCTCGCGCGTCATATCTTCACGCGATAATTTCCGTGCCAATCGTGTCCCCAGTGCTTCGCCCAGGCACGAGCGATTGAGGACGACATCTTTCAAGAGGTTCACCATTTGTGGTTCTCGGTCGATGACTTTGGCGGCTTGCTGACGTATTTCTTGCCACAGGGCTGCCACATTGATTTCGCGGCCACCGCAAAATCGACTCACCTTAGCACTCGCACTTTCCTCGTTTGTATGTTTCATTTTGCTTATGCGGATTTCCCAAAAAATAGAATACGCCTGTCGAGCGCTCGCCCAGCTTGCCAAACGGCACGGCACGCCGACGATAACACGTCTTGAAGAGCTTGCACAACGTGAAGCCGTGTCTGCAAACTTTTTAGTGCAAATTCTCAACGACCTGCGTCGCGCTGGACTGGTGGAGAGCAAACGGGGCAAAGAGGGTGGATATCTTTTGGCGAAGGAGCCAACGGCTATTAGTTTAAAGGAAATTGTGGAGGCGATCGATCCCTCGTTGCTCACTTTTAGCGTGAGTAGTGAGGGGGAGTCAGGCGCGGCAGTTGCGCAATCATGGAAATCCCTCGCGGCTGATTTTCATAAAAATTTAGCCAGTATCACACTCGCTCAGATGTCAACGATGCCGGGCGGTAGCATGTTTTACATTTGATTTTGCCTCTGTATCCGCCTACAAGAAGCCCCCGCCAGTGACATGCCTGCCCTGATTGAAACGCAATTTTGCCAGATCGCCCAGCCGTTTGCGCTGAGCGATGGTTCGGTCTTGCCCGGTCTCTGTATCGCCTATGAAATGTGGGGGACTTTGAATGCCGATAAGTCCAATGCCATTGTGCTTTATCATGCGCTCTCCGGTTCGCACCACGCGGCGGGTCTCAATCCGCGAATTCCGGGAGTGGAGGCGTTTTGGCAACCGGAAATGCACGACGGTTGGTGGGAGGAAATGATTGGCCCAGGAAAAGCTCTTGATACGAATGAGTTTTGTATCATCTGCGCAAATTATCTTGGTGGCTGTTACGGCACGACAGGTCCTGCGTCCATCCGCCCCGAGACTGGCAAGCCGTGGGGCTCGGCGTTTCCCCGGATTTCTGCCGCAGATCAGGTCAAGGTTACCGCGTTGTTGCTGGATTCTTTAGGCATCGATGTTTTGCATGCGGTCATCGGGCCATCGGTCGGTGGTCTTTTGGCACTGACCTTTGCGACGCGCTATCCGCATCGTGTGAAGCGTGTGGCATCAATCGCGGCCGGCTTCAAAACAACCGTGCTGAATCGCCTCATCTTGTTCGAGCAAATCCTAGCCATCGAAAATGATCCAAACTTTAACGGCGGTGATTATTACGATGACCAACCGCCGCTCTACGGCTTGGCTTTGGCGCGGATGATTTCTCATAAAACTTTCGTCCATCTCGATGCCATCGAGCGTCGCGCGCGGCAGGATATCGTGCAGGACAATGACACGTTGTCTTGGTATCGAGTGCGCGACCAGTTTCAGTCGTATATGCTCCACCAAGGGAAAAAATTCGTTCGTCGATTCGATGCGAACACCTACCTGCGCATCATCGACATGTGGTCGTGCTACGATGCTGTAATCGAAGGTGATGCGGGCAGTCCGCGTGAATTGTTAGACCGGGCGGCGGCGGCTGGTCAGCGCTGGCTGGTGTTTTCCATCGATAGTGATTTTTGTTTCTACCCCGAGGAGCAGGCAGATCTCACACTGCATCTCGAGCGCGCCGACATCCAAGCCACGCAGATCACCGTCCATTCGGACAAAGGGCACGACTCCTTTTTGTTAGAGCCGCACCTTTACACGCCGCACATCAGCTGGCTGATGAAAAGCTGAACCAATCAGCCGAATTTGACGCCTCCGAATCCAGCGGGTCCTTGACCTCCGAGAGTGGTGGCATTGCGGCGATAGGCGAAGAAATTGATACCCGCGCACACTTGCGACATCATGGGAAACATCACGATCATAGAAAGCGGTGGGAAAACCAGTGAGCCGATGCAAAACATGAGGAATGTTGTTTCGCTGAGTCGTGGTGCGGTTTGCAAGTCATCATAACGGGCGACGATGCGGTTCCAGTCCTTCGGTAGTCCGGCGATGGCGACGAACATCCAATAGAGATTATACAACGGAATGAACAACATACCGATCGCCATTCCGGGAGTGGTGCGTGGCGCTCCGGCGCGCAAGCAGCTCCAGGCGCGGTAGATGTTCATGTAGAAGAAGATCGCGGAGAGAAGCAGGCAGATCATCGCAAGACCATAAAAACAGCTTGCGATGAGCATGGGAGCCAGTCCATCGGTATTAGAAGCACTGCTGGGCACACTGGCGCTTGCACTTGCTCTCGTCACGCCCATGATGAAAAAAGCGATCGCAATAACGATGGAGAGAAATCCACCCAAAAAAGTCCACATCCACAAACCGAAGCTAGCAGGCTTGATGGAGAGGAAAGGATATTCTCCACCGGCGGGTGCAGGTGCTAGCGAGGAGCTGGGAGTGGCATAGGGTGAAACGACTGCGCTGGCAGTTGCGGTAGCCGCGCGCGCGCCGGGAGGAGCCCAGTTGCTGGTGGCCAGTGCTGGTTTTGCAACAACAGGCGTGGCGACAGCGGCCTCCGGAAAGAGCCCGGGAACTTGTGAAGCAGTGATCCATTCGGCCATGCCCTCGGACCAGACCATGGTCTCAGTGGCAAGACGCCCTTCTTGGGCAAACTGCACCAATTGCTCGCCCGTATACGGTCCGAGTTGTTGCCCATCGCTTAATACAAACCAATTTGCGTTCATCAGACCCGCGTTATAGAGATTCATCTGTCGTATGCAATGCCAGAATGCGGCATGATTGGCGATACACTGTGAAGTCCGTTTTGATGTGAATCAGGTTTTCGCCGATCTCACGGTACTTCACGGATGCGGAGTTTTCGAAACTGGATGGGTGATCCCTCGCTCTCGAGACACAGAAATCCGCTCGAAGGATCGCAGCCATTTCCGCCGGAAACTTCCTCTCCATTGACCCACAAGCGCACTTCGCCGTTGATGGCACGGATGTAGTAGTGATTCCATTTGCCATGACCATTGCATACGTTTTTGCGAGGAAAGCTGCGACTGCCATTCGGCGATAGTGGGGAAAACGGCTTCATTTTCACTCCCACCGCGAAGACATCGCCATGGCAGGTGAACCAATCGGTGGCTTTGCCTGCGGATTTCACCTGTGTCTCATAGGCGAGGTCGAGGACCTGCACTTCGATTCCCTGCGGTAGACCAGGCTTTCCTGCGGCGGTGAGTTGTTCTATCGATGACGGAGTGGTCCAGACGAAAACTCCAGAATTGCCCGCCGGTTTTTCATGCATCCACTCGACTACCATTTCGAAATTTTTGTATTCCTTCGTCGTGCGCATGACACTGACGGGCATGCCGCTGCAAAAGAGCACGCCATTTTTCCACGTCCAAGTGTCATCGGCACTGTTCACTTTGGTGAAGTCGGCCGCGGTGAGATCGCGGAAACCGGGCGCGGTATCGTCGATCAACCGAGCTGCTTGAGCAGATGCAGTAGGCGCATGAATCAAGATGAAGCATGCAATCAGAAAAGCGGGCAGACGTAAATGTGGCATGCCGCACAACATGAGCGGTTCGATGCTTGGCCGCAAGTCAATTCAAGCGGCGATGGCAGAGATGTGATCTGGTATTTGGCGAACTTTGCTTGCAATATCTGGCGCGCTGGGACGGTATTGGCGGCATGTCTTACGCCCACTATGCGACGCTAGCCATGATGCTCGTGATTCCGCTACATGCTGAACACGGAGGAACGGCCGAATTTGAACAAATTACGGGAAAATTTTTCGGAATTTCTCAGACGCCCGTCCGCAATCAAAAGATTACCTTCGGTTGGTCATCCGATGAAACGCAGTTGCTGTATCGTTTGACAGAGGCTGATGGCAGGACGGTGGTCAAATCATACGACATCAAAAAAGATACCGAAACAATGACCACTGCGCCGGTTCCCCCCTTACCAAAGTCTAACGAGGAACGACGCTCACGCAGACCCGGTTATGAAAATCCTAGATCCACTGACGGCAAATGGGAGGTGTTGTTGCGCGACGGAACTGTCATCCTCAAGGATCGAAAAACAGATGCCGAGCGGACACTTGCGAAAGCAGATGAGCAAGGGACATTTGTGGGAAATCCTTATTGGTCGCCTGACTCGAAAAAATTCATGCTGTGGAAACGCAAGGAAGCTCCCATGAGAAAAGTGCAATACACCCGCTCTTCTCCTGAAAAAAAATTGCAGCCTGAGCATTTTTCGATTGATTACCCTAAACCGGGAGATGATCTTAGTATTTCGATACCATGGATTTTTACGACAGATGATAGTGGTCCGCTTATCCCGGATCAAAGCCTCATTGCCAATCCCTTTGAAATCAAACATGTGGCGTGGCGCAGCGATTCCGAACGATTGACCTACGAATACATCGAGCGCGGTTTCGGCAAAATGAACGTGATCGAAATGAACATCGTGACGCGGATCCAACGAACTCTCATCAAGGAGGAGAGCGACACGTTTGTGTATGCCTACGGCTACGGCTTTCGTCGCGATTGGCGTGATGGTGATGAAATCTTGTGGAACTCCGAGCGCGATGGTTGGAATCACTTGTATTTGTTCGATGGAAAAACTGGCGCGGTCAAAAAACAGCTAACGAAGGGCGAATGGGTCGTGAAAAAAGTAATCAATGTCTCGGAAGAAAAACGCACAGCGATGTTGCAAGTCTGCGGTTATCATCCTGGGCAAGATCCGTATTTCGATCACTATGTCATGGTGCATGTCGATAGTGGTAAAGCATGGCCCTTGACGACATCGCCCGGAGATCATGAGGAACCAGTGTTTTCTCCGAGTGGGGCGACGTATGTGTGCCGATGGTCGCGGATCGACAAAGCTCCGGTCTATGAGCTGCGGCGAACGGATGATGGTGCATTGCTCAAGACTCTCAGCGAGGCCGACGACACCGCGTTGCGCGAGAAGTGGAAACTGCCGCAGGCTTTTGTGGCGAAGGATAGAGATGGGACCTTTGATATCTATGGCACGATTGTTTTTCCTCCGGATTTTGACCCGAGTCGTAAGTATCCAGTTGTAGAATACATCTACGCGGGTCCGCAGGATGCCTTCACCAAAAAATCTTGGGCACCATGGATCGTGCCGATGCACGAAATGGCTGTTCATGGTTTCATCGTGGTGCAAATGGACGGGCGTGGCACGGCGCACCGGGGCAAGAAATTTCATCATTTCTGCTACAAGAATCTCAAGGACGCAGGCTTTCCCGATCGCATCGCCTGGATGAAAGCGGCGGCCCAAACATTCCCGCAAATGGACCTCACGCGCGTCGGCATTTTTGGTGGCTCGGCAGGTGGGCAAAATGCGTTAGGCGCGGTCTTATTCCATAGCGATTTTTATCAGGCAGCTGTCGCTGACTGTGGATGCCACGACAACCGCATGGACAAAATCTGGTGGAACGAGCAATGGATGGACTGGCCGATCGGACCGCACTACGCTGATAACTCAAATGTGACCCACGCTAAGAATCTTCGTGGCGCGCTTCTGCTGACAGTGGGTGAAGTGGACACCAATGTGGATCCCTCCTCGACCATGCAGGTCGTCAATGCCCTCATCAAAGCGGACAAGGACTTTGAATTAATCGTAGTGCCCAATGGCAAACACGGAGTGGGCGAGTCCCGACACATGCAACGCAAGCGAGTGGATTTTTTTCGTCGTCATCTGATGCCACCCAGATAAGGAGAGGAAACAATCGTCAGTTTTCCTTTTTGAACTAGTTTACTATAGTCGATTCGATCGATTGCGGATGATCCGAGGTGGCTATTCTTATATACGTCACTTTTACGATGGTATCGTGTTAAAATACGTATTTATTTTAATATCATCACGGTAATCTCTCGGGAAAAACTTTTTTCCACACCTCGAGCGCGGCGAGGATTTCTTCCGTTTTGCGGGTCGGAGAAAGTTCCCAGATGATAGGACAGCCGGCGGGGAAAAAGGGCATCAGCGTTTTGTAGTCCAGTGTGCCGGTGAAGGGGGTGCGGTGATCGCGGGCTGGCCACTCGACATCGTGAATGTGTGCGCCGATGATATGCGGCTGGATGCTGCGCAGCCAGTCGTGGTGATCGAGTAGCCCAAGGTTGTGCTTGAGCTGGACGTGACCGAAGTCGTGCCAATACCCGATCCAGGGGTTGTCTTTGAAGTGGTTTTGCAGGTGAAGCATCTCGCGTTCGTTCGGCATGTCTTCGAAGCGAGAGCGCGACTCGACGGCGAGAATGACGCCATATTCCTCGGCCTTGGTGACGAGTTGCTCTAACGCATCAATGGCGCGGCTGTAGTAGAGTGGAGCGATTTTTTCGCGTTTTTTGACAAATTTGATTTTTGCCTTGGTGAATTCGGGATCGTGTTGTTTCCCCTCGGCCACCATCGCGGTGAGGCGCTTGGTGTATTTTTTGGGATTCAGCGGCACGGAGCCCATGTGCAGGACGAGATAGTTTGCTCGGAATTCCGCCGCTAGCTCCAGGGTTTGCAAGCTCATTTCCAGTGCTCGTTTGCGGTCCCAAGGGCGGTGTGAGGTGTATTCGTAGGCATCGGGTGCATCGATCATCACTTCCACGGGAGAAGGAAAAAAATTGTGCACGCCGGAGCAGCGGAATCGACCTGCCGCGAATGCCTTGCGAATGCCGGGGAGCTTGGTGATGGTCATGCCGTGGGAGAGCTCGATGTGGTGAAATCCCAGCGCGAGAATTTCATCAATCATCTCTTCACCATCGGTGTGGCGTGAGTTGTTCCAGCAGGTGGAAAAAGAAAGCATGGGCGAAAAAATGTGTTAGGGCGTTGCCGTAGCATTGCTGTGGACCAGCAGCACGATTTCTCCTTTAGGCGCATGGATCTGAAAAAACGCGAAGAGAGCGGCTGCGGTATCGCGGTGAAAAGTCTCGAATTTTTTTGTCAACTCGCGGGCTACGCAGACATGGGCCTCAGGTTGTAGGGATGCGAGGATTTCCAGTGTGGAGATCAATCGATGCGGGGACTCAAAAAAGATCGCGGTTTGCTGGGAATCGAGCGCGGCTCGGAGGGTCTGGGCGCGTTTGCCTTTTTTGACCGAAAGAAATCCACCGAAGCTAAAGGCATGGCAGGGAAATCCCGAACCGATCAGTGCATTGAGGATGGCGGAGGGGCCGGGCAGTACTTCGCAGGGGATGGATTCCTCGATGCACCGTTGCATGAGGCGGTAACCGGGATCAGAAATGCCTGGCATGCCGGCATCGGTGATCACCGCGATCGATTCTCCCGCGCGCACTCGATCTAACAATTCCGGTATGCGGCGGATTTCATTGTGCTCGTGCAGTGACAGTAGTGGTTTTTGCACCCCGTGGTGTTGAAGCAGGGGAGAAGAGTGACGGGTGTCCTCACAGGCAATCGCATCGACACGGCGCAGAACTTCCAGCGCTCGCAAGGTGATGTCATCGCGATTCCCAATGGGAGTCGGGACCAGATAAAAGGTTCCGTTAGACATGATGGTGCGGATCAGAAGTCATCGGTGAGCCGCCCCACGACTTGCGTGGCGGCACGCTGCATGGCATCGGGCAATGCATTGGTGCGAGCCGTTTGCAAGTTGGAATCGATGGCAAAACGCGAAGTGCCTGATGCCCTACCGGAGGCGAGCACTTTCATGGGATTTTTCCCATCGCGAAGCTCCCAGCGGATGCTGACTCTGTTCTCCAGTTCCTCTGAGCGCAGCGTGTCGAGTCGTGTGGAGCGCACCTGGTTGTAGGTGACGGTTTCGACAGTGCCTTGCAGTGTAGCATCGGCATGCGAGTCGTTAGCGAGGCGATAGGTGCCGTCGCTAGCGAGGGCATCGATGATCGAATTGGTGGCGATGACTTCGCCGCGCGGGATCAGTGTTTTATTTTCAAAAAGCACCACGCGAATGTTCTGAACATGAGTAAGCGCTTGTGGACGATGCCCCTCCATGCGGTAGCCTCCGCAGGAACTAAGTGTGGCAAGGCAGAGCGTGAGAGAGAGTCGCAACAAAGCAGGAGAAGTGACAGCGCGCATGGTGGAGAGTGATTTCGAGTTATTCGAGGGATTTCAAACCAGCTTGCGCTTTGTCGTGCAATGGGCCAGAGCCTTGTTTTTTCAGCACTTCGCGATAGTAAAATCGTGCCGATTCATGGTTGCCCTTGCGTTTGTAAAAATCGGCTACGTCTAGTGAACGCTGGACATCCTGATTGGCGAGTGAGGCAATCTGATTGCGTGCGGCGGGGGCACGTGAGCCGTTCGGGTAGATCATCAGGTAATCCTGAAATGCCTCGCGCGCGCGGTCGAGATTTCCCATGTCTTGATTGCCGCGTTTGGCCTCCTCGATCAGGATGACGCCGATGCGGTATTGGGCTTCGGGTGCCTGTGTGCTATCGGGCCAATCTGCGACCACTTTGCGGTAAGCGAGGATCGACTCCGTGGCTCTGCCTTTGTTTTGATAGACCTCGCCGATCTGGAACTGCGCCTTGGGAGCGGAGGTAGCTTGTGGTGCCGAATCACGCAATTTTTCGAGCATTTCGACCATTTGTTTGGTTTCCAGTTTGGTTCCGAATAGGAAACCAGATTTGATATTGCCATCCAGAGCTTGTTGGGCGATCGCGGATTCGCGCGCGAGCGCCTGAGAATACAGCTTGCTGCCCTGGTAGCGTTTCGTCACATCGTTGTATGCCTCGAAGGCTTCGACCATGTCACCCATTTGCTCGTGCAGTTGCGCTTGGCGGAATCGTGCCTGTGCGACATCGCGGGCGGTGGGGTATTGATCGGCCATGGCCTTATACAGTTTGACGGCTTTTTTGGCTTTGCCAGATTGATCCGCGGCAAGTGCTTTCTGGTAGGCAGCATGGGCGGGGCCAGCGGATGTCTGAACTGTGCCGATGAGTGGTGGCGGCAGATCGGTATCCGATCCGCAGGAGCAGAAAAGAAACGAACTAACGCCAATCAGGGTGAGCGTGGTAATGGCTTTCATGAGTGATGGAATTAAAGCGAGGAGAGTTCTTTGGATCGATGACTAGCTGCGGCCACAGCCTCGTGGAGTGCATGGCGAATGCCGCACTTTTCCAGTGCGGCGATGCCTGCGATGGTAGTGCCGCCGGGAGAGGTGACCATGTCTTTGAGTGCGGCGGGGTGCAGGCCGGTATCGAGCACCATGGTGGCAGCGCCGAGAAGAGTTTGGGCCGCCAGTTGGATGGCATCTGTGCGTGCCAGTCCCTGCCGGACCCCGGCATCCGCCAGCGCCTCGATCATCACAAACACATAAGCAGGTCCTGATCCCGAGAGTCCCGTGACGGCATCCATGAGCGACTCAGGCGTAGAAATCGCGAGCCCGACAGCCGAAAAAAGCGTGGCAGCTGCGATGCCGTCATCTGGCAGCGCGCGCGATCCTAGCGAATAGGCTGTGGCTCCCTTTCCGACAAGTGCTGGCGTGTTTGGCATGGTGCGGATGACTCTGACCGAAGGGGGCAGGCATTCTTCCATGACGGCCAGAGGAATTCCGGCAGCCACGGAAATGACCAATGCTGGCTTGTTCTGGAGGGCGCTTCCCAATTGCTGGAGGACATCGCGCACCTGGTGCGGTTTGGTGGCGAGGAGAAAGGTATCGCAGTGATCGGCCAGCTCTTGCAGGCTGGTGGCTGATTGCGCGCGAGTGCTGCGGCAGAATTCCGTGGTCGCGGCGGCAACAGCATCATAGCCCCATACACTTTCTGGTGTGAGCACGCCGGTGCGCATGGCCCCCCCGACCAGAGCCGAACCCATTTTCCCGCAACCGATGACTCCGAAGTTCATGCGCCGATCATAAACCGCAAAGTCCTGTCAGGCGAGTATCAATTTTGCTTGGATCAGGAAAAATTTCAGTCAACGTAGCGGCATGCGAATCTTGTCATTGTTAGGGCTTATGAGCGTGGCATTCGCTGCGGAGGAGCCTCCTGACGTTAAGGAGATGATATTGCCCCATGTCGCTCAGGCTCTTCCGGTTCAACTCGGCGGTGGTCCGGCGGGAATCAACATGGCGATCAGCGCGAGCGAGGAAAATGCTCAGAAACATGTGCTGCAAGGATTGAACCTGATACACGGGGGATGGGACTTTGAAGCGTATCGACATTTTGTCGCCGCGTTGCAATGCGACCCGGATTGTTTGATGGCACACTTTGGGGTCATTTTTAGTTTATTGGAAAACGAAAGTGAATTTCGCAAGGCGCGCCTCGCCGCCGCCGAGAGGGCGCTGGCGCTGATTCAGGCGGGTGCAGGAACGGAAATTGAGCGGGGTTATCTTTTCGCTACCATGCGCCTCCTCGATGACGGCCCCGCTGCCGCTGCTGATGCTTTTGCGCAAGTGTCACAGAAATACCCACAGGACATGCAGTTGCAGTTGTTTGAGTCGTATTTCCGTCGCAGCGGATTTGATGAATATGGTACGCCGAAAACCGAACAGGAACTCGCACAGAAGAAAGTGCAGGCGCTGATGCAAAGCCAACCCAATTCACCACTGCTGATGCACGGCTGGTTGATGATGCGCACAGAAAATCTACGCATGGAGCCGGACCTGCCTATGGCGCGGAAGCTTTGTCAGATGGTTCCAGATTACGCGCCGTATTTTCACTTGCTCGGGCATTATGAGTGGCGTTGTGGAAATCACCGCGAGGCAGCGACCGCCTTTTCCCGCTGCGCAGACTTGTATCAGGATTGGATGAAAAAGTGCGGTTTTGGCATCGCAGACTGCCCAGAGTGGATTCGGGCGGAATCCTACCGCGCCGTGGCCTTGGCGTCAGCGGGTGATTATGATTCTGCTTTGGCCGTCGCGAGTGGTCTGGCTAAAGTTTCAGTTCCCGAGGATCGATTGCAGTCGCCCGGCGCACGCATCCTGTGGTGGGAGGCGAAGACGTTGGAGGCGAGATTACTGATGCGCCGATCGAGCAAAGGCGACCTAGTACGCGCCAGAGCCAGTGTGCCGTCACGGGAATCGATGCAAAAAATGTCACAGCATTCTCGGGTTGCTTTCTTCTACCAAGGCCTCGGCATGGCATTGGATGGACAAATCGCGCTGGAGGGAAAAAATGCCACGCGAGCGGGAGAAATCCATCAAGCGCTCGCTGCGCATTTGCCACTGATGGAGCAGGCTCGCAGTGATGCGATCAAACTGGGTGAGTTGACGGTGTTTGCTCGTGCGTTTTCTTTTCTTGAAATTGCGACGATGAGCTTTAAAGGCGACCTAGCCATGTCTCAGGCGGATCCGAAATCAACCTCCGCCTACAACTGGTATAGCGGAGCGCGTGAGCGGCAGGCTTTTGCCTCTCGTCTCATGCCTCCCAGCTCGCTCATGCCGATGAGTGTGCCGCTGGGCAAATACTACGAGAGCAAGGGCAATGTCGTGCGCGCTCAGGAAATGTTTCAAGAAGGTCTGCTACATTGGCCGCGCGATCTTTGCCTATTGGAGGCTTTGCTTGCATTGCAAGTCGCTAGCCAAGACGAAGCGGCAGCCAAAGCGACGGCGGATCTGATCAGAGAGGTGAGGTCACAAAACTGACGGCCTCGATTTTCTATCGCTCTTGCTTGGTTTTTTGCATTCGTTTGGTTTCGTGATTGTCATTTGTGGAGTGATGCGCTTTCACTGTCGCGGGCATGGCTGGTGCATTTTCTTTCGACTCCCTGAACAAAGCGCAACGCGATGCCGTGGCTGCGATTGATGGTCCTGTTCTCATTTTGGCGGGCGCTGGCACGGGGAAAACACGCACGGTCACGTGCCGCATCGCCAATATGTTGGAACGTGGCGTGGCAGCAAAGAACATCCTCGCCGTGACCTTCACCAATAAGGCCGCCTCCGAAATGCGCGACCGCATCAGCGGCATGGTATCAAAGCAGGCCGCCGAGGATATGACGGTTTGTACGTTCCACTCGCTGTGCGTGCGACTGCTGCGTGGGGGCATCGATCGACTCGGGTATAAGAAAAATTTCGCCATCTACACCGGCAGTGATCAGGTCGGCCTGATCAAACAAATCATGGTGCGCAAAGGCGGCGCAAACTCGACTTTGAAACCCGAGCAAATCCTCGGAGCCATTTCCAAAGCAAAAAATGCCGGGCTTGATCCATCTCAACAGGACGATGATTTCATCGGCATCATCGCCACCGCTTATCAGAACGAACTACGCGCGCAGAATGCCGTGGATTTCGATGATCTTCTGGTGCTAGGAGAAAAACTACTGACCGAGCACGAGGACGTGCGACAGGTGTTTCGGGAGTTTTATCAGCGTGTCACCGTCGATGAATTCCAGGACACGAACTCGCTGCAAATGCGCCTGCTCCAGCAACTGGTGGGACCACCCTATCATGTTTGTGTGGTGGGAGATGACGATCAATCGATCTACGGTTGGCGCGGTGCGCAGATGGCAAACATCCTGCAATTCGAGAAATTTTTTCCTAACCCCCGCGTCATTCTGTTAGAAGAAAATTACCGTAGCACGCACGCGGTTTTGCACACTGCCAACAGCCTGATCAAGCACAACATCGGCCGCCGCGCCAAGGTACTCATCAGCACCCGCGCGGGTGGGGCACCGGTGCGGGTGGTGGCCATGCCGGGCGATGAGCAGGAAGCCGAGTTTATCGCAGAGGAAATCATCGAGGAGAAAAATCTATCGAAAAAAGCATGGGAGGATTTCGCCGTGCTGTTCCGCACGAATGGCCAGTGCCGGCGACTGGAGGAAGCCCTGCGCGAGAGAAAAATCCCTTATCGCATGGTGGGCGCGCAGAGTTTTTTCGACCGACGCGAGATCCGCGATGTGATTGCCTACGCGCAGTTGTTAGCTTCGCCGGAAGCAGACGTGGCGCTGTTGCGCGTGCTGAATGCACCGAACCGCGGCATCGGTCAAACGACTGCCGTTCTCGCCACCGACTACAGTCGTGAGACGAACAAGAGCGTATGGGAGGCCTTGTGCGATCCGGTTTTCACGCAGACTCTCGGCACCAAAACGAGGAACTGCATCGAGGAGTTTGTCGCGCTGATTTCCGGAGCGAAGGCACGCATCGATGTCGCCAGGGAAAATGCCGGCAAGGTCCTGCGCGAGATGATCGCGGAAATGGACTACGTCGCCTGGCTGATGCGCGGCTGCAAGACCGAGAAGGAACGCGACGCCCGCACTGAGGGAATTGGCAGCATCATCCAGCAGCTCGATGACTATTCCGTGCGCGGCAAGTCCTTGCAGAATTTCCTCGATGCCGTTTCACTCAGTTCAGAAAAAGAAGATGATCTGGAGAGTAAACAAGGCGTCACTCTGATCACGCTGCACGCCTCAAAAGGCCTGGAATTTCCTCATGTCTATCTCGTCGGGTTGGAAGAAGGCACACTACCGCACAAACGCAGCCTGAGCGAGGGCACCAAGGATGAGGAGCGTCGATTGCTCTATGTCGGGATCACCCGTGCTCGCGAGCGCCTGACGATGACCTACTGTGCCACGCGGGTGAAATTCGGCGAACAGGTTTCCTGCCAGGAGAGTAGTTTCCTCGAGGAGCTCGACGGTGAGCACTTGCTGATGACCTCTTACGAGGAAATTTTCGGCCGCGAAGCCAGCGAGGACGAACTGAGCAATTTCTTCAGCAGCATGAAGAACATCCTGGGGACGTGAATGCATCTTTGCGATCACGCTCCTATTCCAAGCATGACCTTCGTTGAGAAAAGGATGAAATCGGACGGGCCAGTGCAATTAGACTTGCGGTGAATGCGCCGAATGGTTTTAGTTCCTGCAACCTTATGGCAGTTCCCCAAAACATCATCGCGCTGGTCTATGACTACGACCAGACACTCAGCCCCCGCTACATGCAGGATGATGTGTTGTTTCCGCAATTCGGCATCGATCCGGCGCAGTTCTGGAAAAAGTGCAATGGGTTGGTGACGGAGCAGAAGTGGGATGGCGAGTTGGCTTATATGAAATGCCTTCTCGATTACCTCGGCATGGACAATGTCACGAATGCGCGACTCACCGAATTGGGTGCGGGCTTGTCGTTTTTTCCGGGCTTACCAGATATTTTCACTGATCTGCCGAAAGTGTGTCTCAGCGAAGAACATGAAGCGGCGGGAATCAAGATCGAGCACTACATCGTCTCCTCGGGGCTGAAGGCGCTTCTCGATGGCTCGCGCTTGCAGCCGCACGTGAAGGCGATTTTCGGCTGCGAGTTCGGCGAGGATGCGGAGGGTCGGATCAGTTTCCCGAAACGCACGATCTCCCACACAACGAAAACGCAATTTCTCTTCCGCATCAACAAGGGCATGCTGCGTTATGATCAGGATGTGAACGATCACATGCCGAATGAGCTACGCCCCGTGCCCTTTGAGAATATGGTCTATGTGGGTGATGGTCCCACGGATGTTCCCTGCTTCACCGTGCTCAACCGCAACGGCGGTCAGGCGATCGCGGTGTACAATCCCGAGGACGCCAGCGGCAAAAGCTTTCGCAAATGCTACCAGCTCTGCGCGCATGCAGGCCGGGTGAAACACATTGCGCCCGCCGACTACCGCAAGGGCAGCCATTTGTGGCTCTTGCTCAGCGAAATGGTGCGCGAGGTCGCGGATCGCATCTTGCGTCATCGAATCGAGGAGAGCGAGAACGGCCGTGTCGCGGCTCCCACCTTTTGATTTTTGTTAGAAAACGACAACATGGCGCAGAATCAGCATTTTCACTTTGTAGGCATTTGTGGCACAGCCATGGGTGCCGTAGCCGCCGGGATGAAGGCGCGCGGTTTCACGGTCACGGGCAGCGATGCCAATGTCTATCCACCGATGTCTACTTTTCTGGAAGGGCAGGGGATTCCACTGGTAGAGGGCTACCAGGCAAGCAACATTCCGGCGGGCGCGGATGTGATCGTGATCGGCAATGCTATCAGCCGTGGCAATGAGGAGGCCGAGGCGGCGCTGGAGCGTAAGCTGCTTTACGTTTCTCTGCCCGAGGTATTGAAAGAACATTTTCTGCGCGGCAAGCGGAATTTTGTGGTCAGCGGCACGCATGGCAAAACCACAACGTCCTCGATGCTGGCCTGGCTCTTGAAATCGGCAGATCGTGATCCCTCCTACATGATCGGTGGGCTTCCGAAAAATCTCGGCGGCGGGGCGGTATTCACGGACTCCGCGATCACGGTGCTGGAAGGCGACGAATACGACACGGCATTTTTTGACAAGCGCTCGAAATTTCTCCACTACCTGCCCGAGTGCCTTGTGATTAATAACATCGAGTTCGATCATGCGGATATCTACAATAATGTGGAGGAGATCAAGCTGAGCTTTCGCCGTCTGCTGAACATCGTGCCGCGTAATGGCATGGCCTTTGTGAATGGTGATGATGCTCACGCGCTGCAAGTCGCCGCGAACGCGCCCTGCCCAGTGAAAACCGTGGGCATGGGGGAAAATTGCGATCTGCGGATCGTGGACATCGACTATCATGCTAGTGGTTCTACTTTTACGATCAATGGAGAAGTGTATGAGATCCCGATGGTTGGTGAGTTCAATGTGCGCAATGCGGCGATGGCGGTTTGTGCAGGCTTGTTTGCTGGGCTGACTCCGGAAGAGGCGCGTGCCGGCTTGCTGAGCTTCGAGGGGGTGGCGCGGCGTCAGGAGTTGAAAGGCGAAGTGAATGGCATCAAGGTGGTGGATGACTTCGCGCATCACCCGACCGCTATCAAGCTGGCGATTGCCGCCCTGCGCCAGCGCTACGCAGATTCTCGCCTGTGGGTGCTGTTTGAGCCGCGCTCGAACACCACGAAGCGCAGTGTGTTCCAAACCGAACTCGCGCAGTCTCTGGCGCTGGCTGATTTTGCCGTGGTAGCGGCGATTGCCGATCTGCACAAAGTGCCAGTGGCTGAGCGTCTTGATCCCGATCGACTATCGCACGACATCGTAGCTTTCGGTGGCAAAGGCTGGTATCTGCCCGGCGTGCCGGAAATTGTTGATTTGGTAGTTGCGGAGGCAAAACCCGGCGATGTGATCGCTGTGCTGAGCAATGGTGGCTTCGGCGGCATACATCAGAAGTTACTGGAGCGTTTGTAGTCACTTCGGCTTGCATCGGTTAGATCTGTCGGATCTGGCGGAATCCTGTCTTTCTTCAACAATCCTCCCACACGAAAAAAATGAAATTTTTTCAGAAAATAACTTGCCAAGCATCCTATTTTCCCGTAACAAGTGCGCCCCTTCACGGGGTAACAGAGAAAAGCGAGGATAGCTCAGTTGGTAGAGCAGTTGGCTTTTAACTAATTGGTCCTGGGTTCGAGTCCCAGTCCTCGTACTTCTCTCATCCGAATCGAAGCCTTGTATCCACAAGGCTTTTTTCTATTTAGGATGGATTCCGACAATTTCCGCTGAAATCCGAAAAAATGGTGCATTTTTGACAACGGTGTAGACATCGATTCTGGGTTTCTTAACAAAGTCATCCCAAAGCCTGAGAACGCAGCCGCTCAAGCCTTGAAGCTCCAAAGGTGATGTTTCGTTAGTGATGCGATGAATCATTCCTGCGGGATGACGGTGAATTTTTGTTTTGATTGTTCGCGAGTCAGTGGGGCGATATTTCGCCTTTGATCTTGTCCAAATGCTCCAACATTTTCTCAGCGCGTTGCGTGACTCTATGACGGATGATTTCATTTTGTAATTCTGGCAGCGCCAGCGGATTACCGATGGCATCGGCTTCTGGTAGCAAGCCACCAAAGAAGACATTCACCCCTTGGTCTTCAAGTGGCTCCGATTGCAGCGGCAATTGACGTGACAATGGCAAGGCTCCTGTATCCGCCAACCATGCGGCATCATAACGGAAGACCATGCGACGGCCGTCATCCTTCAGCACTCCGCCCCGCCTCCCGTGCAAATGAACGATCAAAGGATTCATGGGATCTCGATTTCCAGTTTCAGACCCAAGGCGCGGACAATCTCCAATGCCTTGCCCAGTTGGCATGTGGGCTTTCCTTTCTCTAGGTCGATGATGAACCTCAGGCCTGTGCCAGAAGTCATCGCCAAGTCCTTCTGGGTCACCTTCAAACGACGCCTCTGCTGGCGGATGGCTTGGCCAAGGCTCTCTGCATCTTGAATTTTCATAGTTCCTGATCGGGAACATGGCATGCATCTCAATGCATATCGAAAAAAGTTATCTATCGGGAAGTTTTGATCTGTCAAGGAGGCCAAAGCACATAAAGTTCCTGATCGGGAATGATTCATGCAGGGCAATGACTGCTTGGAATGTTCTTTCTTTGGGATGCAATTGGAAGGGCCATTCGGTCGGACCAAGCATCACCCGTCAGATTGCCGAGGGCTCCCAAGGGAACATCAGGGCAGCACTCGCGGATTTGGAGATGTGGATGGGGTAGGGGGGCATTGAGCGGAGTATGCTTAGTTTTCCTCTTCCGTTCCCAAGACAATGGCTCCTGTGCGGAACGCGCCTTTGGGGCCGACAATCGGGATTTTCACCAAGCCCGCACCGACCACGCGACTGCCCACGGTGGGGAATAGCACTCCGCTCACTGCTGCATTTCCTGCTATCGTGTCGCTATTGCTCGCAACGACTCTGAGCGTTCCAGTAAAGCCACCAGTGCGTGAAGCAATGAGTCCCGTCCACGGGGCCATCGGTTGGCCCGGTATGGGCAGTGCTACCATCTTGTAGCTTGCATCGATCGCAAAGGATTCAGGTAGTTTTGCAACGGCATTTGGATCTGGCAACCCACCTCCATCAAAAACCACGCCACGGATCACTTGTTCCGTTAGTCCGAGGTTTTGTGATAGCGCCAGAGCACTTGCTGGTATTGGGTGACTCCGCACTCCCACGTTGGTATTCATGGCTGCAAATCCTCCAGGGTAACCGAGCTCCGTCGCATCGGCCGCACGATACCACCAAAGTCCGCTTTCTTGGTTGTGTAGTGGCGATGCAGGCAGAACACCACTGCCGTGCAATGACACAATGCCACCGATGTAGGAGTTCAGGTTTTTGTAGGGCTTGAGCCACATCAGCGCTTGTCCTGTAGCCCCGAGTGACAGAGTTGCGCGGAATGCCTGAGCATCACCGAGCTGTCCTGCAAGAGCCACCGCTCCTCGATTGCTGATACTCCCCGTTGCCCAGCCCGTGCCTGCGGGTATGACAAATCCATCCTGCACACCTTGGTCGATAAGCATGGTGATCGTGCGGGTTGCAACTGGTAATTCAGCGCCTCGGGCGAGACGGAAGCCTTGCATCGTGCCACGCGGATGTGTGCCTGCGGCAAGCGCCGTGTTGCCATCAATTCCAAAACTCATGGTAGCAGACGGAAGGGATGCAACTGCTGGCAAAGTAATGCTCCAAGATGCCCGATCTTGTGCTGCTACGAGATCAAAGAATCCAGACGCCCTGCGGATCGTGCGCGTGCCTACTCCGTCGTATGTTGCGCTCCAATTCCCCGGGGATGTGACGACAACGGTGATGAGCCCTTCAGGCAGACCTTGTTGATTTTCTAACAATGCCTGCCATGTTCCTGCTAGCCTTGCGGGGAATGCCAGAACCGGCAAGTTCAGCGGGATGCTGCGCAGCACCGTCTTGCTGTTGAGAACCTGGATGGTCAGTCTGCTCGTGCCTGCTGTTCCCGTGAGTTTTCCTTCGAGAACACCTGTCGTGGCATTGAAGGTGAGCCCCTTGGGCAAAGTGCCGACAATTTTGTAGGTGCCTTGGTAGCCGAGGCGGCCCAGTTCATACCGCACCCGATCGCCGACGCGCGGGGTGAATGGATCCGTGTTGCCTTGGAACAGCAACTCGTAGGTGTCACTGAGACCGTTGGAATTGGTGTCTGCCAGAAGCGGATTGGTGCCGAGTTGATTGACCTCCCGACCATTCAAGATGCCATCGTTATCGGTATCCTCCAGTGCGTCGTTGATGCCATTGCCATTGGTGTCTGATAGCAGCGGATTGGTCTGCGAGATCGTGATTTCTTGCAAGTCACCCAAGCCATCGCCATCGGTATCGACGAGAAGCGGATTGGTAGTGCGAGTTTTTTCTTCGCCGTCAGTGATGCCGTCGCCGTCGGTATCTGCTACTAGAGGATTCGTAGTGTCGGTGACTTCTTGGCCATCGTTCACGCCATCGTTGTCGGTGTCGGCCAGATTGGGATTTGTAAGTCGAATGATGATTTCCTGATAATTTGTTAGGCCGTCAGAATCAGGATCGCGGGTGTCTTCTGCGAATGTAGCTCCCACTGTTTTGTCCGAGTCCATGAGGATGGTAAGCTGTTTCGTGGATCCAGTTCCATCACCGGTCCATGAGCCGAAGAGGTAGCCTGGTTGCGGTGTTGCGGAGATATTTGCGTTGGTTTGACTGAGATATGAACCAGCGCCTGACACACTACCATTCACAACTGCCGATAGGGTCAATGTCCACATTCGTGTGTCGAGATTGGTATCGGTTGAAGAGAATGATGCGAGTGCGCCAGCACCTGAATTTCGTGCTATACGGAAGCCGATGTTGCTGTACTGGGGCATCGGATCGGTGATGCTGCGGCTCGCGGCACGACAAGAGATTGCTTCCCAGCCCCAACCGCCGCCCCGTGCCACCCGATAAACGCCCGAAACAGCACCACGCGGATCCGTCGATCCATTCACATACGTCGATGCCTCGTACCAGTCCCAGCACCACTCGTATACATTCCCTGCCATGTCATTGAGTCCGTAGCCATTTGCTACGAAAGAACCCACTGGCGATGTGTAGGGCTCAGTCCCGTCATTGTATGTCGGGTGGTAGTTGTTTGCCGAGCCGCGCGCATCATAGCTATAAGAAGAGGATGCATAGTAATTCGCCTGACTGTGGCTGATCGTATCCGTTCCCCAGGGAAAGCGTTTGCCACTCAACCCCCCACGGGCAGCTTTTTCCCACTCCGCTTCGGTTGGTAAACGATACCCATTAGCTGTCCAATCCACAGTCGGTTCCGTAGTCCCGGTTTTCATCACCGATCCAGTCACTGTATAGCATGGCGTTAGTCCTTCTTTTTGGCTGCGGGCATTACACCACTTGATCACATCCCACCAACTGACAGTCTGCACAGGGTGATTTGCAGCTTTACCTGCACCTACAGCCAAGTCCGTATAGCCATTTGTTGTTGCCCATGTGCGGACTTCATCCCATAGCGCTTTCGTTACTTCATACTTGCCCATGTAAAATCGGCTCACGGTTACTGTGACAGGCGGGGCATCAATGTCCTCATCGCCACTAGTGCGTCCCATCGTAAAAGCGCCTGCAGGAATCAGGGACAGCCCATCAATGATCTGATTGTCGGCAATCAAACGGAACCGCATTTGGGCACTAGACTTGGCATCCCAATCTACTCCCGCATTCCAAACGATCGATTTCCCATTTCCAACAGCCACACCATCGCCAATTGCCCCGGTCGCTGAGGTCACGGGAACGGTATATGTCGCCCCACCATCACTGGAAATCTCCAGAGACATTTTGACGGTAGGTGTGGTCGATGTGAGATCGTAGAAAATGTCGAAAAACTTTGTCCCAGTGCGCTGCGTTGCAACCACATTCGTGATCACAGGCTCAGCAATTGACGGACTTCTGCCCTGTTGCACTTCAGCGCCGTCGTTAATCCCATCGCCGTCGGTGTCGGCTACGTTTGGATTGGTGAGACGGATGATGATTTCTTGGTAGTTGGTTAGGCCGTCATTATCTGGATCACGCGTGTCTTCCACGAATGTCGCACCGACGGTTTTGTCGGCATCCATCGTAATTGCCAGCGGATTCTCGGTGCCGGAGGCATCGCCGGTCCAACCGGAGAAGAAGTATCCGGAGTTGGGAGTGGCGGTAAGAGCGGCAGAAGCACCTATGTCGTATGTGCCGGCACCGGTGATTCTGCCGTTGATCGAAGAATCTATGGTAAGATTAGAACTTTGATCCACGTTTTCGAATAAATACCCAAATTGATGGTAACCTGCTGCATCGTTCCAAGTCGACTGCCATCCGGATTCAATTAGCGCATAATGCTCCGCATCGCCGTAGCCGTAGCCATTATTTGGCTCTCCGGTGGTGGCGTTCCAGTTGCTTGAGGTTAATTTTTCACCCGTAATCCACTTCCAATCTCCTTCGTTAAGCTCGTCAGTGAGCCCGATCCAAATACCCTGAGTGGGGTTGCTTGCCCGAAAAATCAAGCCTGCTTTATCGATTTTCGCTTGCGTATTTAGAACCGCCAATCTTCCACCTCTTGCTTCCGCATCAGCTTTGGCTTGCTGCCAAGTGTAGCTGCCTGAGATAATTTGGAATTGAGGTCGTTCGTTAACGTAAAGCGCAGCGATTTCTGCGCTGTCCAGCGCCCTTCCGTAGAGTCTAATGTTATCTACGGTGCCTTTGAAAAACTCAGTGTCTGCTGTACCCAAATCAGACTTTGCGCCGATCACCCATGGATGGGCGACGTTTGCTAATGTCAAAATATTTGGTGCATTAAGTTCTGATAATGGGTTGCCATCCAGATAGACTCTGAAAACAGGAGCATTCCAGTAGTACACCACATGATGCCAATTTTCATCAGCAACCTGGCCCGTGTTGCTAGCGACTACTGGGTCGGGTTGAACTCCGGGCCATCTTGCCTCGCCGACGAACTTTCCATCACGCAAAACAAGATTGAAGCTGGTGTAATCTCGCTTTCCAAAGATGCACTGGTTTGCCGCTCCTCCCGTGCTACGCTTGACCCAGATTGAGAGACACACTGGTCCTTCAATCTTTTTAACGGGTGGATTGCCCCAGTCGGACCGGTAGAGCGGCATGTCACTGTCGTTCGAAAAGGCAACAGCGTCGTCTATACCGTCGAATTGGACCGCTTGTCCTCCATCAAGGCCTCCTGTCAATATAGGATGACCAATTTGCGTGAGGTGCCTCGCTTTCCCTGAAAGGTCATTACTCCCATCATCGAAAGGAACATAAGCCACCAAGCCCTTGCTGAATGCATTGAACTTCGTCGCATCCACTGGACTGGTCTTTTCTTTCACCTCTAACCCATCAGGAACACCGTCGCCATCACTATCGGCTGAGTTGGGGTTTGTCCCGGTGTCAGTGGGAGAGACGTAGATACCAGTGTTCGTCTCCGCCAAGTCGTCGAGACCGTCGGAGTCCGTGTCGATTGAAGCAGCGGCTAGGCGGAAGCCTGCATCAAAATATTCATACTCTAGTGGATGATCATCCTTTGCGTTAGAACGCATTCTCAATTGTGAGTCATTCCATGCTCCTCCAAGCACAAAACGATGATTATCAACATCTGTAAAGATTGTATCATTCCACTCAGCGACATTGCCGCCTTGATCATAGGTTCCGTATGAGCTTGGATCATTTATGTAATTACCAACGTTAGTGGATGCGCTGGAGTCGTAGTTAGCATCCTCCTTAGTCATACTTTCCTGACCGTTCGGGTAGAGCGAGTAGGATTTGGTTGCTGCGTTGTAATAGGCCGCTTTATGCCACTCATTCCTACTAGGAAGATATACTTGTGCGCCACTATTTAAGGTGATGATTCCGCTGGTCGCTCCATTGAGAGTATAGGCTCCCGTTTCCATGTCACCATTTCCTTGACCGTTACTCATCCAATTTGCGAAACGCGCTGCATCGAACCACGAGACATAAACCACCGGCTTGTTTTCAAAACCGCTCGTCACACTGTAGGTGTAGCTTCCCGAACTTCCGGATTGGGTGATGCCGTAGCTTGCCATGCTGGAATTGTAGATTTCATTGGCGTTCGACTGCCCCTTGGCATTGAGGAACTCCGCGTATTGGGAGTTGGTCACCTCGTATTTGCCGATCCTGTAGTAGTGATCCACTGCGCCGTAGCCTGTGGTGTCTGCTGGGTTGTTCGGATTTCCAACGTTAACGAAATCCATTGCGATTTTAGCAGTGGCAATAGACGTAAGATTTGCGATAAATGAACAGGCAAGAAGTGGAATTGTGCGTATAATAAAGCTCATGACAGATTAAGGGTGTATGATGGTTGCTAAATTTTTTGCTAGGAATTTGACCTTTGGGGTGAAGGCCGTTGACAGAGCCGGTGGCTAGGCCGGAGGCAGGGAAAAGGGGGCTGGTGGATATTGAAGACTTACAGGACACACCACGCGCACTCTCTTCAGATGCTGCCGAGAATTTGACGTCGATCGATCCGGTTGCTCTCATCCGCATGACATGCGAAAAATGTCTCGCTAACCGCATAGGCAGAAAAATCGCGCGCAAGGCACTGATGGTGCGAGTAACAAAAGTCATGCCCCAACCCTGCATTCGCTGCGCAACTGTGTCAACTACGGATGTTCTCAAAAAGTGTTATGATCTTGTTGCCTGATGTGACATGCCTGACACGGAGCGGCCGATTTTAGCAAGATCCCACAATCTGTCGCACTGCCACTTCTCAGCCGATTGATTTATTTTTCATGTTTGCCGTGAGGACTCCGCACACAGGAGCCCGAGGATGTCGATCCACAGAAGATGCACTTGTTCGCACCATGACCATGTTGGTGGTTTCCATGCGGGCTGCGGACGCATGAGCCATAAGAAGATGAACCACAATACACGCATGATCGATCGTCGCCAATATGTTCATGTTTGCCGTGGGGGCTCCTTACGCAGGAACCAAAGGAGGAAGATCCACAAAATTTGCACTTTTTCGACATGTTTTCTTCGTTGATTAAAGATTTTTCTGATTCAGTCGTTTGCTGATGTCAGAGACAACAAGCGGCAGCCGCTGCGGCAAAACTCATGCCACCACATCCCTCGCTTCTTGCCGCCACTTTGTAACCCGTCGATACCGGGTAGATCTTATCCCCATCAATCTGACCAATCACTTGTTGCCCGCTGACTTTCACCAGTCGAATGGCTTTATTGACGGTGATATCTTCATTGTAAGTCCCGCCAAAGATGGCAACGATGTCACTTGCGACAGCGATATCGATCTTCGCTTGAATCGATGCACCGAGTAAAATCGCGTGTGTTGCAGCTTGGACAGGCTGTGGCGTCGTGGCACATAAGATGCCCGTGGCCAAAATTATTATTCTTTTTGCACTCATAAGATTAAGTCGATTGATAGTGGATGATCGTTTGTGAGCTAGTCGCGCGCAGACACCGTTAAGGCTCTCAGTATTTCAGTTGCCTCCCCCCTTCCGAGTGCGTCGCAATAGAAAATCGTGCCATGTATTGCGTGCAGCGTCATACATGTAACTAAAATAGTAACCAATGGCAACCAGAAAATAGAAAAAAGTGCGTAATATCCGATGCATCGTCACCTGTCTCACTCCTTGGACTCAATTCGGAAGCGCAACGGAACGGAAAAGAGTAGATCAGGGCCTGAAGAACGGGTTTGATTCACTCCGTCAAAACTAAATCCAATGACAACTGTCCTACAAGCACCTGACTAACGAAGAGCAATTTTACTATCGAAACCCTCACTAGCAAGAAGCATCCCTACGCCACAAGATTGGCACTTACCGCAAACGGGACTTTCCGGTGAGCGAAGTGGACGCATTTCAGATCAGCGCTGTATCAGCACGCGTCCCCAAGGACTCGAAGATCGACCTCGTTACGTAGACAACGAGATGGACCCGTCATTGGTCTGCAATCAGGACCTGTTCTTCTAACAATCGTTGATCGAAGAAGTCGCCGATCTCTCTTGGTGAAAGGCACAGACAGTACCGCACACGCGGTAAGCACAGCCATCATCACCGCCTTGGGGCCCTAACGCAAACAATCTCACACACTCACTTATGATAACGGCAAGAAATTTACCAATGATGGGAGTGAGGACTCGATGAAAACATCAAGGGCCTCATCCGCTAGTATTTACTCAAGCGAACCGACTTCAGCAAAATCACCGAGGAGCAAATTTACGAAGTCCAAGAGAAACTCAACAAGCGCCCAAGAGAAATAGGCTCACCATTTTTCAGTTTACGAAAAGACTAGAGAAAGATCCCGGCAAACTTTTTCTTTCATCGGCGCGATGCTCCTGTAGGGTGGTTGCAATCGTATGCACACACTTTCTTCCATGGCGAAAGAGCTCAATCGCGCTGTTGTGGTTCTCTCCGGATGGCAGGCTCGGTTTGAGTTGCCAGCAGGTAAGGGGGCTTGCTACTCCCACGCCTACCTCGCTTTTTTGCGCACCGTTGCTTATCTGCGCATGCTCCATGTGTCGGAGGAGAGTCTGCTCAAACTCTGGCAATTCGAAAAGAAGCTGCTGACCCTGCTCCATGTGGATTCGATCGGCTCACCGACATGGTTCCTGGATTCTTGTGGGCTAACGAAACACAAACAGCGTCGATTGCTGCTGACCAATCACGACATGGGCATGGATCTGCGATCACAAGTTTTGCAGCTTGGATTGAACTTCACACAGGCTACTGCCGAACTTTTTGACGGCAAGGAAATGGGGGAAGATGCGCTGCGCGTATTGGGCCAGTATCTCAAGCTGGTGTCGCGCATTCAGGAAGAAGTCTCCGCCGAGGTGCCACTCTTGAGAAACGCCGCCCGCTGGGCCGGCCGTCTCAAACGGTGAAAAATGTATGGATTTTCCGCAATCATGTCGTCCAATGACTTACTGCGAATACTCGATAGATTCATGACCACAACTCGGATGAAACGAGTAGGAAGAAATGAAGCGGGCAGAGGCAATTTTTGATCATAAGATCAGCCCAGATGTTTGATCCGTCTGCTCGGTGACTCTGGAGAAAGCGCAACGTCTTGCGGTCATCACGGGCGCCGACCTGTCTGCTGAAAGTGGCATGCTTCTCCAACTTCACGGCAGACGAACAGTTTTCCGACGATGTCAGGCTTGTGGAGTATCCTGAGATGAGAGAAGAAATTCTACAGCACTGGATCGAAGAAACCAATGCGTGATAGCCCTCCGTATTACGACTCTCAGGTGAGGCCGAATATTGTGCTGTATGATGAAAGCGATGGCAGTCGCTTGGTCTGGGTAGAAAATTTCATCAAATGTGGGGTCGATGTGGTCTTGGTGATAGCTTGCTCTGGTGGTGTGTGGATTCTGGATCCACTTCTGAGAATGTGTCGTGATGTCAGCCCCGATTGTGAAATCATCAACATCAAGCCTTACTTTAACAGTGGCATTTGATCGATGAGGCTTTCCAGTTGCTGCGGAACTCGCTCGTCGCGGAAGTCCCGTAGGCTGAGAAAGAGGGACAGCGGATCGACCATTCTGGTATCGCCGAGTAGAAGTGGCGTTCCGTGGCGTGATTGCCAGCTTTACCCTTCCAGTGAAGTCTAGCGCGATTTGTCAAGGTGCGTGGATTTTGATTGTGTTTCACGGCGATTCGCGGTTTTTCTCGTGGGGATGGAATGCGATGCGATGCTACAGAACCGCGCGACGGGGAAATGCCTTCCTCTGCCTGTGTGGTCGGGGCTGTTGCAGGCGCATCGAGAGCGCGCGCAGGGGTGGACCATGCCTACCTTGGATCGACGCTCGCGGCAGATTGTGCATCCGGTGGAGGATTTTTTGTTCACGTATTATCCTTACAAGCTGCGGAAATTGGAGCAGTGGCATCCAGGTTATGGAGTTTCGTTAGAGTGCGTTGAATCGCAAAGACCGGAGTGGATGCTTCGTTATTACCAATGGCGTGGCGGCAGACTTTTTGTGAGCGTGGAGGGCCTGGAGGAAAAGGAAAGAGCGCGGCTGCATTGGATCCTTGCGCTGTTGCGGAATACGGCAGCGCAGGCGGGGAATTTTGGGTGTTTCGGCATGCATGAGTGGGCGATGGTGTATCGGACGGAATCCGTGCGCCATGGCGAGGTGGCGGCCTTGCGCTTGCCGGCGGAGGAGATCGCGCGCTTTGTGGAATCGCGACCGATCCGCTGCACGCACTACGATGCGTTTCGTTTTTTCACTCCAGCCGCGCGGCCCCTGAATCAGTTACAACCATCGCTGGACGGGCGTTCTGTGATGGAGCAACCGGGCTGCATTCATGCGAACATGGATTTGTATAAATGGGCCTTCAAGTGCCAGCCTTGGATTCCTGGGGACTTGTTACTCGATGCGTTTGCCCTAGCCAAGGATCTGCGAGAGATCGATATGCGGGCGAGTCCGTATGAACTTTCCGACTACGGCTATGTTCCGATCGCGATTGAGACAGTGGAGGGACGGCGCGAGTATGAGGCGGCGCAGCGCTTGCTGGCGGACCGTGCGGCAGTGCTACGGCAGCGTTTGATTGAAGCTTTGCAAAAGGTCGTTGATGATTTCCGATGAGATGGATGGCATCAGGAGGATCACGTAACACCTTGCTAGCTCATGAAAAAATCGGTAATATCATGTTATGAAAAAAATCGCACTGTGTCTATCAGTATTGGGTTTGGTCGGAGTGAGTATTGCCATTTTCGCCACCGCACAGGAGCCTGCACCTCCGGCGTTTGAGAGAGCCAATGTCACTGCAACGGCTGAGGAACAGAATGAGGCGCGGGAACTGGAAGAGGATGGTGAGGACTTTGATGCGGATCTGCCTAAACAAATTCAGGTGCAGGTCGAGTTCATCGAACTGAGTCACGAGGCTCTAACGAAATTGCTTTTCAAGTCGAAGCCAGTTTCCGCCGATGCCACCAAGCTGCGCGAGCAATTGCAGGAGATGGTTGAGAAAAAGGAGGCGAGTGTGTTAGAGACGATGATTATGATTGCGAAAAGTGGACAAAAAGCCACGACTGAATCCATACATGAGTTCATGTATCCGACCGAGTATGTGCCGCCGAGCATCGTGCCCAACTCTGGCGGAGATGCTGATGCGCCAACTCATCAAACTCCGCAAAAAACTCCTTTTCCGTCTTTTGCCACCAGTTTCGAACTTAGAAACTTGGGCAGCACTTTGGAAATTGAGCCTACTTTGTATAATGATGAGCGTGTGATCGATCTCCGTCTCGCGCCCGAAATGGTCTGGCACACAGGAAGCAACATTTGGCACAAAGGAAAGGACTCGATCGAAAATGACTTTGAGGTGTCGATGCCGGACTTCTATATAATGCGCCTGAGCTTGGCGCTGACATGCTACAGCGGCAAATACCATTTGGCAGGCGTCGTCTCTCCCAAGGATGAAAAAGGAAATACCGACCACAAACGCAAGGTGATGGTGTTGGTGAAATGCGATGTTCTCACGGTCAAATGAATTTATTTAGGCTATCTTTCTTTTTGATGATCAGCGCCGCATCGGGGCAGGTGTTCAGCCTCATGCACCCTGCGGAACCGATGCCGGAAAATCGTACGGTGATCTGGACTCCCACGTTTCAAGCGGCGTGGGATGCTCTCAATCAAGATCTGGGTGGGAAACCAAACAAAGTGGAACCACCTAACGAGGTGATGAAGTTGCTCGATGGTTTTGTGTGGAATGCCGATGCCTCGATGCCGAAGGGTTTGTGGAAAGCGTGGGCGGGTCCGGCGACACAGGCATTCGTCGATGAGGTGAACCGGCAAGCGGCGGAGATCACAATGGATGATCAAAAGCCATTTCACCTTGCGACGGAAAGTCCCGGTTCACGAGTCGCCTTTGCCATGCTCTCGCGGCAAGTCACTTTCAAGAAAGCATTTCTCCGAGCCAAACATGATGCCATGGGTTTTCACGCAGGTGGGAAGATGCATCCGGTAGCATACTTCGGCTTACCGCGTAAGAATGCTGCGACACGCGGAGAACATGTGCGCGTGCTCGCCTATCGACCTGCGGAACACTCCCATGCGATTCAAATCGAATGTCGCGAAAACGATGATACGGTTGTTCTGTATCAACCGGCGAAACAACTGGATTTTTTGACCGATTGCTCGTGGCTACGCACATGGCGGAGGGAACAGTTCGATGCGGAAAATCTCTCGGGTCAATGGAATGATCCGCGTATCCATGACATGGATGAGATCCGCATTCCTTACTCGAACATCGAGGTGGATTCTGATTTCACCAGCCAGTTGACATCGAGTCGATACTACGAAAATGGGCCCTGGCGCATTGCACGGGCCGGACAAATCAGTCGCTTTCGGTTGCACGAAAAAGGGGCAGCGGTGGAAGTGCGCTCATACATCGCTGCCGACCCGTTTGGTGGCGTGGAGAGACCAATCATCGTGCCGCGTCGTTTTTACTATGATCGACCGTTCTTTGTCTTTCTCTGGCGGACTAACGCGGAGTGGCCCTATTTCGGCGCGTGGATTGGCGATGACTCTACCTTGACGCCGATGCCGGAATCATAGGACTGGAGCGTTCCATGGTGAAGGTGTGAGCCACGTTTCGCGGCGGAACCAAGTCTCTTGTCGCTTGGCGTATTGGCGGGTGGCTTGGATGATGAGTTGGAGGCAGGTGTCGTGGTCGATTTTCCCCTCTAACAAATCAAGGATTTGAGGCACGCCGATGGCTTTGCGGCAGGTGGTGGAGAAATGATGGCGATGTGTGGCAATTTGTGCAATCGCTCCGTTCTCTAACATATCGTGGCATCGGGTGGCGATGCGTTCGTGGAGAATCGGGCGGGGGATTTGCAGAAGCATGCCGCGAAGTTCGTATTCTTTTTCTTTACTGACGTGTTCCCAGTTGCGCCTTTGGTCCGACGCTGGAATGCCGCTGAGACGGAAAATCTCCACAGCGCGTGAGACATAGCGGCGGTTGCGGAGATTGATTTGCGCGGCTTCCACGGGATCGACTTTTTGTAGTTCGGCAACGAGCTGTTCTAACGAAAGTGCATCCAGTGCGGCACGCAGCGCGGCGTTGCCTTGGGGCAGAGGAGAGGGGCCGTGGCTGAGGAATTTCAGATAGAGTCCCGAGCCGCCGGTGATGATGGGCGTTTTGCCGCGGGCGATGATGTCATCGATCACCGGACGAGCGAGTGCGCAGTAGCGCTGGGCATCGCAGGATTCGTTAGGAGAAAGCACACCGTAGAGGTGATGCGGTATGATTGATTGATCTTGCGGCGAGGGCGTTGCGGTAATCGTCTCGAGGCCTCGATAGAGTTGGAAGGCATCGGCATTGACAATTTCACCGTCCCTAAGTTGGGCAAGAGCAAGAGCGCAGGCGGACTTGCCGCTCGCGGTAGGACCACAAATATAAAAGGGTCGCGCGGACATGGGGCATTAGATTTCGCCGATGCTGAGCAAGTGATTGTAGCGGTAAAATTGCAGGGCGTGCCCCGTGGTGCAGTCCACCTCGACGATCGCCCCGCACAAACGTACGGGACCTTTGGCAATGGGGAAACGCGTGGGCAGACCCGAGCGGAAACGCCAGATGACTGACTCGCAGGCGCGGCCGAGCACGGAGTCGTCGGGGCCGCACATGCCAGCATCGGTGAGGTAGGCGGTGCCGTGAGGGAGGATGGTATCGTCGGCAGTTTGCACATGCGTGTGGGTGCCTACAACAGCGGAAACCTTGCCATCGAGCATGCGGCCCATCGCAATTTTCTCGCTAGTGGTCTCTGCGTGGAAGTCCATAAAAACGACTTTGACACCGAGTTCGTGCAGACGCAGAGCTTCATCGTCCGCCCAAATGAAGGGGTTTTCTAATGGTGGCTGCATGAACGAGCGGCCCTGGGCTTGCATGACGGCGACTTTTCCTTTGTCTGTATCCAGAATCACCGTACCCGCACCGGGAGTGCCTTTCGGGTAGTTGCCGGGCCGGAGTAGGCGCGGTTCGGTGGGGAAATAGTGCACAATTTCCGCTTGGTCCCATACGTGGTCACCCGTAGTGATTACGGTGGCGCCGGCGCGCAAGAGGTCGATGGCGATCTTAGGAGTGATGCCACGCCCAGCAGCGGCATTTTCGCCATTGACGATGATGAAATCGATGTTTTCTTTGCGTTTGATTTCCGGCAGAAGATGGTGCACGGCTTTGCGACCAGGCTCGCCGACGATATCGCCGAGAAAAAGAATACGGATCGTGTTGGACATGGATAAAAAAAGTGGCGAGATGATATACCTCTGGCTATGCGTACGCAGAGGGGAAAACATAGCCTTGTTTTTTTATGCGTCAAACTAATGCGCAAAAGATTTTTTGACCTGAATCAGAGAGCATTTTTGCAATTTTGCCACTTGGGTGTAACATATACGATTATGACAGATCATCAGCAGATTGCTCTCTCGCGCATGGCGCAATTTTTTCAAGAGATGAGTCGCCAAACCGTCTCACGCGTTGCGGAATTGTATTCACCCCATGCCACTTTTCGCGATCCGATCAACGAGGCGACAGGGAGTCGTGCAATCGAAAAAGTGATGGAGGATCTCTTTCACCAGCTGAATAACATTCGTATTGTGGTGAGGGAAATGCAGGGAGATGAAAAAGCGGGGTGCTTACTTTGGACGATGCATTACGACTTCCGTGGTAAGCCGCGCACCTTGCCAGGGGTGAGTCACTTTGCCTTTAATGAAAAGGGATTGGTCACCGCGCAGGAGGATTACTGGGATGCATCATTCGTGCTGTATGGGGAATTTCCGATCCTGGGCTTAATGATGCGTGGCATAAAGCGCATGGTGCGCGTGAAGACGAAGTGATCGAATCGAACACTGGTATGGGTCTCATCGAGTCGCCACCCATTCCGTCACCAATATACTCCCGTATGCATCACCAATATCCCCGTGAATGCGTGTAAGGCATGCCTTGCGCGCGCAAACGTTGCCCTTTTTTCTTGCTTTTACGAGATACCTTTCTGAGACTGAACACATGAGAAAATTTATCGATTGCATGGCAATCTTCACCAGCATGGCAATGGTCGCGATGGCCAACGCGGAAGATGTGAGGACTTGGACATCGTTGAAGGGGTCCACGGTGGACGCCACTCTCGGCAAGCTGGACGGGCAGAATGCGATTTTGGTAACCAAGGAGCGGAAAGAAATCAAATTACCCGTGACAGACCTGTCGCTGGCAGACCGTCAGTATCTGGTAGAAAATTTCCAAGCTCCAGAAGCGATTCTCACGGCAGGTGAATTGAGCACTCCAGAAAAAGAGGTGAAGATTGATAGTAGTACATTCAAAAAACTACCCGAGAAAAGGAAGCTTTCCGAGAACGACTCCGAGGCGATATTCGATCAATTGCAAACCGAGCATTTTTTGATTGCTTATGCTGGCGATGTCCGTCCGCAGGTCGTGGCAGAAATCGCTGAGCGTCTGTGGCATGGCATGGCATTTTATCACATGAATTTTCGTCGCGACTGGGGAGAGAAGCGTCGTGTGATTTTTGTCTGTGAAGATCGTGAGGCCTACAAAGCGCTGGGCGATTGGGTGGCGCAAATCCTCTCTGCGGAAGCCGCGGATGCTGAGGGCCAGCAAAGAGCGCAACAGCATGCCGCTTCATGGAATCGCACGGGCGGGACTTCGATCGAACTACCAGAGAAAATGTGCGAGACGGAAAAATTTCACCCGATCGCTTCGGTATTCAACATGGATCATGGCCGTGAGCACAAAAAAGTCTTCACTGCATTTCCTACCCACTGCATCGCTGGGCACTTGCTCAACCAGCAAATGGGCGGCGTGAGCAGCATTGGTGCCAAAGGATATTTCACGATTGTGACGGGTCATGCCTTTTACAAAGAGATCCGCTTGGCAGGTGTTACGGAAACACAATTGTTAGATGTCGGTGGCACGGGTGGGGATGAAATTTCTTCCAAGTCTGGCTTCGATGATGGCTCGGCATGGCCGCGCATATTGAAGTCCGAGGTAAAGCGCGGCAAAATCACACCGAACCTGGAAGAAATCTTCGCGGTGGAATCTGATACGCTGAATCCCGCAAAGTTAGTGCTCGTTTACTCCCTTGCGAATTACTTGCAAAGCACACCCAAGCGAGTTTGTGCCTTCGCCCGCACCGTGCGACGTGTGGAATCTAACAACACCATTCCGGAGTTGGAGGAGTTGGCGAAAATTTACGGCTTTGACTCTGTGAAAGCGATGGAAGCCGACTGGATTGAGTATGTCAAAAGCAATGACTTTAAGTAACACATGACCCAGACTCATCGATATCATTTTATGAAATTCCATACCATTTATTTGACTCTTCTCTGCGCCCTTTGCCCTCTCATGGCGCAGGACAGCACTACCGGCCAAGAAGTACGCGTATTTACAGGCGCCAATGGCAAGGAAATCAAAGCGGCTTTGATCGATAAGGACGAAAAGAGCGCCACGCTGCTACTTGAAAACAAGCGCCGCGCGGTGGTGCCTCTGACAAGCTTGTCTGAAAATGATCAGAAATACATCAAGGACTGGAGTAAGGAAAAAGCCTACTTCCTGCAGAAATGCCTGGGCCTGAGCGTGCGTCAATTGTTAGAACTTCGTGGCTATGAGTCTTTTCCGATGACATTGCAGGGAAACTCCATCATCATCACCGCGAAGCTCAATGGAAAGGACACCAAGTTCATCATCGATACGGGCGCGGGAACGAGCCTGCTTCATACCAAGACAGTGGAAAAATGTGATCTCACGGTCGGCCCGATGACGCAAATGATTTCGGGCGTCGCTGGCGACGTGCCCGCTGGTTGGGTCGCGGTTCCCACGCTTGCGCTGGGGGAATCACTGTTCAAGGATCGCAAGATTTTGGCGACCGATATGGATAAGGATAAACCGGAGGGGGCGAAGTCGAACGACACCGCAGGTCTTTTCGGCGCAGATCTCTTATCCCAGCTAGATACCGTGATCTCTTACAAAGAAAACCGAATTTTTTTCCGTCCCGACAAGTCCGACCGCACCCAGCTCGAGCGCGATGCTGCGAAATCAGAGGATGTCGGCATCGATGGTGAGGTCGCAAACAAAGACGAAGAGCTCAATTTTCGCATCTTCAAAACGCGCGATGGCAAGAGCTTCCGCGCCAACATCGTCTCGAAGACCTCCACGGTCATCACGGTGAAACTCGTGAATGGCAAATCGCAGCAAGTGCAGATCGCCAATCTTTCGGATGAAGATCAGAAGTATGCGGATGCATGGACCGAAGCAGGCGATTTTTTTCTTCGTTTCTGTGGAGCCTTGACCATTGAGGAGTTACTGAATTTGCGCAAGTATAACGCGTTCCTCTATGAGCGCCGTGGTAACCACATTTTTGTCGATGGCACGTTGAATGAAAACCCTGTCACCTGGATGATTGATACCGGTGCCGATAGCTCGCTGCTTGATCTCAAACAAGCGAACAAGAGCGGTTGTGAGGTCGGACCCATGGACCACAAAGTCTACGGCATCGGTGGTTTTGCACCTGCTGGTGAGACGGTGATGAAAAAAATCAGCCTCGGTAAAGTGGAGATGACGAACCGCCGTACCCTCGCCACAGACATGTCCGCGCGCAGCGGACGCGAGTTGGATTACGTTGGCCTGTTCGGTGCCGACTTCATGCGTGAACTCGATGCCGTGATCACTTATAGCGAGAAAAAAATCTTCCTGTATCAGCGTTGATTCGACAAGGAGAGTACGGCACTGGCGACCGTAGCCCCCTCGGTTGAACGGACACAAAAGTTGCTTAGGCCGAATCCTTTTTTGGACACATAACCTAGCGCGTGAGGATGAGCTAGGCTGGTGATTTCTCCCACCACTGCGCCTGATTCATCGGTTAAGATCGACCCGACGGTGACACCGTTACCCTCTAACAGAAAATGAGCAAGCCGACGATTGACCTTACCCGCGGACTTGATTCGCGAGATGACTTCCTGGCCGATGTAGCATCCTTTTTGATAAGAAATGGCCGAGGCATCTAGCCCCGCTTCTGGAGGTAGCATACCATCCGTTAGCTCTGATCCCCAGGCGGGTATGCCGTTTTCGATCCGCAGGCGCTCGGCTTTTTCTTGACCCCAAAGTGCTAAATCTGTTAGATTCGCAGTTGCTGGCACCCATCGATCTGCTCCCGCAATGCCAAAACGAGCATGGGAAAAATCATTGTCGTGTGTGGGCTCATCGATGAGGTGAAGCAGGCGGTATTGTTCTGAAATGTCATCGATCTCGGCATCGTCGGCAATGAGATAACGGGAGACGCGCGCAATCAATGCATCACGCAAGTCCGCAGGGGCCTCGATCCAGATCGTAGGCTGCTCGGCAACGTGCCAGTAAAGCGTGACAAAAGCCTGCATGCGACCCTTCGCATCCGTGATGCATGAGGCAAGCGCCTGCTTTGGATGACGGGCCAGCAAACGGACATCTTGCGTCACTTGACCGTTCAGGTAGCGAACGGCATCCGGTCCATGGATTTCCAGCAAACAACGCATTCCCAAATCAATCGCAGGCATGGCCAAACCATAGCGGCTGTGGCAACGCTTGGCAATGCAGGCGGGAAAATTTTTGGCAAATGATGCATTTTTGCATTGCCAAAACGTCAATCGTGGTCATAATCCGCGCCCCCACTGCATGTGGGACACCAAGATGCAGCAATGCATGGCTCGATAGCTCAGTTGGTAGAGCAGCGGATTGAAAATCCGCGTGTCGCTGGTTCGATCCCGGCTCGAGCCACCTTCTTGAAACCTTGATACGACCATGAAATAATCAAGATCGAGAGAGTGAAAAATTTGATTCGTGGACGCTATTGATCCGTTTTTCTGCAGGGAATGTGTGAGACTATCGGAGTTACCGCATTATTTTAGGAGTAACGTATTCCGTAGGGATCTTCACATGATCTGTGCGGGTGTGAAGCGGCGATAATTTCTCATTCGATGACCTTGAGGGACTTTCCGACTTTGACAAAGGCGTCGATTGCTTGATCAAGCTGCTCGCGGCTATGGGCGGCGCTGATTTGGGTGCGGATGCGGGCTTTGCCTTGTGCGACGACCGGGTAGAAGAAGCCGATGGCAAAAATGCCGTGGTCGAGAAGCTGCCGGGAAAACTCTTGGGCCAGGGTGGCCTCGCCGAGCATGACGGGAGTGATGGGATGATCCTTGCCGCTGATGGTGAAACCGGTTTGCTCCATAGCCTTGCGGAAGTAGGTGGTGTTGGATTTGACTTTTTCGGCTAGCTCGATCGATTCCTCCAACATGCGGAAGACTTCCAGCGACGCGGCGACGATCACGGGCGCGATGCTATTGGAGAAAAGATACGGACGCGAGCGCTGGCGCAGCAGCTCGATGATTTCTTTTTTCCCCGAGGTATAGCCGCCGGACGCACCGCCGAGGGCCTTGCCGAGGGTGCTGGTAGTGAGGTCGATCTTGCCGAATAGCCCGCAATGCTCGTGCGTGCCACGACCGCGCGCGCCGAGGAAGCCTGTGCCGTGGCAGTCATCGAAGTGCACGATGGCGTCGTATTTTTCTGCGAGTGCGTGCACTTGATCGAGCTGGGCGATGATGCCATCCATCGAAAAAACGCCATCGGTGGTGATGAGCTTGAAGCGAGCCCCGTCTGCACTGGCCTGTTGCAGTTGTCTTTCCAAATCGGCCATGTTGTTACTGGCATAGCGGTAGCGCTTGGCTTTGCAGAGACGCACGCCATCGATGATGGACGCGTGGTTGAGTGAATCGGAAATGACGGCATCAGCCTCAGAGAGAAGCACTTCAAACAAGCCGCCGTTTGCATCGAAACAACTGGGGTAGAGGATGGTGTCCTCGGTGCCGAGGAAGCAGGAGATGGCTTCTTCCAACTCGCGGTGTAGCGTTTGGGTACCGCAAATGAAACGCACGGATGCCATGCCGAAACCCCATTTCGATAGCGCCGCGCGTGCTGCTTCGATCACTCGCGGGTGATCGGCGAGGCCGAGGTAGTTGTTGGCGCACATATTGATCACCTGGCGACCATCCTCGAGCTGGATCAGCGAGTTTTGCGAGGAGGCGATGGCGCGCTCGGTCTTATAGAGACCATCCGTATGAATTTGTGCGAGCGTATCTTCAAAAAATGACAATGTTGGTGGAGAGATCACAGGGCACAGATACAGTGCCCATGCCAAAACGCAAAGTCCAAAGTTTCAGCGGGTGACCTATTGATCAGTACAGCTCTTACTGAATGGTAACGGGTGTCCCGACAGCTACTTTTGCGTAAATTTCAGGCATGGCCCTGTGGTAACCACGAATGCAGCCGTGCGAGACGGCGCGGCGGCTGCTGGGTATCGGACCGATATGATGACCCACACCGTCCCAGGTCAGGCGCATCCAGTATTTCATGAAAGCACCTTCGAACTTGCCGCCTTCCGGAATGACGTCGGTGGTGATATCGGCATCGGTATTCACGACTTCGCCAGCAGCGTCATACATCCTGCCGTATCGATTCGATTTTTTATCGACAATTTTTTCTAATACAACAAAGCGGCCCTTAGGGGTGGGGTGAGAGCTGCGACCGCTCGAAATGGGATAGTCCATGACTACCTGATCGCCAACCATGAGTTTGCCACGCTGGATGGTGGTATCTAGCACGATTTGCGATACACCGGCTTCGGCTTGGGAGTAGAGCTCGTGGTTTTTGTAGATCGAGAAGGTCTTCGGGTAAGATGGATCGGCGGTGAAGTGTGCGTAAGTTCCGGGAGGGTGGGGGTTAACGAAAGGTTTCGTCCGATCAGAAGGCGCGTCCGCTCGATTGGCGCAGCTGTTGAGCGCCAAAACCAGAGCAAACACGGAGGCCAAAAGAGGGAACAAACGGTGAGTCATGCGAGGCAGTTCCGTATGCGAATGCGGCAGCTTTGGCAAGGAAAAGTTCGCGGATCTTTGACCTTATTCACATCTCCGATGATCTACGAGAATCCTGCAAGAGTCGTTCGATCGACAAGAATGAGGTCTAGGGAAAGAATGATTCAATCAAACGTATGTTTTGTGTATTTAAAGCGAGCGTTTGGATCGAATGCTTGAAGCGATGCTTGTGATTTGCCGCCGTTGATGATTAACGGCGCTGTCGATCATGCGTTTGTTTTGAACATTAAGAGTAAATGTAATCAAAATTTCGTCTGATAAGTGCTAAGCGTAAGTCATATAGAATGATTTATATGAAAATCACTTGCGCGTAACTTCGGAACTTGCTAACAGATTTCTGTACACATGAAACATACATTTATTTGGATTTTGACTACGACATCGATTATGGCACAAAGCTTGCCATTGATACCTCAGCCGAAAGTGCTACAGAAACAGGAGGGTTCGTTTGTCTTAAGTGCTGCGACCGCGATCCGGTTTGATCGGCAACTGAGCGTGGAGACGGCGATTCTTGCTGATAAAATCGAACGTTTGACTGGTGAAAAGACTAGGAGCGTCGCGGAAGAGCTTCGCATCATGCTATCCTCGGAAATCGCGCTCGATCTCGATTCCTCACTCGCTCTGAAGCCCGGCGGCTATGAAATGACGGTCGCGCCGCGTGGGGTGAAAATCACGGGTAAGGATGTGGCGGGTGCTTTTGCTGGGATACAGACGCTGTTACAGCTCTTACCAGCTGCGGCGCCGATGGCGGAAAAATCGGTGAGTCTTCCCGCGCTCAAGATTTCTGACGAACCGGAGTATGGCTGGCGCGGCATGCATCTCGATTGCGGACGCCATTTTTACCCGATTGAAGAGTTGAAGAAATTCATCGACCAAATGGCATTTCACAAACTCAACGTCTTTCACTGGCACCTCACCGAAGACCAGGGCTGGCGTATCGAGATCAAAAAGTATCCCAAGCTCACCGCTGTGGGAGCGTTTCGCGACTCCACACCGCCGTATGGCAATCGTAATAGCGACGACGGCAAGCGCTATGGTGGTTTCTACACGCAGGAGCAAATCAAGCAGCTGGTCGCCTATGCCAGCGCCCGCCACATCACCATCGTGCCGGAAATCGAACTGCCCGGACATGCGGCGGCGGCGATCGCGGCTTATCCGCAATTCGGCAATACCGACATCCCTGGCTACAACCCGAAAGTGATGACGCGCTGGGGCGTGCATCCGTATGTTTTCGCGCCGAAGGAGGAAACCTTCCGCTTTCTCGAGGACATACTCACGGAGGTATGTGACTTGTTTCCGTCGAAATTCATCCACATCGGCGGCGATGAGGCACCGAAGTCCCAGTGGAATCAGTCGAAGTTCGCCAAGGAAGTGATGCAGCGCGAGGGTCTGAAAAATGCCGATGAGCTGCAAAGTTATTTCATCCGCCGCATCGAAAAATTCCTCGCCTCGAAAAACCGTTCGCTGGTCGGCTGGGATGAGATTCAAGAAGGGGGCTTGCCAAAATCTGCGACGATGATGGTCTGGCGCGATCTGAAGTGGGCGCAGCACGCGCTCGATCTCGGCAACAATGTGGTGATGGCGCCGAATGCCTATGCCTACCTCGATCACTACCAGCGCCCCGTTGGCGAGGAGCTATCGAAGGGAGCCGAGTTTGAGGCGATTGGCGGATTTTTACCCGTCTCAAAACTCTACGGCTACGATCCGGCCTCGGTGGCGCGCAATGAGAAGGAGCGCAAGCAAATCCTTGGCGTGCAGGGGCAGCTCTGGACGGAATATATGAAGGACTGGAAAAAGGTCGAATACATGGCGTTTCCTCGCATCGCGGCGCTGGCGGAGATCGCCTGGCTGCCGAAGGACAAGAAAAACTACGAGGATTTCCGTGTGCGACTCGATGGTGTGATGAAATTTTACGACGCGCTCGGCATCAATCGCGCCGTGCCCCTGGATCCGCCCCAAAAGAAAACCAAGGACGGCTCAGTGATCGAGACTTCCCTCAACGTGCATGCCGATCACGCTATCGAGTTCGCTTACGATGGCCGGGCGAATACATTTTTCTGGGCGGGTCGGGAATTGAAAAAAGACGACCACATCACGCTGCGCCTGAAATCGCCCCTGACCGCAGTTGCGAGAGTCACGGTGCAAACCGGCGGCAAGGCGAGCCAGAATGGCGATCGCTTGGAAAAGGGTGAGCTACAGTATTCTGTCGATGGCAGCACTTGGATCAAAGTGGCAGACTTCTCCGAAGGCAAAGCCTCAGGTTCCATCCCGGCTCAAAGCAAAGCACTGCGTGTGCTGGTGACTGCCCCGCAAAAATTCTGGCTGATCGTTCACGAGATGACCATCGAGTGATGGAAGTGCGGAACTACCTTGCCTGAGCTGCTCCACTAAGGCTATCGAGTCTGCAAAACACAAAAACCCTCTGACCTCATTCACCGCAGGCACTCTCGAACAATACGCGCCGTCAGCCTATGGCGCGCGCACTGGCGAGACACGCTGAAGAAAAAATGCGAAGTCGTGATTAGCAACGTCATGGGTGGCGACCCTCGGTAAGCATGACGAGAGGAGCTTCAGAAAAGCTCGTGTTCATTGATCAATCTTAGAGATAAAAATCGCAGATTCGTTAGTCTAACATAAGTCAAAAAGTCACCGCGCTAAGGCCGTCCTCAGTGAAGATGTTTGATCGCTGTGATCGATAACAAGAATTTTGTGCGTGTCATTTGTCGCTGATGATGTAGGTTCGCGCGTGGAACAAAAGATGAATGAGAATGAGCATGGTGCACAGCCGCTAGACCAGTTGATGACAGAGTGGGGAATGAGTAACCACGATCTGGTGGAAGCATCTCCTGAGCAACTCAATCACAAACAAGTCCAAAAAGCGCGCAAGGGGAGGCAATTGACATTGCATACGATGCAAAAAGTCACACGTGCTCTGAATATCGCCATTTGGAATTGCCTCAATAAGGAGCAGAAAGAATTGTATTTCGAATACTTGCATCACTGGCTTTTCAACTACGCAAAAGGATTCGTGCCAGGGCGCGTGGATCCGAATGATGGATTGAAGTCAATCGTGAAAAACCGATGAAGCCGATTGTCATCGTGGGCCTTGGCTTAGCAGGTGCCTGCACGGCGTGGCATTTGTGGAACAGAGGTGTTGCGTTTCGCATTGTTGATTCGGGGAAAAAAGGGAGTTCGCATGTGGCAGCAGGATTGATTCATCCTGTGACGGGGAAAAACTGCGCGGTAGCCGAGGGCTATGCGCATCACAGGGCGGAGGCGGAAGCATTTTATCAATATGGTGAGAAGCAGATAGAGAAAAAACTTTGGTATCCTCTGGAAGTAGTGCGTCTATTAGGTAAAGCCGAACGTAAAAAATTACTCTCGAAGTTCGAGGCAGGACCAGCGGCGGAGTGGGTGATCGATATGGATTTGAATGAATCATGTCGCGGAGATATCGCCATCACCTTGCGCGGCGGCGCTAGGTTGGATGTGGCGGAGTTTTTGCGCGGTAGTCATGCGTTTTTTTGTAAGCATGGTTTGTTGGAGGAGCGTGAGTTTTCCCGCGCTTCATCGGATACGCTAACCATTTTGTGTGAGGGGGCTCAGGGATTGATGCGTGGATCCCCGATTGCTTGGAAGCATCGCTGTGCCAAAGGCGAAATTCTCACGGTTCATGCACCATCGTGGTGCCAGAGTCGCTTGGTCACTGGTCGAGGATGGCTGGTGCCTGTGGGTGAAGATTGCTATAAGATTGGCGCGACGTATGAGTGGAGCCAGTTGGATGAAATGCCAAGCGAGAGAGGGTTGTGTCACATCGAGAACATAGCAAAGCATCTCGGTGGTGAGAAATACACGATACGATCGCATGTAGCAGGCATAAGGCCGATTTTACGGAAAAGCCAACCTGTTGCGGGAATGATATTACCTGACGTATATGTTCTCAACGGGTTGGGCTCTAAAGGATCGATTCACGCGCCTTGGGCGGCGCGTTCTTTGGTCGATCATTTGTTAGATGGTTATTCCTTGCCATCACACTTGAGCCTCGCCCATTATTTTGACAGCTTGCGTCAATCGTCATGAGTCCGTTTGTATTTCCACGACCAACTGCGCTTGCACAAGCATGGCTTGCGGCTTTGCTTCGTCCGGGTGATCGAGTGATTGACGCCACCTTGGGGAACGGTCATGATGCGTTGTTTTTGGCGCAGTGCGTGGGAGTTGAGGGAAAAGTAATAGGCTTTGACATTCAAGTGGAAGCGCTCGAATCCTCTTCCCAGTTATTGGAAAGTCGCGGCATTCCGCAGCATTGTTATGAATGGCATCAATGTTCTCACGCTTGTATGAGTGAATACGTGAATCAGCCAGTGAAGGCCGTGATGTTTAATCTCGGCTATTTGCCTGGGGCAGACCATGCGGTGATTACCGAAGCGCATGAGACGCTAACTGCGTTGCATGCAGCATCGCAGATCGTAGAGGTGGGAGGGATGATCACCATCGTTTGTTACCCGGGTCATCCTGGTGGCGATAGAGAAAAAAGTGCCGTATGCGAATGGGCTAGCCAGCAAGGAGACGAATGGCATGTGGTGCACTTCGAGAAGCATGCCACCATGCGCCCAGCACCAATGTTGGTGGCGTTACAGAGAAAGGAGAGAGGGCGGTGAGCGAAGATGAATCATGGATGATGCAGGCCTTGCGGGAGGCGCGAAAGGGGATAGGTAGAACCGCCCCTAATCCTCCGGTGGGAGCCGTTATCGTAAAGGACGATGTTTTGTTAGGTAGCGGCTGGCATCAGAAAGCTGGCATGCCACATGCGGAACGCGAGGCGATGGCTGAGTGCGTGGCTCTTCATGGTGAGGGATCATTGCGCGGCGCGACGGCATACATTTCGTTAGAGCCTTGCTCGACCCATGGACGTACGCCGCCCTGTGTGCAAGGATTGATAGAAGCTGGTATCTCGCGTGTTGTGTATGCGTGTGAAGACCCCAATCCGCATCACGCGGGGCGGGCTGATGGATTATTGAAATCCGCAGGCATCGTTGTAGAAAAAGGTGTGATGCGCGAACAAGCGGAAAAAATTCTCCGGCCTTTTGCCAAAGTGCAGCGAACTGGTCTGCCATGGGTGGTGGCAAAAATCGCGATGAGTCTGGACGGTCGCATCACTCGTCCGGATGGGGAAGGTCCATGGCTAACGAGTGAAGCTTCGAGGCAAGATGTCCAGCGATTACGCAGCGAGGTGGATCTCATTATGACTAGTGGTGAGAGTGTGCGCAGAGACTTGCCTGCATTGATGATCCGAGATCCTGAGTTGTTGCGAGGGAGGGATCAGCCGTGGCGCTTGGTGCTGACGAATCACCCAGCATCACTGCCGTCTCATGCACCCTTGTTTGTTGATGAAAACCGGCACAGGACCATGACTCGGGCGGGTAATCTGGAAAATATTCTTCGAGAGATGGCGGCTGACTTCGCGGTGATGTCGATCATGGTGGAGTCTGGAGGAAAGCTTCTTGCAGAATTAGCGAAGCAAGAGTTGTTAGACGAATGTGTCATTTATTTGGCGCCGATGATCACCGGCGGACTCCCAGCGATGGCTGGCACGAATGCGCTGGATTTGGCAATGACGGAGATGGAGTGGTCACGTATCGGCGATGATGTGCGTCTGCGTGCCCAAGTGTTGAGAGATCAGTCCGGTAAATGATCATAGGCAATGCGAAAACCCAAATCGTCGCGACGAAGGTTGCGATCATTCGTCCACTCGCGTGCTTGCGAACCGTTAGCGGTTTTCGCGTAAGATGCGCCCACGATAACCCATTGACGGGCGCCGAGTGGATTGGACGGATCACTGGCGGGCTTGCGCGTCCACTCACTGACTCCACCCGCCATACCAAAAAATCCTGCGCCATTTTTATCGAGTGACTGCACATCGGCCCATCCCCCTGGTTTCAGTGCCAGTGGATCATCTGTTTGCAGTTGCAGTGCGGCGAACCACTCTTCCTGGCTAGGAAGACGTGCTCGTTTCCACTCACAATACGCGTGAGCATCCCACCAATCCACTCCAAATACCGGGCAGTTCAGTGAGATCGGACGGTTTTTCCAGTGTTGTTTTTTCTCCGCAGCGGCAAGGATGGCATTCCAGTCCAGAGTTTCATGGGAAACCTTAGTGGGAGGTTGCGATTCGTGATCGTAAATCTTGCGCTGTTCGTCATCGAGCACTTTGAGAGACTCAAGAAATTCACGGTATTGTCCAATGGTCACTTCATGGGCAGACATCCAGAATTTTCTGATTGTGTTAGAGTTCCCGTCGGGTCCCGGATACTGGCTCTCAGGAATCAGAATGGGGGCATCCAGGGCGAGAGTCGGTGTGGGTTTAGGGCTTCTGTTTTTAGTGAGAATCATCAGGAGCAGCGCGATCGACAGAGTGGCCGCTACGCCGAGAATCCAAGGAATGGAGCTATTTTTTTTGGTAACCTTGAGATACGGGTGGGTAGTCGAGTGCATGGGCACGACAGGAGTGGCCAGTTGCTGCTCGATCTGATCTGCGTAGTGCCGGATATCCTTCCACTGCATCACATGGTCCTGGTCTTTTCCTGTCATCCAATGAAGCAACGTTTGCACGCGAGTATAGCCTGGTGCACCGGTTTCTAATAGAGGCAGTAAGGTCGATCCCAGCTCCGCCATGTCGATGGATGAAGCATGGTCACTGCGCACTCCTGATTTTGCTAGATTCGACAGGCGCAGCACATGTTGTTCATTAAGATAAATGTGAGATGCTGTCAGTGCGTCTGTAGCTGTCCTGCGCTCCTCCAAATGCATGCTGGCTTCTGCCACCCGTTTGATGATGTGCGCAAACTGTGCAGGCTTCAGCGTTTTTCCGTTAGCCACCATCGAAGATAGACTCTCGCCCGGCAACCACTCACGAGTAAACAGGCAGTGATCGGAATCATTGATGGCCTCATAAACCGATGCGATGAGAGGGTGATCGACACCTCCTTTGGCGCGCATGGAAGAGATGAATTCCTCTCGATGATCCGATTCCAGATCACGCAATTGCTCTAACACGACATGGCGTCGTACCGAGAGCTGCTCGGCCAGCCAAATGTTCGTGTGGACGTTTTCCCCCAGAAGGTTGATGATTTTGTAGTCGTTTGGCGGATCAAATGGCATGTGCTCGTGCGGCAAAAGCTGCCGTAAAATTCATGACACGGGAAGAGCAAAATGATGGCTATATCATCAGAGCTGGTGGTGAGCGCCGCCTAAGATGCTGTGAGCGATAAAGCCATGATTGGACAAAATGCGCGCGGCGAAATAACTGGTTTTTCCCATTTGGCAAATTGTGTATACGGGCAGGCTACGGTCGAGCTCGTCGAGTCGTTTCCGCAATTGCGTCAAGGGGATGTTGATCGCTCCGGGTATTGGTTGTCTTGCGGCAGATTCGGCAGGTCGTACATCGACGATCTGCGCTCCTGCCTCGGCAATCCCTGAAATCGGCAGCAGGAATCCATCACGGATATTGCATGCAGCGAACCCAGCGATATTAATCACATCTTTTGCACTTCCAAACGGTGGAGCATAGGCGAGCTCCAGATGCGCTAGGTCGTTGATCGTCAGATTGCCGCGTATCGCCGTCGCGATGACGTCCAGACGTTTGTCAACGCCGTCCTTGCCCACTGCCTGGGCTCCTAGAATGCGTCCGTTTTCTGGATTCCATAGTAACTTGAGCGTAACCGTCTCGGCACCCGGGTAATAACTGGCATGAGAAGCTGCATTCACCGTGACAGTTTGGTAGGGGAGGCTCGCTTGTTGCAGCCGTTTTTCACTCCATCCCGTGATCCCCGCTGTGGTGTGAAAAACGCGCACAATAGCGGTGCCGATGCTGCCGGGATAAGGGATCGCACGCTCTCCCATAAAAATATGATCAGCAGCAGTTCTTCCTTGGCGATTGGCTGGGCCGGCGAGTGCAATCGCAACCGGGGTTTGAAAAATCGGGTCGTAGGTTTCGCAGGCATCACCCACGGCGTAAATGTCAGGATCGTTGGTTTGCTGCCATTGGTTGGTGACGATGTGTCCGCGTGCGCCGAGTTCCAGTCCTGCGTTCTTGGCTAGTGTGTTTTCCGGTGTTACGCCGATCGATAGAATCACCAGGTCCGCGGCCAGTTTTTTTCCAGATTGTAAGATCGCATGCAGCGAACTGGGACTTGCCTCAAAGCCAGCGATGCCATCACTAAAAATGAGATGAACGCCCTGTGTTTCCAGCGCTTTTTCCAGCGGTCGCACCATGGGCTTATCGAGTAGGGGAAGCACCTGTGGATTGCGCTCGATGAGAGTGACGGACTTGCCCAAGTGATTCAGCTGTTCGGCCATCTCCAATCCGATGAAGCCGCCGCCGATCACCAGAACTTGATGGGCTGACGCAGCCGCGGCTTTGATGCGATCCGTATCCTGTAAATTTCGCAAGGTCATGATGCGGGGATCGTCGATGCCAGGCATCGCTGGAACAAGTGGTCGCGCGCCCGGAGAGAGAATCAGTTGATCATAGGCGAGAGTGTTTTCCTCACCGCTTGACAAGTCGCGCACCACAACCGTTTTGTTGGCGCGATCGATAGAAATCGCTTCGGTGAGAGTGCGGACATCGAGGTTGAGCAAATCGCGCAGGCTTTGCGGTGTTTGCACATTCAGTTCGGCTCGGTCAGTGATCTCGCCCCCGATGTGATAGGGGAGTCCGCAGTTGGCAAACGACACGTCAGGTCCACGCTCTAGCAGAATGATATGGGTGCTTTCACTGTGACGACGGGCGCGTGCGGCGGCGGAGGCACCACCAGCGACGCCGCCGATGATGATGATGGTATGTGTGGAGGTAGAATGTTTCATGACTTAGACAGAAGTTGGTTTCAAAGTTTGGGAAAAAGCTTCACAAAAACGCTGGATTTGCGAGGTTTCGAGGGAATAAAGATGTTCGCTACCGCGTTGTTGTTCTGACAGCAAGCCCGCTTCTTTGAGCGTGGCCAAATGGCGCGAAACGGATGGCTGGGATAGCGGAATGTGCGCGACGATTTCACCGCAAGTGCGACCGCTTTGTCCGTGAAGAAATGTCAAAATTTCGATACGCGCAGGATGCGATAAGGCCTTGGCGAATTCCGACAGCGCGACTGTTTTTTCGCTAAACAAATTGGTTTTCGCATAAGGCATTTTTGTAATTTGAAATATCAAATCAACTTGTCAAGTCCCATAGAAACAAAATCACCCATTCCCCATTTTTGCATTCGGTGCATTCGTTTCTCTGGTGTTGTGTTGACGAGAATGAGGAATCGCTGGCTGGGAATTCTGTGATTGCACGCGTGAATAGAGTGGGCTAGCGTGAACGGGTAGCGCAAAATTCGCGCTGTTTTTTCAGATTGCATGAATAAAATGTTCCACCATTCGTCAAACTTCATGCAGGGACCTATGCGCTTGGAGCCGTCGTTTGGTGGGGATGGAGCGGAGGAGACTGCCGATGCCGTTCTTGTCAGTCGATCACAGTCGGGCGACACAACGGCTTACGACCAGTTGGTGCTACGGCACCGCAATCGCATTTTTGCCATGATTCGCAATATGACACACCACGAGGCTGACGCTTGGGATTTGACCCAAGACGTTTTCATCAAGGCGTGGAATGCGCTCGGTAACTTCGAGGCGAAGTCGAAATTCACCACATGGCTGTATCGCATTGCTCATAACGTGGTGTATGATTGGAATCGTCGTAAAAAACATGATCAAGTCGGAGAGTTGCACGATGAGACATTGGAGAACGAGCGGATTGATCCCGCAGCAATCGCCATACCTCACGTAGGTGATAGCCCTGATAAAAAGATGGCCATGGGCGAGCTGAAGCAAAAAATCGAAGCGGCGTTGGCCAAAATTTCTCCCGAACATCGAGAGATCGTATTGCTAAAAGATGTGCAGGGTCTCTCTTATAAGGAAATCGCCGACGTAATGGGGTGTACGATCGGCACGGTGATGAGCCGTTTGTTTTACGCCCGACAGAAACTACAAACACTTCTGAGAGATGAGTATGAATCCCGATAATCAAAGTTTGATGCTGTGGCTGGAAGATGAGTTGCCAGAAGAGCTGAAACAGCAAATCGATGCCTGGGCCGCTGATCAGCCACTATGGCTGGAAAAACGCGAGTCCGCACGCCAATGGCGCGGTCAAGTCAGTGAGGCGATGGCAGCGGCTGAGTTACCGTATGGTGATTTTTTTCAATCGCGTCTCATACGCATGATCGAGCAAGATCGCACCGCATTGCGACGTGAGGTTCCAGTCACCGTTCGGATTTCACCGTGGCGAAAATTCTGGCTTCCTACGAGTGTCGCTGCAGCGATGGTTCTCGGCTTTCTGGCGGGCACAGAGTGGCGGCAGAAATCTCATCGGACCAAAACCTTAGTGACCTACACTCCTGAAGAAGGAGTCAAAGCCGAATTTTTTGAGACCAGCCCCGCAGAGGGAACGGTCATCGTGCTCAATGGAATGCCCGCCTTGCCCGATTCCTTCGCCACGATGGAAACCACTTCGCATGAGGCGATGCATCTGAACGAATTGATACAGCAGGAAAAAGAGACAGCCACATTGATCGCGCCCTGATTGATTCACCCTCTCCCTTATGCACGCAATCATCAAAGTCTGCCTCTTTTTGCTCGCCTGCGTGTTGCCGGTGCGTGCGGAGCGTGGGCGCGATACGATCGGTGAAGTGACCGTAACGTTGATTCATGCCTGTGATCAGCAAAAAGTCGAAGGCCTATCAAAGTGTAAGGTCCTCGATGAGGCCACCAAGCAGCGCTTGAGGAGAGATCCTCGTCTGAAATTCGAGCAATACCGTGTCCTCGGTATGGATGCAAAACCACTCTTCCGCAGTTACGAAAACTGGGCGAAGCCGATGGCGAATACCGATGACATCATGGTGCGCTTTGAAGCGCAGGCGAGACCATCGAAGGAGCTCACTCGGCTCGATCTGGAACTCTGGGTGAGCCATAAAAAAATTCTTAAAACGAGTGCCGCCTTGGCCGAAAACTCGCCCATGTATGTGCTGGGACCCGAGTGGCGTCAGGGACGCATGATTCTCATCATTTCGCTCTCGCCTTTCGATAAACCGATTCCCGATCCATCCCCATGAAGCATTTATTACTCTGTTTTCTGGGCTTGACCTTATCGCTGCACGCCGGACTGGTATTCGATGCGCAGAAAAAAGAAATCAAGGCCACGCCGGAAGCCCGAAAGATTGCATGCGATTTTTCCTTTGAAAACAAAGGAGCGGAGCGCGTCAAGATCGCACGCTACGAGTCCACTTGCACTTGTATGTCCGTGCAGATCAATCAGGGAGGTAAGCTGGAATACGCCCCTGGCGAAAAGGGCATCTTGCGCGCTCATTTCGATATGGAAAATTTCACCGGCGCGGTGGATAAGAATGTTGTCCTCTGGCTCGAGGGCGATCCCGAGTCCGAGCCTTCCTTTGTTTTAGTGGTTCGTGTGATCATTCCCGTATTGGTGGATATACAACCGCGTACTTTGGAGTGGAATGGTCCAGCGCCATGGGCGACGAAAATGATGAAGATACGCATGAATCACAGTGAACCGATTCAAATCGTTCGCGCCGCCTTGAATAATCCTTGTTATGAGTATGAGCTGAAAACGGTCGAAGCTGGCAAAGAATACGATTTGATCGTTACACCTCTCGTGAAGCCAGATGTGGCACCCGGTATGGCGGTGATTCATATCGAAACGGATTGCACGATCGATAAACAAAAAAAACAGATGGCCTTTGTTGTGGTTCGCCCTGAAGTCGCGAAGCGCCCTGATCCAGCGCCCTCGAGTGATTCCCATCAGCCCCCCCCTCCCTGAATCGCGAGTGTGAATGTGTATCTTCGGCAATTTGCGATCATCTTCGGGCTGTCAGTGACTGCGGCCGTAGTAACCTATCTGATCAATCCACCGCCTGCCACCGTCGAACGTCTCGTCTGTGATCCGGCAGTGCTGGCGAGTGATGAAATCTGCCTTCAGACCGTGATCGATGACTGGCACAGTGACTGCCTTTGGGTGGATGCGCGACGGAGAGTCGACTGGGAAAAAGACGGACTTCCTGGCTCCATCCTGCTGACCACCGCCGATGGGGAAAATTTTGATCGTTTGCTGGAGCAGGCGTTTCCACTACTTGCGGAGAAACAAAAGCGAGTGGTCGTCTATTGTAGCGACGTCAGCTGCGGAACGAGTCGTGAAATCGCCAAACGCCTGCGCGACTATCAATTGGTGCCAGAGGTCCGCGCCTTGCATGGCGGCTGGAAAGCGCTCTCGCAGGCTGGGATGATACCTCCGTCAAAATAAAAAAACCTGCCGACTAGTAAATCGGCAGGTTTGGCGTGCAATTCGTGAATGATTGCTCAGGAGCGGCTACTTCCAGAGTGAGTTCCGCAAGAACTTGGGTCTATTCGCTAGGCTGGCTCAGGTTCGGATTCGTAAGATCAATGCCTTGCTCCTTCATGACATCCACTCCTGCTTTGATAACGAGGCCGTAGCCGGCCAAGGACAGGACGAATGATGCGGTCCAAATCAGCATCACTTTGCTGAGACCGTACTTGCTAGCGTTCATCCATCCCCAAATAAAGGCCCACAGGCCGCAAAAGATGCCGATGATGCCCATCAGAGGGCTTTCTTGTGTTTTGAACATTTTGACGAGAACCATGATCCAGCATGCCAAAGATGCCAGACCTGCCACGCTCATGAGGATGAATCCGATTGTCATAATAGGTAGTTGTTATTGTTGTTATTTGATGCCTCTTCGTCACAGTAGTATGACAAAGATGAGTTATCTAGAAAGAGGAAAGCCAACGTGTCAAGGTATAAATTACCAAGAAAATGCCGAACCAAAGGCCCCAGCGGCTGCGGTGTTCCCAGCGGCCGATGGAGTGGATCCATACCATGCGATAGCGCGCGGGAATGGATACCCCCACAGCCACAATCATGAGCATTAGCAAGACGACCCAAGTGAAGGCGTTTGATTCCAGAGACTCCCGATAGCGGCCCTGAAGGAGCGCGAAGGTGCTGCGCGTCATGCCACAACCGGGGCAGGGAAGGCCTGTCAGGTTTTTCCACGGACATACCATCAGCGGCAGACCCCACAATGAGATAAGTCCATAAACTGATGTGCCGAGTAGCATCGCACGCGCTAGCCGCGGCTGTGCGAGTAATGCTGCAATCAAGTGCCAGCGTTTGGAATGCGAAGTGGCGTTTTCAGACACATTCTTACTCTGAAAGAGAGGCATATGCTGTGCAATCAAATTCTCATGCAGGCCACGGTAAGTGGGCCTGCGATGAATGCTTTCTTATGAATAAATGGATGGTTTTTTAGGCGAAAAAATCACAAAATTCTTGATTCTTGGCGTTACTCTATCAGATTACCGCATGCAGTTTTCTGCAACAGACCTCCAAAAATAAAGCTGCTTGCAGACTTGTTTTTGGTTTCATGGGAAAACAGTCGCCGAGTGCCGGGGGGCGCTCGGCGACAAGTTTTTCTGCACGTCATTTTCCCATCGCATTGATTTTCCAATTTTTGAAATCATAAACCACAACACCTGAGTGGGGGAGTTGTAGTGTCAGAGCCCCACCGTTCGGTTGATGGGCATGCATGCATTTCAGGAGAGAAAACTCTTCGAGTTTCAGCGACTTGCCATTCACGCGGCACTCGTCCTTGAGTGGTTCCACTAGCGGTTTCCAAGTGATTTCCATCACATCGCCCTTGAGTGTTTGATAGCTCAGTTTTGGTGGTGATTGTTTCGTCATGTCTTGGATTTTACAGAGAACAAGTGCGTCGCCAAATCGCTGGATTTCCGCCTGCACGCCACCACCCGCATAGGGCTGCAAGGGAGAAGTTTCCAGAATCCAGCCACCGCGTTTGTCATCGCAACGCCAGAGTTCGAGTTGCTCGCGAGTATCGGGCTTATCCCACTTTGCTGCTCCCATGAATCGGAAAGCGAAAAGCATGGAGCCGCCATGGCAGATGACCCAGCCATTGCGCTCAGTCTTTGCCACGATGGCTCCGGTGGTGGTGAATGGCGCGCGTGTGAGCCAGAAACCGTAGTCCTCTGGCACATCATGAACACCTACCAAAGTGCCTCTGTGTTGCAATGTTTGACAGTAGGGATTTTCTCCATAGGCGAAAGCATTGCCAATCTTTTCCTGGGGGCGACGACGGTTCTGCTGAATGACAGTAAAACTGCTGCCCGGCTTGTCGCTGTGCCATTTCAACATGGTGCGACGGCATTCTTTGAAGAGATAACTGCGGAAGGTAGTACCATCCTCGCGTTGGCTGGCCAGTCCGTATCCTTTTGTGAACCAAGCGTATTTGTGTACGATTGCATCGTGACTGGGCCAGATATGTGTGGCTAGTATTGTGCGAGTTTCTGGTAGCGATGCCTGCCATGCCGTCAAACGCTCTGGCGATAGTGTTTTGCCGGGATGCGCGAGCCAGTAGGCTTGCGGGGCGGAGGAGATTTTGAAGGGACGATAGGAGCCGAAAAACAAGTAGGCCATGCCATTAGTCGGCGCGGCGGCATCGGGGCCCAAGTTCAGCGAGCCCCAGTATTTCCCGCGCCCAGCACTGCTGATGTGATAGCCTTGATGCCAGTGCGCACCGGTGTGGATAAGCATGAAGTCGAGCGTCATTTTCGCCGCGAGACTCATGCGCGGGTCCGTGCTGAATTCGGCAATCATTCGTGCTGGCGCGAAGTCCGTTCCATAGTAAATCGGCGCGTCGTATTCGCTGGCATTGCGGTCAGTCGTCTCACGCCAAATCCGCCACAGCCAGCCCTCGCAATTTTTTTTGATCTTTGCTGAGTTATTGCCCGCAGCATCGACTAGGTCCGGCCATTCTTGGGCTGCGAGGTAGCCGGCCCCATCGCGCATGAGTTCGTAATTCAGGCTTACGCCTATGGGCTTTGAGTATGTCCAACTGGCGGCGAGTCGCTTGATTTTCGCCCGTATTTCGGGTGTGAGTTTTTCTTTATGCAGAAAATAGGTATGCATGCAGGCATGCAAGTGAAAGGGATCGGGCCGGGACTTTAGCGTGACATCGAGCATCTGATCGATGGTCTTGAGCGTGCTGGGAAGATCGCGACCAAGTTGCAGTCTCGCAGCATGATAAGGCATCGCATCTTTCGGGAAATTCGGATTCTTGGGGCTGGCCTGAGCAAAATATCGAACCAATTGCTCGCTGCGTTCTTGATAGTTTTTGCCTGTGAGACGGCTCAGGTCCTGAGCGGAAAGCGGGGCTAATAGGGCGAAGCAGATTGAGGCTGCGGTGGATCGTGTCAGAAATGATAGGGAAAACATAAGCTTCACTCAGGGGCTTCCGCTGCGATACATCTCGGCAATTTCCTGCGGCGTGAGGATGCGAGAGAGAATTACGAGATGATCGAGGCGACCGACAAAATTTCGCACGCGATGGCTGGAGATCTGGCTGAGTGTCCATGCGTTGTCCTCGCTTCTGCCATCGGCACCCCAGTTGCCAAATTCCATCTCGTCCATGACGATGGGTAGGGGATGAGCAAAGCGCCCATTACCCACCATGTCACCATCGCTATAGTGGATGATTTCTCCCGAGCGCGCATTGCAGGTGGTAACGATCTGCATCCATCGACCGAAGTCCAGACCATTGAATCCTTTTCCACTGACTGGGCCGTTCCATTGGCTGGGGTCGGTCGGATTCGTCGGATTGGCAAACTGTGTCAGCCGCATTTCCCCGCCACGTTCGATGTTCCAGTGAAGATTTCCAACCCGGTAACGTGATGGCATCAATAGAGAGTTGTAGTCGTTTGGCAGGCTATCCACGCGGATCCACGCGCTCATGCTAAGCTGGTCAAAGGTGCCCGGAACAGAAAAGCGCAAGCGATCACCGCGGGTCCGAAACTCTAGGCCGCTCTTGCCTTTCCAACGTCCGCCTGTCCAGCCGGCTCCAACCAGTGTGGCGTCTGATGTCATGGCGGATCTCGTGGCGTGGTTTTTCACAGAGCGACTCCATTCGTTTTCCTGATCGAAGGTATAGAGAACAACCGTCTGTGGATCTGCGGCAAGTTTCTGGTTGACCAGATCCCATTGCTGCATCCGCTGTTCGGTGTCGATCTTGGCGCGGTGTGACAATTCCTCGCCGTTAGGGAAGTCCTTGGGACGGACGGGGATTTCTAACAAACTTTCGCCTTGGAGCTGTAGTGCCTTTTGTCCCGAAAGCAATAGTGGCACCTTTTGATCCTCCTCGGTAAATAGCTCCACTGAGCCGTCGAAGCAATGCACTTCTGGTGCCTTATCCGCAGAGATTTCGAGTCCAAAGGATGTTCCCAGGTCCTTGACTTGGAGGTTCGGAGAATGCAGCATGAAACCTTGGGCGTGCTCGGGCACATAGGCACTGGCTTTTCCTGATTCCAAATAGGCAGAGTTATCGGTGTCGAGCCGCAGTGCCGCCGGACCATTCACGAGCAATCGCGCGCCACTCAGAAATTCGATCTGCAAGGTGCCCTCGGCGATGCGAAGCCATCCAGATGTGAGTGGAGAGCCGGTGGGCCGAATCTGCGCGGCATCTTGCCATCTCACATTGGTAGCGCTCTTCAAAACGGCTACCGGCGCACCGGTCTCCATCGGAATGGAAACAGGGCCATCGATCGAGGCGAGGTCGGCCCGAGGGATTGCATTTCTGGGGAAAAGATACCAGATCAGCCCTGCACAAATGACCAATGCCGCCGCCATCGCAGCCATTCCCAGACTGCGTGCATCGTAGCCGCGCGGGCTAGTAGATTTTTCGTTAGAGTGGTTCAGCGCCATTTCCCGTAGCTGCGTCTCGATGCATGTTTGCGTGCGCAGAAAAACACGTGCCGCGGGGTCATCGCGCAGTAAGGAGTTCAATCGATCGATGTTTTCCTCGGCGAGCTTGCCATCGAGGTAATCGAGAATGAGTTGGCTGTCGTGCGGATTCATGGAGTGAATTCTTGGGTAATTTTTCGTTCGATGCAATGCTGCAGCTCGATCCGAATGCGGCGAAGTAACTGATACAAACTATTTTCGCTGCGGGCGATTTCCTTGGCGATGTCGCGCATTGATTTCTGCGGCGAATAGCAGGACAAGATCAACTCGCGGCGCTGCTCGGGCAATTCCTTGAGGCAGCGTTCCAATGCGCTCATTTGCAGGGAGCGCAGGGAGATTTCCTCTTCCGCCTCGTCAGCGAGCTTGGCGACGATATCGGGATCGAGCACGATGCGATCACGCGCTTTGTTGCGCCGGTAAGTCATCACTTCGTAACGAGCGATCACACAGGCCCAGCGAGGAAAGGCATCGAGGTCTTCGAGTTGAGAAAACTTCCGCCACGCCACCAAGGCGACTTCGGGCATCACCTGATCCACATCTTCATACGAGGGCAAAAGATTGCGCAGGTAGGAGCGGATGATGGGCTCATACTGCGAGAGCAGCCGCACAAAGCATTCATCGCGGTTGGGAGGCGTGTCATCCATTCTGCTCAGTTACGTCCGCCCAATGCCGAATTTGACGATCTTTTTGCGATGTTCACGCCGACGCGGGCAGCTTCGGAATCGAGTGCAGTAGGCGCTGAGTGTATTCGTGCTGTGGGTGCTGGAAGAGGTGCTCGGCCTCGTTGTATTCGACGATTTTCCCTTGATACATCACGGCGATATGATCGGCGATGTAGCGCACCACTCCGAGGTCGTGCGAGATGAAAATCATGGTCAGTTGAAAATCATCGCGCAGTTTTCGCAGAAGGTTGAGAATCTGCGATTGGATCGAGACATCGAGCGCTGAGACGGGTTCATCGGCGATGATGAGTTTCGGTTCTGGCGCGAGGGCGCGGGCAATGGCGATGCGCTGGCGCTGACCGCCAGAAAACTCGTGCGGGTATTTTTTCATGACCGCCGGGTCTAGACCCACGGTTTCCATGAGAGCGATGATTTTTCCGTAAATTTCATCCTTCGGTATCCCTGGATGACGCTGCCTCATGGCTTCTTCCAGAGTGGAAAAAATCGTCATGCGCGGATTCAGTGAGGCGTAGGGGTCTTGGAAAATCATTTGGAAATCGAGTCGTCGCATCCGTATTTCCCGGTGGCTGAGATGGGTGAGTGATTCGCCTGCCAGCACGACCTCGCCCGAGGTGGCTGGAATCAGTTGCATGATGGTGCGCGATAGCGTGGACTTGCCGCAGCCGGATTCCCCCACGAGACCGAGGATTTCACCTTTTTCGATCGTAAGCGTCACATCATCCACCGCGCGGATGATTTCCATGCGCGGCGCAAACAGGGAGCCCGCGTGTTTGGTGAAATGCGTTTGGAGGTGTCGGATTTCCAAGTAGGACATGATTATTTCGAGAGCGCGCGGTTATAGGCATCAAGAGCTTTGCGGTACTCTTCGGGGAACGGCTGACCTGCCATGCCAGAGGCTTTTGGAACGCGTCGTTCTTCCGCTTTCTCGCCGGCACCACTGCCATTGTTAGCGGCGTTGGCGGTGTCGGAGTCGCCTTTCATACCCTCGCCTGGTTGATTTCCCGGTTGATTCCCTGGCTTTTTTTCGTCGCCTTCCGCGCCTTCGCCCATCATGCGCTTCATCATTTCCATCATGCCCTGAGCTCCTTGCCCTTGGCTCTGCCCTTGTTGCTTTTTCTTGGCGGCTTCAAAAATCTTTTCAATCACTTCCGTTTGTGCGGCGATGGTGTCCCCGCCGGTGTTGGCATCGAGCAGGTTTTCGCTGGCTTCGTCCATGATGCTCTCCACGTCATCGAGCAGAGTGATGACTTCGGGATTGGTTTGTTCGATGCGGAGTTGCTGGACATCCGCAGCGAGCTCGTCCTGCTTAATCGAAGTTTTTGTCGATCCTTGTTGATGCTCAGAGAGAATGGCGGCGGTGTCCTTTTTGCCTGTTTCCTCTGCTTTGATGGCAACATTGATTAGTAGAAAAAGTAGTATGAGTGGTTTTTTCATAACAATAATATCATCGCAGATTAGGGTTGCAATTGAGCGGATCTTTTCAGTTCTTCTAGCGCGCGCGTGGTGGCGCGCAGATCCTGTTCCTGCTGAATCAGTCTCATCACGCGCAGCATGAATTCAAAGTCTTCGTCTTCCGGATTACCTTGTCCTCCCTGACCTCCGCCACCGCCTTGTTCGTTTTTTTCTCCCTCCAGCTTCTTGGCCCATTCCTTGAGCTTGGCGGCCCAATAAGTGGCGCTGCTGGTGGCGCGCGATGTCTTGTTGTTTTTCAGCAGTTCGCGAAGTTCCTCCAGCGAAGTATCTAAGCTCATGCCGTCGCTCGTATCGCGCATGGCGTCCAGGATTTCCTTATACACCGCTTTGTTAGTGCGTGTGAAGAAATGACCGAGATCTTCCTGAATCCAGCGTATGTCAGCGGCATTGTTGGCCTGCTTGCGATCCATTTCCGTGAGCATGGTCAGAACTTTGGGGTCGACGGAGGCGTTCGATAATCCCAGGCTTTGTTGCCAATACTCTACGACTGTGCCGGCGATGGCATCTTCTTCGGCAGCGGCTTTTTTCAGGCGATTGACAAAAGTGGATGCTTCCATGTCCTTGTTCGCATCGCGGGCTTTTTCGAGAGTCTTCTGCATTTTTTCGAGGACCTTTTTTTGCTCCTCCACAGCCTTAGCAACGTCTTTCTGTGCTTGCTCAGGCGTGTTGTTTTGCTGCTGGGAATCGCCCAACTTGCTCTCTACTTTCGGCATGTCCTGCTGCGCCAGTTCTCCCAGCGACTTCATGGTTTCCGCCATTTTTTTCATTGTCTCCTTATCGATGTCGCCATTGCGCGTAGAGTCTTTGAGCAGTTTTTCCATGCGTTTTTCCAACTCCGCCATGCGCTGCATATTTTCTTGCTCCGCTTTTTGTTGTGCCTCGAGGCGCTTGCGGTTTTCCTCTTTTTGCAGGTCTTCCGGCTTCATTCGCTCCAAGCGCTGATTTTCCTCATTGGCATTCTGCTCGCGACGGGTCGCATCCTCCAACTCGCCGACGATGCGGTCAAACTGGTTCTTCAGCATCTGCGCGTGTTCATCACGGGTTAGGATAAATAGTGTGATCGGCTCGGAATAAACCTTGGCGCGGTCCGGCATGTAGTCTGAGGTGTAGGCGCGGAGAATGAGTTTTTGCGGTCCGATTTTCAGTGCCGCAGGACTAAATGAAGTGTTTTTTGCCAAGCGCTTGTCGGAAGAGGAGCCTGGCAGGAGCTTGAGAGAGCCCTGTGCCAGCGACGAGGAAATGCCGGACTGACTCGTCTCGCCATTCCATTCCAGACCCAACTCCGTCAGGCCAAAGTCATCTTCTGCCAGCGCATCAAAGTCGATCGTTTCCTCGGGGAGCATCACGTGTTGGCGTTCGATGCCTTGGATGTAGGCGGAGGGGGGATTGTCCTTGATGGCCTCCACGCGCAGGCGGAAACTTTCGTCACCTTTTAGCTGAAATGTATCCATCCACGTGAAAGGCACATCGAAAGAATCAGTCGCCACAGGGATCGGGGCAGATTGGGCTTGATTGCCGGCGACTTTGAGATCGGCGCGAAATCCCGGAGCGGGAACGGTGGGGGTGGATCGTTCCGGATCAGGAACGTGGCTGATGGGGCCTAGTGTGGCTTTTTCTAAGGCACGTGTGGCACTGAGCTGAAATTGCAATTGCGAGCCGGCAACAGCAGTCGCGACGCCTGTTTTGAGGTCTATCGTCTCATCGGGCAATTGCAAGTAGGCCGGATACCTTAGCACAGCTTCGGCAAGATCGATGGCGGGGCGTATGGTTGGCTCAATTCGGATCGAGTGCCGCGCATCGCCTACGGTCAGTGCGAGCGACGATGGTGTCAGCTGGGCGGGAAGAGTGAATGCATACTGGCGATCCGCACGGTTCACGACCACGCTGGGATTAGCTCCGATGCGTGCTTCAGCGGTGGCCGGTTGCCATTCCGATTCGGATGAAAGCTGAACGGTCAGGGTAAATGCCTCGCCATGTGGCACTACCAGGGTGCGGGGCACTTTTTCCAGCTTGGTGAAAGTGAATCGCTCTGTTTCCTGCAAGGGCATGGCCCATCGTCTCAGCGCGTTCACGCCAGCCTGAGGGGCGAGGGAGAAGGCGACGACGGTAATCGAGATCAGCACGATGCTAGCGAACAAGGCTTTTCTCAACCAAGTGGATGGCAGCGCGGTTTGCAGACCTTGTTGGTTTACCTCATCGGCAACTGTATCCATGGCGGCCATTCGCAGCCGTGGCGAGAGAGAATCCTTGGTTTCGTTTTGCTCTTGAAGTTCGATGATGCCGAGCAAGCGGTCGCCGAGATTTGGATGCTTGCGTGCAATGAGCCGTGCCAGTTCCGTTTCGCGGCGATGTCCCCAAACCCAGCGACGCATCCAAAGCGGGGCGAACACCGCGAATAGTGATGTGCCCGCCAGAAGCAGCAGCAAGCGCAAAAGGGCAGGCGTTTGAACAAAACGATCCAGTGCAAAAACCACAAGAAACGAGACTACTAGCCCGATGACACCAGCGAGGATGGCCTCGCCGATTTTGATACGCCAGAGTGAGCGACGATATTCCGCGAGCAGTTTTTTCAGGCTTTCCGGAATGGCTTGTTCGTGCGGCGGCGGTGCGGGGTCTAGCATACGATCAATGTGACGTTGGAACTGTAGTAAAGCTAAGCCAATTAGCCAGTGTATAATTGACAAAGTAGAAGCGTCGTATGGTGCTACAATTGTCTGAGATGAGGAGCGAATCAGCCCAGGATCCTGAGGCGGAGCTAGGGTGAAAATGTGGGCTTGTCAGGCCTCATGAAATGACACAAAACAACATGCGACATGACTGATGCCCGAGAATTACCGGACCGACTGCATCCCATGACGGTGAAAGAGCTGCAGCAGGGGATGCGGCGCGCGAGTTTTGTCTATCCGTTTTTGGGCATTCACGTGCTGGCGATTGCGGCGATGGCGATGGAGTTCTCGATGGGATCAGTGATGCGCAATGAATATCCTGGCATTCTCAATTTATGGATGCTTGTGGAGTCTGGACCATTCTGGAATGTGGTGGCTCTGGTCTGTGGAGTGCTGATGCCGCTCGGCGGGCTGATTTTGATGGGTCAGGAATTAGAGGAAGGAAATCACGAACTGCTGCTGCTCACGCGGCTCGATCGATGGGCTGTGGTGAAGGGAAAATTTCTCATTCTGTGGGCAGTCTGCGCCTTGAGCTTGGTCTCGCTGCTCCCTTATGTGGTAGTTCGTTATTTTATTGGTGGCGTGGAGTTTATACAGGAGCTGATGTGCGGACTTTCTGTGCTCGCTTGCGCCGCGGTTTGTTCTGCCGGCATGATCGGTGCTTCTTCGTTCCATCACATCGGGATGCGTATCGGCATGGTGTTGCTGTTCATCGGATCATTCCTTTTTTCGGGATCCGTATCCTTGATTTTCTGCGCAATGGTGACGCACAAATTGCACGCCTCATTGTTTCCGATTTTTTTCAACCTGAATGGATTGGCTGCAACAGTCTGCTATGTCGTGCTGGGGCTGACGGTAGCCCGCTCGCGCCTGCGCTTGGTGATTCATGCGTATGAAGTGAAGCCAAGTTGGCTGGTTATCGGGCTTCTGTTTTTCACGCCCTTTGTGGTGAGTATGTGCACGGCGATCACGGCAGCCTTTGCGGGCTTTGTCGGCCTGATTGGCATGACTCTGGTTGGCATTTATGCGGATGTAACGCCGAAGGCTCGCAAGGTCGTGCCCCAGCCTATGAATCCGCCCCCGCCGCCGAAGCTGGCGCTGTGATCGCGCCTTTGCTTTTTTCCTTTTCATCTGATGTGAGTCAGGTAGCGTGGGGGTGAAGGATGGATGATACAATTCTGGAGCGCTTCAATGCATTTGTGAAACGACGTTCGCTGCGTCGCACTTCGCAGCGCGACTCGATCGTGCGCTCGATTTTCGCCAAGGACGAGCATTTCACTGCCGAGGAGTTGTTTGACCGGATCCATCGCACTGATTCACGCGCATCAAGGGCGACGGTGTATCGCACCATCAGTTTGCTAGTAGATGCCGGGCTGTTGCGCGAGATTGATCTGGGTTCTGAGGAAAAAACCTACGATCCCAATTTTCTCGATAAGCCATCGCACAATCATCTGGTCTGTGTCGATTGCGGTAAGGTCGTCGAATTTGAGAACGCGCACATTGATCTGCTGAACGATTGCATTACGCGTCGGCTCGGTTATCGTCCCATACGCCAATCGATTCACATTGAGGCAGGTTGCGAGCAACTTCGCTTAAAAGGCATGTGCCCGAATCTTTTGGCCACCCGGCTCTCCGGCAAGCGCATCAAAAAACGATAGAAGATTTCATGAACCGCATTACCCGCACATTCGCAGAACTGAAACAACAAGGGAAAAAAGCTTTTGTCGCCTATGTAGCGGCAGGGGATCCAGACTACGATCGCTCTCTCGCTATCCTTAAGGGATTGGCAGATGCGGGAGCGGATGTGCTGGAGTTAGGTCTGCCGTTTTCCGATCCTCTTGCCGATGGCATCGTCAATCAAATGGCGGCCGAGCGCGCGCTGAAAGCAGGCATGACCACACGACGCGTGATTGAGTTGATCCGTGATTTCCGTAAAACACACGAAACCCCCTTGGTGTTGTTCACCTACTTGAATCCGATTTTTGCTTATGGCTTTGAAGCATTTCAAGCAGATGCCGTGGAAGCGGGAGCAGATGGCATCTTGTTGCTCGACCTGCCACCGGACGAAGCGGGGCAGAGCCGTGATTTCGATGGCAATGACGGCTTGCTGCGCATTCGGTTGATCGCTCCCAATACTCCCGAGCCACGCGCGCGTCTGTTGGCGGCTCAGGCGGAAGGATTCATTTATGCTTTATCGCGCACGGGGGTTACGGGTGCTCATGGTGCTCCATCGGCACACATCGGATCACTGGTCGCTTCCCTCAAGCAGCACGCTACTGTTCCTGTCTGCGTGGGATTCGGCATTTCCACAGCCGATCAGGCGCGCGAGGTTGCGGAGCATGCCGATGGAGTAATCGTCGGCTCCGCTCTGGTCAAGCAGGTGGAATTGCACGCCGCGGAATCGGATCCCGTGGATGCCGTGGTTCGCTATGCTCGGGATCTGATCGACGCTGTGCACTCGGTGTGAGTGCTACGATTGCTTGCGACGGTAGTAAATCACTTCTGGTGGTTTTTCTTGGGTGTATACTGCGGTGAGATTATTCATGCGCATCAAAATCCATGGTTGGGCGTAGTTGATGCCATTTTTGGTAAAAACAATATCGTCGGCGATGTGCACCGCCGAGTGAACGATAGCTCCCGAGGAATTGCGCAGGAAAATGAGATCTCCGAATTGCGTGGCAGCACCAATTTGATAGAAATTTTCATTCACATAGGCACTGGAATAGGCGGTGTCCTGATAACGGTCGTCTGTCGTGTCATTGAAAAAATTCAAGGCTGTCCAATGACAGTCCATTTTCGTATCTCCGGGTTTGCTGGGAAACGGAAATGTGAACAAGCGCTCACGAGCAAATGGCGGCAGGAAATACAGCAGGCTGAGATTGAAGCCTTGTGGAGTTTTCTGAATTGATTCCAGAAGCGGACGTAGATCTTTCGACCTCACATCCGGAACCTCGCCCCAATATCCTAGCAGTTCGTCGATGTCTGTTTGATCGTCGATGTGCACTTGCACCAGAGTCGCTTTTTGAAATGTCAATGCCTGCAACAATTTGATTTTTTGCTCAGCTGATGAGAGGCGATTGAGAACGAGGTTGACATCGCTAAAGCAGGTGATACCACCGCGCTGGAAGGTGAGGCTGCGAATGAGTGCGATGATTTCCTTAGGGAGATTCTTGCTGGCAAAAATCGCTTCGATCGGTTCGTCAGTGAGATGGTAAGGCGCGGCATAAAGTTTGTTTTCGGGCCATCGTGCGAGTTCTCGATAGAGTTTCGCGCGCACCTCTGCATTCAGTCCTAGGATCATCTTGTCCGTGGGGGCAATGGTAGTTCCTGCATCGACGCTGCTGGTGACATCCTTGTGAAGAAAAGTCGCGACCTCGGTATCGGATATGCCACTGGCGCGGAGAATATTGCCCGTCTGACTCGCGTTGCACGCACCGAAAAACCATTCAGTTTTTCGCAGTTCAGTGGATTCGAAGGATACGTATTCCGTGGGTTGCTCTATGGTAACATCCTGCACATGCAACTGTCCCCAAGGATGTTGGGTATCGTTTGTTTTTTGGGTAGTATGAGTGGTGCGATCGTCGATAGGCGTAGCCTTATCTCTTGAGAAAAAGTGGAACGTCGCACCGGTTGCTACGATCAACACGAGGCATAGCATCAGTAGCCCGATGAGTGAAAAATGAATCGAAGGAGTCGATGAGTGATGGAGGGATTCAGGGATTGAATGTGCGGTGTCAGATGGCTGAGGAAGTGGATCCGTCATGAGGTGGTTTTTTGATAGCAATAGGAGAAATGGCGGGTGCGGATGTGATCTGTAGCGATCCGCAGTCAAATATAGGCTTTCGGCCGATAGCGCCGACACTGAGTAGCCCGTGTGAAAAACACATGGTTTTTGGCTGCATTGACGACAATGATAGCGCTACGTCGGCAGAGTAGGCTCAGGATTTCCAGTTGAGAGCCCCTTTCTTTAATGCGTAAACATACGCCAGCGCCAGAATGCCAGCAAACCCAGCGATACTGATAAGAGGCACGGTGGAAACCTGAATCATGTCCCGGAACTGCACGGCCCATGGATACATGAAAACTACCTCGATATCGAAGATCACGAACAACATCGCAACCAGATAAAATTTCACCGAAATTCGCGGGGCACCATCGCCAATGGGCAACATGCCGCATTCGTAAGCGCTGTCTTTGGTTACATTGGTGCGCGCGGACTTGCCGAACACGACACTGAGAGAGAGCACAACGGCAGCAAAGCCGATGGCGATGAGCATCTGGAAGAATACAGGCAAGTAGTCGGAAAGCATGACGCGCGTTATCTACTCACTATCAGGCACTCAGTCAAGCGAAGAGAGCGATAATTGCGCTCATTTTGATTGTCAGCCTTGGCAGTTTTTCTCAGTTGTGCTCCAGCTCGGCGAAGACCATCAGTCCATTGCTGGTTTGCAGAGTGCTGATGACTTGCACGGTCTGGGAGCTGCCGATGAGTTCGACGGCTTGGTTGACTACTATCATACTCCCATCGCTGAGGTAACCCACGGCTTGGTGTTCTTCTTTTCCCGGGCGCACCAGCGCCAAACGCATTTTTTCCCCGACTACGATGGACGGCTTGAGCGCATCGGTGAGCTCATGGAGATTCAGCACTTTCACGCCTTGCAAACGCGCGATTTTTGCCAAGGTCTCGTCGTTGGTGAGGAGTCGACCGTCGAGCAGTCGCGCGATATCAATCATGCGGGTGTGGTATGGTGCGTCGTCGAATATTTTTCCCGCTTCATGAATCGCCATCTGCGTGTGGGGATCGCTACGCATTTTTTCCATCACATCCACGCCGCGCTGCCCGCGCATGCGCTGAGCCAGATTGCTAGATGATGCAAGATTTTGCAGTTCTTGGAAAACAAAGCTGGGTACGATCAATCGACCTCCGAGAAATCCGGCTTTGGAGATATTAATCACGCGACTGTCCATGACGGCATCGGCATCCAGCACGACGGGGCGACCCTGGGCACCTTCTTGTCGAAATCGAACAAAGGGAATGATGAAGGCAAAGTCATCGCGATTGCCACGCAGTGCGATGGCCGAGCCAAGAAAGCCGAGACTGGCGTAGAGAGAGACATTGATGGCGAGTCGGACGGCATCCGCTCGTTCGATACTTTCATCCTCGTTGGGCTCGGATGCGTTTTCCCGCACCATGTTTGCCACCAGTTCTGCGATATCCACACGAGTGATAAGCCATGCACAAAACAAGCCCACTCCAAGACCGAAGGTGGCCGTGGAGAAGCCGCGCAAAGTGAACCCCTTGAGTGTGCTTTCGATCAGGATAAAAAAACCAGCAATCGTGAGTCCGCCCACCAGTGAAAGCCAGAGCGGAAGAGCATCCGAGAACGTCAATGAGACCGCCACTGCTAGCAACTCACAAATGAGCAAGTAGGTGAGGCGGGCAATGGTGACGGAGGCGGGTGTGTTCATGAAGTAAAGAAAAGATCCAGTGGCTCAAAGACCCAGTATTCAATCGGCGCGTTGATCCGCGGTGTTTTTCACCTCTTGCAGCGCTTGGATGAAGTCACCGAGGATTTCAGCGGGCACCATGATCGTGTCTCTATTGCCACCCACATCCTCAGTGATTTTCACTACCATGCCACGCGAGTTCTCTTTGAGATCGATGTAAAATGTTTTCCGGTCCGCTAAAATTTTTTCTGTGTGCAATAATCCGTTGTCCACGATTCCTCCTTGTCTGTTAGGGTTTCAGCCTAGCAAAATGGCATGTTGCGTCAATCAAAAAGCGCTATGAAACACTTCGATTTTATCTTGTCTTGCGATGGATCAGGCGCTGGCTGATGGCCACTAGAATAAAGGTGGCGAGTAGGAGCAGTGTCGATAGCGCATGGATGACTGGCAGCTCTTTGCTATGGCGCATCATGCTGTTGATTTTCAGCGGGAGGGTGTCGGCTCCCGCTCCGCTGACGAAAAACGTAACCACGAAGTCATCGATCGATAACGTAAAGGCCAGCAAACCTCCTGCTATAATGCCCGGAGCGAGCAGCGGAAGCATGACGCGCAGGTTTGCCTGAAGGCGTGTGGCTCCGAGATCTCGTGCGGCATCGATCACGGAAAAATCAAAGTCCTGCAGTCGCCCCTGCACGACTAACGCGACATAACCGAAGCAGAATGTGATGTGGGCGATGGTGACCGTCATCATGCTGAGAGGAATTCTGAGAGCGACGAAAAATGACAGCAACGACATGCCGATGAGCACTTCTGGCATGACCAAGGGCAGCGCCAGAAGCATGCGGTGGGCGCTTTGCCAGCGACTGCGATATTGATGCAAGGCAAAAGCCGCGGACGTGCCCAGTATCATCGAGATGAGGCTGGCAAGAAAGGCAATGCCCAGGGAGTGTCGCAGCGCGCGCCACAGATCGGCGCGCTGGAATAGTGTCTCATACCATTTCCAAGTGAATCCCTGCCAGGTTGTGCTGTAGCGCGATTCATTGAAGGAATGGAGCACCAGAAGCGCGATTGGAACGTAGAAAAACAGCAGTACCGTTGCGGTGATCAGCAAGGGCATGCGACTGGGTTTCATGAGAAATCGTTAGGCGAGATGTAGCAACGCGCAGTAGGCGCCATCGGTGTGATCGATGCTGGGCAGCACTTGTTTTTCTTTGACCAGAGATAGTTCTGGATGCTCCTTGAGCACATCGGCGATGAGTTTGGTGTTTTCCTCTGGCTCGATCGAGCAGGTGGAATAGACCAAGCGACCCCCTTTTTTCAAGCAGGGCAGCGCGTTTTCGATGATGCGTTTTTGAATGATAGGTAAATCCGATAGATCTTTTGGCAGCAAGCGCCAGCGTGCATCCACCCGACGACGTAGCACGCCAGTATTCGAGCAGGGAACATCTAACAAAATCGCATCGAAGGTCGTATGCCACTCGGTGGGCGCGGGCTCGAGCCAGTCGTGCTGGGAAACTTTCGCGCAGATCACGTGGAGGCGTTGCAAATTCTCCTCCAGACGCGGCAGGCGTTTTTCGTTGGAATCGGTGGCGATGAGAGTGCCGCGATTTTCCATGGCGCTGGCGATGAGTGCCGCTTTGCCACCGGGAGCGGCGCAGGCATCGAGAATGGTTTCGCCGGGTTGAGCGGCTAGCATTTCCACGCTGTGGCGGGTGGCGGGATCCTGCATGTAGATGATTCCATCGCGGATGAGTTTCATGGGTATAGCTCCTTCAACGCGGAAAAATCCGGGCACGTCGGCCAGCGGATCTTCCAGCGGGCAGGGTTGTTTGCTCAGCGGATTGTAGTGAGCGTAATTTTCCGCAGGCTCTTGGTTCCATTCCATCAACGCGATGGCTTGGTCGGCGCCGTAGTGCTTGCGCCAGCGCTTGAAAAGCCAATCAGGATGAGAGTGCAACTCCGCTGGTGGCAGGTCGTTGAGTGATTCTAGCAACTTTGCCTTTTGTCCGACCGCGCGACGCAGCACGGCATTGAGTAAACCACGGATATTCGCCTTTCCGGCTTCCACGGTTTCATTGACGGCGGCGTGGTCGGCGATGTTGAGGATCAGAACCTGAAACAAGCCGATGCGAAGGAGATCGCGCGCATCCATGTCGAGTTTGCCGCGGCGCATTTCACTAATGAAATGATCGAGCACGCGTCGATGACGCAGCACACCGAAAAGAATGGCATGGAGCAGTCCGCGATCGGACGCGGAAAGCTGGTAGCGCTGGGCGTGGCGCTCGACGAGAGTTTCCGCGTAATCATGTCCCTTGCCCCAGGAGTGAAGGGCGGCATGAGCGGCGCGGCGGATGTTGTGTTGTGCTGGCACGGAGGGAGACAATAGGAATCACAAGCATGTGTCAATCAGGAGTAACCGAGGTGTGTGCCGACCTGACTGGATACAGACGATAACCGATTCTCTAACGAAATGATTTTGGATCGAGATTTTCGAGCATATGGGCATCGGTTGGGGTAGGGGAAGCGACGCCCTGTTCTGGCACGCTCAATCCGGCGATCCAAGTGATCGCGTTCAGCACGATGCGGCGTTGTTGATCGTTTTGCCAGTTTTTGTGAAAATGCCCGCCAGTAAAGCCGAATCCGCGTCCACTACCCGCCGCCGCAGGTCGCTCGAAAGCCCACATGACGTGCTGTTTTTCCTTGCGCTCCAGGACGGCGGCGCGGACGTGAGGATTGCCGGAGTGGGAGCCGTCCGGACGGCTCAGGGTCTCCGCGGGTGGCAGGGTGGAAAGGATGGGTGTCACACCTTCCATGTCTTTGCGAAAACGCATGTGGTAATACCATTCATCGCGCATGTCATAGTCCTTGATGCCGCGAGCAATCTCATGTGTAGGCATGACGAAGGAGGCGTCCCAGTGAGGATTGACGGACCAATGCGTTTCAAAATACCCGCCTATCGTGTCGAGAAAGGCATCGCCTGCTTCCCCCTTGGGCACCTCGACGGCATAATGAATGCAGCCGATGCCCACGCCTTTTTTCGCCATCGCGCGCAGTGTGGCGAGCTGGCGAATGCCGGGGTGACCGCCGCCACCGTCAGAGTAGATGACGACGGCGGAAGCTCCATCGAAGACACGATTGTCAGCAGGCCAACCGTTATCGACGACCACTGCTTCGATGGGCAACCCGCTTTTGTTCAAATGCTCGGCTAGGAGCATGCAGCCAGCGCGGTGTTCGTGCTGACCCTTGCCGTGGCTTGGTTTGCCCGCGACAAAAACGATCTTTTTTCTGACGGGAGCTTCCACCGCTTGGCTGATGGCGGGTGTATCGGTGATGAAACAAAGGGCCGCCCCTGCACCAAGGAGCATGGGCACCATCAGGCTGCGTGAAATCCAAGCATTCATGATCGCATCATACGTGATCGGTCGCGTGGGTCTTGCATGAGCGGCACAATTCCATTTACTTCAGCGACATCAGGTAGGCAAAAAGGTCCTTGCGTTGTTGATCGGTGAGAGAGGCTAACAGCCCTTCGGGCATGAGACTTTGGCGGAGGAACTGGGTGGAAACGATGTCCTTGCGCTCGATACGTTTGTCGCCGGCGCCCATTTGCCGCACGACGATGGCGTCTTTATCCTCGCTGACAAAAAAGGCATCGAGCAGCGAACCGTCTTTTAGCGTCACGCGGAAAATCCGATAGCCAGGCTCGATCGCGGCATTCGGCGTGAGGATATTGCGCACGATTGCCTCGGGTCCCATAGCACCCACGCTGCTGAGGTTGGGACCGATGTTTCCGCCGCTGTTACCAAACTGGTGACAGGCACTGCACAGGGCTGCGAGTGCTTTGCCGGACTCGACATGGCCACCGGCTTTGATCAGGCCTAGATAGTGATCGTAGGTTTTGTCAAATTCTGTCGCCTGACTTAAGCTCATCACAGGCGGCAGATCGAGTGTGCGGGTGAGTGTGGCGGCTTTGTTCGTCGCGCCCCAGCCGTGGTCGTTACTGCCGTTGTAAAGAAGTCCGGCATCGCCCGCGAGAAGACTACGGTCGAAAAAATTACGGATCTCGGCAGCGCTGCGTTCGCGATTCCAGATGCGGTATTCGGCGAACTGGCCATCGGTGCCGCCTTGGGGCGTGCTCCAGCCGATGAGGAATTTGTCAATCGGATGATTGGCGGGCTTGGCGCTGGTGCTGTCGAGCTCGCCATTGATGTAGATCTTGAATTGACCCGAGGCATCGCGAGTGGCGGCGACGTGGGTCCATAGATCAGCAATGATTTTTTTCTTAGCGATCAGGACATCTCCGCCGTGGGAGCCGACATAGACGCGGAAGAGTCCACCAGCGAAGTTGAGATCGATCTGATCATTTGCGCCGCCGATGCTATCGCGGTTATCGATCCCGGGGCGGAGTTTCACCCAAGCTTCAATCGTGAATGGACCGCTCAGAGAAATATTGGTCGGAAGCTGCGCTTGCTGAGTACCATTGAGCTGAAGCACGGTGCGGAATTTATCGCCGAGTTGCGTGAGTAGTTTTTTCCATTTTGGATCGTTGCCAAGGACTGTCTGCAATCGATCAAGCGTGATGTTGCTGAGGTCTTCAGCTTTGAGAGATTGTTGCGCAAGACAGGCGGCAACGACGGCGGAGGCGCCGCTTTTGTGGGACACTAACATTTCCATGATCGGAGCGCGCATGGGCGGAGTAACTTGCGCTAGACCTGCGATGGTGGCTGCACCAGCATCCGCTTGGCGAGAGGAAGCAAGAGCCTTGAGCGTGCTGATGCGCACACTTGGGTCGGCATGGCTCAACAATGAAGTGAGTGGAATGGGGTTGGCATTTTGCTGAGCGGCGAGTGCATCGAGTGCGGCGATACGCGTGGCGGTTTCAGGTGAATCCAGTGCGATCTTTTGCAAGCGCGCGGCGGTATTCTTCAATGCAAATGCAGCACTCAGTTCGATGGCGCGCGTGACGTCTTCCGCCTTTCCTGCAAACAAGCGATCGATGGTGCCGCCGATGAGCGCTTGAATTTGCTCGGGAGAAATGCGGCTCTTGTTTTTCAACAAGGCATCGATGATGGCTTGGCTCGTGGCGGGGTTTTCGATGGCGGCGCTCAGAGATTGTTGGATCGCGGGATTTTGGATCGCCTGCACCAGACGCAAGACTTCTTCGTCGTTGAGACCGCGCTTCAGTTCGCTCACACGCTTGGCGATGATGGGCGCGCCATCGGCGGCGGGCAGGGCGAGTGCGGCGAGAAGAAAACTTTCGACGGGGAGTTTCGCGGCGGCATCGGAAGCGAGAAAGGGAGAGAGCGTGGCGGCATGACGTTCGAGCAGCAAACGCACGACGTAGCGCTCGAATTCGCGATCGTAGGCTTCACGCAAGAGAATCATCCCTTTGCGAGTGCTTTGTCCTTGCGGTGCTGGGAGCGATGCGAGTTCGAAGTCGAGCAAGGCCTGGAACAAAGGGTTTTTGTCGCCTGTTTTTCCGAGCCAGTAGCCGATGCTGGTCAAGGCCTCGCGTCGCACATTTTTATCGGAGTCTTTGCGAAGTTTCAGCAAAGCGGGAGAGACGGTGGCCGTTTCTGCGAGAATGCGTGCGGTTTCGCGGCGGACGTGGATGCTGGAAGCGCCTGCGGATTTTTCGAGCTGCTGAAGAGTCGGCGTGTGAGCCATGAGCGCGGGCACTTCCGTTAGATCGCTAGGCGTCACTTTTCGGTCGGCGAGTGTTTGTGCGGCGATTTGCGTTTGCACGAGGGAGGGAGATTTCAGGAGCTTTTGTAATGCGGCATTGTCAAGCTTGGTGAAGTCGGGCACCTCGAACATTTTTTGTGCGCTATGTTTGATGCGCCAGATGCGACCGCGCAATTTATCGCGATCCGGATGAGCGCGCGGCACTTCGTTGTGACTGATGATTTTGTTATACCAATCGACAATGTAAACGCATCCATCGGGACCGAGTGTCATAGCCACGGGGCGGAACCAAGGATCATCGCAGGTGACGAAATCCCCGATTCGGTTGAACTGCCAATCGGTGAGATAATGTTCGGGCGACGGTTGATCGCGCTGCATTACGACGGTGTTGATGCGAGAGGTGATGGGATTGGCCACAAGCATGAGATTGCCATACGGAGCGGGAAAAGCATCGGCGGCATCGGTGAGGCAAAGTCCGCTGAGTCCCGTACCTCCGAAGCGTTGTTTCACAAAAGTGCCGGGGAATTCCGGTGCGTAGCTTTTCCACTGGCCGTTCGAGCAACCAGGGTAGTTGCCATATTCGTGGAAGGGCATAACGCCGTAGCCGAAGTCGTTCGCCTCCTGAATGAACGACTCGCCATTGCGATCCATGACGAAGCCCCAAATGTTGCAGGGGCCGTTCGAGGTGATTTCAAACTCGCTGCCATCAGGACGGAAGCGCGCCATGCGTGTTTGGTCAAATTTGATGGCTTTTTCCTTCGGGTCCTGGGGTCGTTTGACATTGCTGTAATTGAAAGCGCCCTGTGCCATCCAGATCCAACCACCAGGAGCTCGTGTGAATTGATGGGGAAACAGGTGCGAATCCTGCACTCCGAAACCCTCGAGGATCACTTCGCTTTTGTCGGAGACACTATCGTTGTTCGTATCGGTCAGCAGGACGATGTTGCGACCGTGCTGCGCGTAGCATTTCGAGCCATCGCCCCAAGGCAGGATGCCTAACGGAATCGCGAGGCCATCAGCGAACACGTGGTCGGGTTTCAGACCCTCGGCGGGCAGGGGTTTGCCAAAGACGAACTCACGCTGGTAGATGAGGATTTTGTCCTTCGCCTTGCTGGCGTAGAGGGCATCGGCGATGGAGGCGTTTTCATTCGCATCGACGGGATACTCCAGCGCGGTCTGCGTCCACATGCGGCCGCGTTGATCGAAATAAACGGAAATGAATTTTCCGGCGGGCGTGGCGGGGTCTTCGGCAGCGACGAGTTCGATCTCGAATCCCGGCGGTAGATGAAAAGCGGCTTGTTGTTCTTGCGGTGTGCGCGGCTTCGCCTCGGCGATGGGCAGGGGCTTGGGTTCAGCGGCTCCTTGGAATTCCACGGTGGCGGGCAGTTCGGTGAGAGAGATGTTTTTGAACTGCACCAGAAATTTTCCACCACCGTGCGCTTGGAGGCCGATCAATCCCGAGAGAGGAATGCTGGGATCGGTCTCGGTGAAGTCGAGCGCGGGAACGCCGTTGATCCAACTGCGGATGCGCTTGCCCTCGCAGACGATGCGGTAGTCATTCCAGTCCCAGTCTTTCGCCGTGGCCTTGATCGCGGCGGCATCGACGGGCTCACCGATGACTTTGTTGCGGCGCGATTCATCGTAAAGTTTGCCCCACCAGCCGATCCCGGCATCGACCTGATACCCGCACATTTCCGAGTTGTTAGGCACGCGGGTGCTGCGCAATTGCAGGCCGGAGTTGATGAAGCCATCGCCTTTGGTGAGTTTGATTTGAAAACGCAGGTCAAAGTTCTGGTAGCTTTTTTTCGTGGAGAGAAACGTATTGTGCGGGACTTTTTCCGTGAGCGATCCACCGGTGATCATGCCATCTTGGACGCGCCACCATTTTTCCTCCCCTGCGCGAATCTCCCAACCATCGAGAGAGGTGCCGTTGAAGAGTGGGGTTTGCGCCCTAGTCAGAGATAGGAGTAGGACCATACAGAAAAACGTTTTCATAAAAAAAGAAGTAGGAATTACCAAACAAAATCAAATACCACGAGGCGCTCCAAACGCGGTGCCACGATTTGGCGCACGCGTTCGTGCTCGGGGTGGGGGAGATATGCATCGCGGCTTTGAGCGGTATCGAAGGTCATGAGGAAACCGTGCGTGTAGCCATCGTTAAGACCTTCCGAGCTTTGGTAGGGGCCGTGCTCCATGGAGAGCAAGCCGGGAATTTGCCCGACCATGCCCATCATCTCGCGAAAGCATTCGTCGATTTGCTCTGGGGTGATTTGTGGTTTGAATTGGAATACGCCGTAGTGTCGGATCATTTTGATTAAGTGGTGAGTGGTGAGTGGTGAGTGGTGAGTGGTGAGTGGTGAGTGGTGAGTGGTGAGTGGTGAGTGGTGAGTGGTGAGTGGTGAGTGGTGAGTGGTGAGTGAACAGTGTTTTTTGAAGGAGTGATTTCGGAGGAATTACGATTAACTACTAACAATTAACCCATAATCTCTTGCTTCAATGCTATGTTTCTGAGCAGTTGATGAGCGGCGGTTTTGGCGAAAATGGGGCTGTTGATGGTTTCTGCTAGAGTGATGATGGGGGCGGTGCAGTGTTGGTGGATGGCATCAAAGAGGGCTTTGTCGGCATCGGCGTCGTGGAAGGACTGGCCTTCGGCACTGATGATGCTGATGGCTTTGGTGGGGATCATTACGGTGACGGGCGCCGTGTAGGTATTGGCTTTTTCTGCTAGGATTTTGCCTAGCTGCGCGCATTCCTCCGCATTGGTGCGCATGAGGGTGACTTGGGGGTTGTGGATGTAGAAAGTCCGGCCATGGAATTTCACGGGCACGGTTTCGCGCGCGCCGAAATTGACCATATCGAGACAGCCGGGGGCGATGACGGTGGGGATTCCCGCTTTGGCGGCGGCATCGAGACGGGAAGGGCCGGCGCTGAGAGTGCCGCCCACGAGTTCGTCTGCCCACTCGGTGGTGGTGACATCGAGCACGCCACTGACCATGCCGCTGGCGATGAGATCCTCCATCGCCTTACCGCCTGTGCCGGTGGCGTGAAAGACGAGGACTTCATAACCCGCCTCTTCTAACACTTGTTTCGCGTGATCGATGCATTCGGTGGTATTGCCAAACATGCTAGCGGCGATGATGGGCTTGCTTTCACCTGTATCGAGCGGTGCTTCGACCATCGCACAGATCGCGGCGGCGGCGCGGGTGAAGACCATGCGCGAGACGCGATTGAGACCAGAGACATCGACGATGGCAGGCATCATGACAATGTCCTTGGTGCCGAGGTAGTGAGCAGTATTTCCACTGGCAAGTGTGGAAACCATTAACTTGGGGAAGCCGAGCGTTAGGGCGCGCATCGCGGCGGTGGCGAGTGCGGTGCCACCACCTCCGCCGAGAGAAATGACACCGTGGATTTTTTCCTCACGCGCGAGTTTTTCTAACAAGACAGGCGCGGCTTGCGACATGGCGACCACGCATTCGCCGCGGTCGTGTCGATCGAGCAAGGGCTGCAAGTCCAGTCCGGCGGCAGCGGCGACTTCGAATCGGGTGATGTCGGGAGTGACCACAGGATCACCGCCGGTGCCGAGATCGATGAGCAACGCGTCGTGGCCGCGTTGGCGGATTTCCTTGGCGACAAATGCATGCTCTAGGCCTTTGGAATCGAGCGTTCCGATGACTGCAATGGTGGACATGTTAGAATTTGCGTTTGACGGGTATGGCTTTGAATTGTTTGGTTAGATCGACTAGGGAATTTTCCACCGCCATGCGTTCTAGGCTTGAGGCACCCACGAAGCCCACGGCATCGGTATGCTCGTTGATGTAAGCGGCATCTTCTGGTGTATTGATCGGGCCTCCGTGGCTCAGGAAAATGATGTCCTTGCGCACGGTGGATGCGGCGTCGATGATAGTCTGCGTGCGCTTAGCCGCCTCGGGAAGGGACATGGTGGCATCGACCACGCCAATCGAGCCGCCAACGGTGGTTCCCACGTGAGCGATGATCACATCGGCACCCGCTTCGGCCATGGCGATGGCTTCTTCGGGCGCATCGACATACACGATGCTGAATAGATCCATGCGGCGGGCCAGTGCGACCATTTCAAATTCCTTCTTCACGCTCATGCCTGTCTCTTCGAGAATCTGGCGGAACTTGCCATCGACGATACAGTGGGTGGGAAAATTGTTCACGCCACTGAAACCCATGTCCTTGACCTTGCCAAGCCAGTGCCACATGCGGCGGCGCGGATCAGTGGCATGGACGCCGCAGATGACGGGCACTTCCTGCACTACTGGCAGCACTTCGAACTCGCCGATCTCCATCGCGATGGCATTCGCATCGCCATAGGACATCAGACCTGCTGTCGAGCCGTGGCCCGACATGCGGTAGCGTCCAGAGTTGTAGATGATGATCAAATCCGCGCCGCCTTTTTCAATGAACTTCGCGCTGATGCCCGTGCCGGCACCGGCGGCGATGATGGATTCGCCTTTGCGAAGGGTGTCGTGCAGTCGGTCCAGCACTTCGGTGCGGGTGTAGGGATTTCCAATTCCAGTCCAAGGGTTAGGCATAGTGTGTGTATGATATCCAGATTACGCGGGGAAACCATAAGACATTTCCACAAGTGCATATCCAAAATCCACATAAACAGTGGTTTTTGGATTGTGATTGACCGACAGGCTGGTAGTCTCGGGGCGTGGCTGTAAGGAAAGAGCGTCACGCGGAAACGCACTCAGATCATGATGAGCAGATCTTTGGGAGTGCTTCGTATCAAGTCGTGCGCTCCGATACAGCGGACCAGCGCGACTGGTTGCAAGAGGCTCCGGTGTGTCGGCTATTGAAAACGCACCATATCGCTCATGTGGGCGTGATGCAGGCCAGCCATCCGTTTTGCGTCAGTCGCATCAATCCGAACGGGGCGTATATGATGGTCTGCATGCAGGGCCGTGGTCAGGTGCTGGTGGATGGACGCTGGGAATCGCTGGTGGCTGGGCAGGCGTGTTTGCTGCCGCCTTTTGTGATGAATCGCTTCCAATGCCTGCCACGCCAGCCATGGAAATTCTGCTGGGTGCGCTACGCGGAGTCGCGCGATACGCCGTCTTTCATTTCCTCCAGCACACCGGTGATGGGAACTTTCGCACCTGAGCCTCTTCTGCATGCGATCCTAGGCCTGCGCGCCGAGGTCGCGTATCGCAACCATCCACAGGCACAGAAAGCGTGGGTGAATTTGCTACACCAATATGTGATGGGTTTTGCACAACCGCAGCATCGCGATGATCGCATTGTACAATTATGGCAAGTGGTGGAAAAAAATCTCGCTCGGTCTTGGACGCTGGAGCAGATGGCAGGCTTGGCGCATGTGAGTCATGAGCATTTGCGGCGTCTCTGCCGCCAGCATCTGGGGCGTAGCCCATTGCAACAACTGACGTTTCTACGCATGCAGCGGGCGCAACGATTGCTGAGCACCACGACCGACAAAATCGAAACGATCGCCCATACTGTCGGCTATGAGAATGCGTTTACTTTTTCCAATCGCTTCAAAAAATGGGTGGGCTGGAGACCTTCGGAGCATCGGTGAAATTTTCCCGCTTCATTTCTGCCACACGCCCGCCTCGATGAGTTGTTTGCGCGCCGTGCCTGCCCAGTCGCGGTTAGCGGCGGGCGAGGCGGGGGAGGGGTGGAGGATTTTGCTAATCGTGCCCGTGAAGTCCGGCGCGGCCAGGCGCAGGCGTTGTTCCGCATAAGCACCCACGCCGATGAGGCATTGCGGGTTAAGAATGGCGATGACCTTGCGCAGATGGGCGAGGCAGGCATCCTCGACAGGGCGCATCTCAGTTGCGGAAATTTTGTCTGGTGTGACATTGGCACCGCTCGCGGTCATCCACACGAGTGGGCAGTAGTTGGCGACAAAATGATGCTGAAAAAAGTCTGGGGCATGGGGGAATTCCTCAGCGAAGAATCCCCAGAGTCGTCTGCCGCTGACTTCCGATTTCGCACACGCAAAGCCGCTGATGGGGCGCTTCGGGTGCAGGTCTGCAGGAGTGCCCACGGGTCCCGAGATTTTCATCCAATCGCGCACGGCGGGGATTTCCCCGAAGGGTGCTCCTGTTTGTGCCATGCCGTAGGGACCAGGATTCATGCCGAGAAATAGCACGGATTTTTCTCCAGAACCGTAGCGCTCTAGGTATTGGCAATGCGTTTCCCACGCGTAATCGAGCGGTTGATAGGTATGGGTAACAGGAACGGAAAAAGCAAGGCCACGCAGGGCTTTGCGCAGTTCGTCAGCGGCTGAGATGAGGGGGTGGGTCATGATCCATAGACGGTTGCCTGTCGTATTGTGTCGGTGCGTATCACTTTTTTCCGATCCGATATGTCATTGACTGCTGAAAGTGTTTGGATGGCAAAAAACTCACAGACCTTTCATGCCGTGGTAATCCGCATAGGTGCCGATAGGCGTTGCCTGCTTGCGCCATTCGCGATTGAGCTTACGATATCGTGTGATGAACGAACGCGGATCGGCCCAGTTGTCCATCGTTTGCGGTACGGAATCCCGTTGCATGCCGATGGTTAGATTGTGACGGATCTCAAAGTGCAAGTGGGCGGCATACATGCCACGGTTCGACCCAAGGGTGCCGATTTGTTGACCTCTTTTTACCGACTCACCTACCTTTGCCAACCGTTGGAGTAAATGCGCGTATTGCGAATCGCAGAAACGCACCTGACCGGTTTGCGGGTCGCGATAGGCATGGCGGACGAGGATCACATTGCCCCAGCCAGCGGCACAGTCGTAGGAAAACATCACCACGCCATCCGCGATTGCGTAAATGGGGTCACCCATATCGGTATCTCCCCCACTCAGTCCGTTCCAGTCCTCGCCAAAATGCACCGGCGAGCGCAACCGCAGGCCACGTGCGACATAATAACCCTTGCCATCGGGCTTGCCGACAGGGTAGTCGAAACCATCCGCCAAGGGCAGGGCCACCGTGCGTTGTTGGGCATGGCTCGCGAACATACTGAAAACCAGCGCTGCCACGCAAAGCATCCAACATCGAGCGTATGAGTGTCGCATCATCCGAGCGATATATTCATGATTTGCCCCGTGATGGCAAGAAAAATGGGGAGCGGTCCATTCAGTCGATTTCGCTTACGGAGGGCGCTTCTGTGGGTTCAGGTCGGCGTTCGGTTAGGATGCCGAAACCCACCAAGCAGGCCGCGATGATAGCGACGGCAATGCGATACCATCCGAAAATTCCCATGCCGTGTTTCTGTAAATAAGTCACCAGCCACTTCACCGCAAGAGCCGCAGAAAAGGTGGAGGCGAGGAAACCAACGAGCAAGTTGCTGAGGCCGAAGGTCTGCAACATCAGCGGGCCATATTCCAGAGTATCCTTTGCGGTAGCGGCACCGAGAGTCATCACGCCGAGGAGGAAGGAAAATTCCACGGCTTCCTTGGGACGCAGGCCGACGAGGATCCCGCCGACGATGGTCATGAGGCTGCGGCTGGTGCCTGGCCACATCGCCACACACTGGAGCAGCCCGATCACCAAAGCCATGCGCCACGTCAGATCTGCGAGCGACTTGCTATTTTCCGCGCGAGGATTGTTTCGTTTCCAGCGGCTGACCAGCAAAATGATCACGCCCCCGACAAACCATGCGAAAATGATGGGATGGATACCGAAAAGATGACCCTTGATCCATTTTTCCAATGTAAGCGCCGCAAGAGCCGCTGGGCAGAAGGCGACGATGAGCTTGAGCAGCAATTGAAGACCATCCGGCGATTTACCGAGGAGACCGAGAAACATCTGCCATACGTGCTTGTAGTAGAGCCCCATCACCGCGGCGATGGCACCACCCTGAATGCTGATGGCAAAAGCATCCGAGGCAACCTTGTCATCGGCCAGTCCTATGCCCATCAGCCGCTGCGTGATGAGCAAATGCCCGGTTGAGCTGACAGGTAGATATTCCGTGATTCCCTCGACTAAACCGAGGATGACTGATTGCCAAAGTTCCATGCGGCGATGCTTTCCTATCGTCACAAAAACATCAAGGAAATCCACTTGCCTATTTCGTGACCCAAGTGCAAGTTGCCCCAGCCCATGCAGCGACATTACCTGAAATTTGTGCGCCGCTTCTATCGGCAATTGCGGCATCCGCGGATGCGGAAAAATCGCTTTTTTGCGAATCTCACCCACCGTCTGACCAATCGACGCTTATGGAAACCGTGTCGCACCACGGTCTCGCATGGATTGGCGATTGGATTGTTTTTTTCGATGATGCTACCTATGCCGTTTCAGAGTTTTATCGCGGCGTTTTTCGCGATTCGCTCACGGGTAAATGTGCCGTTTGCGATGCTGGCGGTGTGGATTTCCAATCCCGTGACCAATGTTCCTCTGGCGCTCATGCAGGAAAGCCTCGGCGGCTTCATGCGCCAATCCATGCATGTGCCCATGCCGGGATTTCTCGATTTCAGTGGCACCTTTCCCTACACGGACATCAGCTGCAATGCGTCGAACTTCGTGCTGGGCATGCTGAGCTCTGGCGTGCTGGCATCAATGCTAGCCTACCCGCTGGTGCATGTGATTTCTCTGCTCTTGCCAGACCATCTTCCCGTGACCCGCGAGGAAGTGATCCGCGTCTTCAAAAAATCCGCGTGATCGCGGGAGGAAATCGCAAGAGTCCATCGAATGCGATTGGCAAACGTGGGGAAATGAGTCACAAGCATCGCGCGTGAGCGATGAAGTGCTGGCAAACAATGGATCGCGGGTGAGCCCGGTGATGTTGCGTTTGTGTACGATGTTTTTCATGCTGGGCATGGGTCCAGGCATGTGGTTGCCGGGCTTGACGAATGCGATCCGCGCGACGGGGTGGGGCTCGGAATGGGTGGCTTGGACCTTTCTGATCATGCCGATGGCATCGCTGCTATCGCCTTTGTTCAGTGGTGCGCTAGCGGACCAGAAAGTAGCGGCGCAGCAACTCGCGGGCTGGATTTGTGTGGCGAGCACGCTGACGATGACGGTGGCGTTTTACGGACTGCGTGCGGAGGGGTCGCCCTGGTTTTTTCTGGGCATGTTTTTTGTCACCTCGGTCATCGCCGCGCCTTTGTGGAATCTGGTGATCACCGTGGCAATGACGCACCTACCGCGGCCTGAGCAGCAATTTCCCCAGGTGCGCTTGTGGTGCACGCTGGGCTGGATTCTCGGCGGCTGGTTTTCCAGTCTGGTGCTGCACGCGGATGCCTCGCCACTGGCGGGCTATGCGGGGGCGGTGTGCCGATTGATCCTAGCGGCGCTGGTGTTTCTTTGCCCGCACACGCCGCCGCGTGGGGAGGTGGGGAACTGGCGGAGTTTGTTAGGCTTCGATGCCTTTCGTCTCATGCGGGAAAAGGACCTGCGCGTGCTATTGATCGGGTCCGCAGTGTTATCCATGCCAATCGCTTCGTTCTACATGCACACTCCCGAGCAGTTGCGCGATCTCGGCGATGTGCGCTCGACGTTTACCATGAGTTTCGGCCAGTGGAGTGAGGTGGCCGCGATGGCGGTGACGGGCTGGTTGATGCTGCGATACCGGCTCAAGAGTTTGCTGCTGGTAGGGCTGGGGTGTTGTGTGCTGCGGTTTGTGATTTTTGCTTACGCGGGCTATCAGCAACAACTCCCCTGCATGTGGCCCGGCATCGCGATTCACGGTGTTTGTTACACCTTATTTTTCATCACCGGGCAGATTTTTTTGGATCGAAGAGTGGAGCCCGGTATGCGCGGACAGATGCAGGGATTATTGGGTTTGATGACCAACGGCATCGGCACTCTGATGGGCACTCTCGGCCTGAAATGGCTTTACGCCTGCACGGTGGAGCACAGTGGAAACTGGGGGCTCTACTGGACAGTGCTAGCGGTGTTCACGATTCTCTGTCTGATCTGGTTCGCGCGTGCGTTTCATGAAAAACTTCCGTCATCACAGAGGGAACTCGGTGATGGATGAGGTGAAATCGAAGTTCGTCTGCGTGCCAGAGGGCGGCTCATGAATGAACCTAATTCCACAGCGGAATCACATTCGCGGGGGCTTCCGGAGGAACTACCAATGGGTGATTCTCCTTGAGCAGTCGCGCCATTTCCTCTTCTGGATAACGGTATTCTCCCTCAATGGTGGTGAGGTAATGATTGAGAGGCTTTTCATAGTCATCGAGGTAAGGCAGCGTTTCACGATCCATGATCGCATCAAGGTAGTAATTCAGATGGTTCTGTGTTGTCGTGAGACTGGCGACCGCCCCAGAGAGAAAATGGACCTGCATGCTACATTGATCCGGCGTTTCGTATTGACGCTCCATAAGCAAATGCAACATTCTCGACAACAACGTCGATTGCAGATCTATCCAATCTCCGGGGTTCAACTTTAGCAAAAAGGAATAGCGGCTTGCTTCGTTCGTCACGATAAAGATGCGCGCTTTGGTTCCTTGCATACTAAAACATTCCTCACATCGCCACTTGCTGAACCAGTGAATCGAAGGGTCTTTCCAATCGCGATTCCATTCGCTCAATTTCACTAACTGGGGCGGCTTGAGTTTCAGAAATTTCGCCGCCTTGGCGCTGACGATGACATGCACATCCAGATGCGGTGCGCCCGCAGCACCGATGATGTCGGGTGGCTTTTGCGGCGCTTTGAGCGGTTGCTTGGTTTTGTGCTCTTTCAGTTTCAGGATCAATGCCTCATTCCAGCAGCCATATTCATCAAAAAGCTCCTCCACATCGATCTTGGGATTATTGTAGGCATTCGCCCGGTCCACGGCCAGTTCGATGATCGAGTCGAGATTTTCTCGTAACTCCATAACCTGGGCGGTAAGCACATGTCCCTTGGAATCCAGAAACTCTAACAAAAGAAAATAGGCTTGTCCGTTCAGCTTCGCTGTCTCTGCACTGGACCACATACATTTCCGCAGAAACCAGTCGGTCACAAACGATTCAAAATACTCCAAGCCCTGCAACAAAGGCTTCATTTGGTAGTGGATCACATACTCGTTTGCATAGAAACGCATGGCATTCGCGAGCTCCTCACTGTCCTTTTGCGTTCGTTTTTTCTGATCCCGCAGATACGCCGCAAACTCGATGAAAATCGGTTCATTCGCATCACTCAATTCTTGGGCTTTATGATCATAATCGTCCATGCCCATTTGTAGCGCAAATCGCAGGTGTTTGCCCAAACAAAATTCCCGTCGCAGGAGAATTTTCTGGGAATCGTTCCTTGGAGAAGCATGTCTGGTCATGCTCGGCGATTGCCTTGGAAGGATCCGCCTTCTCGATGACCTCCTGAAAGTGGCGGTAGTTCACGCAGCCTAGCAATTTGGCGAAGTCTCGGTGGACTAGGATTCGTTGCCCGCTGGACTGGTGCGACGGATTTCTTCAAATGGCGTGATTTCTTGGCTCATGTTCGGATTTTTCATTCTTCTGCATTCATCCTTCGTCCTTAAACTATGCCCTACTGTTTGATGAGGGCGAGGAGAGTAGCGCAGACATTCCTGTCTGCGTCCTTCGTGTGTTTCCTCTGGTTTATAGACCGCTCTCCCACACCTCAATCATAACTTAACCACTGGCCCGATTTTCGGGGACCGGCTCAATCGAGAATGGAGACGGAAGTTGGTTCGCTGAAGAGGAATCGCAAGTGCGAAGCCGACTCGAGAGAATCTTTCAGGGCGGCCTAGGCATGGACGGTGAAATAGGCTGAGACACAGGATCGCTTGCTGCCCTCGTGGAGGTGCTGTATCAAGAAGTCACCGGCATTTCCTCGGGCACGATTGTCGAAAATAGCGGATTGTAAGGATGGTGGCATGGATGAGGACATGACGATGCAAGGAAGTGAAAGAATCAGCCACCAAAAAAACGATGCATGGCGAGAACAAAAAGAAAAGCGCCTGCGGCAAGAGACCGCAGGCGCTGTAGGAAAAAGAATGACCCTTACGGTGTTTGGAAAATCGTTTTCTCGCTGGAAGCATCGATGATGGCAAAGCGTTCGCGATGCATCGCCGGATCTGCGCGGAAGATGAGGCGACCATTGTGCGAGCGCTCCAGCTCCATGAGGATCTTCGAGTCCTCGGTGCGGAAGCGATTGAGCACATCCGTGTTCACCATCACGACGAGATCGCCTTGGTGCGCATTTTTCTGAATGATGGTATTGAGTTGGCGCTGCACTTCCACCGACATGCTCATCGTCGTTTTGACACGGCCACGGCCGGTGCAATACGGGCACGGCTCATACATTGAATCACGCAAGGATTCGTTGAGGCGCTGACGCGTCATTTCCATCAGGCCGATGGCGGAGATTTGTAGCACCTGGGTCTTGGCTTTGTCTTTTTTGACGCGTTCCTTCATCGCTTTGTAGACCACCATCTGATCCTTGCGATGGCGCATATCAATGAAGTCCACGACCACCAATCCGCCGATGTTGCGCAGGCGGAGCTGGCGCGCCACCGCTTGGGCTGCCTCGACATTGGTTTCGAGAATCATTTTGTCTTGATCCTTGTTGCCGCGATTGCGGCCGGTGTTTACGTCGATGGCAATGAGAGCTTCCGTTTCATCGATGACGATGTAGCCGCCGCAGGGGAGCCAGACTTGGCGGGAAAAGGCTTCATCGATCTGCTTCTGGATGCCGATTCTTTCAAACAATGGCACGGCTCCCGTGATGCAATTGATCCGACGTTTGGCGCGGCGAGAAACTTTTCCGGCGACATCTCGAATTGCCTCCGTAGTATCCGGGCAATCGCAAATTACCTGATCGATGTCATCCGTGAGCAGGTCGCGGGCGGTGCGCTCGACGAGTCCGGGTTCTTGGAAAACGCAGAACGGCGCGGGGTGAGAATCGCGTTGGCGTTCTACTTCGCGCCACTGCTCCAGCAGCATAGCGAGGTCGCGGATGAGGTGGCGCTTGCGGGTGCCGATGGCGGCGGTGCGCATGATGATGCCCATGCCCTCTGGCACGGCGAGTTTCTGGATGATGGTGCGCAGGCGTTGGCGCTCCTTCGGGTCCTCGATCTTGCGCGAAATGCCGAATTGCTCGGTGTAGGGCATGAGCACGAGGTAGCGTCCAGCAAGCGAGATATTGGTCGTTACGCGCGGCCCCTTCGTCCCGATAGGTCCTTTCGAGACCTGGATCATAATTTCCGATCCGATCGGATAGATGCTCGGAATATCCTTTGAGGTGATTTTTTTCTGATTTTTTTTCGGACCGCGGTCGATCTCTTCCAGTCCAGCGTCCAGGGCGGCGGGCAGCGCATCCCAGAAGTGAAGGAAGGCGTTTTTATCGAGACCGATGTCAACAAACATGGCCTTGAGGCCTTGTTCGATGTTCTTGATACGGCCTTTGAAAATCCCTCCGACGATGTTTTGATCGCCCTCGCGCTCCACAGAATACTCTTCGAGCAATCCGTTTTCGAGCAAGGCGACTCGTCGTTCCAGTTTTTCCACATTGATGAGGATGGTATTACCTTCCATCGGATTGTTGGATCCGAATCCGAGGAAGCGTTTGATTTTATTGATCATAGCGATGGGCACTGTATTGCGTTGGTAATGGTTAGATTATTCCCTGACAGGTATGGCACGGGGGATGGTGCCAGCGGAGTCGATTTCGGGAGTGATGGTTGGGGTTTGTAGAATATCGGTGGTATTAGGTTCGTTGTCTTGGTTGGGTTGGGTCGTTTCCAGATCCGTTTGCACGTTATCGGCCGTTTCCGTAATTTCTAATGCTTCTACAGCAGCGAGAGTGTCTTCGGGCAGCAGGATCTCCTCAATGGAGTCGGTATTTCCTGCTACTTCATCCTGCGGTTGCAGGGGGAGCTTGAGTCCATCGTCGAGCGCGAAAAGTCCTCGGTAAATCAAATGCACCAGCGGTCCGCATACTTTACCGCCGGATTTACCACCGACCACGAGCACGCAGACGGCATACTTTGGGTTCTCAAATGGAGCGAAAGAAACCGTCCACGAGTTATTTGATTTTTTCCCACGATCCACGCTCTGCGCGGTACCGGTTTTCGCGGCGACTTCGATGCCCGGCATCTTCACCCGGCCTGCGGTGCCACCAGGTTGGTTCACCGCCATCCACATTCCCTTGCGGATGCGCTCCATATCTTCGGTCTTCACGCCTTGCTGAAGCAAATCAACCAGCAATTTCGGCTTGTCGGCGATCAATACTTCTTTATCGCGTATGACTTTTTTCACGACGCGTGGCTGGAAGTATTTCCCGCCATTGGCGATGCAGCTGGTGACGGCGGCGAGTTGGAGTGGGGAGGCTGAGCTAACGCCTTGGCCGATGGCGAGGAAGGCGGTATCTACAGGCGTCACGGGGGTGGAGGGGTAGCGGAGTTTCCATGACGGCGAGCCAATCACTGTGCCGGGTTTTTCCGAGGGCAGTTCGATGCCAGTGGCTCGGCCTAGGTTGAGCATGGTGAATGTTTCCGCCATGGCGCGTGGTCCTACCGCGTTGGCCAAGCGGAAAAAGTAGGGATTGCACGATTGTTGGATAGCCTTCGTGACATTCTGCGCGCCGTGCATGCCTTTGCTCTGATTCCAGATCCAGCAACCAGCTTTGTGCGTTCCGTAGGCGACGTAGCCATTGCAGCTATAAATGCGGTCGCCCAGTCCGGCCTTGGCGCCCGCGATCGCGGTGGGAAGCTTGAAAGTCGAGCCAGGGTCGAAGGTCTCGATGGCACGGTTCATCAAGGGAAGGCAGATATTGTTGGTTTTGTATTCCTGCCATTTTTTCTCGGAAATGGACGGGATGAAATTGTTAGGGTCGTAATTCGGCACGGAGGCCATGGCGATTACTTCCCCCGTTTGCACATTCATCACGACGGCCGCCGCACGCCCGGCACGGCGCAGAATGTTTTCGACGAGGTATTGCACTCGGCTGTCAATGGTGAGTGTCACATCCGCGCCGATCTGCGGCTTTGTGTAATCGATCATGCTAACGATGTGGCCCTTTTCATCCTTGAGCACTGTTTTGACGCCTTCTTTGCCGGTGAGGTAGTGATCCATCGTCATTTCCACACCAGCGATTCCTTTTTCCTCACCGATGTAGTGATTGAATTGTTTCTGCCCCTCCTCGGGGATGTCGCCTTTTTCCCATTCCTTGGTATAGCCCAAAATGTGGCAAGCAAGAGTTTTGTAAGGATACTGTCGTTGGGGGCGGAGATTGATGTAAACACCGGGGAGTTCGAGGTTCAGCTCGGCAAAGCGGGCGAACTGCTCGTAGGTCAGATCGGTGCGATAAGAAAACGGCACCAAACCACCATGGGTCGCGTAATGCACCTCCAGTGCCTTGGCGCTGTAGTCTCTGGCCAGTCCATAATGAGTGAGTCGAGAGATGATCACCTCGTTGACGATGGCTGCGATATTTTTCTTTTTGCCCGCGCGGCTCATGCCATTTTCCGAGCGCAGTGTTTCCACAAAGGGCGAGTCATCATGCTGTAGTTGATAGGCATTGATGATTTCCTCGATATTGAAAGAGACCTCGTAATTGCGGCTATTACGCGCCAGTAGCACACCATGCGCATCGCGGATCTCTCCACGCACGCCGGGTTCGCGAACCTTGACGTTTTTCGGGGAAGGAACCCGGTCGCGGTATTTTTGCGTGTCCTCGATCTGCACTTCATGAAGCCGGTGCAATAGCGAACCGAATCCCAGCAGCACCAGAGCGGTGAGCAGGTAGAGTCGCAGGCGGTAGGCGGTTTCCATGAGTGGGGTTGTCGATTAGTTGAAACGGCGTTTTAGGCGGCTCGTCTCTACGATAGAGTGGTCAAAAAGTCGAGCAATAAAGAAAAGCGCAGCGAAGACCAGAGGGGAGACGATGATGCTGAATAACGAGGTGAAGCCGCATTGGGACAGCACTCCGCGCTCCACGGTGAATGATCCGCGAACGAAATTGATGATAGCGAATTCACCGATGCAGTAAAGAAATGTGACGATTCCCGTCAGCAAGGCAGAGACATACCATTTCCCTTGCAGGAAAAGCGGACGAAACCCGTGCATCAGTAGGCCAGCAAAACCGAAGAGTAAAATCGATGTTCCGAAGCGTAGGCTTGCGACAGGATTCTGGTAAATGCTGGTGTCCACCGCAGGGGAGCCAAGGGTGCACTGAGCGTCCCAGAGGAAGCCGCAGATGAGGGCGAACAAAAACATGACAGGCAAGGGCACTGTGACCGCGACACAAAGAAAAACGATCAATAGCAAAAACACACGAGCGTTGTAGAGCTCGATAAACGTCGGCAGAAACTGCTGCGCGATCACGGCGAGCAGGATGACGATCAAGAGGCTGATGGAGTAACGAAACACAATGACCGTAAGATTAATTCGCAGAGGGAATGACAAATACGGTGACAAGATCGTTGAAGTTCACGGCGGGACGGACGAGAGCTTCGGAATCCTGAGCACCGGTTTCGACCGATTCGATGGTTCCAAGAAGGATATTGGCGGGGATGATGCCACCCCTGCCGTTGCTAAAGACCCTTTGGCCTTTTTTAAGATTGGCTTTTTTGGAGAGAAAACGAAGAGCGAGCATGGGGGGATCTCCGTAGTCGGCACGGCGACCGCTGAGAATGCCAACCTCGGCGGAACCCTCGATCTTGGCAGAAACCTGACATTTTTCATCCGTCAGCAGAATGACCGTAGCGAACTCCTTTCCTGAAAGATCGATTTTCCCCACCAGACCCTCCGCTGTCACTACCGGGTTTTGATTTCCGATGAAGGATTCCTCGCCACGGTTGATCTCGAGCGTTTTATACCAATTGGTTGTTTGCCGCCGGGTGATGCGTGCGGCGATGAGTGTGAATGGGGTGTTTTTTTTGAACTCTAAGGCATCCCGAAGCCGCATGTTCTCCGTTTCCAGTTCAGCAAAGCGTTGCTCCACTTGGCGAAGCTTGCTTAGCTCCGCGCGAGTGAGTTCGAGCTCGATTTCCAGAGCTTTGGAGTGCTCGACTTCGCGTGAGAAGTTTCGTGCTTTTTCTTCGAGAGCCGAGCCGACTTTAAGGAAAGGCATCAATGCCGAGTAGTAATACATCTGAATCTCCCGCACGCTTCGATCGCTGCGCGTCAGTGCCCAAGTGGCGCCGCCGAGGAAACAGAGAAGTGCGATGAGATTGAGCGGCTTCATGGCCGGAAAAATCCAGGGGATGCGACGAGAAAATCAACCAATATTGGAGATACGCTTGAGCAAGGCGATTTCTTGCAAGGCCTTGCCTGTGCCCTCTGCCACGGCGCTGAGCGGATCTTCCGCAATGTGAACGGGCAATCCTGTTTCCTCACGAATCAGTCGATCCAGTCCTTTGAGAAGGGCTCCACCGCCAGCGAGAATAATGCCGCGGTCCACCAAATCGGCTGCCAATTCCGGAGGACAGCGCTCGAGTGTGGTGCGAATACCGTCGATCACTTGCTGCAGTGGATCTGCCATCGCATCGCGCACCTCTTGCGAGGTGATCGTAATCGTTTTCGGCAAACCAGCCACAAGATCGCGGCCTTTGACTTCCATCGTTAGCTCCTTGGGCAGTGGTGCCGCTGAGCCGATACGAATTTTGATGTCCTCTGCCGTCCGTTCCCCAATCATGAGATTGTAGGCTCGTTTCATGTAGGAAATAATCGATTCGTCCAACTCATCTCCCGCCACGCGTACGCTGCGTGCATAGACGATGCCCGAGAGAGAAATCAGAGCTACCTCGGTCGTGCCTCCGCCGATATCGACAATCATGTTGCCCGCGGCATCCTGCACGGGAAGTCCTACGCCGATTGCCGCCGCCATGGGTTCTTCGATCAGATAGACCTCTCGCGCTCCTGCCATTTCGGCGGACTCGCGAACGGCGCGCTTTTCCACTTCCGTGATGCCGGAGGGCACAGCGATGACCACACGCGAGTTCGAACGCCGGCCATTGTTCACTTTTTTGATGAAATGGCGCAGCATCGCCTCGGTAACGCGGAAGTCTGATATGACGCCATCCTTGAGCGGACGGATGGCGACGATGTCACCAGGGGTGCGGCCGAGCATGCGTTTTGCGTCATCGCCTACGGCAAGAACCTCGTTGGTGCCGGCCTTGACGGCGACAACAGAAGGCTCTCGCAAGACGATACCGTGATCTTTCACGCAGACAAGAGTGTTTGCGGTGCCAAGGTCAATCCCAATGTCTTGGGAGAGCCAGTGACCAAATATTCGATTGAAAAGGGACATGGAAATGGGGAAAAGTGGAAAGAATAAAAAAATTCCGAAACGCCGTGCAGTCAAAGCAAGGGCAGATGAGAGAGACGCAGCACTCGCTGTCATCTGGGAAATTCTTGTGACAATTCCACGGAATTCGGAAAGACCAGACAATCAGGAATTTTTAAAAAGTCAATCAATATTCATAAATATCCGTCAAGAAAACCAAAAAAACTGAACGGCTTCGGTCCGGCGCGCAAGAAGCGATGCAAAGAAAAAATCAAGAGATCGCGGGGGATACTCCTATGCGAGTGATTATAGTTGATTGGATAAAAATATTGACTAAATCCATTTTTATGAGATCGTAATTTCGTGTCCGATGCAAAACATGTTCTCCGCGACCACGGTTTATCCGTGACGGCGCAGCGCCTCGCGGTGTTGCGGGCGGTGGCAACTCATCCACACGCCACTGCGGAGCGGATTGCAGAGATGGTGAAGTCAGAGATCGGCTCGATCTCGAAACAGGCCGTTTACAACGCGCTCGGCACTCTGGTGGAAAAAGGCGCGATTCGTCGTATCCAGCCAGCCGGCTCTCCCGCTTTGTTTGAAAATCGGATTGGTGACAATCATCACCATCTGATTTGCAGATCCTGCGGAAAAACGGTTGATGTCGACTGCTCTGTCGGCCAGACCCCCTGCCTTCACGCTGCGGATCATCACGGCTTTCTCATCGAAGAGGCCGAGGTGATTTACTGGGGAACCTGCCCCGAATGTCGACTGTAAAACAAACAACATCTCTCTATGCCACTATTCGAATTCACACACACTCTCATGAAGAAACATACCAATCAAACAACCTATCGTAGCACACCTCAGCCGTTTCATCGGATGCGACCCGCGCTTTTATCGATTCTTGCTATCAGCATGAATACCGTTCCGCTCTCGGCGCAAGAATCAAAAGCTCCAGACATCACAAAATGCCCCGTGATGAGCAAAGAACCCAATCCAAATCGACACACCGTGGCCGGTGCGATGTCGATCGGTGACTGGTGGCCTGAGCAATTGAACCTGCAAATGCTCCATCAAAATTCCGCCAAGAGCAATCCCGTGGGCGAGTCATTCGATTACGCCAAGGAATTTCAGAAGCTCGACTACGCTGCCTTGAAAAAAGACCTCGCCGCCGTATTGACTACTTCGCAGGATTGGTGGCCTGCTGATTACGGAAATTATGGACCTCTCTTCATCCGCATGGCATGGCACAGCGCGGGCACGTATCGGGTGACCGATGGTCGTGGTGGAGCATCCGATGGCACCCAGCGCTTCGCTCCGCTCAATAGTTGGCCTGACAATGCCAACCTTGACAAAGCACGCCGATTGCTCTGGCCGATCAAGCAAAAATACGGACAGAAAATTTCTTGGGCCGACCTCATGGTGCTGGCTGGTAACGTCGCGCTCGAGACCATGGGCTTTCCCACTTACGGCTTCGGTGCGGGTCGTGCGGATGTGTGGGAACCGCAACAAGATATTTATTGGGGCTCGGAAACCGAGTGGCTCGGTGACAAGCGCTATAGTGAGGGACGCAAGCTGGAAAATCCTCTCGCGGCCGTGCAGATGGGGCTGATTTATGTGAATCCGGAAGGTCCCAATGGGAAAGCTGATCCACTGGCTGCCGCCATTGATATCCGCGAAACCTTCGGTCGCATGGCGATGAACGATGAAGAAACCGTAGCTCTCATCGCGGGTGGGCATACCTTTGGCAAAGCACACGGAGCGGCCAGTGCCGAAAACGTAGGTCCTGATCCCGAGGGTGCCCCAATGGAGGAACAAGGCCTCGGTTGGAAAAACAAACACGGGAAAGGTAATGGTGCGGATACCATCACCAGCGGTCTGGAAGGTGCGTGGACCAGCGCACCAACCCGATGGTCACATATGTATCTCTCCAATCTTTACGCCTATGAGTGGGTCCTAACCAAAAGTCCCGCTGGCGCGCAGCAATGGATTCCCAAAGACGGCGGCGGTAAAGGCACGGTGCCTGATGCGCATGACAAATCGAAGACTCACGCGCCCATCATGTTCACCACCGATATCGCGCTGAAGATGGATCCCGCTTACGCAAAGATCTCCAAACGATTTCTCGATCATCCGAAAGAGTTCGAGGCCGCCTTCGCCAAGGCTTGGTATAAACTCACTCATCGCGATATGGGGCCACTCTCTCGCTATCTCGGGCCAGAGGTTCCTAAACAGGCTCTCATCTGGCAGGATCCCTTGCCCGTAGTAAATAATGAGTTGATTAACACGACGGATGTTGCAGCGTTGAAAAAAACCATCATCGCTTCAGGTCTCACTCCTTCGCAACTGGTTTCCACCGCATGGGCCGCGGCTTCTACGTTCCGTGGTTCCGATCTTCGTGGTGGTGCGAATGGTGCGCGCATCCGCCTTGCTCCGCAGAAAGACTGGGAAGTCAATCAACCGGAAAAACTGGCCAAAGTGATCGCGCAACTAGAGAAGATCCAAGTCGAATTTAACAGCGCACAGACCGGTGGCAAAAAAGTCTCGCTTGCAGACCTGATCGTATTGGGTGGTGCCGCGGGTATCGAAGAAGCCGCGAAACTCGGTGGTAACGAATTGTCTGTTCCATTTGCACCTGGACGCACCGATGCCACGCAGGACATGACCGATGTAGATTCTTTCGCTGTTCTTGAGCCGAAGCAAGATGGCTTTCGCAACTACCTCGGCAATGAACTGGATCGCCCTGCACCTGAAACACTCGTGGACCGCGCGCAACTCCTCAATTTGACCGCTCCAGAAATGACGGTGCTGGTGGGTGGTTTGCGTGTGCTCGACACGAACGTTGGTGATCCGAACCTCGGCGTATTCACCAGCAAACGTGGTGTGCTGACGAATGACTACTTCGTGAACTTGTTAGACATGGATACGGAGTGGAAAAAATCCAAAGTGTGCGAACACTTTTATGAAGGAATTGAACGTAAGACGGGCAAGGTTAAGTGGACCGCTACCTCGGTGGATTTGGTGTTCGGATCAAACTCGCAATTGCGCGCTATTGCTGAAGTGTATGGCAGCAGTGATGCGCAGAAAAAATTCGTTACTGACTTTGTTGCCGCATGGACCAAAGTGATGAATCTAGATCGCTTCGATCTAACGGATTGATCAGATTGTTTCTCAGGTAATTGTTTTCGCAAAACCTGCCCGGCATTGAGCCTAGGGCAGGTTTTTTTTGTCGTGCGATCCGATCACTCTTTGGAATTTGCTCGTTGTCGCCTCAGTCTACTTTGTGCTACTACGCTGGCATGAAAATGATAATCCTGCTCGCTGCTACGATGTTGCTCACGCATGCTACTGTAATTGATGTGGCAAACATCTATCAACCGCTGAGTTTGCATGGATCTGATGTGGATGATGAAGTCGACGATACCGGTGAGGCGCTGCAGGCGGCGATCCTTTCGCGCCCCATGGCTTTGACCGGTGCCTTTCCTGAGGTTCTCGTCGAATCCATTGCCATGCCGCATCAGCTGCCGACGAATAATCCGAACTATGCAATTAAGGAGGTGAACCTGGTCGTACTCTGCGGTCTCAAAGTAGCGGCGGAGCTGGATGATTCAGGCACTTTGCAGGTGGAGATCAACATTGCGAATTTGGTTATACCACCCGACATCGATCTCACGGCTCGGCAAGTATTGAAACTTCTCTCCGCTTCCATACGCAAGACCGTTACGGAATACAACATGGGTCAAAAAGGCGATTTGAAAGTCCTGCTACGCATCGTGGGGACCAATGACAGCAACCAGACTTTGCAGGACTTGGGCAGTCAATACAAGGTCCCTGGCAAGGTGAATGGATGACGCGCTTTAGCAAGCATCCAATAGAAAAAGTGAGATAATTTGACGAATGAGCATCGTTTGCTACCATGAAACTATGAAAGCATCATTTCTTGGATGGATTGTATTGTCGCACCTCGCCTTCGCGGCACCTGTGCGGGACTTGCAGGATCTTCTGGAAGTCGAAGCAAAGGTGCAAGCGGTGGCAGAAAAATGCGTCCCCTTAACGGTTGCCTTGATCGCTGCAGATTCTTCGAGCTCGGGCTCGGGAGTGATCACGAATGAAGCGGGACTGATCCTCACCGCCGCGCACGTGGTGCAGGGGAGCGAAATGATGGATGTCGTATTTCCCGATGGCAAAACGGTGAAGGGAAAGGTGCTCGGCGCGAATTATGGCAAGGACCTCGCCATGGTGAAGATCGAAGGCGGCGACAAATGGCCAGCTGCTGATCGTGGTACGTCCAAAACCCTAGAAGTCGGAGACTGGGTGGTTGCCACTGGACATGCGGCAGGCTTTGATCCGGCGCGCACGCCACCCGTTCGCTTCGGGCGCGTCGTTTCCAAGGGTCCTGGGAATTTTTTCACGACCGATTGCACTCTTATCGGTGGCGATTCAGGTGGTCCCATCTTTGATCTTCAGGGCACTATTATCGGTATCAATTCAAACATCGGCCAAGCACTCACGGCAAATAACCACGCGGGCGTGGATGGATTCAAGGAGGACTGGGACCGAATGCTGAAAGGGGAGCAGTGGGGGAAACTGGTGCTCGATCCTCTGCAGAACGAGGACATGCCAGTTCTGGGAGTGGCGATTGATTGGTCGCGTGCCGGATTGATCGTCGGCGAGGTTAGCCAGGGATCGAAGGCGACGGAAGCGGGCATCAAGCCGGGCGATGTGATTGTTTCTCTGGAAGGGCAGCGCATTCGCAATCTGGATGACTTGCGCAACGAGCTTCTTCGCAAGCAAGTCGGGGATAAGGTGAAGCTTTCCATCCAACGCGATGGCAGGCCGATGGAAAAGGAAGTGGAACTGGTACGTCGGGGCGACGCGCAATAAGAACCGAAGATTATACACGATGAAACGCGAATTTTTGTTAGGATGTTTGATGATCTCATCGCTGTGGGCGCAGGAATTGCCGCTGCAGACCGAGCAGGATCGTGTGGTGCTGCGCAGGCAGGCAGGGGAAGTTTTTGATTTGGTGACTCCTCTCTCGCAGAAAGCGGGCAAGTCCGTGGTGTGGGTGTGGGCTGGCGGAAAAAGGCAGTTGTGCGTGGGCACCGTGGTGGGCGATGGCTCGCAGGTGCTGGCGAAATGGAGCGAGGTGGCTCGCTCGAAAGGTCAGCCACTGCAGTGCGTCGCAGGAGGAAATGTGACCTACGATGCGAGCATAGAGGGTGTTTACGAAGATGAAGATCTGGTGCTTCTCAAACTGAAGGACTCTACGCTGCGTCCTCTCCTATTTGCGCAGTCGGCAAAGCCGGATCTGGGGCGTTTCTTGATCGCAGCTGGCCCCGGCGATGTGACCTTGGGTATGGGTGTGGTCAGTGTGAAGGAACGCACCTTGCGCGAGAGTGATCAGGCTTTCGTGGGGGTGGGTGTGGAGAATCACACGGAGGGCACGGGTGTCGTGATCCGGCAAGTGGCGGAGAAATCGCCAGCGGAGAAGATGGGACTCGCTGTGGGAGATATCATTTTGAACCTAAATGGGAAAGTGATCGGTAGTATGATGGAGTTCCGCTCCATGCTCGCGACCATGAAACCCGGCGATACCGTAAAGGTGTTGTTTTCCCGTGAGGGCAAATCGCTTGCGGTAGATCTTGTGTTGGGTTCGAAGCAAGCCATCGGACAGTTTCCGCAGCGGCGCCTCGAAGTCATGGAGCGAATGGGCGGAGAGATCAGTCAGGTGCGCGATGGGTTTCCCTCCGTGATTCAGACCGATATGGTGCTCAATCCCGAGGAATGCGGTGGTCCTGTTCTCGACCTCCAAGGTCAGGTGGTCGGCATTTCCGCTGCACGTGCAGGGCGGATTCGCAGCTATGTGATTCCCTCTGAAATCATCGTCGCCATGCTTCAGCGCAAGCCAGTGGAGGAGCGATTGGCAAAGGTGAAAACGTTCGAGCCAGGACCTCAGTTGTCTCGCACTCGCGAAGTCCGTCCCCGCCTCAATCGCCCGGACATGGAACGAATGAGAGCGAGGATGAAGGAAATGCAGCAGTTGATGCGCATGCTTGACGAGGAGATTGACGGACTTGGGCGCTGAGTATCCTTACCTCTTGCTCTTTGTCAGAAATTGTGGCAACCTATCCACCGATGGCAGCCGAGAAAAATAAGTCTGAATTGTATGTTGGCACATTCTTTTTGATCGGCTTGGTGCTGCTGGGCAGTCTTATCATTCAGTTCGGTCGTTTCGGCGAAAAATTTCATGAATCCTATGTCTTGTCATTGATTGTAGATGACGCCGCAGGCATCATCAAAGGCTCGGAAATCCGCATGGGTGGCGCCAAGATCGGACGCGTAGCAAAGTTGCCGGTTCTGAACGGAGATGCTCTGGTCGAGATCGATCTGCGTATCGATGAACGAATCAACATTCCTGAGGGCGCCACTCTGGGTGTCGCATCGGCATCACTGCTCGGCGACAAGATGATCATCGTCACGCCACCAAAGATCAAATCGGGCAAGTTCATCAAGCCTGATTCGGTGATCATCGGTAATGGACCATCGGGTCTGGACGCGATCCAGAGCAATGCGGAAATTCTCAGCCACGATGCCAGAAAGTTGATGGATGGTGCTTCCGGTACTTTGAAAAAAGTGGACGGTGCCATTGATGAAATTCGCGAAGCTTCCAAGCATCTATCGGAGACTTTAGAGAAGGTTAATACGTCGGTATTGAAAGAGGGAAATCTTACACAAGTGGATCAGACGATTTCCAGTTTCCGAGCAACCAGTGAGAATTTTGAGAAGGTCAGTCGAGAAATGGAACCTGCTATCGCAGATGCGCGGCGCGCGATCGTTTCCATGGAAAAAGCGGCTGCGGGTGCCGAAAAAACGCTGGCGAAGATCGATCAGCGAGTGGACGAGCTAGGTCCCACGCTGGCAGAGCTGCCCAAGGCGACTAAGGCCATCACAATGGCGGCTACGAAGGCAAATACTACGATGGATCAGGTGGTGAAAGGCAATGGCCTACTGGGCACGCTGACTCAAGACAATGAAGTTTCGAGTGATGCGAAGGCTTTCATTCGCAATTTGAAAGAGCGAGGCATTCTGCGCTATCAAGATGGTGAATCGGTGTATCCGGAGAATGATCCACGCAATCGTTTCCGAGGCAAACGCCGCTGAGGATCCTCTCCTATGCAGAGCAAGCGTTCCCATATTCCTCGCAAGACACGTGAGCCGGGTGAGGCTCCGCGTGTGGCTCTGTTGATTGAGACCTCCAATGGCTATGCTCGCTCGATGTTGCATGGAGTAGAAGATTACATCCGCAGTCATCAACCATGGCATATCTTCCTCGCCGAGCGGGGACGCGGCGATGCCCCACCGAAATGGCTGCACGGATGGGATGGTGACGGCATCATCGCGAGAATTGAAAACAAAAGCATCGCCCAGGTGCTGGCGCAGGCTCGGCAAGCCGTGGTCGATCTGAGTTCCTATCGATTTCTGCCACAACTTCCGGCGATCATGACCGATGGGAAGGCGATCGCGGAAATGGCAGCTACGCATTTCCTCAATCGCGGCTTTGAACATTTTGCCTACTGCGGAGTGCCACGCTTTCCTTGGTCACGGCAGCGTGGTGATTTTTTTGTTAAGACTCTCGCAGAAAAACATCTGAACTGTCACTTGTATCAAAGTGCGCAAAGGAGCGGCGATGACAGTGAGAGCGAGACCGATGATATCGCAAGTTGGCTAGTGCATTTGCCCAAGCCTTTGGCGGTATTTGCCTGCTACGATGCCCGTGGACGTCAGATTCTCGATGCCTGTCACCGCGCACACTTGGCAGTTCCGGAGGAGGTGGCAGTGCTCGGTGTGGATGATGATGAGCTGCTCTGTGAACTCAGCCCGCAGCCGCTGTCGAGCATCGATCCGAACCCGCGCCGATCCGGTTGGATGGCGGCGGAGACGCTCGATCAGATGATGGCAGGGAAAAAAAATCTGCCACTCATCCAAATCGTCAGCCCCACCGGCATCAGCATCCGACAAAGCACTGACGTGTTCGCCATCGAAGACGCAAATCTCGTAAAAGCCCTGCGTTTCATCCGTGAACATGCGTGTCGCGGTATCTCGGTCGATGAAGTCGCACGCGTGGCTGGCCTAGCGCGCCGGACCATGGAAGCGCGCATGAAAAAAATGTTAGGTCGCAGCCCGCACGAGGAAATCATGCGCATCCAGGTCCAGCGGGCCCAGCGTTTCTTGCTTCATACCAACTTGCCTGTCGCCGTGATCGCCGCGCGCGTCGGATATGAAAATTCAGAATACTTTAGCGTGGCCTTCAAGCGCGTTACCGGAGTGCCCCCGGGCACTTATCGTCGCGCCCGCGGAGAGTTACGATGATGCCTGATCGGTGAAATCGACCAGACAAAGAGAGAGGCTTTTGTCGTGTCGCGCCCTTTTGTACGAGCGATGCCGTGCGGTCTCGATGTGGGATGGTGGTCGAGATAGCCGTATTTTTTGCAATGCCCGTAAAGTGAAAAACGTCCTTCCACACTGGGTGAAAGGACGTTTTTTCAAAGCGGAAAATAGGTTAGATAAACTCGTTGAGAAGATTCTCTAACAACTCCTGGCGACCAGAACCGATGGTGGGCTCGCCGTTTCCTAGGGCGTAGGCGCTGAGCTCGTCGAGCGACGTTTGTTTCGCTTCAATCTTGGCACCAATGCCATGGTCCCAGGAAGAGTAGCGCTTGGCAACGAACTCGGCGATGCGGCCATCGGCGCGCATACGGGCGGCAGATTTGAGGCCGCGGGCGAAGGCATCCATGCCGCCGATGTGGGCGTGGAAGAGATCCTCTGGTTCGTGGGATTCGCGACGACGCTTCGCATCGAAGTTCAGTCCACCGGTGGTGAATCCGCCCATCTCCAGGACTTTTTGCATGATGCTGGTAGTGAGGTAGAGGTCGGTAGGGAATTGGTCGGTGTCCCAGCCGATGAGTTCATCGCCTTGGTTGGCATCGATGGAACCGAGCGAATCCGCTGCGATGGCGACAGTCATTTCGTGTAACATCGTGTGACCTGCCAGCGTGGCGTGATTGGTTTCCAAATTGAGCTTGAAATGTCCCATGAGACCATATTCACGAAGGAAATTCAGGCACGCGGCAGAATCGGAATCATACTGGTGAGTGGAAGGTTCGCGTGGTTTTGGCTCGATGTAGAATTGTCCTTTGAAGCCAATTTTTTTCGCGTAATCGACGGCCATGTGCAGCAGCGCGGCGAGGTGATCGAGTTCGCGTTTCATGTCGGTATTGAGCAAGGTCGAGTAGCCTTCGCGACCGCCCCAGAAGGTGTAGCCTTCCCCGCCGAGAGCAAGGGTGGCATCCATCGCGGCTTTCACTTGGGCGGCACCGTAGGCGAAAACATCCGCACTGGGAGAGGTGCCTGCGCCCTGCGAGTAGCGCGGGTGCGAGAACAAGCAAGCCGTGCCCCAGAGGAGTTTCTTGCCGTGTGCCTGCTGCAGTCCCTTGAGGTGGGCGGTGACTTTTTCCAGAGCAGCATTGGATTTCGCGAGGTCGTTGAGTTCCGGGGAGATGTCGCGATCATGGAAGCAATAGTAATCGATTCCCGTCTTATCGAGGAATTCGAAAAACACATCGGCGCGCTTGAGGGCGTTATCGACGCTGTCGGATTGATCGTCCCATGGCATCAACGCGGTCGCACCGCCGAAGGGGTCGGACAGTCCATTGCGCATCACGTGCCAGTAAGCGGCAGCGAAACGCATGTGGTCGCGCATGGTTTTGCCCTCGATGAGTTCCTCGGGGTTGTAGTGCTTGAATGCGAAAGGATTCTTGGAGGATGGACCTTCGTAAGTGATTTTTGGAATATCAGGAAAAAATGCCATGCACGATAGTTAGCAGTCGACGTGCTGGCGGGCAAGTGGATAAAGTGTCAGTATCAGGTCGGGTAGGCAATTTCCTTGCTGAAAGCGTGCGAGGCAGGAAAATGCCCCATGATTACTGATAAAAAAAAGCCGCCACCTGAGGTGACAGCTTTTATGTGTTAGAATACAGAATGTTAGATCAGTCTTCTTTTACTACGATGTCTTTGAACTGCACCTGCATCGGCGGGCCGGCGTGGAGTTGGAGGGCGAGGATGCCTTTTTTCGCGCCTTCCGCTGTTTCATCCATAACGTCCACCGTTTTGTGACCGTTGATGAAATGCTGCAAGTGTCCTCCTTTGGCGACGATGCGGTATTCGTTCCATTCGCCGAGTTTGATCGACGCCTGGATTTCATCGCTCTTGCCAGCCTCGCCGGTGACTTCGATCTTTGGCTTGTTCGGTGCGGCACCAGTGGTGATTTTGACCGCTTGACCGCGCAGGGCGAGAATGCCACGGGCTTTTTCCTCGTAGAGAATGCCGCTGTATTTCGAGCCCACTTCGAAGTCGGCCTGATAGCCGCTGACCACAAACTTCGCCGGATCGACGAGCTTGCTGCGGTACTGCACGCCGCTGTTCCCCGAGGTTGAGCCTGCCGCGAATTTGTAGCGGAAGGTCAACTCGAAGTCGCCGACCTCGCCGTCTTTCCATACCAAAAAGGTATTGCCTGCCGTGGGCTTTTCCTTGGTGGTGCGGCCGGTGATGGCGCCGTCTTCGACCGACCAGAAATCGGCGTGGCCTTCCCAGCCGCTGAGGTCTTTGCCGTTGAATAGCTGCTTCTCGCCGGCAAAGGCAAGGGAACAGGCGAGGAGTGCGAGAGCACTGGTGGTGATGAATTTCATGATAGGATTATTTCTTTTTGAAGAGTTTTTTCAGATTGGCCAGACCTTTGACGGCGATGTCATCGCGCTTCGGTTCCATCTTGCGCCAAATGGCGGCAGCACGGGCGATGACTTTGACGTCGGTAGTGAAGGACTCGATCACGACATCGCCTTTGTAATTGATTTCGTTAAGAGCTTTGACGATGGGTTTCCAATCGATGTGGTCACCGCCCGGAGTGCCGCGATCGCTGCCGCATGCATGGAAGTGGCCGAGTAGGGGACCGGCCTTGCGGATGGCGGCGGCTTGGTTTTTTTCCTCGATGTTCATGTGGAAGGTATCGAGGTGGAGTTTCACGGCCTTCGAGTTGATTGCCTTCACCAGCTTGAGACCTTGATCGCACGTGTTGAGGAAATCGGTTTCAAAGCGGTTGAGCGGCTCGATGCACAGTTGCACACCTTTCGACTCCGCATACTTAGCGAGCGGTTTGAGGTTTTTTACCACAAGGTCGAAGTGTTTCTTTTTCTCCTCATCACTGTGGGAACCGATCAGGCCCACGACTGAGTAAATGGGGCCGATGATCGAGTGAGCGCCGAGAATCGCCGCTTGGTCGATCAGTTGGGTGATGTAGGCGGTAGCGGTTTTCTGATCGGCGGCGGAGCCACGAAAATCGCGTCCCGGTCCCATGCAAGCACAGACCGTGCCGATGGCGATGCCGGCCTTGTCCGCTGCGGCGCGCACTTTGACGGGATCGATGTGCGAAGGATCTTCAATCGGAAGTTCAAGAGTATCGAACCCCCATTTTTTGAATTTGGGAAAAAGTTTCACACTCTCAGTGACAAATGGGGAGACGTAAAGGAAGGTATTTAATCCGAAGCGCATAGTAGTGGTCTGTAGGTTAGTGGTGACGCGATTTCGTGATCGCATCAGAGAAGATACCTAGCGATCCGAGGCGATTTATCAATCAAAACCTGTGTCACCCGGAATCATTCGGAGTCAGGGCAACCGATCCCTCGTCGAGCGGTGGTAAAAATTTCCCAATTCCGTGCTGGACGACTACTACTGATGCGTTACAACACTGCGCCGCGTTATCCGCTGCTACCTTCAATCCTACGATCATACATTATGGACATTCAAATTGCATCCCTCTGTGACTTCGCTGCTGACTACCAAGGCAAACTGGTAGTGACAGGCGTGTTTGACTCTCTCGCTGCCCGCGCTATGCCGGTGGTTCATCCGCATTGCGCTCTCGCGTTGCGTTTCTGCTTCACTCCTGATGACGCAGGTCGCCACAAGCTCTCGATTACCATTATCGATGAGGATGGCAACGCGCTTGACCCGAACAATATGCCGATCGAACCCGAGTTCGATGTAGCCCTGCCAAACAACGTCCCTTTCCTGACCCGCAACTTGATTCTCAATCTGCAAGGGTTGCGCTTTCCTCATGCTGGTATCTACTCGGTAGATGTCGGATGCGACGGGGAAGTGATGGCGCGTATTCCGATCCGCATTCTCCAAGTCAATGCCGAAGGCAAACCGGTTAACTGATTGGTACATTAGATCTGTCAAAGGAGGAACGTATGCGCGTTCCTCCTTTTTTGTTTTTACGTTCACGGTCTTTTGCTTGAGATTTGCCATGCTTGATGGTAGAACCATGCTTCGTGAAGGATATTGACTGCGTTTTGATTACTGGTGCCTCGGCAGGATTAGGTGAAGAGTTTGCCAGGCAATTGGCACCGCGCGCGCGCAGTATGGTGCTTGTGGCTCGGCGCGCAGATCGCCTTGCCGCTCTCGCAGGAGAACTCGCCGCAGATTATGATGTGAAAATCCGCTGTTTCGAAGCCGACCTCTCCCAAGCGGATCAGCGAGTGCAATTGCATCAAACACTGAGCGAAAAATTCCTACATCCCGATCTGCTCATCAACAATGCGGGAATGGGGGACTATGGGACATTTGTCGATGCGGACTGGAGCAAGCTTGAGACCATGATGCGACTCAACATGGAGGGGCTCACGCATCTCACTCATTTGTTTCTTCCTGCGATGCGAGAGCGTCACCGTGGGGCGATCATGAACATTAGCTCGCTCGCTAGTATCTTACCCATCCCCGATTTTGCTGTTTATGCTGCGACCAAGGCTTACGTCTCCAGTTTTTCCGAGGCCCTTCGTATCGAGCTCCGCGAGGATGGTATTTCCGTGCTGGCGGTGTGCCCCGGCCCGGTGCACACCGAATTTGGCAGTGTGGCGGCGCGCGGCCCAGGAGATGCCTTTGATGGCATGCGTGAATGGTTTTACGTGCGCAAAGAGCAAGTCGTGTCCGAGGCCATCCGTGCGATGGATGCGGAGAAAGCGCGGGTTTATCCAGGTTGGCAAATCGCGCTGGCGGCGGCTGGCATCTCTCTCTTGCCATTGGCACTGCTACGACTCGTCATGTCGACACGACCACGCCGCATCAATCAACCCGAATGATTCCCGAAGCCAGAAATTCGATCAAAACAAGATTTCCCCTTGCCAAATCCCACCCACCTCGATAAGCATCCCCCCGACCCACTAGCGCGATTAGCTCAGTGGTAGAGCACATCCTTCACACGGATGGGGCCGCAGGTTCGAACCCTGCATCGCGCACCATTTCCAGAAGTGGAAAAAACAACAAAGACTATCGATAAAGAAAGGCTTTGCTGTATTTTACGCGATTAGCATGTTACCTCCTTCTGCACCAAAATGCGCCGAAATAACAATGCTAACGCACTGAATGTGGCACTGTATCACTGTCTTTCGCAGAGATATGATGTGCCAAGTGCTCATTTCGGAAGGAATTCATCAGAGCATTTCTACTACTTTCCGCCTGCTTATTCCTATGACAGGCCTCCCGCGCGCGAGGTTTAGCCTTAAGCGGGCATTTTTTTGACCGATAGACTTGCATATGGAAAGGCGCCCACGAGTGATCGACTGCGAACTCGAATTCCGCACAGGTTTAGCCTTCCAGCGCGCTGGCAAACTACTATGTCACACGTCACCCCTCCATTACCTTCGGCAGCGTTTCCTCTAGCTGTTGAAAGATTCCCTCAATGATATTGTTTTTACCAGCAAAGAGTCCCTCAGGGCCGTTGGCGTGGATGTTACTGAAGGGTGCTTCGTAGAGGGCGCTCGACTCCATGAATCCACGGGCGGTGAGTTGATCGATGACGAGCTCGACGAAGCGCATCTGTGGGGCGGTGAGGGTGCGGTCTGCGAGGAAGGTGGCGAAGGCGGCTTTGGCGGCGCTGCGGTCCATGCCGACAATGCGGCGGACGAGGTGCGCCAGTGTGGGCATCTCCTGCATCTGGAGCAAGCTGGTGAGCAGGCGCTTGCCTTCGTCTTCACCGATGCTGAGAAGCGTGTTCTCAAGCGATTGGAGGTCGGTGGGGGTGAGTGGCTGGTTGTTGCGGAGGCGCTGGATGGCGATCTCGTCCTGATGGCTGCGGAGGTAGTCTTCAACCTTCTTGGCGTATTGCCTGCCGGTCATCTTGGGCAGGTAGATCGTCTCGTCTTCGCGGACGCCGATGATTTCATCCTTGAAGTCGGTGTAAACGATCTTGCGTTTTGATTTGTCGATGAACTGCACGAGACCACGCAGGCGGAGTCGAAGATCTTCAAGTGCAGCGAGGTCGATACCTTCCCAGAACTCCGGGGTTTGCATGGCGCGGAGGTATTCGAGCTGCTGCTTGACGGCGGGGATGGCGTCTTTCTCTTCAAGGCTTGCGGCGATCTCGATGACTTTCTTGCGGACGGATTCAAAGGTTTTGGCATCGTTCTCGATCAGGGCGATCTGCATGCGCAGGGCGCTGAGGTCAAAGAAGCGGGCTTCGATTTCATCAGTTTCGATCTGGCTGGGAAGACCGGCGACGTGATTCTCGATGTCGTGGATGTCTGAATCCTTGAGAGCCTCCCATGATGCCGCATTTTGGAATTTTTCAATGTGCTGGAGATGAGCGCGCACCATGAAGTTGTCAGGATTCATGCCGCTGACTTCTCCGTGCAGCGTGCTGGCGAGAGAGGCGCGAAGTGTGCCGGATGGTTCCAGTTCAGGAAATCTTTGGACGGCTGCAAGGACTTGAACGCGGCTCTTTAAAAGGCGGGTGCCGAGAGCTTCTCCACCACTGCCCTCGATGCCGTTCGGGTTCTCACGGAAGAAATCGAAGTTGAAACAGAAGTCGAAGATGCGGAAGTGCTCCTTGTCCTGATCTGGGCCGAAAAGGTTTTTGCAGAGGCGGGTGCCACGGCCGATCATCTGCCAGAACTTTATTTTGGAATAGACGGGCTTGAAGAAGACCAGATTGACCACTTCAGGAACGTCGATGCCGGTGTCCAGCATGTCCACGGAAATGGCGATGTGCGGGGCTTTGTCCTTCTGGGAAAAGTCATCGATGAGGCTCTGCGGGTATTTTGCGAAGTGATCGATGACGCGGGCAAAGTGTCCGTTGTATTGCGGGTAGTGGAAATTGAAGCGCTCCTCGATGAATACGGCGTGGTCGTGATTGCGGGCGAAGATGATCGTCTTGCCGAGACGGTCGCCGCCTGCCACCTTGAGACCTTCCTCCATTAGATGCTGGAGGACTTTGTCCACGGTATCCTTGTTAAACAGCCAGTTATTGATCGCGGAAGCCTGCACAGCATCAGGTGCGCCGATCTCGCCATTGTTGTCGCCCCAGTCAAGGGATTCCCATTCGGCCTTCTCCGCATCGCTGAGATCATCGTAGTGTATGCCATCGCGGGGGAATTTGAGATCCACCTGCCGGACCTGTGGCGGGACGAGGTAGCCATCACTGACGGCAAGGTCTAGCTCGTAGGCATCGGTGGGCACGCCTTCTTCCAGATCAAAGAGTTCATAGGTGTTTTTGTCCACCTGCTCCCGAGGGGTGGCGGTGAGGCCTACGAGCAGGCAATCGAAGTATCGGAAAATCTCGCGGTAGCGTTGATAGACCGAGCGGTGTGCTTCATCGATGATGATGAGATCAAAATGACCGGTGCCGAAGCGGGCAGTTGCTCCATCAGTCACGTCGATGAGTCCCATCATCGTGGGGTAGGTGCAGACATAGACGCGGCCCTCAGTGTTCTTTTCCGTGACCAGATTCACGGGACTGGAATCCGGCAGTTGGGCCTTGAAGGCATTGCCGGCTTGTTTAACCAGAGAAATACGGTCAGCGAGAAAAAGGACACGCTTTGCCCAGTTCGCCCGCTGGAGCACATCCACTAGGGCGATGGCGAGGCGGGTTTTGCCGGTGCCTGTAGCCATAACAAGTAGAGCTTTGCGCTGTTTCTGGGAAAAATGCTCACAGATGCTGGTGATAGCGCGTTTCGCATAATAGCGTTCCACGATCTCCCCATTGATGGGAACTGTGTTGAAGGGCTTGCGGGTGCTGCGGCGGAGGATGAGGCGGGCGAGTTCTTCCTTCTTGTAGAATCCGGACACGCGGCGCGGTGGGTAGGCTGTATCGTCCCACAGCCATGTCTCGTAGCCATTGGTGTAGAAAATGACTGGACGCTGGTCATACATCTTCTCAAGACAATCGGCGTAGAGCTTGGCCTGCTGCTGGCCGACGCGGGCGTCCACGGTGGTCTTCTTCGATTCCACGATGCCAAGCGGCTTGCCGTCATCGCCCCACAGCACATCGTCCACGTAGCCCTTGCCCGCTTGGTTCGGCATTCCGGTTACTTCAAATTCCTTGTCGCGCTTCTGATCGAGCGGCCAACCGGCACGCTTGAGTTCGAGGTCGATGAGGTAGTGGCGGGTTTCCGCTTCCGTGTAGTCGTGCGTATCCGGCTTTTGTTCGGCTGCGGCCTTGGCTTCGGCAAGCTGGGCACGGAGAGCCTGGAGTTCGGCATCGAGCGCATCTTTCTCCTGCTGGTGCTTCAGGGCTTCTTTGGACTGCGCCTCCAGTTGCTTTTCGAGTTCTTCCAGATCCTTACGCGGAACGACCGCTGCGTTGCTGAGCGGCTGCGGCACGCGGGCATCCGACCACGCGGCACCCTCGCGAGAAGCTTCTGGCGCATAGGTGCGGGTGAGCCAGTAGCAAAGGTGGTGCAGCTCCTTGACCACCTGCAAGGCGTCATACTGACGAATCGGCTTCTGCTCGTGAACCGCCTGATTCCCGACTTGCTGGATCACGCGGGCTTTCTGGAATACGGCTTCTGGCAACAGATTGCGGAAACTCGGATCATGGATCATCGCCCCGAGGCTGGTATCATACGGCATCCGCAGACTGGCATCGTAGCGGTAAAGCCAGCGGACGGCCACCTCCAGCGCAAAGCGCGCGTGAAAACAAGCCGCCCGTGGATCGCCCATGATGTGCTCTTCGGCCTTGCGGGAGGCTTCCGCGAGGTCCTTGAATTGAGATGGTAGGAAAAAGAAGTTGGAAGTCATCGGCGGATGCCTACATTTATCAAATCCCAGCCTTTTTCACTAGCAGAAAGTCAGCGTGTTTTTTGTGCGTAAAACGTGGATATCTGTCTTATTCAGAAGCCCGGAGGAGGTTTTTCGCCGAAGAATTCTTCGTATCGCGCTCGCAGATTTTTAGCGGGGAGGTCACAGTCATAAATCCACTGTTCAACCACTCGTGTCACCATGTCGTAAGAAATATGCTCTGCTTGAAACATCTCGTGCATCAACTCGAGTGTTGTCCATACGGGTATATCAAATTCATCCGCGAGTCGCAGCATTTCTTGATCATCAGTCACAACCCGAATCTTTAGCGCTAACGCCGTCGCTAAAATACGGACATCGATGCGTGATGTTGATAGTGATTCGGTCATTACATGTCCCCATATAAAGTCAAAATTTTGCTCCACTTCCGCATGCTGCTCTTTGCTGAGTTGTAAGGGGCGCTTGCGATTATCTTCGTATTTTGGCAGCGTGATCCAATCGAACTTATTCGCCAGACGCGGTTGCCGCAAGCACTCGTCCCTCAGGTCTTTGTGAGCGTAGAGTGTGTATTGCGGTTTACCAAAAGGCTGAAAAAGTAGCGGATGGAGATTGACTGCGAGCCGCAGGTAGCTGTTGGTGTCGAGGAGTATCTTGGTTTGTGCCATCGCTTTACCCTCCGTGTCAAAATTTACACCAAAGCAGCCCGGATTCCCTTCGCGTCCACCAGCGGAATGTCTAACATGCGACTGATGTGATTCTCACTGAGGTTGGCTTTTCGCACACACTCGCCCAGTGCTTTGAAAAACGGCGTTGCAAATCGCTCATCGGCAAGCCTCATGTAGCGGTCAGCACTTGGGTGCTCTCCATCGAACATCTCCTTGCTAATAGTGCTGACTTTTTGATGAAAGCGGCTGATTTCTGCATGCAATGCTGGTTCGTTTATGAATGCGAAATCCATACACTCGGAATTCGCCAATTTCTCAAGCTCCTTGTAAACGGAAAAGGGTGAGATGACATACTCCGCCGCAGCTTCTATGAGGATGGCAATGCGGCGCGGAAGAGATTTGGCTCTCTGATAGGCAGTCAGCCATTTTTGAGCGGCACCTTTGGGGAAAAGAAGCGCACCAGCAAAGGCATCCGCGAAATCTTCCGCCAGCTCTGTTTCTCCCGCTTCCAGTAGTGAAACACTGAGCACGTGCCCCAGTTCGTGCGCCATCCAGAATTTGAAGTCGTGCAGCTCGCTGTCCAGATTCAGCAAAATCCACGTGGTCTGACTGGTGGGCAGGTAAATGTGCAGTGCATTGGCATGGCCACTGCGGTGCCCCCACATCACGGGAACGATGACTGCCTGCAGCTCGTTGAATTTCCGGATCAAGGCCTCAAAATCGATGGGCTGCGTAGGATCCAGTTTCAGCTCCAAACGCACCTGCAGCACCAAAGCTTGAAGGTAATCGTATTCCAAGCGTGGCTGCTTGAGGCGGGGCGGTGTAACAAAACGATCATAACCTACATGCGGCACGAGTGTTTCCAACAATCGTCCCATCTCACGAGCCTTTTCCGTATGTTCGTCAGTGGTTTTTGTGCCTGCCCGCTTGCGGTAGGCAACCAAAGGCGCTGGCTGTGCCTGTCCGCTATCCACTAATTCCTTGAAGCTGAGATTCAACAGCTTCCCCAACTTCAAAAGCTCGGATGGGCGCGGAAAGGCCGAACGATTGAACCACTTGCTGATGGCGTTGCGTGATAGCCCTAGACTTTTGGCGACGGATGCCTGGTTCATCCCAAGCTCCGTCAGTTGTTCTTTGACACGATCAAGACGCAGTGTTTTTTCCATGGTTGCAAAGGGATACGAAGCAGAGTGTAAACTTTTGTCAACCAAAATGAAACATTTAGTCAGCAATTTCAGAGTTCCCCGCGGAAGGCGCGGTGTTGGAGGGCGGCGAAGAGGGCGTCTAGCTCGGCGAGGTGGGCGCGCTGCGCGGCCTTCTGGCGCTCAATGGATTCGACGATGGCGGCGAATTTTTGTTGGAGGGGAAGCGGGGGAAGCGGCAATAGAAAATTCTGAATTTGATCCAGATGAAGATCAGGAACGCCGATGCCCTTGATGCGGTTGTCGGCTTGCCTTTTGATCGCTGTGGTCCCCATGGCGGCAGCAAGAAAGCGAGGATCAATCAGGTCCTTGCGAGGCTTAATCAGGCACACGCTAACGTAGATTGAAAATTCGCGATCAGTGTCAATAATGGCCGGCCGGCCATAGGTTGCTCCTACCTTCGTGTAAAGAATGTCGTATTTCTCGGGCTTGCAACGCCGTGTGTAACGTGCGTGCTCTTCTGCGCTGATAAATTTACAGGAATCAAAGATGAGCTTGCCTGTAGTTATATCTTTGACCGAGATAAACGGCACTCCGGATTCTGTATAGTTAGGCTTCTGGTGAACACCATCAGTGATTCGGGTAGAGACATCCGCAAGCCGCACGACCTTCATGCCCATCGGATTGGTCACCGGATCGCCGAAGAGGGTGAGGAAGGTGGATTGGAGGAGGGTGTCGAGTTGGGCGAGGGCCTCGCGGCGCTTGGCCCGCAAGTCGTCCGCCGCATCCAAAATCGCCGCGATCCGCTTCTGCTCGGCGAGGGGGGGGAGGGGGATGGTGAGTGAACTAAAGAAATCCGCAGGAACCCGACGTTGTCCAGCAGCTCCCTTCATTTTTCTTGCTCCCTCCGTTCTCACATCGGGTCTTCTGAGAAGTTGGAAGAGATACCTTCCGTTCAAGGAATCTTTAGGGCGGATGACATGAAATTCAGTCGAACCAAAACCTACTTGGCGCGGAAGATCCAAAGCATGGGCCATTTTGCCATTTTCAAAACATGGCGTGATCTTCGCTACGATTATATCACCCCGCTGAAAAGCTGTGAATCCTTTCGATACTTCATCGTATGGTCGGTCTACGGGTGCCTCGATTGTGACAGTCAATTCGGAAACTGCGGCCATTGGGACGAAACTGACAGTTTCTTCGGACGCTGGTTTGGATTCCAGCCGAGGATTTATGTCAGCTACTTCGCCGACTGCAACACGGGGAAAGCTCATCCCAACACCCCCTCCCGTTCTTTTCTGCCCATGGCGATCTCGTCTTCGAAATTCATGCGGTATTTCATCATCGTTACCCTCTTCCGCGCCAACGGCGCATGATTCCTCAGCCCAGGGCAACGCCCTGGGTATGAGCCCACCACAATGCCGCGCGCCAACGGTGCGCGATACCGGTTCGCC